>NZ_CBFFRI010000008.1:0-337336 GCF_965644235.1 Sphingobacterium sp. LRF_L2 | reverse complement strand
TGATACAGGTTGTATTGCTGGCTCCGGTTCAATTGCCTGGAAAGGCATTGAACGTCTTGAAATATATTGCTATAGGTTTGGGTATCGTGGAAACGGTGCTGCAGCAGGAGGAAACGGAAACGGAAACGGGAGAATCAAAGGCTTCGGTAGATCAACAGAGCGACGCGGAAAAGGAAGTAGCCGATGAAACCGCTGAGTAATGTACAGATCGGCACCGTCGGCGGAACGCTGTGTTCCTTATGGAACAGCTTCGATTGGTCGAATCTTATAAATACCATCCTGATGGCTATCGTTGGAGCTACTGTTAGCTACCTTGTCAGCCGATTGCTGCAAGGAAAACGACGACGACGTTAAATGACGGTAAAAGCAGGCAGTGTTTCTGCCTGCTTTTTTATAGTATACAAGAGAAACTATCACGCGCCGGAAACAAATCAAATACAAATAGTACTTTTATGTTGTTGAATTCTAGTTTTTTATACCTCTCTCTATACTTTTCTAAGTATACTTTCAAAAACAATAGATTGATAGAAATATATTTTGGGTTTGAATATCCTTAATAGAGCTTATCTTCATCTTTGTTTTTTATCCCGGAAATCACAGGGTTGCTATAGGTTATGATACTAACACAATCGTCTATACCTAATATGATATATTCTTTTGTGTTGTGATCGTCATAATAACCTAGGATAAATCCTTCACGTTTCTTCTCCAAATCAAACCATCCGTTTTCTACGACTTCCCATAGCCATCCCTTAGCCCTTTGTTTATTCCAGAATTCTAATAAATTTCCTTCGTCGAGTACTCTAAAACCAACAATTTTATCGAATTTAAGATTAACTGTAGCTTCGTTTTGCTCATGAAAAAGTACATCTACGGATAGTGTGACCATATCATATTCTACTTTTATGATTTCAGGTACAGTGTTTACGAATGGTAGATCTGCTGTTGCTATAGAGACTGCATTCTTCATCATTTAATAAAGCCGTTTTAAGGTTTGATTTATGCGTAACTATCTGGTGAATGCAAAATAGATAACGTACAACCAACCGAATATACCATGGAGGATGGCCCAAAAGATTGATCTATTGCGGTCCCAAGATGCCACGACAGCGATGACGGAGCCGAGTCCGATACCTGACTTATAGATGGTTTGAGTGGTTGTTTCGACGGTTTCCTGTCCAAAAGCTAAGCCAATCGTTGCGATCAGAAAGAGTAATGTTAATCGTGTTTTCATAAGTTATGTTGTTCTTGTTTGCTATAAGTCTTCCCGTTTCTGGATATAGTTAGTTAACATCATATACGCTATTTGGCGGAATGTCTGTTTCCTTTGGCTCGTTAATCAGGAAGATTGAAATAAGATAGGTAAATTTAAGAAAACCTCAGGAATATATTTGCTGAAGTGGATGTTATTTCTTCGATTTTATTTCCTAAATTTAGATTGTGCCTTAAATTATGAATACAGGCCGTTATGTAACCATCAATTCGTATGATAACTTCATTTTACGCCCGATTTTTTATTTATCTGACGATATTGTTGGCCTGTCGTTTTCTATATGTGTTTTTAGCGTTCCTGTTAGGTTTTGGTTCATCGCCCGACCATTTTTATGAAAATCTGGTACTGATCATAATTATCGTTTTACTGAACATTGCTGCGAATTATTGGATACCGAAGGAATATGGAAGGAAGGAATCGCTATTGGTCTTATCACTTACGATACTGGCATGGATAATCATGCATTTTTACTACAGCTAGTTGGTGAAGTGGTATTTCTGCGAATGGAAAAATCGTTGTAATAAAAAAACGTGTTTGCAGGGGTTAACCTACAAACACGCATCCTACTCACGTTCCACACTCTTGATAATGGTTGTGACAAAACGTTATTTTGCAAGGTCACGCAACGCTTTGATGGTGTCGTGTCCTTCATAGATATCTTGCGATTGCTTCACGATCAGCTCTCTGATGATCGGGCTCAGCTCCGTGCTCTCCAAAGCTTTTTCATACGCTGCTTTGATCGCATCTTCACCGCGTTCGGCTTCATTTAAAATACTCTCACGGTCGCCGCCCGTGAACAATGATTTGACATCGATCCAGATGCGGTGCAACGATCCTGCAGCGCTTGTATCGGTATCTACTTCTTCGCCAAGACGACCTACCTCAGCACTTAGCTCTTGCGCAAAACGTCTACTTTGATCGGCATAATGTAAGAACACTTCTTTTAGATCGATATTTTCATCTTTGATATCGCTGGTTACTTTTTCGAAACCTGCTACACGATCATTGTTGATCTCAATTAAATCTTTTAATACTGTTACTTGTCCCATAAATTTTGTTTTTAATTACCGGACTTCTATCGTCCGTTGTATTAAAAGAACGGTGCTCAATCGTAAAAGTTCTCCAATAATTTTTTTTGTTTTCAATCTTGCTTATAGAAGTGATGAGCGGATAGGGTTACATTTGGTTTGCAATGATGGACATTTTATAGAAATAAACTGACGGTTGAGAAAAAAATAAAAACTAAAAATATTAGTTTTTGAAATCTATTTTTATTACTTTTGTCGCATAACCATTTATAATAAGCTATGCTTACACCAATTTACATTGATCCGATAACGGATTATGGATTCAAAATTATTTTTGGATCGGAAGTTAACAAAGATTTATTGATCTCGTTGCTGAACGGAATCTTTCGCGGACGAAAGAACATCGTGGATTTGGTCTACGAAAAAATCGAACATGTTGGCGAGGGCGTGGAGATCGGCACAGTCATTTTCGACTTGATGTGTACGACGGAGGACGGTGCAAAATTTATCATTGAAGTGCAACTTACTGCCCAGGTAAACCTCGAACGGCACATGTTGTATTACGGCCGCAAAATTATTGCTGATCAGGCCCCAAAAGGGAATCGGAAAGCCTGGAACTACGAGATCACAGAAGTATATGTTGTTGTCATTATGGATAGTTTTGTGCTTCCAGATGCTGACGAAGCAAATGAAGTTCTGCATGATATCAGTCTGTGCAACAGGGATACAGGTGAAGTTTTTTACGAAGATTTGGGATTTATTTACGTACAGTTGCGTTACTTTACAAAAGATGAACATGAGTTGGAGAGCGATCTTGATCGTTGGCTATACGTCTTGCGGAATCTTTCGGGATTAGAGAAGTTGCCACTGTTTTTGAGAAAGCCCGTCTTTGAAAAGTTATTTAAAATAGCTGAGTACTCTAAATTAAATAACGAGGAACGTACAATGTACGATGTAAGTTTAAAACGAAAATTGGATCAGGAGGCGGTTTGCCAATATCAAGAAGAGGAACAGAAGAAGCAGCTTGAGGAAGCAAAGCGCGCAGTGGCATTTGGACTGAAAAAATTGAATGTGGATATTTCCATTATCGTCGAGACGACTGGTCTTTCTATAGCGGAAATCGAGGCGTTAGGATAAGTGCTGTATTACCTCGGTAGAGGCGATAATAATAGAATTTCAACGTGCTTTTCCGGATAGGAAAAGCATTTTTTTGCTATCTGCCGTATGCTTTTATAGGGATAGGCGGAACTTAATAATCGAGTATAAGAAAAACCCCGCTGCTCAAGATTTTCCGAGCAGCGGGGTTCTTTTTTTAATTGTTTAAAAGCTTTTCTAACATCTCATGAAGAGCTTCTCCACGTAAATTTTTGGCGATGATCTTACCGCTTGGATCGATCAGATAGTTTTGAGGGATACCGCTTACGCCGTATTTCAGTGCAGCTTCATTGCTCCAAAATTTAAGATCGGAGACATTGGTCCATCCACCTAAACCGTCGTCTTCGATGGCTTTGATCCAGTTTGCTTTTGCATTTTCTTTATCTAACGATACGCCGAATACTGTAAATCCTTTGTCTTTATATTTTTGGAAGGCACTCACTACATGTGGATTTTCTTTACGGCAGGGACCGCACCAACTTGCCCAGAAATCTAACAGAACGTATTTGCCACGGGTAGAAGATAGGGCTACAAGCTCGCCCGTTGGTGTGTGCTGTGCAAAGTCTGGAGCCATACCGCCGATAGCTATTTCTAATTGTCCTTGAAGACGCTTAGCAAAAGCTATTCCTTCTGGCGCATCCCGCTGCTCTGCAGGAAGATCTTTGTACATTTCCAATACTTTCAACATGTCCTCCCGCGATCCACCACCGTAGCGTTGCAAAGCGTAGAAGAGCATCGGCGATGTTGGGTTTTCTGCAATATATTTGCCATATACATTTTCTTTAAGCTCTTGCTGCTGCGCTTTTATTTCTGCTTGAAGCGCTTGTTTTGCTTCTTCGGAAATAGATTTGTCTTGCGTTTTGCGCATCAGGTCCATTAGCTTTCCTTGATACTGCCCTGCTAGTGCGTTTAGCTTTTCGTATTCCGCATGGCTTTTTGACCCCGTTACCTTAACATTGGAGAATTTTCCATCACTCACCAAATTCATTTTGCCGGGCTCGATATAAAGGCTGAGGGTGTTGTCTGGATTGCTGATTCCTGCTCCTGGACGGCCGGGGATAGCTTTGAATACAATAACGCGTACAAGAACGGGTTGCTCCAATTCGAATTCAAAGGCATACTTACCTTTTACAAGCTTTGAACTGTCAACAAATTGTTTACCATCGTACTTGTAGAACAGGTACAACTTATCGAAGTCCCCTTGGATGTTTTTGTACTGTCCACTGATTTTCACTTTCTTTCCTTGCGCTATTCCCATGAATGGAATAAACAGCAAAATCGCTACTACTAATTTGATTGTTTTCATCTCTCTTTTTTAAATATTTAATTTTTTATAAAAACCATTTTAAACTCATGTCTGTAATTTTGCCAAAGCCTTCATACACCTTAAGTGTGGAAGAATCTATGCTACCATTGGTTTGGTCTATCTTTACATTGTATACTTTACCTTCTTTTGTACTTTCGTTGTATGTGGCGAAGTATACGTATTGGTTGGCTACACTGGCTATACGGATAGTTTGGGCTGTTGTGAAGTAGAATTTAAGGAAACGTATGGATGTAATCTTTTCACCGGCAGGGGCGGTCCATATGTTTTCAATCGCTTGATTTGTTTCATATTTGTGCAGGTAGACTTTTTCGTTTGCTCCATATAGTATGTAAGAGCCGGTGGATGAAGAGGCCATGGCACTGACATTACTAATGTCTGGTGCGTCACTTATATTGTATTTTTTTAAAGCAAATAGTGGCGCTGTACCCATGAAGTTTGCCGTCAAAAGATAGTGGTTGTTGGCATCGTTCATAATGAGATATTCGTAATTCAATCGACCGTAATCTGATACTTTGAGGTCTAGTCCTACGTTGCTAGGCGACCATTCTGCAGTGGTTGCTGTTTGTGCGGGTATGTCGGAAACGGCTATTGATCCAGCTACGACGTACACAAATTTTTTGTTGGTTTTATCGTAAGCTACGGCGTCAAATCCTTGGGCATAAAACTTCGGATTCCAATTGGCTAGTTCACCAAAGTTGCCCGACAAAGGTACACTGAATAAAATCGTCCGTGTTGTACCTGACGAAAAGTTGGCGACGTGGATCTTATTGTTGTTGATCACAAATTCTTTCCGGGCATTGTTGGCCGTAAAGGCCGTGAGGGCTTTGGTTGTTGGAGCACCGTAGAAGAAGTTTTCAAAGGAGAAAGCTCGTTCAAAATCGGTATAGTTAAATGCTTGCATGTCTTTTTCGGAAGCCACAACGACTTCTTTTGATGTAAGCGGTGACGCGGACTGCAAAAGTGAGATGGGTTTGCCCTCTAATGCGGCACCATTTGTATTCTTGATGATATCCGTAAATATTCGTTGATTTACCGTTCCAGGTTTACTACGTTCGTCGACAATAAGTCCGACATCTGTATTTCCGTCTTTTTCGTACATGACCATCCATCCGTCCGAGAGTGATTCGTCCAGTTGTAAGTTGAATTTTTGATAGCTATCTGTATTTGTTTTGAGATCTCTAACAGTCAGCATTACAATCCAGCCACCGGTTGGCTTGGTAATCGGATTATTCAATATAATTTTATGCGATAACGTATCGCGTGTCTGTAAAGTGCCTCCAATATTTGCTTGGTAAATGCTCCATGTAAAAGACAGTTGGTCTTTTACGCTAGACTCATCAGTGATCTGTTTGCCATTAAAGTAGATTTTAGGTGCGATGGTTAACGTATCATATCGGTAAAGGGAATAGGAATCTTGTATATTAAGATTGGAGGTATCGATAAGTACTTGATCAAGTTCCACGTATTCGTAATTTCCTTTGTCTTTATAACAGCCTGATATAATGAAAAAGACACTGAAGAAAACGAGGGCTTTGAAAGTATAGGGTTTTATATTTTTCATTGTTTTCATTATTAAGGGAATACGACTTCTTGATTGTTCTCATCCAGTAAGGCTTGGCCGTTATTGGATTCCTTGTATTGGGCAAGCCAGGATTTACATTGATCGCGATAAAAAATTGCTTTTCCGGCACTAATCGCATTTGCGTCTTCACGTGTGATCGCATTTAATACTTGATAAACATTTATGGTTTGTTGTCCTGTTTCTTGGATAATCAGCGAATGTTTTTTCTCACTATAGCTGCCAAAATAGGTGTTCAACTTTAGATAATATAGGGGGGCGACATCCCAATTGTCGGGTTTGGATAATCCATTTTTTAAAACTACTTTCAGCTTACTGAGTTCGTTTACTCCTCTTTTAAATGCATCATTTTCTTTTAATTGAAATCTTATTTTTCCTGTTTCTAGCTTAAACTCATTGTAGTTTGCGGGTTGGTCAAAATAGATGGGAAATTTTCCCTCTGTTTGACCAGCTTTGATGATGTATTTGCCGAACGAAAAATAAACGAGATCAATATCGCCATCTAAGGCTTCCAATTCAAACTCGGCATCTTCTTCTAAAGGGAGTCCTAATATTCTATAGTTAAACAATATGGAATCATGTCCATCTACATTATATGAAAAGTTATAGGTAATGCTATCTAAGGGAGCTCCGCTTTGACCGAGCCAAATATTGAGATCTTTTTTCTCTGGTGAAAAGAGGAGATCTTTATTCTTTTCACAGCTTGTGCAGATCAGTACACAGCTTAGTATAAGATAATTAAATAGTTTCATAGTCGTTATCTGTTAGAGGTTCTGTTGCCTGCTTCATACTCCGAGTCTGGAATAGGAAACGTATAACTTTTGGTAGTAACTAGATTGACATCCGCATTTTGTATGTACTCCTGGTTTATTCTTTTATAATAATAGAAAAGTTGTCCTTCGGCCATAAATTCCTTTCTGAATTCATTGGTCATAAGTGCTCTGAAATCGGGAATGTCTGTAATAGCAGCTACACCACGGGCACGTACAACTACATTCAGATTGGGTAAAGGGCTAATGCCGTCGTGATTGTCACATTCTGCGAGAATAAAATACATCTCACTGATTTTGATTAAGGCAAGTTTATCACGATAGTATGAAAATGTGTAAGGTAATTCTGACGTAGTGCTAGGTGTTTTTGGTTCACTGTACTTCAAGATGTATTTCTTACTGGCTTCGGCCGCTGTACCGTCACGAAATAGGTATCGGTATCTATAATCATCCGTGTTGGAGGAGTAATAGCTGGCCAGCATTGTTTCAGTTAGTGAAAAAATAGTTCCTTCGCCTTCTTGGGAAAGGTAGTTAACTGCATACTGATGAAGCTTATTGATTTGGAGACCGAAAATATGTTCTTCAGTACCAGAAGGATTGTATTCGTTAATAAACTCGTTTTGTGATGTGAAACGGAATTTTTGCGCATCGACGACATGCTGGGCATGTATTCTCGCATTGGCAAAATCTCCTTTATAGAGGTAAATGCGGGCGAGCAATGCTTCTACAGCGTAGTAGTTTAGGTGCAGTTGTCTATTGATTAGGTAACCATTATCCTCATATTCTGTAACGCTACGCCCTGTAAGGATGGGGTCAACTTGGAGGAGTTCTTGTGCTAATTTAAGATCGTCTATAACGTATTGCACGATTTCGTCAACAGTATATTGCTTGGTTTGCTTGGAAGTATACAAGGTGACGTAGGGTATAGAGGCTTGCGCAGGGTTGGTGGCATAACTGACACCGAAACAGCGTAGTAGATCGAAGTGTATAAAAGCCCGTAAGGCCAATGCTTCGCCTTTTATGATGGCACGGTTGTCTCCTGTGAACACGTTTTCCTTGTCGATATTTTCTAAGATCATATTGGTGTTGGAGATGGCTTTATACATATTGCTCCATACGCCTTCCATACGGTTTCGTGGATAGCTGCCTACGTAGTTGTAACTTGCTTCGTCGTTATATTGAGAAGAAAAACTGTTCCATTCGTGGGATAATACACCCATCATTCCATAGGTTAGCTCTTTTCCGTAGAGTGCTTCGTCGGTTAAAATGGTATAAACGCCTGCTAGCGCTTCTTTGTAGCCGGCCTCTGTTTCGAATAATTCATTTGCTTTTATTTGGGATTTAGGTTGTACATCCAACCATTTCTCGCAGGAGCTGTTCAGGCTAATGGTTAAAATAGCGAGAACGATATATCTGATTTTTTTGCTTTTCATGATTAAAACGACGTTTGAAGAGTGAATGAAAATGTTCGAGCAAATGGATAGTCAGTACCGCGCTCGGTCCTTACTGTTGATAATACAAAGGCTTCGGACATGTACAATCCTAGTTTTAGACTTTTTAGATGATACCTAGACAGATTTTTCCATTTGAAATCATAATAGGCATTGACCGATGAAAGGGTTAGATCTGATTTCTTTTGTAAGAATCTTGATGTTGGATTTGTCTTGGTGGGCAATGCGGTTATTTTTTTGAAAAAGGTCTGATCGCCGGCATTTAACCAGGTGTCGTTTAATACTCGGGTATCTACATTATAGGCGACATTGACGTTTTCAACACGGGTTACTAACGTCGAATTGTAGTAATCTTCTCCTAACGTATAACGAAAAGAAGTGCTTAATCCCCATCCTTTGTATTCGAAGTTGAAACCGAAATTACCTCTTAGTTTAGGATCAGTTACACCAACAGCTATTTGGTCGTCTGCATTCCATACATAGGTCTGACTACCGTCTTTGGTAACATAGATTTCTCTTCCGGTCATCGGGTCGATGCCCAACGAAGGAACTGCCCAAATAGCATTGGTTGATTTCCCTTCTTCATATCTTATTTTTGGAAGGAAGAATGCTTCATCAGTGTCTAGACCTGCTTCATCTTGTTCTTTGTTGACTTGTTTCAAAGCGTCAGATATGGTTAATAATTTATTGCTGTTTTTTGAAAATGAGGTGAATACCGTTGCATAGGATTGTTTCTCGGGGTTGGAGTAAAACGTGTAATTGAGTGATCCTTCAAATCCTCTGTTTTGGACTTTACCTAAGTTTTCCTTGTAACTGTAAAAGCCAGTGGAGGGAGGTAGGGTAAAGTCTGTTAGCAGGTTGTTTGTGTTACGGACATAGTAATCGAAACGGACGTTAAACTTGTTTATAAGTCTTAAATCGATTCCTCCATTGTAATCCATGGTCTGCTGCCATTTTAGTTTGTCATTGGCCAAGGCTTGTAGGTATGCTCCTGCGATATTGTCGTAAGTGCTTTGATTGAAGAAGGTGTACGTAGCCATAGCTTGGTAGGGATTGAAATTTTGACTACCTGTTGAGCCTATGGATCCGCGTATTTTAAGTTGATTTATTGAACGAATATCACGCAGGAATTTCTCGTGATGTGCATTCCAACCTAAGCCGACAGACCAAAAGTTGCCCCATCTATTGTCTGCTCCAAATACGGAAGAAGCATTGCTTCTGTAGCTTAAATCCGCCAGGTACCTGTCATCGTAGGAGTAATTGACGAAGCCTAGTAAGCCTATTTCTCTTTTTAAACTTTCATTGCCACTCGGTATTCCATTTTCTTCATATTGCTTGGCAAAGGTGATGAAATCGACACGGCTGTTCAAGAATCCCCAGGCGGTCATGCCGTGGCTTTCATTGGCAAAAGTCGCCAAATTTGCTCCTCCATTTATAAATAGGGCATGTTTTCCGAATCGCTTTGACCAGTTTGCAAAGAGATCGGAGCTTAACGAATTACTGTTGCCATCGCTCATATAATAAGAGCCTCGGTTGAAATAATTTTCTCCTGTCCAGCTTGCAAATTTCGTGTGGTCTCCTGGTAGAAAGATTTCTGTATTGTTGCCGTTGAATGTAAAACCGACACGCGCGGTAAGTTTTAGTTCACGCGTGGTTTGCCATTCTGCGTAAAAATTTTCTGTGATTTCATTGTATTTGCTGAAATCTTTTGTCTGTAAACTCGCGTTGTACAGTGGGTTGTAATAATATAATGGCGTAGCACTTGCCTGTGTCCTGTAGGATGACATTACTTTTACTAAGTTTCCATATTCATCGTAAGGTGAAAAATAGGGATTCTGTGAACTGTATTCCGAGAAACTGCCGTAAGGAGAATTGTTCGAGGTATTAAAGGTCACGTTCAGGATATTTCTAAAATTGACCTTGCCACTGCGATAAGAAAGATTGATAGAACCTCCTGTATTTTGTCTATTTGATCCTTTCATAACACCGATATTGTTGTTGTATGTGAAATCGACAGCGTAACGCAAGGACGAGGTACCTCCTTCTAGCATGAGAGTATGCTTATTTCCTAAACCAACACGTAGGGGTTGGGATAACCAATAGGTATCAACACCTCGTTCTACATTTTGGAGTAAGGTATTGTACTGCTCGCTCAGAAATTGTTGGATAGTGGGTTGCGTTGAGGTGTAACGGCCAGCGTTGAGCTCTATTTGCAGCTTTTCGCGCGCATTGGCAAGGCTATATGATGTCAAATCGGGGGCTTCGATATTCAGGTTGGCATTGTAGGATACCCGCATGGCTCCTTCTGCAGGAACTATCGTTTCAATAATAAGGACACCATTTGCCGCTTTTGATCCATAAATCGCTTTTGCCGAAGCATCTTTCAATAGCGTTACAGAGGCAATTCGGTTCATATCTAGGTCAAATACTTTCTGTAAGTTCGCTTCGAAACCGTCTAAAATAAAGAGGGGCTCGTTGGGGTTTCCGGAGTATTCTCCTCTGACGTCATCCAGTCCGGTTTGTCCGCGCAATTGGATATCTGGCAGGGCATTGGGATTTGAGCCTAGGGACAGGTTTTCTGTAAAGACGAACGAGGGATCTAGGTTTTGTAAACTTTGTAAGACGTTTTTATTGCCAACGCGTAACAGCTCTTCTTTGCTGAACGTAGCCGCACTTCCGGTAAAGCTTTCCTTTGATCTATTGCCGTAGCCTGTAACAACGACTTCGTCAATTTGGTCCGTAGAGCTCTCTAATACAACAACCAACGGAAGTTTGATATCTGCCGATAGTTTAATCTCTTGTGGCTTGTGACCGATACTTGTAAGTACTAACGTTTGATTCTCTTTTTGGGGAGAGATAATAAATTCACCGACTTTGTTAGAAACAGTGACGTTTTCCTTCTCTTCTTTGATGAAAATGCGAACGCCGCTGATTGGATGGTGATTGCTGTCAAAGATCTTTCCGATGATTTTTGGAATGGTACGGACTTGTGTGGCGGGTACTTGTGCCATGGTATGCTCAGGAACACTGACTGCTCCTAGTAATGCCAAGGCCAAGATACTGGATTTAATGTTGTTCTTCATTACTTAAATTAGGTTACGTTAATTTTAGTTGGTAGGGGCAGTGTTTGTAAACTTGGCTTTCCAGGGATATTGTTCGTCGTTGCTGGCATTGTCGTCCCAGACATGCCGAAAGTGTTGGGTAGGAGCACCGGTTACAAGAAGGTAAAGTCTACTCGTATTGGCAGGGACGGTGAAGGTTGTGGTACCCGAACTGCTGCTGCTCATCGTTCCGTAGGTCGCGGTTCCCGTTGTGGAGATGGCTACAAATCCCCAGCGCCAGCCTGCGTATTGATCGTAGCTGTTGTTGTAAGATGTGTTTCCTTTTATTCCCTCGAAAGTGGCTTGTACGGTGCCGGAGCTAGGTACGGTTAGGCGCAGGGCATTGAAGCCGTAGTTTTGTACGCATTTAGCGGGGGCTACTTGATAATATCCATCAGCTAGTGCATTAACGGTTGTATTATGGATATAGGTTGTTTGACTTGATAGGATATAGCTGCTATATATCGATTTATTTAAGAAATCCCAGGTCAACGTGCGTTTGGCATAATCGTAAATCTCATCATTAAATACTTGCTGTGTTGTATTGGTAATACGCTTGTAAGCTTCGATAGGATCCTCAGGCTTTTGTGCTTTTTGCCAAAGTTGACCGACGAAATCTGCTCCATGAAGCATATGCCAGTATTGTAGGTGATAGAAGTTGTTGTAACGGTTGTCCTCATGTAGCAAATTAAGGTGTGTTGTAGCTATGAAATTTTGCAGATAGCTAGACAGTACTTGGGAAGAGGATGGGTAAAGTAGACTTGCTTGATATTGTGATGTCTGCTCCCAAAACATGCCTGCATGTGTATTGCCGGTGAAAGCGTAATTTCCATCGCAGGCATTGAGATACTGGAAGGTGTGTCCCACCTCATGTGCCATGGTGGCTGCAGTGCTTGCTGCGCTGTAATTTACCCACATTGCGCCAACTTCATTATCGTAGCCTGCACCGGTGGCTAGCCATTCACTTTTGTCATTGATGAAAAGCTGGATGCGGTATTTATTTGCTTTTGTGCTACTACGGTCGACGAATTTTAACGTATTGTAATAATAGTCATAGGCGGCTTCCATTTTTGCCAACATATCATCGATATCCAGACGCTGTGTCGAATATTTGGGATCGGTGCCTAACCCAGCTTCCCAGAATACCACAAAATTCTCCGACCAACGCATGCGCTCGTAAGACCATTGGCTACCGTTACTGGTGAAATCATTTTTCTTGAGATCATTTGCTATGTATATTTCCTTGCCGCTAGGCCACCAGAGTGCTTTTTTTGAAGGGTGGTTGTTTAACGCTACGTTTACAGTATAGACTCCTTCGGAGGTGATGTTAAGATGAACTTTAAAATCAAGGGTTTCTTTGTTGTAGAGTAGATTGCTGCTGATCTGTCCGCTAAGGATACTGTCCTGTTCGAGTACAGGAAAGCGGTCTATAGCGGAAGAGAGTATGATAGCGTCATTATTCTTTAGTACAGGAATCCATGGATTTACAGCTGCTATGGAATGTTGTGCTTTGAAAGTAATATCTTTTGTGATATCTATTCCTAATGTTCTAGCATCTGCTATTTTTAGTTGGATATACGTACGGTTGGCTTGGTAGTTGGGGATGAGGTTTCGAATTGTGTTGAGGTTTTCGCCATCTAGTTTATTGATCGTTACATCTGCAATGGAGTAGGCATTATCATTTGAAAATTTCCATTTCGCATTCGCAAATTTCGCAAATCCATCGTCGCCAGATACGAGTTTTAGTTTAATGGTGGAGGATAATGTAGTCGTCTGACCATTATGAAGAGCGTCAATAACAATAGTATAGATGTCGGGGTTTAAATCTTGTGTAGCTTTTCCTAATAACGTAATGGCGCCTGTTCGCTCATCGATGGATAAGCCGGTTTGTTTTTTTGTAACGAATTTGCTTAGTAAGGCGTCTAAACTGATATCAGCTTCTTTGTTGACGACGGCATTCCAGGTACCTATTTCGTATTCTCGGCGAAAGTTGGAGCTCGTTTTTCCAGCTTCATTTTTTATCTCTTTGATGCTAAATTTTACGCCCTCTGGAAAAGTATGGTTTAGGGCATCGGATGTATATGTTTCACCTTTTGAGATGATAATTGTATTTGCTGGGTAGCTGGCTTCGTAAGTGCTATCATCAGTGATGTCCAATTCCGGTTCTCCTTTTTTACAAGAGAATAGGGTGGCTGTGATAATAGCGGATGCTAAAATCAAAAATCTCATATTGAGTCGGTTAATTTGTGTTAGTTAAAACAGATTTTTACTTTGTTTTCTTGAAATGTGTACGAAAACAACATCTTTTCAGACATGTCGTTGAGCAGGTCATGGATGGATATCTTCTCGAAACTGGCAGAATAGGTTCTGTTTGTATCTGTAGTACTGCAAAGTTCTAATACGATACCGTATTGTTTACGGAGTAGATAAGCTAGGCGTTGAATAGTAACCTCAGACATATTGACGTCAAATACGAGCTGGGTGGTATCCAATCTCTCCGCGAGCTTGGCTAGTGCAACCTCATTGACCATAAAATTGCTCATCTTGCTGGAAGGTACCGATTTGGGTTTGATTTCCTGCTCTGGGATGTCTGCTTGTGCAATTACAGCTTCAGGCTGTAGGGGTTTTCTTTTTTGTTCATGATGTACAGTTTTAGGTTGAGTTTTTTTAACTGTATCAGACACAGTTAAGGGCTGTGAATCAGAAGAGGTGGTGGATGATACTGCTGCCGGGGCAGTTGCATGCTGTACATTTGCGCTTAGGTACGGCTTGGGCTGAACCGGAATCAATTTGTATAATCCAAATGCAGCGAGTAAAACGACTGCAACACTTGCTGCACGCCATAGTATTCCGCTTTGGTATTTCTTCATATGAACAATGTTCGAATCGGTTTGTTGAACATGTTCATTCCACTCGTCTTCTAGAAATTTCTCAAAAGTGATCTTGTTGCTTGGATCCAACAGCCAATCCTCGACAGCTTTTGTCTCTGTCGCTGTGCTGTTTTGCTCAAAATATCTTTTTAAAATTTCTCTTTCCACTTTCTTGTGCTGAAACTATATACTATACAATCTTGCTGCTCTTTGCACCTAAGGTAAATTTAATTTTTTTTTATTTTTTTATTAATAAAAAATGAACACGAGGATAAAACCTAGGTTTTTCAATATTTTTTTGACGTATGTTGATGAATTGTAGATGTGGTTTTCTACGGTGCTCTTGCTTATGCCTAGTTTTTTTGATATTTCGTCGTTGCTATATCCTTTGATTCTGCTTAATTCGAATACTTCCCTTCTTTTATCTGGAAGATTTTCTAAAATTTTGTATAAAATTTCCTTTAGTTCGTTGTTGTGTGGTGTTGATTCTTTCGGATGTAGCTGAATAAGCTGTTCTTGATGCTTTTTGTGTACAACTTGTTGTTTTATTTTGTTGTAAATATCGTTTTTAGCTATGGTAATCAAATACGATTTGATGGAAAGATCTTCATCTAAGTTGTCTCTTTTCTCCCAAAGCTTCGAAAAAGTCTGTTGTACGACGTCTTCCAGATCTTGCTGTTCGAGTCGCAATTTTTGTAAAAACGACCATAAAACACTGCTGTATTTCTTATATATGACCAAAAAAGCTTGCTCATCACCAGTTTTTAATCTGCTGATTAAGGATTTTTCATTATCGGCTTCTTTGAAGTTCATGGATAGTTATTGATACTGGCAGTTAAAATCTTCGACAGCAAACTTCGGAAAGTCTTTTGGATTTTCAAAATAAAATAATCTATTATTTTGGTAGTCTATTTTTTAAAATGGGAATTGGCTGAAAAATAAAACCTGAAGCAAAGCTTCAGGTTTTATTTTTTTATTTATTGCGATTGGATGTTTATGGTTGCTGCTTTTAGGCCGTCAGCGGTAGCTTTAATGCGAATGTTGCCTTTTTCTTTGCTGCTTTTTACGACGAGCATTGCGCGACCTTTCCACGCTTTCCTGCTTTTATCGGTATAGTTGTCTTCGTCTTGTAGGTTTGCATTGTCCACGGCGATAATACTTCCGGTACCTTCAATGCTAAACGTAATTCTGTTTGCTGCGTGGGGATTTAGTATACCTGTTGCGTCAGCAACTTCAACGTTAATGAAGGATAGATCTTGACCGTCGGCCTTAATGTTCTCCCGATCGGCAATCAAACGGATTTGTTGTGCTTCTCCGGATGATGTCAGCACATACTCATCGACTTCTTTTCCTTGTACAACACCGACCGCACGTATTTTCCCAGGTTGGTATGGAACGGTAAAACTGGCTTTAAATTCGCTGTTGGCAGCTGTAGTTTTTTCAGCTATAAGTTGTTCATTGATATATAAACGCACCGCCGGATATCGGGAATAAACTTCGACCTCGATATCTTTTCCATCATGTCCTGGCCAGGTCCAGCTTTCCCAGGTTGGCCATACCGACCATAATGTCTCTTTAATTTCACCAAAATAATGGTTGGGTTCTTTGACCGCCATATAGAGTTTCTTGTTGTCATTGTACAATAGGTCGCGATAGTGGGAAATGGGTTTTCTTTGACCAATTAGATCGATGTCTCCACAATAGGCACCATGCCAAGGGTAAATATCGCGTTCATAGTGCTGTCCCTCAGTTTCACCTGCATAGTAGTATCTGCCAATGCCAGATTCTCCGAGGTAGTCCATCGCAGTCCAAACAAAATCACCTATGATGTAGTTGTTGTCATTTACCAGTTTCCAATTGGCGAAAGCGTCTCTTGGATAGGATTCTGTCTGTACGATAACGCGTGATGGGACACGTTGATGATCGGAAGGTGCCCGGTGCAATTGATAGTTGTAGCCCCCGATATCATGCTGTGCAAACAAGGGATCGAATATTTCCCAGTCTTTGTCCCAGGTGGTGATTGCGGAGGTGACCGGCCGGCTAGGATCGAGGCTTCGTACCAATTTAGCAAGATCCCCCGCAGTGGTTACTGCTTGGGCTTCTTTTCGTTCGATGATCTCGTTGCCCGTGCTCCAGAAGACAATAGCAGGATGGTTGCGGTCGCGAAGTACCATACTTGTTATGTCTTGCTTCCACCATTTGTCAAAGATTGTGGCATAATCATGGGGATTCTTGCCAGTCCGCCATCCGTCGAAAGACTCATCCATTACCAGTAATCCGAGTTGATCGCAAGCTTCTAAAAAAGCTTCGGATGGAGGGTTGTGAGATGTTCTGACGGCATTGAAGCCTGCTTTCTTCAATATTTCGGCTTTTCGGTATTCGGCACGGTCGTAGGCTGCAGCTCCAAGGGCTCCATTGTCGTGATGGACACAGCCTCCGTTTATTTTGATCATCTTTCCGTTTAGTTTAAAGCCGTCTTCTGCACTATAGGAAATCGTGCGGACGCCGAAGGGTATCGTTTGTTGATCGATCAGTTTGGTGCCTTCCAAAATACGTAAACGAGCACTGTAAAGGTGGGGCGATTCTGGCGACCAGAGTTTGACCTGTTTTATTGCGATATCTTTTTCTTTGATTTCGTTGGAAGATGGAGGAAGGGTAATCTCCTGGCGCTCTTGTGCAACTAGTTGCTGTTGTTGATCGAATATTTCATAGTGTAGTTGAAGTTTTTTTGCACCGTTGGTTTTATTTTGCAGCTCTGTAGCAACATGAATGCTAGCTTGGTCTTTATCAACATCTGCGGTGCTGATAAAGGTGCCCCAGGTGGTAAAATTAATCTTTGGAGTGGTTATCAGGTAGACGTGTCTATAGATTCCGGAACCGCTATACCAGCGACAGTTCTTTTGTTGTGCGTTGTCTACTTTGACGGCAATGATATTTTGTTTTCCGTAGTGTAGGTGCGGCGTAATATCAATCTGGAAAGAAGAGTAGCCATAGGGACGAGCTCCCGCTAACTGGCCATTCACGTATATTTCTGCATTCATGTAGATACCTTCAAAGTAAAGTTGCAGATTTTTTCCTTGTTGGCTCTTGTCAACATATAGATTCTTACGATACCATCCTATTCCTGTCGGAAAGTAACCACCATCATTGCCCGATGGGTTCTTCGGATTTACATTGCCCTCGATGGACCAGTCGTGTGGAAGGTCCAGTTTTCGCCACGAATGATCGTCGAACGAAGTTTGTGATGCATTCGTGACATCTCCCAATGTGAAGCGCCAATTATCATCGAATAGGACTTTTCGCTTGTCGCCCCGATCGGGTTGCCCATATACCGCAATTTGGTTAACGAGTAGGCAGATAGAAATCAATAGGAACGTGAAAATAATGCTGCGTTTGTGCATAATCAATAGGCTTGTTATTTATTTCGGTTATTTTGTATAAATGTTAAATGTACAATTAATAGTTTAAAGCACAAATTGGCTTTCGCAGTCAACTGGTCTATAAAGATGAGATATAGGGATCGGTTATATACATTTATATTAACAGGATGTGTTTTTTTCGATTTCGTCTTGCTTCTTTGTATAGAGCTGTTCAATCAGTACCATGCAAATAACCAGGATGGGCGTTGCTAAAATGACTCCCCAACCGCCAAGCCAAATCCCCATAAATACTTGCACAATAATTAGAAGTGCCGGTGGGGTATTGATAAGTTCTTGTTGAACGAGAGGTGTGATAAAGTTACTTTCTAATAGTTGTACGAGGCAATAGAGGCCGATAACCCACACAGCCATGATAGGAGATTGGGAGAGAGCAACCAATGCGGCAGGAATGATAGCCATGATCGGACCGAAGTTGGGAATGAAGCTGAGTAATCCGGCGATCAGCGCAAGGATAAGCCACAGGTCGATGCCCAGGAGGACGAGCCCGATACTGGTCAGGACGAATACAACTAACATGGAGAAGAGCATGCCCTTTAACCAGGATTTGAGATTATCAGCTGTCAAATTGACGATTTTTGTTCCTTGTTTGCGTGCACGTCCGGGCAATAGTTTGACCAATCCCTTTTTGTATTGTTCGGGCGAGACGGTGAAAAATAGACCGATAAAAAGAACGACATACAGGTTGCCTAAGAATCCGAAGGTGCTATTGAAAAAGCTGCCAACGATTGGTGAAGCTTTTTGTAACATTTCGGCCGACTTGATCTCATCATATGCCGTTTTTAAGGTGTTATTTTTCTGGATGTATGCACTGGCGTCCTCGATGAGTGCAGGTAATTTTTCTGAAAACTGTGCGGCTTCATTTGAAATTCTTGATCCTATGAAAAAGAAAACGGCGCCTAGAAAGGCAAATGTTGTTAATATAGAGATTCCTAAAGACCATTTTTTCGAAAGGTTGAATTTGCGAGCGATCATGCCTGCAAATCCATGAAAATAGGTGGCAATGATAGCACCTGCAAGTATGTACAGAAATACTTGTACAGCTTTCCAGAAAAGTAACAACAAGACACTTACGAAAGCCGCAATACCCACGGTAGTCCATACTTTGGAAACAAAATTGTTGTCATCACTCGGAAGCAAATTCATCTTCTAACGTTTTAAGGATACCAATTGTTGAATTGTCTGATGTGAACAAATGGTATCCTAAAATGTTTTTTTCTTATGCGTTCAAGCGATTAAATTTGCACTTTGTATCGTAGGAATTAGTTTAATTTAGTTCTATTTATTTTGATACTTTTCGCAAGATGAATACAATGCCAGAATGTTTGTTTTTTCCTGAATAAGTGTCTGTATAATCTAAAGTTTCTACGAGTTCGAATTGATTTTGGGCCATGTAATTGAGTACCGCGGCATAAGATGTTTTGTTTGTGAGGATATTCGAATAGGTTTCGCCAGCTTGTATTTGTTCATCGGTATCACCGAAATCTACGGTAACCTGTAGTTTTTTTGAAAAGGATTTCCCCTCTATTATTACATAAGCGTAAGAGAAATTATCGGTTTCAATAGAGGTTGATAGCATTGTTTTTGCTTGCTCCTGAGAAAAGGAATTTAGACTCAACGTCGTACAAAATAGGGTTATAAATGCATTTATTGCCGCTCTTTTTATAGGTTTTGTTGTCGGAATCATAGGGTTGTTCTTGTCTGTGAATTAAATGTTTATCTTAAAAATAGAGATCTTTCTGATACGATCCAAAAATAGTTCGGTGGTATATATACTGTTTTTTTTTAATCAGCGTTAAGTAATCCATGCGAGTATCAACGAAAGTAAGCCAATAAGTAAGCAAAGTGGGGAAAAGTATTGGCTGTCGTTTCGACCGAAAGCTGTAGCCCTGTATTTTTTGAAAAATCCAACATATTTGAATTCGCCGACTGCGCGCAAAGTAAATACGATCGAAATACTCCAAAGTCCATTTCGTTGTAGGAAGTTAGAGCCAACTACTGAATTAAAATCTGAATAAAATGAATTAATAAAGACAACCATTCCGAAAAAAAGAAGTCCTAGAGCAACAATAGCCGTGCCCAAAGGTCTTGGCGTGAACAGCGGTATTTGATCGTCTTTAGTCGGAATGACAACCTTATTTCCCCATTGTCCGCCAAATGCCCAATAAAAGTGAATAGCAGATAGGAATAGAAAAATAAGAATTAGCATGCTGGCGAGGAATGGTATCATAGAAGATAGATTGAAAAATATACGTATAACAGCTTTACTGCTAAAGATAGCTTTTAATGTAGCAACGACGAAATTACAGCTGTTTTTAAGCTGATGTTTTGTGCGTTTCGGTAATCTTATTTGTGTTTTTTTGTTTTTTCAGGTTGTTGATATATAACGGTTTAATTTTTTCTTTTGTTAAATTATTTGAAATTAATCTAAATAAGGCTTAGTTTTGTTGCCAATATTTTTTAACCCCTAAGCAGAACAAAAGAATGTCGGAAATAGATGGTGATTCATTTCGCCTGATTTACGAAACATATTGGGAGAAAGTCTATAGGTATGCCTATAGGGTTCTGGACGATAGACCGATTGCAGAGGATATTGTGCAACAGGTCTTCGTGAGCTTATGGGAGCGTCGTGAATTTCTGCAACTTGAAAATGCGGAAGCTTATTTGATCAAGGCTGTAAAATTTGCCTGTTTGACCGAAGTGAAGAAACGACATCGTTTTTGCGAAGCGGATGAATTTGTAATGAAGGGTACCCAATCCGATACGCAAACAGATGACCGGGTTTTGGTTAAAGATCTGGAAATGACAATCGAGAAGTTCTTAGGGCCAATGGCAGATAAATGCAAGAAAATCTTTCGTATGCGTTTTGAGCAAGGGTTGGACAATCGGTCTATCGCTTCTCACCTGGAACTATCTGAAAAAACGGTACGTAATAAACTCTCTGCGACGATCAGTGTGATTCGCGATAAGTTAAAAACAGAAGGGTACAAGTAGTGCATGGGATGGTATCGTTCCCGTTCTCTGAAAAAAGGAAAAACTTAGTTTTTCCTTTTTTTATGGCTAGGCTTAAAATTTATGTTATTGATTATTAGTTTTTTATGTAAAATTCTAATTTTTATTTAGAATAAATCGGGACAATCTTGCCTTGTCTTATACTGTCTCTACAAATGAAACAAGGTATAGATCCCGATATAGTAAAAAGGTATTTCGATAATACCTGTTCTGAGGAGGAACGAAAGTTAGTCGAAAAATGGTTGGATCCGACAGTTATGTGGAATTCGGATCATTCGCCAATAGCAACTAAAGGAAATCCGAAAGAGCTTATCTGGTCGGGAATTGTAGGGCAGATTCATGTGAAACAGCATGGTCGGACTAAAATGATCCGTTTTACGAGATATGTGGCAGCAGCGGCTGTATTGCTTTTT
Source organism: Sphingobacterium sp. LRF_L2 (assembly GCF_965644235.1). Classification (NCBI taxonomy): domain Bacteria; kingdom Pseudomonadati; phylum Bacteroidota; class Sphingobacteriia; order Sphingobacteriales; family Sphingobacteriaceae; genus Sphingobacterium; species Sphingobacterium sp. LRF_L2. The sequence continues at coordinate 315,920 of NZ_CBFFRI010000008.1, read as the reverse complement.
GTGACGTTTTCTGCCGAGGATAATGCATTCTTTGCTGTTCATACCGATTCGGATGCTTTAAAAATCGAAAAGCTTTATCAAGCTGGTGATGAGCATCCTGAATATACTGCTGTTGATGTTTATCGTGTTTCGAATGAGGCGAACACTGCCGTTCACATGACGACAAAGGCGAATGGCCGTGTGTACAAGTTGGCTCAAAATAAGACCTATCTGACCGTTCGATTGGAGGGTGATCCTGGAGTTGTTGGCGATCAGATCTTAGTGCTTTCTCCGGAGCAGTTGGAAATGATCCCTGATGTGCCTTTGGCTAGACAATTGGCAACCGTTGTTAACCGTGAAGAAAGAGAATCAACAACCCTCAATTATTTATAATTCTTACTATGAAATTTATACAAGTACCCGTGCTGTTGTTTTTATGCACGGTGTTTAATGCCTTTACATTTGCCCAAGAAAAACAATACGGCGAAGTGTCTGGATATGTCAAGGATACTTTTGGAAACTCGGTTTCCAATGCAACGATCAGCGTGCAGAATGGGGGAGAGTCTACGCAAGCCGAGGGTGATGGTTTTTATAAATTGGAAAGGTTGCCATTACGCAATCAGGTGGTTTTGGTTATCAGTGCGGTGGGGTATAGTACCGAAACAAGAACGTTGCATGTTGCTGATCGGAAAAATATCCTGGATGTGGTCTTGAAAGAAGATCGGAAGGCTATTGACGAGGTTTCGGTAGTCGGAAAGTCGGAAAATGAACGACGCATTTACGATATCAAACGTTCGGGCTTCGATGTGAGTGTGATCGACCTGAATAAATATGCGAACGAAGCGGCTAATCTAACGCAGGTGTTAAAGCGAGCGACGGGCGTGACGATCCGTGAGGACGGGGGATTGGGCTCGAACTTTGTGTTTCGGATCAATGGCCTGGATGCGAAAATATTTATAGATGGTGTGCCCATGGATAATTTCGGTTCTTCGATGTCTATCAATAACATTCCGGTCAATCTGATCGATCGGGTGGAGGTCTATAAGGGAGTAGTGCCAGCTTTCTTGGGCTCGGACGCTTTAGGTGGAGCTGTGAATATTATTACCAAACGCCGGGCGAGACCCTTTTTGGATTTAAGCTACACTACGGGTTCATTCAATACACACCTGGCTTCGTTGGTCAGTACGTTTACGAACCCTAAAAACAATCTGTCATTTCGTATGAATGCTTTTTACAATCATTCGGACAATGATTATATGATGTATACGCAAGAGAAATATGGTATTCTTCTGCAGAACACGATTAATAGTAAACCTATAACGATAGATAAAGCCAGAAGGTTTAATGATGCATTTACATCAGGGATGGCACAGCTGGAAGTTGGCTTTCGCGACAAATCTTGGGCAGATCAGTTTTACGTAGGCTTGAGCTATTCGCAAGATCATAAAGAGAACCAATTAGGGCTCTCGCTTAGCTCCGTAACTGGAGGAAAGTGGTCTGAGAGTAATTATTTGATGCCGACATTGAGTTATAAGAAAAACAACTTTATCGTCGATCGCTTGTTTGCGGATGTGTACGCCAGTTATAGCCATGATATCAAACATGTAAAAGATACAGCTACCTACAATTACGATTGGTCTGGCGGATGGGTATCCTATTCCGAACCTGCAATTGCTGCAACACCTCAGCATACGAAATTTGATGTTAATAATTACTTGGCACGTGTCAATTTGAATTATGATTTTGATGCCGAACGCAATCAAAGCTTAAATCTGAATTACAATTATAACAGCGGTCATCGTACGGAGTATGATATGATAGCTGCTTATAACCAGGTTAAATTACCTTCAAATTTAGGTCGGCATATTATAGGTTTGTCCTGGCAAAATCAATGGTTCAACAAGCGCTTGTCGAATGTGTTGGCGCTTAAGTATTACCGATTGGATGCGAATCAGGTAACCGATTCGCGGAAATATAATGGCAACAATGAGGTGGTCAGCGGAGAGATTGCCTATGATGCGAAAGCGTGGAATTATTATAGTGTCAGTTTGGCTTCACGTTATCGTATTACGCAGGATGGGGGATGGAAACTCTCTTATGAGCGTGCTTATAATCTACCAACACTCGAACAGCTTTTTGGAGATGGGCTGAACGTCACATCCAATTGGGATTTGAAGCCCGAACGCAGTGATAATGTGAATACAGGATTTTACTACAATACATTTATCAACGAAAATCATTTCATCAATGTGGATGCTACGGGGTTCTACCGCTTAGCTGCGGATTATATTCATTCGAAAGCGGTACAAGTGGATGGGGATGATGTACAACAGTATTACAATGAGGCAGGTGTAAAGCTTTATGGCTTTTCTGCAGAGGTGAAATACGGTTATAAGGATTTGATTGCGGTGACGATCAACGGATCGTATGACAAAGCGATAGATAATAAAAAGTACACAGACGATACGAATCAGCAAGTAAGCTTGAACTACGGGTATCAATTGCCTAATAGACCTTGGGCATACGGGAGTATGGACGTTAGTTTAATCCAGAACGATTGGTTTCAAAAGGGAACTCGTGTACAATTGTCTTACTTATCGCAATATAGCCATTGGTTTTACTTAAGTGAGGCACACTTGGGCTCCTTGGCTTCCAAAGACCATATCCCTTCGCAGACTATTCATTCGGCAGTTTTGAGCTATTCGTGGAGCCGCAATAAATATAACATTTCCTTTGAAGGACGCAACCTTACTGACGAAAGGGCCTACGACAACTTTCGCTTGCAGAAACCGGGACGTGCCTTCTACCTTAAGTTGAGATTATCATTAATGTAATAATAAATTAAGTATATATTATGAATATTAAACAATTACTTGCTACTTGCCTAACGGCAACCGCTTTATTTACATCTTGTAGTGATTCGCCAGATGGAGGTACGCCAGAGCCTATTGATACAAGCAGCAGTTTGTACAGTGTGTGGGTGACTTCTGCTTCGGGTTCGTACCTGTTGACGACAAATGATTTGATGAAGGATACGTTATTGACGCCGCAAGGCAATAAAGGAATTGACATCACATCACATTTGCCTGCGGCGTTCTATGCAATCTATGCCTACAACTACGATGGTAAATTTTATTTGTCGAACGATGGTACGCGCTTAAGCCAATTTGAAGTGCAAAATGGGTCTCAATGGAAAGAAACGAATTCGTATATCTTTGGATCTACTTTTTACATTGGTAAGGTATTAGACAATATTAGTACGACAGATGAATTGGTGATGACGAAGACTGCGGGTACAACGAACAAAACAAAAAATGTACTTGAACAGCCTATCTATTTTATGAATACGTCTACGTTAAAGATTAATAAGACGCTGAATATCGAAATTCCGATGATTAATTACGTGCCTAAACAAGCGGGTACGCAGACAAATGATGATCCATATATCGTGCCTACAAGTTTCACGGTGCGTGGAAATCAATTATTTGTTGGGCATAAATACAGAAGCAACATCACGAAAACGGATATTATCGATACAGCCTATGTGTACGTATGTGACTACCCGGCGTTGACAAATGGTAAAATTATTAAGACGGCTAATGGTGGATTTACAGCAGGTCACTGGGAGGTGAATAAAACAACGTTCTTGGATGATAATAACGATTTGTACATCATGACGAGACTTGTTGGAACTTCTAAGTATGGTTTGGTACGTATTAAGGCTGGCGAATCGGATTTCGATAAAGATTACTTCTTTGATTTGAAGGATTATAATGTGTTCACCAATTCGGCTTCTACGATCCAGAAATTGGGCAACGGTAAAGCTTATATTGCTCCTTATGTGGTAGATCCGGCAAACAAAAAGATTATTGCCGACTTACGTATCCTAGCGGGTGGTGGCGAACCGAAAACAACGATGAACTTCATGGAAAACGGCAAGTTGTACGATGTTTTCAAAACGGATGAGTCGAAATGGTTTGTGTTTGAGTATGATCCGGAAACGAATACAATGCAACGTGGTGCGGAAATTGACTCGGGTGTAACTTGGGTATACCACGTGAATAAGTTAAAATAAACCGATTTGTTATTTTGAGTGAATAAGTTGTGCGTGTATCGCGTACAACTTATTTTTTTGTCCGCAACCTAAAGATTGATGATTGGCAGATTGGGTCTTGAATGCTATTCGATCCTGATTTGTTGCCGTAAAACCACATTGTAATGGCTGTAAAAGAAAAGAAGAATAAGAAAATAACCTTTCGTTCGGTAAACAATTTCCTACACCTCTGGTTCGGTTTAATTTCCGGAATCATTATCGTTGTTATTTGTTTGATGGCCTGTCTCTGGGTTTTTCATACAGAGATTACGGATCTACTGATTCCTAAGAAAGAAAAGCAGTTTATTGCAGCTCGTTACGAATCGCTGTTAGCTCCTTCTGAAATAATTGCCATTGCGGATTCGCTATATCCACAAGAGACGGTACGCGGAATTACCTATACGAGGGATTCGCCGGTTTCGTTTACGGTCAACGTGAAAGCTAACGATACGGCGAAACGAGCTGAGCCTCAGATCCACCTTTTGCATCCTTATACAGGGGCATATTTGGGGTTAAAAACGGAAGATACGTCGGAGGAGGGTGTGCTCCGGGAAAAATTAGAAAGTTTTTTTGCGTGGACATTGCAGGGACACCGTTTCCTTTGGCTTCCTCGTGATATCGGTCGACCGATTGTCAACTATGCAACTTTGGTATTCAGTATTACGCTGATCACCGGTTTGGTTTGGTGGTACCCCAAAAAATGGACGAAGTCGACGCGCGAAAAGAGTTTTACGGTAAAATGGAAAGCGGGATGGAAAAGGCTCAACCTGGATCTACATAACGTGTTTGGTTTTTATTCTTTTTTGTTGGTCCTCTTATTGGCCATAACAGGGATGTACTATGGTATTACCTGGTTTAATAAGGCTTTGTATTGGTCGACAAACTGGGGCGAAAGCCTTGCTGAACGCCGACCGATCAGCTCGGATACGACACAAATGCATGTGTTGCATAATTTTCCAAAGGCTTTTGATAAACAGATTGCGACGATTTTGGCGCAGTACAAAGATCCTTATTACTTAAACATCAGCTACCCCGATACTGCTAAGGCTGATGGTCCTATTTCGGTGTTTATTCGCAATAATATGGATAGGCAGTTTAACAATAGGTATTATTCCTTTGATCGTTATACGGCAGAATTTCTTCCGAACAGCGTTTCTTTATTTAATAAGGACTTTTACGAGTTGAATGCAGGTGAGAAATTTAGACGTTTAAATTATGATATACATGTAGGATCGATATGGGGACTGCCGACTAAATTCTTAGCTTTTTTTCTTACATTGATTGCAGGCTCTCTGCCTATTACCGGATTTATCATTTGGTATAATCGAAAATGGGGAAAGAAGAAGAAAAAAAAGAAGACAAACCCAGTTGTCAAAAATAATACAGATGCTTCGAATTCGACGGGAAGACAGCTGCCTCGGCTACGAAATATTCCAAATGTAACAACGGAAAATTCATAACGTACCTAAATTGCTTATCGGTTTAGGTGCTAATTCTACAAAATTTTTCTTATATTAGCTTGAAATGTATTGCAATACAGTGTGATGCATTTCAAGCTATCTAATGAATTTTAAATTATGTTGTTACCTGCCCTGTCCATTCTCTTTCGTGTCGTAAGTAAATTAACGCTTGTTTTTAGCCTTTTCCTTATTCTTGCATGTTCTAAAAATGAAGAATCAACGGCGTTGGTCGATCCGACTTACCATGACTTGACCGTTTATTCTGGTTTTGAGAGTGAGTTGGATATTTTGGCAAAAGACTGGCAGGTGGCTTATGTGAAAGATGCAAATACAGGTGCGCTGTTGCTTGATAGTACCGGTAATCCAATGGTCTTGGAAGAGTCGGGTATGGTAGAAGTTGAAGGTGGCTGGCTAGGATTGAGGCGCTTAGACGAGACTGGTCGTTTGTCCATTTGGATGAAAGAGAATTTCTCGGATAGCACCCAATCTATTCTTATTGGATTGTATGCTGCTGGAGAAACGGATGAAATTCGCATCACGCAGCATCGCGGTAAAAGTTATAAATTGGTACATCAGGAAGTCGAAGAGATAGAAGGATCCCTTACTTTTTATGAAAGTAATGAGGGATGTGTTCCTTTAACGATCTCGAACAATAGCAATGCTGTGAAGCCTATTTCTATTGATTCTGTTTTCCGCGACGTAAAGTCGCTCTCGACTTTTGAAAGTGATGACCGTGCTGCTTTCGACTGGGCTGCGGGGCAAAATTTGTCGATTTCGATGCTCGGGCTTGAGGATGAACAGGGGTTAGTTTGGTCAAGTCCGGTAGCTTATAAAGAAGGTACCACGGAAGAACTTTACCTGAATAGCGGAATTCAACAATGGTTAAATGTGAATCCGCATAGTAATATCGATTTGGAAGGTCGTATAACCTATGCGGAACGGGCTTGTAAGTACAGCTTTACGATTCAAAATGAAGAAACGGGTTACCGTTTTGTTGTACAAGGTGTTTGGAAGCAAAAGGCTGTTTTAACATCTCATACCATAATTAAGCGAGCATATTAATCTTTTATTTCTTCTGTTTTTCTGTTAAAATTGGATTGGTAGATTGTACAGTGTATGCGTAAGCTGTGTGATTTGTTGAAAAAAACACTAAATTTGGTTGTGATTCAATCCAATTGTTTCTGTCTAGGCTTTTAAAAGTAGCATCTTCGTGCTTTCGTTCTTATTTTAATTGTCTTTTCTCATTAAAGGTGTGGTTTTTAGAGAAATGGTTTGAAATTATTCGTTGGAGCTGTTTCAATATAATTTTCGCTGTTTTATTTTTGTTTTAAATCGTATTTTGTCGTGTTACAAGTTGGTAAATAAATAATCTATACATGAAAATAAATTTTTTCCGTGCTTTTTCCTCTTTGGTCATCGCTGTGTTGTTGCCATGGGGAAATACACAGGCGCAGGAGTCCCCTCAATGGATGCGTTATCCGGCCATATCTCCCGATGGACAGCATATTGCGTTTACTTATAAAGGCGATTTATATAAAGTTTCCGCGCAAGGGGGAGCTGCAACCCGTCTTACTTTTCATCAGGCGCATGATTTTATGCCGGTGTGGAGTCCTGATGGTAAAAAGATTGCGTTTGCATCGGATCGGTACGGGAATTTCGATGTGTATGTGATGGAAGCTGATGGTGGCGAAGCGTTACGGCTGACATTCCACTCGGCGGCGGAATATCCCTATTGCTTTACTCCCGATGGACAGCAGGTGGTCTTTGGTGGTGTTCGGCAGGATTTGGCAAGTCATCGCCAGTACCCTACGGGATCACAACCCGAATTGTATCAGGTATCGACAACGGCGGGTCGGGTAAGTCAACTTTTAACTTCGCCGGCTGAATACGTGCAGTTTAGCAAAGATGGGCAGAAAATGCTGTATCATGATAAAAAAGGTGGAGAAAACGAATGGCGTAAGCATCAACAGTCTTCGATTGCACGGGATATCTGGCTGTTTGATAAGAAAACAGGTAAACACCAAAAAGTAACATCATTTTATGGGGAAAATAGGCATCCTTTGTTTTCCAAGGATGAAAAGTCAGTCTACTATTTGAGTGAGGAAGGTGGTTCTTTTAATATACATAAGTTGAACTTGGGACAATCCGAACAGAATATGCAGCTTACGCATTTTAAGAAACATCCAGTTCGTTCCTTAAGTAGTTCGGCCGAGGGATTATTGTGTTTTTCGTATGACGGCGAATTGTATACCTATAAGGAGGGATCTCAACCGCAGAAAGTTAATGTGCAGATTAAAACACAGGCTTCAGCAAATCAAGATAGCTATATCGACATTAATTCGGGTGTAAGCGAGATGTCCATATCGCCCGATGGCAAGGAAGTTGCTTTTGTCGCTCGTGGTGAGGTGTTTGTCACTTCGGTGGATGGGAAGATGACGAAGAGGATTACCTCAACACCTGCTCAGGAACGTTTTGTGCAATTTGCACCGGATGGTAAATCGATCGTGTATGCAAGCGAGCGCGATGGTCGATGGCAGATTTTTCAGGCAAGTAGAGTACGTAAAGAAGAACCTTTTTTCTTTGCGGCAACCTTGATCGACGAGAAACCATTGGTAAATAATGAGAAGGATAATTATTTACCTCAATTATCGCCTGATGGGAAGAAGTTAGCTTTTATAGAAGATAGGCGGACATTGAAGGTACTCGATATAGGTACTAAAAATCAGGTAACTTTAATGACTCCCGAACAGCTCTTCCACATGCGGGATGGCGATCAGTATTTTTCGTGGAGCCCGGATAGTAAGTTGCTTTTGGCTAGCTTTCGGCCTACGATGGCCAATAGTGAGGTCGTGCTACTGGATGCAGAGGGAAAAAATAAAATGATTAACCTGACGAAGAGTGGCTACGATGATATGAAACCGCAATGGGTGAATGAAGGAAAGCAGGTATTGTGGTTTAGCAATCGTGATGGTATGAAAAGTCATGCTTTTAGCGGTGGTTCTCAGCTGGATGTGTATACACTTTTTCTGACGAAGGACGCTTGGGATCGTTACAACTTGAGTAAGGACGATTTTAGTTTGTTGAAGGAATTGGAGAAGGTGAACAAAAAGGATTCTACGGATAAGAAAAAGGAAACGAAGGACTCAACTAAAATCGCGGAGAAGGCAAAGTCTGTAAAAATTGATTGGGAGGGAATCGATTTTCGTAAAGCGCGATTGACAATCCATTCTTCTTCTTTGTCGGATGCGTTGTTGGCGAAGGATGGTGAAAAGCTTTTTTACTTATCCCGCTTTGAGAAAGGTGCGAATCTTTGGAGTACAAATTTACGTACAAAGGAGACGAAAATGGAAATTGCACTGGATGCTGCTGGTGGTAGTATGGAGTGGGATAAGGAGCAGAAATCTATTTTTTTATTGACCGGAGGACGCATTACAAAGATTAATCCGGAAAGCAATAAACGGGATGTAATCCAGATTGATAGTGAAATGGAGCTGGATAGGGATGCTGAATTTAAAGATGCTTTTAATCATGTGTGGCAACGTACAAAGAAGATGTTTTATACGCCGGATATGCACGGAGCGGATTGGAACGCATTGCGTATAGAATATGCGAAATACCTACCTTATATTAGTAATAATTATGAGTTTGCCGAGATGCTTTCGGAAATGCTCGGTGAACTGAATGTTTCGCACGCTGGCGCTCGGTACTCGGGTGGTTCTGCAAACGGTGATGCTACTGCTGCTTTGGGTATTTTTATGGATTACGGTTATCAGGGAGATGGTATCCGCATAGAGGAGATCATAGCAGGAGGGCCACTGGATAAAGCTTCCTTTGCTATTGCTCCAGGATCGATCATTGAAAAAATTGATGGGAAATTGATTGCTAAAGACAGGGATGTTGCAAGGTACTTGAATCGGAAAGCCGATAAGTTTACGCTGTTGGAAATTTTTGACCCTAAAACAAATAAGAGACAACAGTTGACGATAAAACCTATTTCTTTAGGTGAAGAGGGCGCTTTGCTTTACCGTCGCTGGGTGAAAAAGAATCAGGAGGAAGTTGAACAACGCAGTAAAGGTAAATTGGGCTATGTTCATATTTCGGGAATGAACGATAACCAGTACCGTAATATGTACGAAGAGATGATGGGTAAATTTGCAGATTGTGAGGGTGTTATTGTGGATACGCGTTTTAATGGTGGTGGGGATCTGGTATCCGATCTGGCGATGTTTTTTACCGGTGAGAAGTTTTTGGATTATGCTACGGCTGATCGTTCGGTTGGATACGAGCCTACTTTCCGATGGATAAAGCCTACTTTGGCTATGTTTAACGAGGCGAATTACAGCGATGGACACTGTTTTTCTTGTGGATACACCGACCTTGGTATCGGAAAGACTGTGGGGATGCCTGTACCTGGAACTTGTAGTTTTGCAGGTTGGGAAGGATTGCCGAATGGTGTTGTCTGGGGGGCGGTACCTATCAGTGCTAAAAATAAGGCTGGTGAATGGCTCGAAAATAATGAAACGAAGCCTACATTTGAAGTGAAAAACCAACCTGACGTGATTGCAAAAGGAATAGATCAGCAGTTAGAGAAAGCTGTAGATGAACTTTTGAAAGAGGTAAAGTAAAGGCATGATTTTTTGTAAAAGGCCCCAAAAAGATTTTCTTTTTGGGGCCTTTTGTGTTGTTGTACTATACCCAAGCTGATAGGATATGATCGCTATAAGAAGAAGTTGGGGGATTTTTCTTTTTTGAACAAACAACTCCCGAAACCTGTGTTGTTTGGGAGTTGTCTTTTCAGGATACCAGATCGTGAGGCGCTACCTAAAATCGGAATGCGAGACCAAGGGAAATATTTCCTAGGACGTTATCAAGTAGTTTGAAGTCTTTTACGGTCCACTCTTTATTATTATTGGAGTTCTCTGCATGTCGATACTGGACAATATTATTGGAACGGATTTCTACCGCTAGATTTTTGAAGAAGTAATAGCGACTTCCTATATTGATAGCAGCGTTATATTGATCGCTTTCGCGGAAAATTTCCCTATTGTCTATAATAGTTATAAAATCGTTTACTTCCTTAAAGCTTTTTTCTTTCGCTTTCTGTCCATCCAATTCTACGAAAAGCTGGAATTTGTTATTGTCTACTAAGTGATTTTGAATAAAGAAACCGTATCCATGTCTTTTGGTGCCTAATTCTGATTTTAACAGGACATCCATGCCGTTAAAGTTTAAATTAGCTGTGTAGTCGATTTCATTTTTCGAAAAATGGTAAGCAAGCCCAGCAGTCCATCTTTTATTAAAACGATAACCTAATCGGGGATGCAATGAATAATCATATTCTTTACCTTCGAAAGAATTATTCTCGCTTGCTTTTCTTTTGATGGAATTGAGTTGTCCGTCTACAGATAGTACAAATCTGCTGGTTTGTGCTTGAACTCTCTCTGTAGCAAGGGTACTCATCAATATTAGGATAAAACCAATAGTTGATCTATAGAATTTAGAATGCATAATGAAGGGATATGAAGGTGTTTTGCAAAGGTTTGTCAATCAAACTGAACTGTGTTGTTTTACCACCTTTTGTCAATCGGTTAAAATTTGCCAATGAGCGAAAAGTAAGCTGTGCGGAAATGTTGCCTGCTATTTTATAAGAGACACCGGCGCCTAGGTCTAGATCTATTGCTTGTGTTTTGTTTTTATCACTTATTTCTACCAATTGATCATCCTGTCCATAGTATTCTGGGTAGGCTGATATTCTTTCGATTTTAAATTCCGTTGTTAAAAGTTGGTAACTTGGATTAAACTCGGTAAATATATTCCATTTTTTACTGTTAAAAGGGAGAAAGTAATATCGATAAAAGGCCCCGAATGCATTGATTTTTGTAGTTATTGTTTCGGAATTGGATGTGTGAAAATCATTTTGATCATAAGACTGACCGGTCAAGATACTGTTTTTATGCCATAGATAAGATAGGCCAATAAACGAGTGTTGAGATAGGCCTAAACCAACGCGTGCGCTGATCTTTGGTTGCTTGGTCTCGCTTAGCTGTTTCTGTCCATTCATAGAAAGCAAGTTATAGTCTTTCTTAGTTGTGTTGTAATTTCCGCCTAATTCGACGAATACTTGCGGTTGTTGTGCTTTGGCAAAACTGATCGTTCCGACAAAGAATAAACAGGTTAAAAATTTGTTCATGTTACGGTTTGTATATTTTTTCTGTACGAGATTAATGGACGGTTTTCTAATTCTTTGATCTCTGAAAGGAAAAGTACCTAAGATACGATTCACGGCTAACACAGGTTTGTCCCTAATTTCGGTGGCAAACTTACAAAAAAGTAACTGATGATAGGTAAATAAAAAAAGAAATTATTTTTGGTTTTATGTGTTTTAAAACGCCTTTTCTAAAGGTGTTTGAATGAGCTTTTCTTTCGGTTAGTGAATTTTAGTTGTAGAAATAAACTGTGTGATGTAGAAGGAAAATAAATGCTAACGATGACTTTAAGAAATTCAACGTGATATATACGGTAATTTATATTATTCTATCTTTTCATGAATTAAGTTGGTTATTTTAGTGTTAAATAGATTGTTACTGCTAATCAAGATGTGTGTTATGAAAAATATGTTTGGTATTTCGGTGATGTTGATGTTTTCTGGTTTGTTTTATTTTAGCTGTTCCAAAAATGAGCCGGCAGCGGACGAAGTGGTCGCTGTACCGGAGGATGACGAAGAAAAGCCAGAAGAAGAGGAGAACGATGACGAAGAGAAGACTTATGTGTATGGGTTTAATCGTGAAGAGTTGGTAAAGTTGAAATTGTATGTAGGTTCTAAGAATGGTGGTATCGACAAATCTGCTGCGGTAACGGATCCTAAAAGCTTCTTTAAGAATTATTTCGATGACGGTAATAAAATTGATGGCGCGCGCTATGATTCTTTAAAAGTATATAAAGATACCTTGGTGGAATTTCCTACGACTTATGCAGGAAATACGTTTCAATATAAGGTAAGTACAATGGATTCTCTTTTTAGGGTCGTTGGCAATGGAACACAGTTTTATGGTTTTAAACTGCCTGATTCGAAGGGAATCGCCTATGATCGTGCTTTTTATCGATTTGTTAAGGTGCGTGAAACAAGTGGCGTCGGACTTGATGGAAAGCAAGAAGGTTTTCTATCAGACGGGAGTTTTTTTTCGGATAATCCTGCTCGATTTGCAGCACTGGCCGATATGACAGAGGAAACGGATACTGTATTGTATTGCAATGTACGCTATTACTATCAATAGTGTCCTATCGTTTTTTGTCACAATTTGTTGATCTTTTATTAAAGTGGTTAATTTCGGTTAAAAATCTTTATTTTTAGAGCTAATTTGAATCTAATAAACTATTATGAATTTTAAATCCTACGTTGCGTTGAATTGGCGTTCTCTCTGTTGGCTGCCGTTATCATTTGCTGTGCTTTCTTCTTGTCAAAAATCGGAAACGAAGCCCGATCACCTGGCGGGAGGTTATAGCATCATTTCGCATGAAGGAAATGTACTTGTAAACGGTTACGAAAACAAGAATGACGCTGTGCATACAGTGTATTGGATGAACGGGCAACAGACAGATAGTAGTACTTTTCTGCAGGCTCTGCCTTCAGATGCGGTGTATCTACAGGCTAACTACGATGGAAAGATTGTGTTTAATGCGCTGAATGGTACAGAAAGCTACCAGCAATTCCGTTTCAATCCTTCTTCCTCGAATGAAGGAAAAGGAAGCATCTATTACTATAGGGATGGAATAAAGAAGACGATGAATGCGGATAGTATTGGTACACTGGTTGCGATGGATAGCTATAACGGAAAACCTTTTTTTGGAGGGACCTTAATGACGATGAAGCAGGGCGGTTCTCTATATAATTATAGGCCATTTGTTTGGGATGGAGAGGATTCTTTCTCGGAATTGCCTTCACCAGAGCAAGGGTCGTTTGTATCTATGACATCGGTCTACAGACCTGACGAAAAATCATTCTATGCTAGCGCGAAATACGGGTTTCCTATGTATTGGGCGAATGGAGATATCGTGATTTTGGATGAACGTTATGGAGAGGTGTTGCAGCTGCTAAAAAGTGGCAATGATGTCTATGCTGTGGGATTGATCAACAAGTTTAATTCAAATAGTAGTAGACACACTGCAGTGTACTGGAAGAATGCCGAACTGCATGAGTTGGAAGATAATGCACAAGCCTCGTCTATCTATGTGGATGGGAATGATGTGTATGTTACGGGCTCTACAGGGGCTGTACCGATCGATTATAAGCCTTGCTATTGGAAGAATGGTACACGCGTAGATTTGCCTATGGAATAAAGGACCTTACATGGCCATTTGATGGATCAGATGTATATTTAATAAGGTTAGGATATGGAAAAGCCAGGATATAACTTCCCTGGCTTTTTGGTTTGAGGTTGATGCTATTGCTCTGGATAAAGGACGAATTGGAACAAATGTGCTGGTTCCAAATATCGTTTTGCTAATGCTTGTACCTTTTCGCGGCTGATGGATTTGATGGCCTCTTTTTCCTTATAAATACGGGCAGGATCAAGACCGTCGACTGCGCTACTGAGTAGGTAGGATAACCAAAATTCATTGTGCTGTATCTGTTGATCGCTACTCAACAATTTCTCGGCAATATACTTGTCAATATCTTCTTGGCTTGGTCCTTTCGATCTGATGGATTCAATCTCTTCTAAAGCAGCAGTAGTTAGTTTTTCGACGAGTTGGGGATTGGTGGTGAAGGATATGTTCATCCCAAATCGTTTTCTCGGATTTTTTGCTAACGATGGGGAAACACTGATGGAGTAGATTCCGCCTTCTTTTTCACGAAGCCTCTCTGTTAACTTGATGGTTAAACAACTTGATAGCGCATCCATTAGAAGGTTGTTGTATTCGTTGTAATCTTCATATACGCCGAGGTAAGCCATGGCAACGGTAGATTTGTCTTCGTGCCCCTTCTTTATGGACATGCTGATGCCTTTTTCGGGTGGATAAACCCCGTTGTCCCGGAATTTTTCTTTGCGTCCTGTACTGGGTAAGGCGGCAAGATATTGGGTGATGTAGGAATCGATCAGCTGGCGATCAAAATTGCCGACGATGACAAAGGTGAAGTCGGAAGCATCAGCAAATCGATCCTGAAATATCTCCAGAGAGCGTTTCATGTTGATTTGGTTAATTTTCTCTAGTGTAGGCGCTGTCTTTCGTGGATCATTATGGTATAAAACTGCAGCGATGCTGTCGGAGAAAAAAGTACTGGGTTGTAAATGCCGATTTTTCAAGCCAATTTTAGATTTTTCCAAATTGGCTGCATTGAAGTCTTCATCTAAGCGTGTTGCCGTAAAATACGCGTAGAGAAGCTGAAAGGCTGTGCCAAGATCTTCTTTTGTAGCATAGGCTTTGATACCTTCGCCAATCTCATTGATAAAAGGGCTTACGGATGCGTTCTTACCATTCAAATAACGGGACAGCTGTAAGGAATTGAAGGGACCTAATCCGCTGTTTGTAACGATGCTCGTTGCGTTGATTGCAGATTGATAGTCTTTTATATCATATAATGAATATCCGCCTGGACTAAACGATGTAATCTGTATCTCATCGTTTTTGAGTTGCGTAGGCTTTAAGATGACCTTAACTCCGTTACTGAGCGTTAGTGTTTCGGTGCCCACAACATTATCCTTACTTTCGTTGATGATTTGACCAGGAGTGGGCAAATTTTCCAGAAGTTGTGTGGCGGCTTGTTCCTCTTCGTATTGGGTTACATCCTTTTTTATGGCGGAAGCTATCCAGGTCTGTAGTTCGGATTCGTCAGGAACGTGCTTACTATCTTTCGTGTGTACTAAGATAATGTCGCGGTTTTTATTGCCTTCAAAGTCGTTGGCATAGGCCAGTATGTCCTCTAAGCTGATCTCTTGGATAGCTTTTGTAAGAATGGGGTACAGAAACTCGAAAGATGGAGCTGGCTCGTTTTTAAGATAGTGGGCGAGAATTTGATCCATAAACGATTTTGAATTGGTTTTATCGTTTTCTTTTAGACTCTGATCCAGCATTGTGTAATAGTTCTTTTTTAAGCGATCGAGTTCACTGGTTGAAAAACCAAATTGTTTGATTTGCTTTAAGGTTTGATACACGGCTGTAACACTGGCTTCTAAACTATCTGGTTTCGGCATAATCTGTATACCATTGGTTTCTAGATTTCCTACCAGCGTGCTATTGCTTAATGAAGCAGACAAGTACGGTGTTTGGGCATTTCGAGTCAACTCGCCTAAGCGCGTGTTGGTAAGTTGGATGAATAGATTTTTGGCCAAGGATGGTTTATAATCTGCTGTTGTTTCTGTTTTCTTGTGGTCGACTTTGTAGAGGATCTGTAACGATGTTTGCGTTACTTCTTCATCGGTGAAGGATAGAAACTGATTCTTGTTCGTCAACGGAATAGGGTGTTGCTGTAGCTTTGGCGCCTTTTTCGGATTTTTTAAGTCTGAAAATTTGTCGATAATTGCTTTTTCTATTTCTTCTACTTGAATGTCGCCTACTACGATTAATGCCTGCAGTTCTGGGCGATACCAGTTTTTGTGAAAATCACGTATTTCGCTGTGCTTAAAGTTGTTTAGTACTTCATCGGTACCTATTGGCATGCGATAAGCGTAGCGGGAATTGTTGGTTAGCATAGGAAAGGTTTTCTCCTGCAAACGATGTGAGAGACCGCCTCGTTGTCTTTTCTCCTCGAGTATAACACCTCGTTCTTGGTCTATCTCCTCATCTTCTAGTAATGCACCATTGGCCCAGTCTCGCATGATCAGCAAACCTTGCGCTAATAGTGTAGGATCTGTTGTTGGTAAGGGGAGTTGATACACCGTTTCTTCAAATCCGGTATAGGCATTTAAATCGGCACCAAAGCGGATGCCTGATTTTTGTAGATAATCAACGAGTGCATTCTTAGGAAAATGCGTCGTGCCGTTGAAATTCATGTGTTCTAAGAAATGAGCTAAGCCTTGCTGCTTGTCGGTTTCTTGTAGCGAACCTACTTTGTTGGCAAGGTAAAATAATACACGCTCCTTAGGTTCTGTATTCCGGAGGATGAAATATTGAAAGCCATTGGCTAATTTGCCGACTTTAACGTCTGGATTTAATGGGATTTTTTCAGAAGATATTGGCTTCTCTAAAGATGATGCCGTTGCTTCTTGTGCTAAGATTGGCTCGCCTGCACCAAGAGATAAGGCAAGTAAGGTAAAAAATAAGGGTGTAAATCGCATATGCTAAAATTTTGTTCTACTGTTTTCTAATAGTTCGAGTACATTTTCTTTTTGGATAAGTACCATTCCATGTTTATCTGCACTGATGCCTTTTTCTGACTTGTAAGTATAATGTGGGACTTGTCCTCTCATGATAGTTGGCATATAGAGGAATTGTACTTGAGGTATTTCTTCCTTTAGTTTTTCGCCTACTTCAACGATATGTGTTGATATGAGGTACTGACAAGAATGATGCTGCTGGAAAGCTCGCGTAACAGCTAATGTAGCTTCAAATGCATCTTTTACATTCGTTCCTTTGAAAAGTTCATCGAAAATAACGACGAGATTTTTTCCTTCGTTTACAGCCTCGGCTATTTGTTTGACCCGCAGTACTTCGGCGTAGTAATGACTATGGCCTAGATCGATATTGTCTTCCACATTGATAGATGAGTAAAGTCCATCTTTTATCGAGAAATGCATCGCATTAGCCGGGACGGGAAAACCCATGTGGGCGAGATATAAAGCTATACCTAGGCTTTTCATATAGGTGGATTTTCCCGCCATATTGGCGCCTGTCAAAAACAGCAGATTTTCTTCTTTATTAAAGTGTATATCATTGCCTATGGCACGCGGGATAGTCGGGTGATAAACGTTCTCGAGGCTGATCTTTTGTAATTCTGTGGGGTAGGGAACGGCTGCTACAAAGTTTCGAAGATTAGCAACTTGTGCAATTGATTGATACACATCAATGTAGTATATCATTTTTAGTGCATCTTGCAGCTCTTCGGCCCAAGTATAACGTAGGTAGTAGTCGCATTTTGCGGCTGTTTGCCAGGAAAGGGAATCTGTTGATTTTTCAACCTCCTCTTGCAGTTGCTGCAATTCGTTGGCTTCTCTTATCCAGCGTTGGCCTAACGGGGTTTCTTGTAGTAAATTTTGATGATCGACACCATCTAACTGCTGTAGGTAACGACGGAGGCTTAACATTAAGCGTAAAAGTGCTCGAGCACTTGCTTCAAAGTGTTTCTTCTCTGCACTAAGCCCCATTTTTTCTAATATGGCGTATCGGGCTATGCTGAATAGACTGGCACTGTAGGAACGGTTTGTGTCACTGTTTATAAAGTTCTGACCGAGCTCTAGGTCGTCCAGATCAATATTAAATGGCAGGGCATGCTTTCTGAAAAAAGCGATTATTGCACTGCGCTTCTGAATTTCGGACAGCTGGGTTAGCGGGTTATGAAACATGTCTTCCAAAAGATGCTCTCCTCCAAAGGTGGATGTTTGGTTGAATAACGAGAAGATTGAATCCCGTCTGTATTTTCCCAAAATATTAAGATCTCTTAAGGTCTGTTTATCCGTTATGAAACTCATATACGTGCTGATTTTTGCGGGGTTAATAAATCGATGATTCCTTCGTTTTCAATGATAATCATACCATGTCTGTCGGCTGTTATGCCTTGTTGCAGCGCGTAGGTATAGGTCGGGATCCCGTTCTTCATGATCGTTGGTAGAAAGACATATTGTATGTCGGGATGACTGGCCTTCAATTGTTCACCTGCTTCTAATATATGGGTGGAAATAATGAACTGACATCCGCCATGTTTGTAGAGCCTGGATACGACTTCTACTGTTCCCTCATAGGCGTCTTTTACATTCGTTCCACGGAACATTTCGTCGAAAATGACGAAAAGCTTTTTGCCTTCTGCGAGTTGCTGAGCTACTTTTTTTACACGGAGAACCTCAGCATAGAAATGGCTGTAGCCCATTTGTATATTGTCGGGCAGATTGATTGAGGTGTATAGTGCATCTCGTGGCGAAAATATGAGGCGCTGGGCGGGAACGGGGAACCCGATATGTGCTAAGAATAACGATATGCCCAAGGATTTCATAAACGTAGATTTTCCGGCCATATTAGCTCCGGTAAGGAATGTGATATTGTGATCAGCATCCATGTAGAGACTGTTGCCTTTTGCTCCCGGTACCAATGGATGAAAAACTTGCTCGTAGTGCAATTGTTGTTTTCCTATAGGAGTAAGGGTTGGCAAATGGAAATTGTGTGCTTTTGCAACCTGTGCGGCGCAGATATAGACATCTAATGTATAGATATCGCGCAGGATACGTTGGAAAAGATCTTTTTCTTCAAAACGTAAGATGTTGTCATAATATATAACTTGTTCTCTTGCGATTTTTTGCTTGTCCTTTAACAAAGGGAAGGTTTCCAGACTGCTTCCTAATAGTTTCTTGGAAAACTGCTTGAGCTGTTTGGAAAAACTATTGCTAGGCTCGCCGGTTGCTTGTGCCAAGAGGGTTTTCCACCGATGGATAATAGCGCTACAGGCCGTTATACCGGCAACTATTTTCTTGTACTCTGTATCTCCTCCTAATAACGATTGGAACCGCTCTTTTAAACTTTGGTTGCCCTGATGCAGTCTACTGCGCTCGTCGGCCATGTCTAAATAAAATAGCGCTTGATCAAACCAATTCGATTCGAATGGAAATGTTGTGGGATTGGAAATAAAATACGCAATCGTTTCTAGGCGTTCTTCAATAAGAGGCGCTTCAGATAACGGATAGGTGAACCATTCTTCTAATAATTCTGAACCTCCTGATGTTGCCGTTCTATTAAATATGCCGAAGATCGATGCTTTACCACGCTGTGCGAAGATACCTAGATCGTCTAAGGTTTGTTTATCTATGATTAAGCCCATAATTACCGTCCTCTTCTTCTGATCCAGATGATGATGCCTATGCTAAGCATACTCAATGGAATGATGATCTTAAATAATATTGCAAAATAGTTCCAACTGCTTTTTCCTATACGTAGGGTGGTATCAATAGGTTCTGGAAGGCGCATGTCTACAGGAACTTCGCCATCACTGAGCCACGAAAAGGCAGCACTAACTAAAGAGAAGTTGGAGGCATTGACCTGGTTGCGTTGAATGAACAGTTCACTGTTACTGATCCAGTCTGCATCGCCCGTAACAAGTATCTTCTGTTCTTTACCGGATATTTGGCGTGATAAGGCGAGTACGGTTGCACGTGCTCCTTCTTTTTCGTTTGCCTGCAACTGCAAGGTTGGCTTGGAATCGATGAAGTTGCTGTTTTCCAATTCGTTCCAGGTACCGGTGCTATCACTAGCAAAGAGTACTGTAGCGGTAAAGGTACTGCTGTCGGCAATGGACAATCCAGCTGTGCTTGGCATCGTCACGACTTCTTCTCGACGGATCATCGGTTGTAAGTAGAATGAGAACGACGCACCCGCAGAGGTTGGCTTCAATGTCAGTAGGTCGGGTTGAAGAGCTTCTTGATTTTTGACTAAGACACCTGGTTCCAAAGAAACACCTAATGGCTGAGCGATTTCGTTAAAAATGCTAGCTTGCTCTGGCTCGCCTGCAAGCAACATATTGCCGCCTCGTTCGATATAGCGGTGTAGCACCTTTAGCTCGTTTTCATTGTAGGCTTGGCGTGGTTCCGCTATGACTAAGATGTTGATGGTGCTGGGGATATCTTGCGAAAGATTGATTTCTTTAAAATCAAAGCCTTGGTTCACCATAGAGTAACGGAATGTTTTTTCTTGAGTAATGGTCTTGTAACCGCGATCTTGTGTAGACTTGCTGTCACGTTCGCCATGTCCGCTCACGAATCCAACTACTGGAAGTTCGTCCATAACAAGACGCTTGATGGCGGCACTGATTTCAGATTCTGTCGGCACGCGGACCATATCATTAAATACGCGGAGAAATGTTTTTCTGCCATCACCACGTTCTAGCACACGAACGAACCGATAGTCTTCTGTGGAGAGGTCTACTTGATCCTTGATCGCACTGTAAGGGAGAATGTCAAATTTCCATTTGTTGAATTTGCGCAAGGTATCTAGCCTTTGCTCCGTGTTGAGTGAAGGGAATTGACGATCTAAGGTAGGATTTTCTGCATCATGATAATAATAGACATACTTCATCTTTGTCTCTGGCTTAAATCGAATGTATTTCTCGAATGAACCTACATCAGTTTTGTACGATGCGGGGAGCCCGATAAAGTTGTTGGGTTCAAGCATATTGACGTAGGTCGTGATGCTAAAATCCCCATCTAGTTTGGACATGATGGCTTGACTACTCTTCGTAAGGGTGTTTCTTTTTTGATAGGTACTGTCATAATATCCCTTGAGTGCTGGTAATGTGGTGATGTAGCCTAATACGAATACACAAAGTGCAATGCCTCCAAAACGGATAATGTGTTGCGTGTTGGATTGTTTTTTACGAACAGCTTGTAATCGGAAGATGGTAAATGAGATGAATAGAAGGTCGACCAGAAGAAAGTAGAACACGTCTTCGGTAGTGACAAGACCTGCAATAAAGGTGTCTGCTCTTCCGTTGATGGCTATCCAATAGGTGATCTCGCGGACAAATGGAATATCTTGCCATAGATCACGGGCAAAGTTCATCAGGGCAAAGATGCAAAGTGTGCCTATTGCGGCTACAATATTGTAACTGGTGAGAGAGGACATAAATAAACCTACAGCAGAATAGGCCGAGAGGAGTAAAAATAATCCAAGTAAACCGGTTAATATGGGGGCAATATCGGTGTTGATAAGTGTTGACATGGTAAACACAGCAAAAACGGCTACCGTCAAGGTTAATGTTAAACCAAACAAAAGTAATGCTATATATTTACCTAAGATGATCTGACTGTTGGTTACCGGCGACGAATACAACAGCTTGATAGAACCGCTGGCATATTCTCTACTCATGATACTCATGGTTAAAAGAGGCATATAAAGGTACAGATAGCTTTGTACCTTTGGATATATACCGCCCCAAGGAGAGGAGAATAGGCTTTGTGTTGCATTTACAAGATCGATTTTCATCGATTGTACACGAACCATGCCTTCGAATCCTTGTGTAAACAAGAGGCCGATCTGGAACGTGAATATCATGAGAATAAGCCATGCTACTGGGGAGTAGAATAGAACCTGTAGCTCGGTTTTTGCTATTTTTAAAGTTGTTTTCATCTAATTTTTTATTTCAATTGTGGCCGACTGTCTGTCTAAATTTGATTCGACGGTGTCCAACATGATGTACATCTAGGTTTTATATTTTGATCCAATTGCTTTTATGCTTTCCTTTTTTTCTTGGTCATCTCTGCAAATACGGTTTCCAAAGAGCTTTTTTCGGAATAGATCTCAATAAGATTCCATTTTTCTACGACACTGCGTTCTACAAGTTGCTGAATAAGTTCTTGAGTATTTGTAGATCGGATACGGAATTTGACGTTACCTATGGGTTCAATGTCTACGACATAGGGCAAACTTTGTAGGTAATCAACGGAGGGAGGAGAAATCATACTGACCATGACACTGTTTGGCGCGACTTGGCTATCGAATTCTTCCATGGATCCTGAAAACACCATACGACCTTCGTGTATCATCCAAATATGATCGCACAGGGCTTGCACTTCTTGTAAGATATGGGTGGATAAGACCACCGTGCGCTCTTGGGCAATTTCCCGTATAAGGTGACGTACATCGAGTATTTGATTTGGATCTAAGCCGTTCGTGGGTTCATCTAATACGACAAAATCGGGCTCGTGAATGATGGCTTGTGCGATACCGACACGCTGCTGGTAACCTCCGGATAGGTTTTTTAGTAGTCGTTTTCTAAAATGGCTGATGTTGCACTTTGCCAATACTTTGTCTAATGCAGCTGGTATCTCATTTGCAGGCATTAAGCGAAGATTGGCTGTATGGATCAAATATTCTTCAACCGTAAGTTCGGGCAGTAGTGGCGGGTGTTGTGGAAGAAATCCAATATGTTTTTTTGCCTCAACGGGATGCTCAGCCATGTCAATACCACGGATCAGTACTTGACCATGGGATTGGTTGAGGACGCCACACATGATGTTCATCGTTGTCGATTTTCCGGCTCCATTCGCGCCTAAAAGACCATAGATGCCATTTTTGCGTACTTCAAAGTTGATATCCCGCACGGCCCACTGTACGTTGTACTTGTGAGAAAGATCGACCACTTGGACGATAGGAGCTTCATTGTTTGTAGTCATTTTTTTGTTTTTTGATGGATGAACCTTCCCCGGACAGCGCATTTTTTTTCAAAAATGTAATGCTGTTCTGATGAAGAACGACCCAGGCACGATTGGGCCGTTCTTCAGGAAAGTAAGCTGTTTTTAAACGCTTTTTTTATCTCGGATTTTGCTGTATTTCGGGATTAAGGACGATATACTTTGTTGCAATAGGTAGGACATACCGATTACTTGTAGGCGCTAATGTGAACGTTTCTCCTTTATAGGTTCGTGTTTGTGTATTCACAAAGCCTGCCTCATCTGCTAATCGCTTTTGGTCAAACCAACGTAGACCTTTTCCCATCAATTCCTTTCTACGCTCGGCAATAACTGTTTTTAAGATTTCTTGCGCCGAAGAAAGTGAGAGTGAGGTAAAGTTTGCGCTGGTAAAGCGTTGTTCGCGTAATTTGTCCAATACGGCTAGTGCTTCCTGATATCTCGCGGCATCTCGAGCTAATGCTTCTGCTTTAATCAACATCATCTCAGGAACATTGGGACCGTTGGTGATTTTACTGTTGGCCGATATGATACGAAATTTATTATAGCCTACCCCGGTAAAGGATAGCCATGACCCGAAAGCCGAACCATCAATAGTAAATAGTGTCTTCCGTAAATCGCCCTCTTCAAATAATGCGATTAAATCGGGATGGAGCGATAATGTGGGAGAGGTTATCCTGGTGCTCTTGATGAAGATTTCTTCTGGATCAACAAGGATGTCTGGATAAATATTCGGATTAGTGGTGTAGTTCTTTAAATCGACCAATCCAGATTGTTTTTCTAATGTTGAATTGGCATATTCTAAAGCTTTAGCATAATTTTTCATCTGTAGGTATACTCTTGCTAATATCCCCTCAGCAGCTGTGCTGGAAACTAATATTTTATGATCCGCTATTATAGGTAAATCAGGGATAGCACTGCTTAGATCTTCGATAATTTGATCGTATACCTGTTGAACCGGTTTTCTGACGAGCGATGCATATAGATCGGGTGTAGTCAACAATGGAACACCTAGATCGGAAGATGCGGTACTGGCATTGTACTGCTTCGCATAAATATTGACGAGAAAGAAATAGTTTAGCGCGCGATGAACCTTTGCTTGGGCTAATATGTTTCTTTTTTGTTCTTCGCTACCGCCTTGACTTTGCATGATCTCGGAAGTGATTTGATTAAAGAGATAGATCTGTTTGTACATCCCGGCCCAGTCATCATCTTCGGCATTATCACCAACAATATCGGCTTTCCAAGTGTAAGCATTGGCATCGTTGACGCCAAACCTGTTGAGATATATTTCGTCTCCTGAATAAACGTCGTCACTGGCCAACACCGGGAAATAATAGGAGCGTTCCACGTTGGTCGTGCTGTTTAGTAAATTTTGGTAATCTTGTGTATACTTCAACTCTCTTTTCCCCACGAGGTCTATTTCAACATATTTCCTACATGATGCCAAGGAAAGAAGCACGATAAGATAGGTGATATTTTTTAGTGTAAATTTCATTGTTGTTTAAGTTTTAGAAACCAACATTTAATCGGAATAAATAACTTGCTACTGGTGGCATGCTTTGATAGTTTCCATCAAACATGTATTCGGGATCGATATCTCGATCTGTCTTTTTCCAGATGATGCCCAGATTTGAGGCTGTGATACCCACCGATAAAGACTTAAATGTTTTGTAGTTGTTGAGCAGGTGTGCTGGAAAACTATAGTTTAACGATAATTGCTGCAAACGGATGTGGCTTGCATCTAGCACATTGATGTCGGCATATTGAAAACGATCGATACTGTTGAAATTGGTGTTAATTACACCTGGAATAGTCGTTCTTGCTTCGTCACCTTCCTGACGCCATCTTTCGGTTAAAGCTTTACTGTTGGCTAGGAATCCTCCAAAACCTGCCGTGTTGTTTGGATATTGCGATCCGTTTACCTCGCGCCAGCGAACTTTATGTCCGAAATTCATGGTTACGCGCGCAGTGAAAGTCCAATTTTTGTAAGATACATTGTTGGTCCAACCGCCAAAGTAAGGCGCTGTTAACCTTCCCATATAGCGTAGATCGTCGGGCGTGAAGCTAGAGGTGGAGCTTTCCGAATCAATGATATTACCTGCTTGGTCCTTAATCTGTGTACGGCCTTTGTTATCTAGACCTCCCCAACGATAAGCAAATAATTGATCGATAGGGTAACCTTCAATCGCTGCAGAACTTAAGCTAGGTGTGTTGGACGTGCGAGGAAAGCGATTATCCGTTACTTCATTTGTGCTGTAGGCCATATTGAATGAACTGCTCCAATTCCATAGAGGCTTTTGGATAATTTGTCCTTGGATATTTATATCAATACCACTGCTCTTCATGTTCGATGTGTTGAAGGTAAGGTTTGACCATCCATAGGTTGAATTATAGGGAACGCTCGCCATAATACCGGAAGATCGTTTGGAATAGATATCGACGTTTAGCCCCAAACGGTTGTTGAATAGCCCAACATCAACACCTGTATTGAAGGTACGGGTATTTTCCCAACCAAGCATTTGATTGGCAGGCGTCGAAATCATTCCCGTAGGTAATTGGGTGACGGGATCGATAATTGATGCAGAATAGAGTGTAAATGAGGTGCCATTCGTAGGAACGGAGCCGCCTGTTCCTATACTTGAACGTATCGACAATCGGGTTAACCAATTCATATGCTGCATGAAGGCTTCTTGATGTATATCCCATCTGACACCGGTTGACCAAAATGGTTTTGCCCGTTTTGAGCGATCTACGCCGATAATCGTCGCATCGTCGAAGCGAACGCTTCCTGTGAGATAGTATTTATCCATCAATGTATATCCTCCGTTAGCATAGTAACTTAAATACCGGAGACGATCAATATTGATAGGTGCATCTTGGATATTAAGCAGCTTATTGGCTCCATAAATATCGCGGTAAGGTATAGTAGGATTGATTAATGTGGATTGATAGGTGTCCTTATCAAAACCATACCGGGTTTGCATGTACCCCATATTGTAGGTCTGTCGGATTTCTGTTCCTGCGAAGATTGATAATTCGTGTATATCATTCCATCGTTTTTCTCCGTCGACTTGGAATCGTAGGGTGTAATCTTCGGCTTTATTGTTTGAAGTCGTAAATTTCCCACCCATAGGGACACCATATATCTTCTTGCCTGTGGCGTCGACTGTCGTAGCTAAGTTAATAAGCTCGCGCATTTCATAGCTGTCTTTATCACGTAGACTTTCCATATTGCGTAAGCCTCTTTGATAGGTTCCGGATAAAGAAGCATGTAACCAGCTAAATGCCTGATAGTCGATTTTCCCGATAACACGTGTTTGGTTATTGTCGTAACGATCGTTTCCATACTTCAGCTCATCAATATGGTTGTAGCTCCAGGGAAGATATCCCTGACTTTCAAACCGGTCTTGCATGACCTGCGGCGTGAAGGTGTAGTAACGGCTTATTGAGTTGCCCGCATCATCTAGTAACATATCATAAGGCTTAAGTCCAAAATTACCTGGGCTTATAGCTTTGAGTGCTGCGTCATTAACTTTACTTTTTTGTAGCATGTGGTTTAGCCCCAAAGAAAAACGAAGTTTATTGTTGAAATAATTGTTTTCCATATTAAAAGCTAAAGACATATTGGAAGCACTGTTTTCTTTGTAAATAGGACGGTCGTTACTATATACAGCAGATGCGTAGTATTTGGTGTTTTTTACAGCACCATTAAAGGATAGGTTGTATTGTTGCGTTTGCGCATTCTGCAGGAGGTTATCGCGGATCTGATCGCGATTGTTTAGCTGCCCCATTTGTGTAAGGATTTCGTCTCGCTCTGCGCTTGTTATTTCTCCCCGTTGTGCTTTGAACATCACATGCAATGCGTCTGATAGGTTGCTGTACCGCCAACCCGTCGTGGGATCGTAATAAAAGTTATTATCAAAAAGTTCTTTTTCGAAATCGATGTACTCCGCCGAATTCATTGTCTTCAGACGATTTAGATTTGGAGGTGCTGTTGTTCCGAATGTGCTGGAGAAATTGATACTGTTACTGCCCAATCTTCCGGATTTGGTTTCGATGACGATAACTCCATTTGCTGCTCTGGAGCCCCAAATAGAGGCTGCTGCTGCATCTTTCAAAACAGTAATGCTCGCGATGTCGTCGGGATTAAAATTATTGAGGATACTTGCGCTTGAATTGGTGGCATAAAGACGTCCTGCGCCTGTAGGATTTGTACTCAATTGTTGATCCATTGCTGGAAACCCATCGATAACAATAAGTGGTGTGCTTGTTGAACCAAAAATGGTATTTGGAGATCGAACTTGCATGGAGTTGGTTTTCATGTTGAATTGAACACCTGGGATTTGTCCTTCTAAGCGTTGCATAAGGCTTAAAGCAGGACTTTCTTGTATTTTTTTCTCATCAATGACTACCATAGAACCGGTGGCTTTGCTTGGGTCTAATTTTTGGTAACCTGTATTGGCCTGGATGGTGATTTCTTCTAACTCCGCCATTTGTTGCTTGAGTATGAACAATGGACCGAGGTTACGTGCATCTGTTGCACTTAGGTCAATTTGACGGATTTCATATCCGAGGTAACTGATTTCTAATACAGATCGGCTAGGGACATTTTCTAGTTTGAATACACCTTTTTCATCGGTTTTTGTCTGTATGGTGGTGCCTTTAAGCCGCACACTAGCGCCTGCTAAAGGTGTTTTGTTGGTGTCGGTTACTACGCCTGTTATAGTACGCTCTTGTTGGGAGTCGGTCACTATAATGGTGTTATTGCGTATAGTAAATCCGAGCGATTGACCCTGAAAACAGAGTTGAAGTAAGGTGTTCAAATCCATTTCTGTTAAACTCATGGTTATGGGAGTGAACTTTTTCACGTGCTCAGGGCGAATAACGTAGTCATAGCCACTTTGGGAACGAATATGTTGCAAGACATCCTCGAGGGTGGCTTGCTTTACGTTCAGGTTTATTTTATTTTGGGCGTGCAATGCAGTGGCTGTCTGTAAAAACAAGGCCAAAAACAATATGCAAAATAATTGAAACCGCATGATTAATTTGATTAGAAATCTCGAAAAGAATTGGCCTTCTAAGGTTAGTTGATTTGCCTTTTGCTTTTCTTTAGCTAAAAAATATTGATACATTTGTTTGCTGATTTTTTGGACATGAACCTTCCTCTTGACATTGAAAAGGTCATGTAATTCATAATTTGTAGTAATTAATGATTGTGTGTTCGGAAAATCGCTAACTAGGGGCGTGGCAGCGCTCCTAGCTTTTTCCTTAAACACCTGAAACTTGTTCTGTAGTGTTTACGGTATAACCATCAGCCTCCTTTCTTTTCCTTGTTGCTGAATGTCAAAACGAAGACCGGTGGTTGTCTCTAATATTTCCAATACTTCTTTGAGGGACTTTTTACGCGAGATCGTACTGATGTACTGCTGCTCTTCAACAGGCCCCAGGTATTGGATGTCGATATCATACCAACGGGAAATCTGATCCATGATTTCGCGAATAGAAATGCCTCCAAAGTAGAAATCACCATTTTTCCAGGATAGTTCTCGCTCTACATCCGCTTCCTGTACGGTCAGAACCTTACCTACCTGTGTTGCTTTTTGACCAGGTTGGAGTAAAAGTGGTGCCGGATTGTCGATATTACTCAACGAGATGGAGCCTTCCTCCAGCAGAAAACTAGTCTTGTTATCCGTCTTGTATGCCTGAACGTTGAATTTTGTACCTAAGACTTGCACTGCTGATCCACCGGCATGAACAATGAATTCTTGTTTTTCTTTTGTGGAAGTAGCTGGGACAAATCGTTTGCTAACTTCGAAATAGGCTTCGCCTTCGAGGTATACTTCACGCTTTTTTCCTTGAAATTGGATAGGGAAGGTGAGTTTGCTATCTGCATTGAGCGATACCTTGCTACCATCAGCTAACGTAATTTTGTAAATATGACCTTTAGGAACGATTAACGTATTCGTTAAGGCTTGGTCACTATGATGAGGACTGTTGTTTTCCTGATAGACGATCTGCTCCTGATCTCGTAGATCAATTTCTACTTCGTGATCCACTCTATTATTGGTTTCAGTTACACCGTTGAGGTAGACTTTTTCACCATTGGAGAGGATAAGTACTGCACCACTTTGGGCAGGATGAATATCTATTGAAGCATTTTTTATCGAGTGACCCTTTTGCTTATAAGCTTGTTGTTGTATCCCGATAGTTGATGTTGTATAATTTTCTTCTATTGGGCGCGAAATGAAGTAATATGCTGAAAAACCAACTAAGATTGCTGATGCGGCTATCGAAAGCCATTTTTTCCAATTGGTTTCTACGGTTTTGTCTTCTTCGACTTGTATGTGCGGCTCAAGATTTGACCATACGTCGGCGAGATCAGGTTCCCATTGGGATTCTTCTAAATCGAATTGCGGTGATGTTTGTCGGAAGGCAATATACCAGGAACTAACCAGAGCCTCTTCCTCTTCGGTACAAATGCCTCTCGCGTATCTATCGAGCAATTCTGGATCTATTTTATAGTTGTTTTGCAAGCCTTTCGTTTCTAAGTTATAGGAGTATAACAGGTAAGGAGGCCTATAGTCCCAGAAGAAATTTTATTTTTTTTAAAAATGGGAAATGACAAGCGGCATCTAATTGGAGCCTTGTCGAAAAAAAGCCAATAAAAACAGAACTTCCGGAAGTCTAGAGCGCAAAATATGGAGAGCGTTTGTAATTTGGTTTTTTACTGTTTTTTCACTGATACCTAGTTTTTCTGCGATTTGGCGATGGGTTAGGTATTGCGTTCTGCTCAATTCGAATACCTCTCTCATTTTTGGAGGCAATCGTTGAATCTCTTCTTGAATGATTTCCTGTAATTGTTTCTCCCGGATCTGGTGATCGGTATCTGCAATATACGTTTTGGCGTAATTGGAAAGACTGTCTAAGTATTTGTCCACAACTTTGCCTTTTGCGATATGATTGATTAATACGTTTTTGACAACTTGATACAGATAAGCAGAAAGATTGATTTCTGATGGGAGTTGGGTGCGGATGTCCCAAATTTTTGTGAATACACGTTGTAGGATGTCTTTTGCTTCCTCTCGATCACGAATAAAACGATAAGTATGCGCGTAAAGCGGGCCACTGTAACGTTGGTAGATAACAGCAAATGCTTTCTGATCGTCTTGACGGATCAAATCGACTAATATTTCGTCGGATAATATGCCGTATTCGCTATTTCGCATTCTGTATATTCCTTAAATTAAAGAATAATATGATATTAACGTGGTCAGATTTGATGAATTTTACGTTAGAAGTAGGCAAATATACTTTTTTATTAAAAAAATTGAACAATCGTTGCAATTTTTTTACGATAAAGCTATAATCTAATACCGGAGGATATATTTTTTTATTATTGTTATTCAATCGATGTAAAAGTGGATTAAGCTGTGTCGTGAAATGGTTTTTTGTTTTTTAGGAATAGTACACGGCTCAATTAAAGTCTACTTATTTACTAGGATATTTATTCGATGTTATTATATTTGTGAACAACGAACAAATGCCATGCTACTGCAAGTGTATTGCTTTCAGTAGATTGAAAAACTTATTTTGAAATGAAGGTATATTTATTTACACTACTTGCTTGGGTTGGGCTAGGTGTTACATCGGAACTGAAAGCCCAATCGGAGAAAGGAAAACCCAATGTTCTTTTTATTTTTATTGATGACCTAAAGCCTGCGATTCATGGCTTTGGCGATCAGGCAGCTGTAACGCCGAATATTGATGCGCTGATCGATCGGGGAGTACGTTTTGATCGAGCGTATACGAATCAGGCTGTTTGTGTAGCCTCGCGAAATAATCTATTGTTGGGTAGCCGTTCGACATCGACCGGTTTGTATGACTTCGGAAGAGATATTCGGCAGTATTATCCAAATCTAGTAACATTGCCCCAGGCATTCAAGAATCAGGGTTATTTTACGCAGGCGGTGGGTAAAGTTTTTCATATCGGACACAATACGTATAATGATCCGCAATCCTGGTCGGTACCGCATTTTCATGAGAAAATCATTGAATACTTGACTATGGATAAGTCCGAGTCGGAGATGACGATCGAGGCTGCATTGTTTGAAAACCACTCTTGGGAGTATGCACTAAAGCAGATAAAGGGTATTCCGTGGGAATCGCCGGATGTGCCAGATGAGGCTTATGGCGATGGTCGCGTGGCAAAAAAGGCTGTGCAGGTTCTGGATTCGCTAAAAGGAAATGAGCAACCGTTTTTTCTTGCCGTTGGTTTTGCTCGCCCACATTTGCCGTTTTCGGTTCCTAAGAAGTATTGGGATTTATATGAGGAGGCGAAAATCCCTTTGCCAAAAACAGAGGATCATCCAGTTGGAGCTCCAGATTTTGCTATTAAACGATTTGGAGAAATTGAACAGTATGAGGGAATTCCAGGCTATAAAGAAAATGAACGATATCCAGATTCTTTGAAAAGAAAACTGATTCATGGATATTACGCTGGTGTCAGCTATGTAGATACGCAGATAGGGAAGGTTCTTGATGAACTAAAGAAAACCGGATTGGATAAAAATACAATTGTGGTACTTTGGGGAGATCATGGTTATTTACTGGGGGATATGGGGATGTGGACAAAACATGTGAATTATGAGTTGGCAAACAGGGTTCCATTGATCATTTCGTATCCGAAGGCGATTCTAGAAGGATATGCTACTTCCTCCATCGTGGAGACTGTAGATATTTATCCGACTTTGATCCAATTGGCAGGTTTAAAGTTACCTGCAGATAATCCTGTTCCATTTGATGGGGAGAGTCTTCTCCCTTTGCTAACGAAAAAGGAGCACAAAGTTGATTATGCATATCACTGTTATCCTCGAGATGGTTGGATGGGACGTGCCATTCGCACGGACCGCTACCGTTTGGTAGAATGGACCAATATCAAAAACAAGAACCTGCCACCTCAATATGAATTTTATACTTACGGAGCGGATCTGTTAGAACATAAAAATGAAGCAGACCTGAAAAATAAAGATTTTCAGGAAACCTTACAATTGTTAAAAAATCAACCTGCTTATCATCTACCGTTACCGGCAAGTCCTGTTCGGGAAGATAGTGAATATTAAAGTTGCACATCTGTTTTTTAGAGCTGCTTTTGCAGGGAGTGTTTGTTTTGCGAAGAAGATAAGAGAAGGTAACCAACTTTAGTTACCTTCTCTTTGATTTTTATAGGAAGCTACGTATGAAATTGACATTGGAGTTATGCTGTTTTATGGAATGAAAATAGCCTGTCCTGCTCTCAGCTGTTAATTGGTTTTGCTTTTTTATTCGAATAGTCTATTTATTTAGTAGATTATTTTTATATTTGTTTAATCGTTAAGCAATTGGCGTTGGTAACGAATAAAGTAATACATGTTAAAGCTATTAACCATCATGAAAAACCATCTAACGATTCCGGCTACTAGGCCGAGGTTTGAATTGTCTATTTCCTCACGTTTTGTAATCTTCAAGCTGCAGATGTGCTTGCAACATCGAATGTGAAGCTGTTTTGATCCCCGTTTTTGTATGTCTTGATAACCGATAAGATTTCTTATTGGCTTAAAACACACATGGGTATATTATGCCTAAATGGGACGAATAGTAGTAGATAGTAATTAGCGAGGACCTCGCAACCTAAACTTATTTTTGAATGATATTTTATGTATCGAAATGTCGGCGTGTACGGCATTTCCCAAGGCCTTTTTATGTCCTTTTGTGCTTAATGGGGCTATTATTAGAAGCTCCAGATGCCTTTGCACAGAAGGATCCACTGATCAATTCTACCCTATCGGGACAGGTTCGTGACTCCATATCAGGAAGGCCTTTGGTTGGGGTTTCTGTAAAAATTGAAGGCGTGACCAACCAAACACAAACTGACGAAGATGGGCACTTTGAACTGATTACGGGGCAAAGCTTGCCTTATCCTATAGTAGTGTCTTTTGTGGGTTATCAAACAAAACGGATCCAAGCAAAAATCTCGCCGACGAATATTCTACTTGCTCCTGCCGATAATGATCTGGATGAGGTTGTTGTTGTCGGATTTGGACGGCAAAAACGGACCGATATGGTGGGATCAGTGTCTTCTGTTAATCCTAGCCAGTTGAAAGTTCCTTCCAGTAACCTAACTACAGCATTAGCCGGACGAATTGCTGGGATTATTGGCTATCAGCGCAGCGGCGAACCTGGAGCTGATAATGCGGACTTTTTTATCCGGGGTGTTACTACTTTTGGCTATAAAGTAGATCCATTGATATTGGTCGATAATATTGAGGTGACCAAAACGGATTTGGCGCGATTGCAGGTAGACGATATTGCCAGTTTTTCTATTATGAAAGATGCTACAGCAACGGCTATTTATGGAGCAAGAGGAGCTAATGGTGTCATCTTGGTGACAACTAAGGAGGGAAAAGAGGGTAAAGCGGCTATATCTTTTCGCCTGGAAAATTCATTCTCAAGGCCTACAAGATCGGTGGAACTTGCCGATCCTATAACCTATATGCGCTTAAATAATGAAGCAGTACTCACGCGGGATCCCATTGGTATACTGCCTTACTCCGATAATAAGATTGATCAAACAATTGCTGGCAACGATCCCTATTTATATCCGCAAACGGATTGGCAACAGGTCTTGCTAAAAAATTATACGGTAAATCAACGTGCAAATTTGAGTGTTAGCGGAGGTGGGGCCGTGGCTCGGTATTTCGTTTCGGGTGCTGTTAATCGGGATAATGGTGTACTTAAAGTGCCAAGTGTAAGTAATTTTAATAGCAATATTGATTTAAAGAGTTATTCTTTAAGGAGTAATGTGAATATAAACATTTTTAAAGGATCCGAGTTAGGTATACGTTTGCATGGATCTTTTGACGATTATATTGGACCCATTGATGGGGGGACAAAAGTGTACCGGGACATTATGCGAACGAATCCTGTTCTCTTTTCGCCTTTCTACCCAGTGCAGGAAAGTACGCAATATGTAAAACATATTTTATTTGGTAATTATGGGGAAGCCAATTATTTAAATCCCTATGCGGATATGGTTAAAGGCTATAAAGAGTATTCCAGTTCGAATATTTTGGCCCAATTGGAATTTAAGCAAGATCTTAGCATTTTGACAAAAGGGTTGTCATTCCGGACTTTATTCAATACGGGACGTTATTCTTATTTTGACGTGAAGCGAAATTACACTCCTTTTTACTACAGCATTAACGGGTTGAAGGAAAATGGAGACTATAATTTAACGTTGTTAAATGAGGCTTCTGGAACGGAATACTTGAATTATAGTGAAGGAACAAAAACGGTGGAATCTACCACATACCTAGAAACCGCCTTAAATTACAACCAAACCTTCGAAAAACATACGATTAGTGCTCTTTTGGTTGGAATCTTGCGGAATAGATTGGCCGGAAATGCTGGAGACCTCCAAAAATCCTTACCCTATCGCAATGTGGGGGTGTCTGGGCGTTTTACTTATGCGCATGACAGTCGTTACTTTGTGGAATTCAATTTTGGATATAATGGATCGGAGCGTTTTTATGAAACCAATCGGTTTGGCTTTTTCCCCTCTGCAGGTTTAGCTTGGAGTATTTCCAACGAACGTTTCTGGGAACCATTTAAGGAGGTTGTTAGCAACC
Source organism: Sphingobacterium sp. LRF_L2 (assembly GCF_965644235.1). NCBI lineage: Bacteria > Pseudomonadati > Bacteroidota > Sphingobacteriia > Sphingobacteriales > Sphingobacteriaceae > Sphingobacterium > Sphingobacterium sp. LRF_L2. The sequence continues at coordinate 281,401 of NZ_CBFFRI010000008.1, read as the reverse complement.
TTCGCCTACGTGCAACATATGGTCTGGTGGGCAATGACGATATAGGAGATGCTTCTACACGTTTTTTCTATTTGTCGAATGTCGATATGAATAATTCTGATCGCTCTGCTACTTTCGGTTTAAACCGTGCTTATTCTAGAACAGGGATTGCAATTTCAAGATATTCCAATCCTAACATTTCATGGGAAACATCGCGCAAGACTAATTTAGCTCTAGAATTGGGTTTGTTTAATAAATTGCAGTTACAGGCGGATTTCTTTCACGATTATCGTTCTAATATTTTAATGGCAAGGACAGATGTTCCTACTACCGTAGGATTAGCGTCCACAGTCTATGCAAATGTAGGTGAAGCAAGTAGTAGAGGGGTTGATATTTCGCTCGATTATAATACCAATTTAAGTTCTTCAATATGGTTGCAATCTCGTGCAAATTTTACATTTGCCAAAAGTAGGTTTGAAGTTTATGAAGAACCATCGTATAATGAATCGTGGCTCTCTCGTGTTGGACAACCGCTAACACAACGATGGGGCTATATTGCTGAACGGCTTTTTATTGACGACGAGGAAGTGGCTAATTCACCTTTGCAGAGTTTTGGCGAAGTGCGTGGTGGGGATTTGAAATATAAAGATGTCAATGGAGATGGGCAGATCACCGCGTTGGATAGAGTGCCATTGGGGTACCCTACCACCCCAGAAATCAATTATGGGTTTGGTGTTTCACTTGGAAACCAAAATTGGGATGTATCAGCCTTTTTCCAAGGATTGGCACGGGAGTCTTTTTGGATAAATACGGCAGCGACTAGTCCATTTGCATCTTACACATATGATGGAGAATCATTTACTTCGGGAACGGTACTTCAAAATCAATTATTGAAGGCCTATGCCGACGATCACTGGTCGGAAGATAACCAAAATCTATATGCATTATGGCCACGATTAGGAATTAATCAGAATCAAAATAATCAACAGGATAATTCCTGGTTCATGCGCAACGGTGCCTTTCTTCGTCTGAAGCAAGTGGAATTGGGGTATACCTTGTCTCCTTCGGTTTCGAAAAAAATTCGAATGGAGAAAGTGCGGGTTTATGGAAACGCGACCAACTTGGTCACGTGGAGCAGTTTTAAATTATGGGACGTGGAAATGGCTGGAAACGGATTAGGTTATCCTATTCAACGGGTTTTTAACCTTGGTATATTGGCAAGTTTTTAACGGATATGATCATGAAGTTTTTTAAACAAATAAAATCTATTATTTTTTTGGTGTTCGCATTATTCCTTGGATTATTTCAGGGCTGTAATTACCTCGATGTTGTGCCTGATAATGTGGCGACATTAGAAAATGCATTTGCTATGCGTAACACGGCGGAAAAGTACTTATTCACCTGCTATTCTTGGCTACCCAATTTTGCGACGTTAGACAATGGCAAAGTGAACCCTGCGCTTTTGGCCGGTGATGAATTTTGGGGGACTTATGGTGTAAACGCCCAGATTTCTTGGCGTATTGCCCGGGGAGAACAGGGGGTATCGAGCCCGTTGTTAAATTATTGGGATGGTGAAAATGCCGCTCCTTCACTCTATCAAGCTATTCGTGACTGCAATGTTTTTCTAGAAAATATTAATCAGGTGCCAGATATGACTGAGGATGAAAAACAACGTTGGACTGCCGAAGTTAAATTTCTAAAAGGATATTTCCATTTTTGGTTGATTCGCATGTACGGTCCCATCGTATTGGTAGATCAAAATCTGGATATCGATGCTGGTGTCTCGGAAGTTCGGCAGGCTAGGATACCGTTAGATTCGTGCATAAATTATGTGGTCCGCCTTTTCGATGAAGCATATACGAACTTGCCTGATGTGATAACGAATGAATCTTCTGAATTGGGACGAATTACGAAGACTATTAATCTTGCTGTAAAAGCATATGCACTCACTTGGGCAGCGAGTCCTTTGTTTAATGGAAATACAGATTATGCTAGTCTTTTAAATAGGGATGGGACAACTTTGATTTCCCAGACGAACGATGTAGAGAAATGGGGACGCGCGCTTGCCGCTATAGGAGAAGCTATCTCTTTTGCAGAAGAGCAGGGCGTAGCGCTGTATGAGTATCAACCGGGCAGCTTGCAGGCGGGGATTTCAGATACGACACGTATACAGACTAGTATACGGAACGTGGTTACCGAACGATGGAATAAGGAAGTGATTTGGGCTGATCCGAACAGTGTGATACCACAAAATTACTTAACGCCAAGAAGCTGGGATCCAGCGAAAAGTAATGACGGTCAATCGGGTCGATATGGTGTGCCTTTTAAGGTTGTGGACCTGTTTTATACAGCTCATGGTGTGCCTATAGACGAAGATAAAACTTGGGATTACGCCAGTCGCTACACACTAAAAACGGCGACAAATGCCGATAGATATAATATATCAACTGGATACACAACGGCCTTGCAGAATTTTGACCGTGAGAACAGGTTCTACGCCAATTTAGGGTTTGATGGAGGTATTTGGTACGGGCAAGGAAAATGGGATGATAATAGTGCTTGGCATCTGGAAGCAAAAAATGGACAGTATACGGGTATTTTTTCGAATAACTACAATGTGACGGGCTATTGGCCGAAGAAATTGATCAATATCAATAATCTTACGGAAGCTTCTTCTTATGTGTCTGAGTGGTATCCTTGGCCTGTTATTCGGTTGGCTGATCTCTATCTATTGTATGCAGAAGCTTCTAATGAGTATTACGGGGCAAATGAAGAGGCATTAAACTATCTAAATAAGATCCGGGCAAGAGCCGGCTTGGAAACGGTGGAATCGTCTTGGACAAATTACTCCAATATCCCGGATAAGTATCTTTCACAAGATGGACTTCGTCAGATTATTCATCGGGAACGGTTGGTGGAATTGCTTTTTGAAGGACATCGTTTTTGGGATCTGCGACGGTGGAAAGAAGCAGAGGCGGAGTTGAATAAGGATATTGTAGGTTGGTCGGTTCAGAAAGGAACGCAACAGGAATACTACCAGCCTGTGGTTCTATTTAGTCAAAAATTCCAAAAGAAGGAGTATTTGTGGCCAATTAAGGAGAATAGTATTATCGTTAATAGAAATTTAGTGCAGAATACAGGATGGTAAAGAAATATAAAATCCAAGGATTGCTTTATGCAATGGCTGGTGTGCTGAGTTTGATGTTGTTAATCGCAGCGTGTAAAGAAGAAAAATTAGGTCCCAGTGGTGAGGGGACGAAGCCTGCAGTTATTACCGATGTTTCGATTCGCAATGTGAATGGCGCTGCAGTATTACGATATAATATACCGGACGAAAATACGGCTTATGTATTAGCTGAATATGAGAGTAGGTCAGGTGTGTTAAGGTCTATCAAGTCCTCTCGCTTTAAAGATTCGCTCAAGGTCGACGGATTTGCCGCGGCGGGTAGCTACGAGGTGACATTGTATGCGGTCAATGATGGTGATGTACGTTCAGATCCATTAAAAATTACCGTTTCGCCTTTGGAACCGCCCTACAAGCGTATGTTGGAATCTTTGGTGATCGAATCTACATTTGGAGGGGTGATTGTCTCCTATGATAATCCTGATACGGCAGCGCTAAAAGTCGTTCTATTGACGGAAGAAGGAGGGGCCGAAAAATTGGTGGAATCATTTGGGGTGACATCCAAATCTGGACGTTTATTGTCTAGAGGATTTGAAAGTGCTGAACGAAAATTTGGTCTCTTTGTGCGCGATCGTTACGATAATTACTCGGATACAATTTACACAAGTCTCACGCCATTGTATGAGAAACAATTGGACAAAAGCAAATTTGCTGAACTAACATTGCAAGGAGATTTTAATACACCGAATAACAGTTCGCGTTCACGTTTGTCAAATATATGGGATGGCATAACAGCCAATGGTACAAATGATGATTTCTTTGCTACGGTAAATGGAGCCGGATTTCCCCAGACTTTCTCCTTTGATATGGGAGTGACAGCGACGTTGAGCCGGTTTAAATATTATCCCCGATCGGAGAGTTGTTGTGCTTATAAAAATTCTCCCCGTTATTTTGAGATATGGGGCTCGAATGTAGCAGACGGCGATTGGAGTAATTGGACGAAAATTGTAGACTGCGAAATGTTAAAACCTTCTGGGTTGCCGGATGGGGAATATAATTCCGTGGATGTGGCTTATGTTGAAAGCGGTATAGACTATGAAATCCCAGTGGGTACTCCCGCCTATCGCTATATACGGTTTAAGACGCTGTCGGTGTGGTCTTCTGGTAATATAGCCATTTATGAATTGACGTTTTGGGGAAGCGAATAGTGAAATGTAAACAAAATCGAATTTTAAACATTAATACTGGTATGATATGAAAAACAAAATGAAACTGCTGCTGGTACATTTGTTCCTTGTGTTGATAATCTTGCAAGGACATGCTCAAGAGAAGCCAAATATCGTTGTTATTTTGGTAGATGATCTCGGATTTTCTGATTTAGGCTGTTATGGGGGAGAGATTCCGACGCCAAACATCGACAAATTAGCCCAAGAAGGTGTTCGATTAACTAATTTTTATAATACGGCTCGTTGTTGTCCATCGCGTGCCGCTTTGCTAACGGGAGTTTATCCACATCAAGCTGGAATAGGTCATATGATGAATGATCGTGGTGAGAATCACCCTGCGTACCGAGGGCACCTGAATACAGAAACGGTCACCTTTGCCGAGGTTTTGAAAGATGCTGGATACTTTACAGCGATGACAGGCAAATGGCATGTAGGTCAGGCAGCTGGCGTAATCCCGTCGAAGCGAGGATTTGACCGTTCATTAAATGCTCCTGCGGGAGGATTTTATTACGGATCGGGAAACAATGCTAAGGTTTTTTTAGATGGGAGGTTATTGGATAATGATGCCCCAGAATTACCTAAAGATTGGTATAGCACTGATTTATGGACTCAATACGGTTTGAAGTTTATCGATGAAGCAATAGACGAACAGAAGCCTTTTCTATTGTATTTAGCGCATAATGCGCCTCATTTTCCACTCCAGGCTCCTCAAGAAGAAATAGATGTTTTCCGTGGAAAGTATCTGGAGGGATGGGAGGTTTTTCGTCAACGTAGGTATGAGAAACAACAAGAATTAGGGTTGATTGACAAGTCGTGGAAGTTACCTCCTTTTAACCCCAATGTGCCAAAATGGGATTCGTTAAGCAGTGTGGAGAAAGATAGATACGACCATATGATGGCTATTTATGCGGCAGTAGTATCTCATCTGGATCAAAGTGTGGGCGAATTGGTTGCTGGTCTGAAAAAGCGAGGGGTATTTGACAATACCGTTATTGTTTTTATTTCGGATAATGGCGGAAATCCAGAGCCTGGTGCCGCTGGACGTTACGAAGGTGCGAACCCAGGCGATGCTGCATCAACCGTATTCTTAGGGCAGGGTTGGGCTGAGGTAGGTTGTACACCTTTTTGGGCATATAAACACCATACGCATGAGGGAGGAATTTCCTCTCCTGGTATTATTTCTTGGCCGGCGGGCATTCCTGCATCTCGAAGAGGTGTTTTTGAACGCCAACCAGCGCATATTACGGATATATTGGCTACAGTAGTCGATCTTGGTGGTGGTCAGTATCCGACGAACTTTGCTGGAAATGAAATTAAACCAACAGAAGGGGTTAGTCTTACACCGTTGATCCAAGGGAAACATCTGGAACGCAAACAGCCAATCTTTTGGGAACATGAAGGTAACAGGGGTGTGCTGGATGGAAAATGGAAACTGGTTGCTGAATGGAAAGAAAGTTGGCAATTGTACAATTTGGAAACGGATAGAACCGAAATTCATAATGTGATCAACGAACAACCGGAGATTGCGTCCCGTTTGATTGCACAGTATGCCGGTTGGGCGCAGCGTGTAAACGTGGAGCCTTGGACAAGTGGCGTGAAATGGTTTTATGATTATGAACAAGCAAAAGATGAAAATAATAAGACAACAAAAGAGTAGTACTTTCTATTTGTGGTATGTGGTTTTTATAGCGTTGGAAATGACGTTCTCTCATTCCATAATTGCGCAAACATCGAATAAAAATAATGTTGGTAAAGGAAGGGCGACTAAACCAAATATTGTCATTATTATGGCGGATGACTTGGACAGTAAACAATTGAGCTGCTATGGTGGAGTCAACATGCAAACACCTCATATCGATCGATTAGCGAAAGAGGGATTAAAATTTAACAACTTAATTGCTTCGGAGGCGATGTGTGTCCCTACCCGTGCTTCTCTATTTACTGGATTATACCCAGCTAGACATGGTGCTTTCCAGAATCATAAACCGGTTTACAATGATCTGAAAAGTGTAGCCCATTATCTTCAGGCGTTAGGCTATCGCGTTGGGTTGAGTGGAAAAGATCATGTGACCAAGCCGGCTGCGACTTTTCCTTTTGAGATTGTTCCCGGTTTTGAAAAAAATTGTGTCGCAACTACGGATGATTATTTTTTGGATAGTATTGCAGGTTTTATCAGTCAAGATAGAGAACCTTATTGCCTTTTTGTAATGAGTATAAATCCGCATGCTCCCTGGACTGTTGGTGATCCTGATGAATTCGATCCTCAAAAATTAGTACTACCTGCTCATTGGGTAGATACAGAGATTACAAGGAAGCATTTCACGAAATACTTGGCCGAAGTAAGACGATTGGACAACCAGGTTGGGGATGTGCTTCAGCTCTTAGAAAGCACTGGAGAATTGGATCATACTATCGTGATATTTTTAGGTGAGCAAGGAGCGCAATTTCCAGGTGGAAAATGGAATTTGTATGATAACGGACAACGAAGTTCTATGCTTATACGTTGGCCCAAAGAAATTGCTAAGGCCTTAGAAACAGATGCTATTGTGCAATATGAGGATATTACACCGACTTTAATTGCATTAGCAGGAGGAAGCCCGATCAAAACCCTTGATGGAAAGAGTTTTCTTCCTGTGATAAGGAATCCGGCGAAATCTTTCCGACAATACGCTTTTGGTATACATAATAATCGTCCAGAAGGACCATCTTATCCGATAAGGAGTATTCGAAGTGATCGCTATAAATTGATTTGGAACCTAAATGCGGACAGCAACTACTATATTAAATACATGATGAATCCTAATAATACAGACTTGGCTTATTCGTCATGGCTAAAGAAAGCGGAGACAGATGATTATGCAAAATTCTTGACACAACGTATAGCCAAACGCCCTACTCTTGAGTTTTATGATCTGGAAAATGATCCCTATGAATTGAAAAATCTGGCGGAGGATACCCATTACAGTAAAGTGATTCATGGCCTGAGGAAGGAGTTGTCCGCTTGGATGGAGGAGCAGGGAGATTTGGGAGTAAGTATGGATGTACCGCTAAAGAAAAAATAAGAGGCATAACCTCTTTAATGTTCAAGATATTGATTTTAAATAGAAAAAATATGTATTTATTCCCAATGAGTAAACGTCACTTTGGGCTATCAAGGATACTTTACGGGCTGGTGCTGCTAATTGCATTGTCTTTTATCCCCTTTTGTTGTTTAAATGCGCAGCAAGATCGTCATCCTAATATTATTCTGATTTTGGCTGATGATCTTGGCCTTGGTGATATCGGTTGTTATGCTGGAAAATATGAAACGCCCAACATTGATCGAATAGCTGAAGAAGGAATGCGATTTACGGATTATTATAGTGCGTCGCCTATTTGCTCGCCTTCTAGGGCTGGTATTTTGACAGGGAGATTTCCTGCAGCCCTACATTTTACGACATTTTTGAATACGAAGGCGGACAACAAAAGAAAAGAACAGGTTGATTTTTTGGATCCAAATGTACCCTCGGTAGCGAAATTGCTTAAAGAACGGGGATACACTACGGGACATTTTGGTAAGTGGCACCTAGGGGGGGGGCGCGATGTTGACAACGCGCCTAACTTTGACCGTTATGGATTTGATGTTTGGGCAAGTACTTATGAAAGCCCAGATCCTGACCCAGCAATAACTGCAACAAAATGGATTTGGAGTGATCAGGATAGTATCAAGCGGTGGAACCGTACAGCATACTTTGTAGATCGTACATTAGAATTTTTGAAAGAAAATAAAGAACGACCTTGTTATGTTAACCTTTGGACTGACGATGTGCATACACCTTGGGTAGCGGGTGACGATGAAAATGGAAGATATCCAGGGAAGCCACAAGATGAGGAAAGTTTTAAAGCTGTATTAATGCAATTTGATAAACAGATTGGTCGATTGATGGATGGTTTGAAGGAACTTGGCTTAGACGAGAATACGTTGGTTATTTTTACGAGCGATAATGGGCCTTTGCCAAATTTCAGGCAGGATCGTTCTGCAGGATTACGGGGGAGTAAACTCTCTTTGTATGAAGGGGGAATACGCTTGCCTTTTATTGTACGGTGGCCTTCGCATATTCAATCGAACAGGGTGGATAGTGTATCACTGCTGGCTGCTGTGGACTTGTTACCTTCTTTTTTAGCACTTGCAGGTACTCCTAAACATAATGTACCTATTCTTGATGGTGAAGATAGAAGCATGCTATGGTTTGGCCAAAAGGCAGATCGTAGTAGACCATTGGTTTGGGAATATGGACGTAATAGTCATTTCGGTTTTCCGAAGGAAGAAAATAAAAGTCCTGCGTTAGCATTGCGCGAAGGACGTTGGAAGTTACTGATGGATGCAGACGGAGGAAAGACAGAATTGTACGACTTGGAAAAGGATCCACGTGAGACGCTGAATCTTGCGAATGAACAGCCTAGGTTGGTGCAGGACCTGAAGAAATATTTATCGAACTGGTGGCGGTCACTACCACAATTTATATCCGATAATTAAGTCTATAAGTTAAGGGGAAGTTAGGATATATATCATGTAATGTGAGTATTTTCTCTCTCTCTCGAACAATTATTTACCTGTTTTCAGGGGTTGTTTTCTTTTCGTATTCATTCGATATTCGTGTAATCTTACGTTGTAGTGTCATAGCGTGATTAGAAAAAGGAAACTAGGATGAGGCTCCATCAATTGTTATTATCTATTCTTTTTATGGGAATAGGGTATTCTCCAGCGCAGGTTTTACAATTAGGGACAAAACTGGATAAAAAACTGATGTTCAACGCAACGTTAAATTATCCTTTTTTCTTTTCTAAATATAAGGCTTACGAATTGATGGTCGGATTAGACTATTCCTCGAAGAATAACCAAATGCCTTCGGGAATAGCGCCACAAGTAACATATGGTTACTTTTTGGTGGAAAGACCTGCTAGAGATTATTTGCTATTTACAGGATTAACAGCTGGCTATGTACTGGATTTAAATAAAGAGTTTGACAATCAATTTCGCGTGAGTCCACATCTGTATGCGGAGATCAAGTTTGTCGCTATCAAAGTTGGTTTTGACTATATGTTACCTTTGAAACGAGGATATCCTTTTATTTCGCTTGGATTTGGGGGAGGACATTTGCTGCGACATTTTAAGGTGATGTAGCGGGGTATGGAATATACAAAAGCTGATTTTCTGCTGTTATGAGCCAAATCTAATGGTTTATATAAAGGTTGGCTTGTCGAGATTGAAAATAACGATTGTAGATCTGTATTTTCAGCAGCTATATACGAGATTTGTGTCGTGGATTTACGGAATATACCACTTATTTAAAACATGTTTTTTTGATAAGTAAGCCATCTTATAATTTTTTAAATACAGAACGTAATCTTTTCAAAGTTTACGTTGTTTCGATTAACTTAGCTAATCGATTTGACGAAGAATTCTGATGTTACTTAGCTATGAAGTGTTATTGTTTTTTTGTTTGCATATCTGTATTTTTTCTTATGGTGGTATCGTGTCAAAATACGGCTGAGGATTTGAAGTACGGCATTTTGGCTTATGATAAGGATGATGCCATTGTATTTGCTTCGACCGCTGATCTAAAAAAGGGAAATATGAAGCTTCATCAGGCAAGTAAAACAGAAGACGAAATTTTTTTTACGGAAAGAGCTGGTTATTATTATGCTATTAATCAAGATCGTGGTGAATTTGTTAAATATCGCATTGAAAAAGAGGGGCTAAAAAAAGAATCTGCGTTTGAATTTGTTCAATCTACTTCATGGAGAGCAGTTGCTAGCTGGCATAGTTGGGTTTCAGATCACGAGATTTTATTGGGTAGTAGCTGCTCTGGTAAACAGTTTATGTATGTTTTGATCGATGTGGACAAGATGGAGGTAGTACGGTATGGCAAATTGGACATACCGCTTCCTGATGAAGAAATGAATTATGGTGGGGTTATGGGCCGGTTGGTTGATTCTACGCTGTATATCGCCTACATGCTTTATCCTTATACGAAAATGGAAGAACCTGCAGGTGATACGATTTATTTGGCCTCTATTGATTATCCGTCGATGAGAACTAAAAATATTACAGTGGATGCTCGATCTACTTTTCCTGGTGGATACAATTTGTTTTGGCAGGTTTCGGCGGTACACAATGGATACTTATATTTTATTGCCCAACCTGGAAATAGACTGCGTTTCCATCCTACGCATCGACCAGCAATTATGCGTATTAAAATAGGTGATGAGTATATTGACCGCGATTATTTTTTTCAACTTTCGGATAATGCAATGATGGAATATTATGGGTTGTTCGATATTGGTGAAGGAAGAGTATTAACAAAAGCTGTAGACAATAGATTGGTACAGGAGTTTTCTGACTATTTTACTCGCAATATCGTGGATTATTACTTGTTGGATTTGGAACATATGCTGACAATGAAAATGCCTCTTCCCAAGGATGTTCTTGACTTTCATTCAAACGTCTGTCAACAGGGAAATACACTTTATATCGGGATTAGGGATACGCTAGGAGAATCAGATGTATGGCTCTACGATTTGTCTAGTCGTCAGGCTGATAAAGGGTTACATGTAGAAGGTGAATTGCTCATGTTAAATAAAATGCCTTAGTTGTTTGCGATTAGTCTAAATAAGATATAGATTTGTAAGGTGCTATTAGCACAGCTACTGCCTAATACCATGAGTGAGACTTTACATACTATAGACAAAGAAACCTTTGAGCAAATTTATCGCAAATACTGGAAAAAGATTTTTGGGATTTGTTTCTATCGTATCGGAGACGAACATATTGCAGAAGAAATTGTGCAAGATATTTTTCATTCTCTTTGGGAAAGAAGAGAACGTTTTGTTATGAATGGACCTATTGAAGGATATCTTGTTCGGGCGGCAAAATTGGAGGTTTTAGATTTTTATAGAACGGGAAGTCGACGAAGTTCTATACAACAAAATGCTCTTTCTTCATTTTCAGAGATTGATGATAGTACCGAACAATCTATATTTGAGAAAGACCTTCAAAAGCATGTGGAGCAGCTTCTCTACCAACTGCCGCATTCCTGCCGTGAGATTTATCAATATAGTCGGGTGCGCGGAATGAAGAACAGGGAGATTGCAGCACATCTCTCGATCTCCATAAAAACCGTAGAATACCATCTTTGTCGCGCATTAAAATTTCTTAAAACCAATTTGCAAGAATATAAAGTTTAAAAAAACAAATAATTTACTAGGGTAAACCGTTTCTGATACGGATATATATAAAACGAAGTCTGTGAAACCCATAGTGAATAAAGAATTATTAGAACGATTTCATCAAGGTAACTGTAGTGATGCTGAACGAAAGTTGGTGTTTCAATGGCTTGAAATGGGTGACGATGAACAGCTTTTCCTGTCTTCCGATGAAATGAATAACATGGAAGCCCGTCTTTGGCAAACCATAAAACCTTATAAAGAGAAGAGGAATACAATTGTTATTTATCGTTTTGTGGGTGTGGCCGCTTGTTTATTGCTATTGTTTAGTTTGTTGTGGAATTATAACGATCACCATGCTCCGCAATTTTATACGTTGAAAGGGAAGGAGATGAGGGAGTTGATGGTTCATGGTGTTAATTTTAGAATGTTGAGTGGAGGCGATGCACAGTTGGTGGCAGATAAGAATGGGACAGTCGGAAATTTAACATTTTGTGGTGCTATAGAGATTTCCAATACGAGTGAGAAGGATATGGAATACAAACTGAACCTTCAATGTGCAAATTCTACTTTTGCCACGAAGAATGTTACACTAAAAAAAGGTAAAACATATATTGCCATGCATAATTACTATAAAACTGATGAACTTGTTATTTTGAAGAAGGAAAATTTGATCGAATTCGCTGATATGGTTCCAGCTGACCTACGCGAAGAATTTAGTATTTAATCAAGGAGCCATACAGCGCTAACTGTATGACTCCTACAGGCCTTCGTGTTGTTGACGCAACATTCAGGCTATTACCTTAAAAATGTACCATTTTAAAAGCAATGCAAATTAACAATTTTTTGCATACAAAATTCTTATGTCTTTTTGTATGTACACTCTTTTCGATGGCCACTTGGTCGCAGACGCGTGTGGAGCAAAACTTAACGGTTTTAACTGGTAAAGTAACCGATCACCAAGGGCTCCCTTTGGAGAATGTATCCGTCCAATTGCTGCCTGGTAGGCTTGGAACTGTCACGTCGGCTGACGGTTTTTTTTCAATAGAAAACTTAAGCCCTGGAGAGTATACCTTGAAAGTTTCTCTATTGAATTTTATCCCTAATGAACAGAAACTTGTATTAACTGTTGGCGATACCTCTTCGATATGGATTAAACTCCGTTCTGATGATAAGCAGATTGCAGACGTCGAAGTAATTGGTAAAAGTGAAGTTCAGAAAAAGAAAGAAGAGGCTTTCACCGTAAATGCAATTGATACCAAGCTTTATGCGAATTCTAACGTCGACTTGAACCAAATTCTTAACCGTAGTACGGGGGTCAGAGTACGCGAGTCTGGCGGGCTGGGATCTGATTTTAACTTTTCTGTGAATGGACTTTCGGGGAAGGCAGTTCGGTTCTTCATCGATGGGATACCATTGGAGACAATGGGAACCTCGATGTCTCTAAATAATATTCCGGTGAATTTAGCACAACGTGTGGAAGTATACAAGGGCGTTGTCCCTGTTGATTTGGGCTCCGATGCTTTAGGGGGAGCGGTAAATGTCATAACCGATCAACAAGTGAGAAATTATTTGGACCTCAGTTACAGCTACGGTTCGTTTAACACGCACCGAACAGCTGCAGTTGGACAATTTATGGATGCAAAATCAGGATTGACACTTCGCCTGAACGCTTTTCATAATTACGCTAAAAATAATTATACCATGGAAAATATCGAAGTGTGGAATGAAGAGGCGTATGCTTATTTGCCAAGTAGGGTGAAACGTTTCCACGATAAATACCAATCTGCTATGCTACAAATGGAATTGGGGGTATCGAACAAGAAATGGGCAGATGTTTTATTTATAGGGGGTTCTTATTCTGGTAATCGAAAAGATATACAGACCGGAGCTTCGCAGGAAGCCGTATTTGGAAATGCGTTTTCGAAAGGGGAAGCTTGGAATTCTACGATACGCTATCGTAAGGATAATTTGTTTATCAATGGATTAAACTTTAGTGTTTTTGGATCGTACACAAATGATAGATCTGAAATCGTTGATACAGTTTTGCGTCGTTATGAATGGGATGGTACTTGGGTGTCTTCTACTACGGCAGAGTTGGGAAATCAACGCTCTATAAATAATATCTGGCGTCCAGTGCTTTTTGCCCGTGCGAACCTAGCGTACGAGATTACAGATAACCATGCCATTAATGCAAACTACACGCTAGATCGTACGACAAATAAGATGTTTGATAAGTATGCTGTCAGTGATACAACGAAGGATGTGATGACTAAGCAGATTATCGGGTTGTCCTATCAGCAAACATTTTTTAAGAAACGCCTATCGAATACCTTTTTTACAAAATATTATGGTACTGACTTCGCTATTGAACAGGAAATCGGTTATTATTCTGGGAGTGCTGAAGATGGTACAGGAGCAAATGGCGATTGGGGTTACGGAGTGGCTTCGCGATTTCTGCTAACAAATAAAATCGGGATAAAAGCGTCCATGGAAAAGGCATACCGTTTACAAAGTGCATTGGAGATGCTTGGTGATGGAATGAATACGATTCCCAATTATACTTTGCGACCTGAAAATAGTCGGAATATAAACGCGGGAGCTTTTCTATCTCATGAATTCGGATTTTCACACCATCTTTTTTTGGAAGGAGGGTGGTTTTACCGGGATGTACAAGATTTTATTTATCCTGTCGTACTCTTGACAAACCAAAGTCAGTATAAAAATGTTTCAGCTGTGAAAGTAAAAGGATGGGAGGCAGAAGGGCGATACACGTATGGTAATTTGGGTGGATTGATGCTCAATGTAAGTTATCAGGATGCTGTAAATAACACCTTGGAATATGAGGGTAAAAGAGATATTTCCTTTGGTAACCGTATTCCAAACCAACCTTGGTTTTTTGGAAATATGGAATTAAATATCGGTAAGGATAATTTTCTTGAGAAGGATACGCGCGTGCAGCTGAATTGGTATACACAGTACGTGCATTGGTTTTACAAGACTTGGGAAATTATTGGAGACCCGGATGGTAAAGCAACAATCCCGACACAGTTGGTGCATAATCTTATGCTTAGTTACGCGATGCAGCAAGGAAAGTATAATGTTTCCGTTGAATGCAGAAACCTCACCAATGAGACTGCTTACGACAATTTTCGACTTCAAAAGCCTGGTAGGGCTTTCTATATAAAATTCAGATATTTCATACGTTAAAACGAACATCAAAATGTTAAATAATTATACTTATAGAAGGTCTTCTTTGTTCTTCTTTTCGCTAATCAGCATGACATTCTTTTTTGCGTGTAAAAAGAATGACGAAGCGAAGGCCTATGGTAGTGGAGAACAAGGTAAATATGCCGTTTGGGCAAGAATTGGCAATTATCCGAACTCATCTACTTTTGTAGTCGATATTGCGTCCTTGGACACCGGAACTCTAAATTATATCAAAAGTGGCGTTGAGGTTGACGAAAAGCTACATTATGGATTGGTAGCGAAAGACGGCTATTATTACGAAACGCTGGGTAAGGGCCGGTTTGGGAAATATAGGGTAAAGGATAGCCGCTTACAAGTGGTTCAAGAGGTGCCTTTTACACACCTAAGTACGGAATATGCGCATACTTGGCAAGATGACCGCTTGTTGCTGGTTGGCACAAGTGGCGATAATAAAAAGGTGCTCTATGCGTCGATGGATACAATTCAATTGCGTATGACGTTGGGAGAAATTACTTTGCCGACTATTCCCGAAGGTTTTGACACTTATGCTATAGGTTTTCTACAATATAGACCCTCTGACAAAAAGATATTCTTAGGTTTCAATTATAAGTTAAGTAGCGATTGGACAAAGAACGATGGACAGGTTAATGTAGCGGTTATTAATTCGGAAAGCTTTGTAACCGAACAGGTATTGACAGATCGTAGGGCAAATAGCTCCGGCAATAATAATCTTTTTCAAATGTATTCCTTTCTCGACAAAAACGAGAATATTTACTTCTCTGCTGGAGGATTTCAAACAACAGGAGACAATTCTATGCTTTTACGCATAAAGAAGGAAGATACACAGATTGATGATACGTATTCGAATTTTTCTGACAATGCCTATTTCATATCAGGTATTTGGGATCTTCGGAATGGAAAAGCGATTATTCGTTACAGAAATTCGGAATTAAGTGGAAATCATGTGTACGCTTTTGGCCTACTTGATCTTGAAACGAGAGCGCTAAGCGCCTTGGAAGTACCTGCCTGTAGCTCTGGATCTATACAGAGTGTGATTGTAGAATCGGATAGAGCTTATATTCTAACTAATCACGAAGGAAATGAAGATGGATATATCTATACCTATATGATATCCTCTGGACAATTACAAAAAGGTATGCGGATTCCGTTGGGATACACTTGGTTATTGCGAATAGATAAAATGTACTAGGAGGAACTTATGCTAAAAAAAGTCTTTGCCTGGTTGCATTTGTGGTTAGGATTGTTGACAGGAATTGTTGTTTTTGTGGTTTCGATCACAGGGGGTATTCACGTTTTTCACGAGGAGTTTTTAGAATGGTTTCCAACGAAGGGAGATCCTACGGCAGTCGTTCACCAAATTCCTGCAGATGGAAGGAGGTTCCTCAAACCTTCAGAAATTGTTGAACATGTACAGACGCGAGAACACGGTGATTCTGTTGCTCTCACACCATTTATGATTCGTTATTTTAGGGATAAGGGATCGATTTTGTTAACAGGTGATAACCAGGGAGATCGTACTTGGTATACATTTGATCCTTATACGGGTGAAGTTTTGGAGCAAAAGATAGAGAATAAGAATGGATTGTTTATTGTGCAGAAAGGACAAATTATTAAAGATAATTTAAAAGCGTTTGAATTTTTTCCTTTTATTCTAGATGGGCATCTTAATTTATGGTTACCTCCTGCTATTGGCAATCCTATAGTCTGTTATTGTACATTGGGATTTGTTGTACTTTTGATTAGTGGTATCGTTTTATGGTGGCCCAAAAGTAAAGCCGCCGCAAAACAGCGTTATTGGTTTCGTTGGAAAAAGAGTACTAAATGGCGCAGAAAGAATTACGATCTGCATAATGTAAATGGGTTCTATGTTTTTATTTTTTTGCTGTTAATCGCGTTCACTGGACTATGTATAGGCTTGGAATGGATGCAAGAGGGGGTACATTATCTATTAGAGGGACACAGTGAGGAGGATGCCACGACTTTTAAATCAGTACCTCCTCAGGATGGTAAGCGTGCAATATCTTATATCACTTTATTGGATAGTGTTTTTGCTCAAGAAGAGTTTTTGTATCCCGAGGCGCATACCTATTCTATGTATTGGGCATTTCCATCCCCAAAAGATCCCGAGGCTACAAGTATGACCGTCGCTTATGTGGGAAGTGATGATTATCGTTCTTACTACGACCGTTATACTAATAAACGTATTGGAATGGATGAAGATGAGCATGAAGCTTCTCTGGCACATCAATTGGAACATTTATATCTGCCGATTCACGAAGGATCTATCGGCGGACTTTCTACTAAATTTTTGGCCTTCTTTGCAAGTTTGATTAGTGCTTCTTTACCGATCACAGGAGTTTACATTTGGTGGGGAAGACGTAATAAAAAAAGTAGTAAAAGGAAAGCTTAGGTATTAAAAGTTTGAGAGGTAGCATTCGATTATAGAAGCTACCTCTGAAAACTTTTAACAGGTTTGTTGGTTAATATAAGAGAGTGGATGGTTCGTTGTACAGCACTCTGATATTAGGTCTTTTCAAGCTTTTTCGTATGAATTTAAAATCGGGCATTCCGATCCTCTTGATTTTTATCATAGGTATCTTTTCTTTTTCTATCACCAATGCGCAGGTCGATTCCTCGCATTTTAACTTTCAGTCTTTTATGAATGTGACCTATAAGGTTCGCGGAGCGGATTCGTTGAAGCTTGATGTGTTTCTCCCCGCAGTCGCTAAAGAACGAAAGGTGCCATTGGTTGTGGTGGTACATGGAGGAGGATGGGCCTTTGGAAATAAAGATATGGATACGATCACCTATATGAGAAAGCTTAAGCAAGGCTTATTGCAGAATGGTTTTGCTGTGGCTAGTATTAGTTACAGTCTTGTTTCTAAAGAGGTACATCTCCCGACGCCGATTGAAGATTGCAAAGATGCTGTTCGCTGGTTGTACGCGCATGCTGAGGAATACAATTTTGATACGCATAACTATGGTATCTGGGGTGGGTCTGCAGGCGCTCACTTGGCGTTGTTAATAGCTTATTCTGATAAGGAAACATTTCAGGGAGATTCTCTTCTGAAAGCTTATCCTAGCCACTTAAACTACGTGATCGATAATTTTGGACCTACAGATTTAAATGAACTTTTTAAAGTGGATTTGGGAGGCGTATCCACGTTGATGTTTAAGGTTTTTATACGAAAAATATACGATATAAGACAAAAACTTACGTTTGCAATTACTGGTTATCAATTTGATGAAAATAAGACGCTGGTTAAGGAAACGAATGCCTTGTATTCTCCCTTAAATTTTGTGGAAAAGGGGGCGGTGCCGACATTGATTTTACATGGAACCAAAGATCGAATAGTTTCTGTACGCCAATCCGAACAGTTAAAACAACAATTAGATAAATGCGCTGTTCCAAACAACCTGATCCTTGTTGAGGATGGTGATCATGGTTTTAATAAAATTTCATCGGATAAAATGGATGAATTAATAGGGTTGTCTATCGAGTTTGCAAAAAAACAAACGAAATGATAAACGGCATTGCTAATGCATGTTTCCAAATCGGATTACCCCGAACAATCCGAACACAACAAGTAATGACGTGTAGCCAGGAAAACTAATACAGCAGTAGACAAAAATATGTGCACAAAAAATGAGTACTAAAAAAGTATGGCTTTTTTAACCGAATCCATGCGAAAAAGTGCAAGTAGCCCAGCTAGGCTTATGATGATTAGAATGATAGGCAACATGGTCGCGAAGGTAATAACCTGTTGTTATTCATTCATTAATATAGTGTTAATCGATTGTTAATCTTTTTTTGCCAAAATATAAGTTTACTTCGTTTCTGATCTAGAAGAGTATGTCTGTTCTACTTCATTGATGAATGCAATCTGTGCTGGGTTCACCTTCTTTTTCGCTTCGTCAGAGGGAAACCATTCCCAACGATCTACCTCAGGTATTTGTATTATTTTGCCGGATTTTGGTGGCCATTCTAAATCAAAAGAATTACTAAATAATTCGGTGTTATCAAGATCGCCTTCAACAGCCCAGGCATACACTGTTTTTCCGGATTTTTGGCGGATAGGTGATAATGCGCTAAAGTTTCCTTGAATTGATTGTCCTGTTTCTTCTTTGAATTCTGCAATGGCCCGGTCTAACGCGACTTCATTACCCTCAATTTCTCCCTTAGGTATAGACCATGCGCCGAAATCTTTGTTTCGCCAAAAAGGACCACCAGGATGGACTAGAAAGTAATAAAAATGCCCTTTTTTTTGTTTGTAGAGCAGAATGCCTGCGCTCGCTTTCATCAGGATGTCGGATTTTTTTGCAAAATGATAGCTGTTATAGCAAACCTAACAAAAGAAAAATGAAAAAGTTAATGCAAACTTAAGTAAGAGAATAGGGCAGATAGAAAAATGTAAATTCTAGATTAAAAAGATTTGTTTTGCTGTTGCCGAATTTTTTTCGTTTTTTAAATTAAAATTCGTTCGTTTTTTCGAAATTATTATATCTTTTTGTTTATTGTTTGGTATTGACCATTTTTGTTAAAAGTAAGCTTTTTATGATAAATCAAAACAAGGCTGTTTTTGTCAGCTCCGAAACAGGTCGATTACGCAGAGTATTGGTGCATAGCCCAGATAGCGGATTGGGAAAAGTGGTACCCTCAAAAGCTCAAGACTGGTTATTTGAAGATATTGTACACTTGGATACTATCCGAAAAAATGAATACGATCTCTACACGAAGATCTTACTTTATTTCCTCGATCCGGATAAAATTAAGGGTAGGCTTGCACAGATTGATTCGGAACATGAGGACCGCAGGTTTTATAAACCAGGGATGGCCGAATTTTTTAGTTCCGATCGGGTGGTAGAGCTTCAAGAATTGTTGATTGATGTGCTTCAGAATGAAAGTATAAAACAACAATTGGTTTCTTCTGTTTGTGCCATCGAAGCATGCACATTTGAGTTACAACAGGAGATGTTGGCTTATTCCGCAGCCGATTTAGCAAGGTTATTCTTTACAGGAGCGCTACAAAATGATCAGCTTATTTTTGCGCCGATCCCAAATTTTATTTTTACGCGCGATATCGGTATTGTGATCAATGATTTTATTTTACTAAACAAGCCGATGAAAGAAGCTCGAAAACGTGAAGCATTGCTTGCTAAATATATCTTTTTTCACCATCCTTTATTTATCCATTACCGTGATAACGTGCTCGAACTCACGGAATCGCCGCACCAATTTTTGCGATCGTCGGATGAATTGGGCGGACGTGTGACGCTCGAAGGTGGAGATGTAATGGTAGTCTCTGCTGATCACGTATTGGTGGGAGTAAGTGAACGTACGAGTAAGGAGGCTGCAGCACAAGTAACAAAGTTGCTCTTCGAACGGAATGTGGTTCGTAAAGTCACTGTTGTTCAAATACCGAGTAAGAGGGATTACATGCATATTGATACGGTTTTCACACAAGTGGCCAAAGAGGTTTGGGTCATGCTAGGGGACTTTTGCACCGCACGAATAAAGGGACGTGAGTTGGATGCGGTGGATCGTACATTGGACTTGCGATCGCATGTGGCAGATCAGCTTCGTATTACCCAATTTGAGAAAGGAAACGAGGATAAGCCTCGAACTTTTACTTCATTGGAAGAACTTCTAATAGATATCAGTGTGCTTGATCTCGATCAAAAAAAGGAAGATGTTAAAATCATACTGTCTGGAAATGCGATATTTCCTTATGATGCTCGGGAGCAGTGGACGGATAGTTGTAATTTATTGGCATTAAAAGATGGTGTCGTTCTAGGTTATGATCGTAATGATATGACCGTTGAAGCTTTTCGTCAAGCTGGGTTCGCTATAATCAAAGCACAAGAACTAATTGATGGACTTGAAGAAGGAACACTGATTACCGACGCTATTGAACGTACATTGATTTTGATGCCGTCGGCGGAATTGTCGCGTGCACGTGGAGGGTTTCATTGTATGAGTATGCCTTTATTGAGAGATTAGTTATGACAAGTTTATTGATGATACGACCTGTAGCTTTTGGATTTAATGCCCAAACAGCTGTAAACAATGCTTTTCAGCAACAGGATGAGAATATAGTGCAGGTAAAAACGAAGGCCATTGAGGAGTTTGACAACTTTGTGGATAAACTTAAATGCGCTGATATAGATGTGTTGGTGATCGAGGATACGGAAGAACCGCATACACCAGATAGTTTGTTTCCGAATAATTGGATATCGTTTCACGAAGATGGAAAGGTTGTACTGTATCCTATGTATGCGGAAAATAGACGTTTGGAAAGAAAAGAAACGGTGTTATCGACTGTCTACGAAAAATTTAAGGTGAATGAACTACTTGATTTGAGCGCTTACGAGCAACAGGGGATTTTTCTGGAAGGAACGGGGAGTTTTGTACTGGACCGAGATAGGAAAATAGCTTACGCCTGTTTGTCTCCAAGGACAGATGCGGGATTGTTTACGGAGGTATGTGATTTGTTAGGATATCAAGCTGTGGTTTTCCACGCCTACGATAAAAATGGAGCAGCAATATACCATACAAATGTGATGATGTGTATCGCAGATAGTTATGCCGTGATTAATTTAGACAGTATACCGGAAGATGAACGTGAGGGGATAAAAACAAAAATTGAGGAATCTGGAAAGGATATAATTGCAATAACTCATGAACAAATGGATCATTTTGCGGGAAATATGCTGCAGGTGCGAAATAGTAGGGGGATTCCTTATTTAATTATGTCTACACAGGCATGGGAAACATTGGACGAAGTACAGAAACAACTTCTGAAAGGTCGTAATCCGATTATTCATAGCGATTTGGCTACTATCGAGAGAAATGGAGGAGGCAGCGCCCGTTGTATGATGGCCGAAGTTTTTTTGCAAAGTAATTTCTAGTTTAATGATGTGATATGGGAAAACAGCCTGATCTTCTACGATATTTGGCAGTTAACTTTACTTGTGAGGCGGATACAGCGAATTGTGTCCTTTTGGTATAAACTTAATTGAAATAAATAATATACATAAATGAAAATAGACTATACGATTCCTGTAGAATCTGCGAAACTGATCGAAATCGAAGAGAAATACGGAGCACATAATTATCATCCGCTTCCTGTAGTGTTAAAAAAAGGTGAAGGTCCATTTGTCTGGGATGTGGAAGGAAAAAAATACTTTGATTTCTTGTCGGGCTATTCGGCAGTGAATCAAGGTCATTGTCATCCCAAGATTATAGCTGCACTTGTGGAACAATCACAACAGCTGACTTTAACATCACGTGCATTCCATAGTGATAAGATGGCAGATTACACCGCATATATTACCCGTTATTTTGGATATGATAAGGTTTTGCCTATGAATACCGGTGTTGAAGCCGTGGAGACTGCAATAAAACTGGCCCGAAAATGGGGATATGGGGTTAAAGGTGTTGCAGAAGGGCGTGCGAAAATCGTTACCGTTGAAGGTAATTTCCATGGTCGTACTGTTAATGTCATTTCGTTCAGCACGGATGCTACTGCTAGGGATGGGTTTGGACCTTTTGTACCGGGGTATATCAGCATTCCCTACAACAATTTAGATGCATTGAAGGCTGCACTACAAGATGATGATGTCGTGGCATTTCTGGTTGAACCTATTCAAGGTGAAGCTGGCGTTTTTGTTCCTGATGAGGGGTACCTTGCTGAAGCTTATCGCTTGTGCAGAGAGAATAATGTCTTATTCATCGGAGATGAAATTCAAACGGGTTTGGCAAGAACGGGGAAAATGTTAGCCTGCGACCACGAAAATGTACGTCCTGATATCTTGATTTTAGGTAAAGCGCTAAGTGGAGGAGTGCTTCCTATCTCGGCCGTGTTAGCCGATGACGATATTATGTTAACAATTCAGCCAGGTGAACACGGATCTACTTACGGCGGAAATCCATTGGCATGTGCTGTTGCTATTGCATCATTATCTGTTTTAAAAGACGAAGGATTAGCGGATAAAGCCGCCGAATTGGGGGAATATTTTCGTGATGAGCTGAGAAAAATTGCACATCCTGCTATACAAGAAGTACGCGGGAAAGGGTTGTTGAACGCCATTGTGGTCAAACATCCTAATGCGGAAGCAGCATATCTTTTGTGTGTAGAACTGATGAAGAAAGGACTTTTAGCAAAGCCAACTCATGGTGATAAGATTCGCTTCGCACCACCTTTGGTGATCAGCAAAGAGCAACTTACGGAAGCATTAGCAATTATTAAGGACAGTTTAGCTGTGTTGTAATCGATCGATAATGCGGCATAATTGAGACTGGTAAACTCGCCTGGGATAGATGGGCAAAGGCTGCTTATCTCTTTTTTATGTAAAAAATCGATAGTCTACGGATGTTATAAAATGCTTTTGTGTTAGAACTTCGCCATATTCTTTTTAAATTTGTGTTAATCAACTAAGAGAGAAGAGCAAATGCCAGTCAAAATACCGAATAATTTGCCAGCAATTGAGCTGTTAAAAAAGGAAAATATATTTGTGATGAGTGATCTGAGGGCGAATGCACAGGATATCCGTGCGATGCGCATGCTTATCTTAAACCTTATGCCCTTAAAGATTTCGACGGAAACTGATTTTGTGAGATTGCTGTCAAACACACCTTTACAGGTGGAAATAGATTTCCTACGCTTAGATACACATACACCTAAAAATACATCACAAGAACATTTAGAGATGTTCTATAAAGGTTTCAGCGAGATTCAGGGGAATTTCTACGATGGTATGATTATCACAGGAGCGCCTGTAGAAATGATGAAATTTGAGGAGGTTTCCTATTGGGAAGAAATTACCAAAATTTTTGATTGGGCAAAGATACATGTTACCTCTACGCTCTATATTTGTTGGGCTTCCCAGGCAGCACTATATCATTTCTATGGTGTCGAGAAAGTGCCATTGAATGAGAAGTTGTTCGGTGTATTTAAACATACTGCAACTGAAAAGGTCAATCCTTTGTTTAGAGGTTTCGATGATGAATTCTTTATTCCCCATAGTCGGCACACGACTATTTTGAAAAGTGATCTTGAAAATAAAAAAGACATTACAATTCTATCTGAATCAGATGATGCAGGTGTTGCAATTCTTTCTTCTCGCGGAGGAAGAGAGTTTTATCTCACGGGACACTCTGAGTATGCTCCTTTGACGCTGCATGATGAATATACAAGAGATACAGAAAAGGGGTTGGAAGTCGATATTCCAGAGAATTACTATGCTGGAGATAAGCCTGAGAATGGACCTGTCGTAAGATGGACTGGTCATGCCAATCTTTTGTTCAACAACTGGTTGAACTATTTCGTCTACCAAGAAACACCTTTTGATTTGAACGAGGTTCCTTTGCTTGGGGAAATCAAGATTAATGGCTAATAGACAATAGAATAGGTCTGCAGGTCTTAATAGCTCTACAGAAAAAATACGCACTACGTATAAACCAGTGCCTGAAATAAGTTTCAGGCACTGGTTATGTTTTAAGATACCATGTTGCCATTGACACGACTGTACATCATTTTTTTTACGATACCAATGACCATTTTTCGCGGAAGTAGCCGGGGAATAAAAGACTGTATGTAATTAGCGCAACCAATAATTTTGTTGTTTTTGTTTTTTAAAAGTGCCTTCAGCGCTTGTTTTGCAACTTCATCGGGGCTCTCGAATGTCATACCTTCTGTATTAGCAGAAGCGTTGGTTTGAAAATCTGTACGTGTATTTCCAGGGCAAATGGCCGTGATAGAAATTCCTTTGTTGGAGTATTCGCCGTGTAAAGCTTCGGAAAAAGAAAGGACAAAGGCTTTACTTGCACAATAAACGGCGATATAGGGACAAGGTTGTAATGCTCCTGTTGACGCAATATTAATAATTCCTCCTTTTTTATTTGCAAGCATACCAGGTAGAATCTGATGGGTCAGATCGACCAATGACTGTACGTTGAGTTGTATCATTCTCGCATAAGTATCTGGCTCTTGTTCTAAAAAATTACTCCATTTGCCTACTCCCGCATTGTTAATAAGAAGATCAATTTCTATCTTTTTATCCCTTATACTTTTAATGATCTGACCGCTACTCTGTGAAAGGGAGAGATCAGCAACTATATAGGATACTTTTACAGCATATTTGCTTTTAATGTCTTCGCAAATGGATCGCAATTTATCTTCTGATCGTGCCGTTAGTACGAGATCAACAGACCGACTTGCTAACTGATAGGCGAAAGCTTTGCCAATGCCAGATGATGCGCCAGTAATGAGCGCGGTTTGAAAAGGGATTTTTTTCATTTTGTTATTTTTTGTTTCAACAAAGATGATAATCCCAGGTCCTTTGTGCACTTAACATTTGTTAGGAAAACAGCTGTTTCCGGATTCTACTTAGACTTTCTGGCTTTATGCCGATATAGGAAGCTATATACTGAAGCGGTACATTTTGGATAATATCGGGGTATTGATGAAGAAGGGCGAGGTAGCGCTCCTCTGCTGTATGCACGATCATATTTCGCGTCCGTTCTTCATTAAAGATAAGTGCTTGTTCGTAGATACGTTCGGCAAAGATAGACCAATCCTTAATTTTTTCGTTGAGGTTTTCTAATTGGCTTTTGCTGATCCTTAACAGTTCACAATCGGTAACCGTTTGTACATTATCGTTAGCCTTTGTTCCGTTAATGAAGCTTTGAAATGAGGTGATAAAACGAGATGGACAATTAATTTGTGTTGTGCGTTCTTCTCCGTCGTCGACTAAGTAAACACGTACGTAGCCTGTGGAAATAAAATAAAGATAGATTGTCTTTTTGTTTTCGGATTCTAAAAGACTATTCTTCTTTAAAAAAATAGGTTCAAAGTTTTCTTTTATTTGTAGAATGTCTCGATCATCTAATGTGATATAGTTCGAAATGACCTTAGTCAACTGCTCGTACTTATTTGGTGTTGCTGCAAGTTTATTATTCGACATACTCAAAAATAAAGCCTTTTCCCTAAATATAGGCTATTAATTTCGAGGTAGTTTTCTATAATATTGGAAAATAATTTTCAAATTGGCTGTAACATTTTGTGTTTTTTGACGACTGATTGGTTATTGTGAAATTTATCAAGATTACCTATTTTCTTATGAAGAGATTTTTGTTCTTCTTTTTTTGTGTGTTATCAACGAGTGGCTATGCCCAAAAAAAGATTGAAGGCCATGTGACTGATATTAAAGATAACATGAGGTTGACCAATGCCACGTTGATGTTGATTACGGCGAAGGATTCTATGTTGACGGATTTTAGTTATACAAACGAAGATGGTTTTTTTTCGTTGAACAAACCCGATACAGGGCTTTACTTGTTAATTGCTACCTATCCGAAGTATGGTGAGTTCTTTACAACTATTGATCCAGCCTTGGACTATGATAATTTGTCTGTAGCTCTGACGAGTGCGGCTCAAATTTTAGAAGAAGTTGTGGTAACAGGACGTATTCCAATTAAGATTAATGGCGATACGACGGAATATGATGCTGGAAGCTTTAAGGTGGAAAAGAATGCGAAGGTAGAGGACTTGCTGAAAGTCCTGCCAGGAATTACAGTGGATGCATCGGGAAATATTACCGCACAGGGTAAAACGGTAAAGAAAGTGTTGGTGGATGGAGAAGAGTTTTTTGGTGACGATCCAACGCTAGTAACACGGAATATTAGGTCTGATATGGTTGATAAAGTGCAAGTGTATGAGAAGAAATCTGAGCAGGCGGAACGAACGGGGGTAGATGATGGACAACGCGAACAAACTATCAATGTGAAGTTAAAAGAGGACGCAAAGAATGGAATGTTTGGTAAAGCGTTGTTGGGCGGAGGAACAAACGATTATTATATGGGCCAAGTCATGCTCAATAAATTTAAGGGAAGTCAAAAGATTTCTGCTTACGGTTTATTTGGCAATAATGCAACCACGAGTTTAGGACGAGAAGATGCAGAAAGATTTGGAGGAGATAGCGGTGTAAGCTATGGCGACGATGGTAGCACTTGGTTTACGAATGTGGAAGACCCTTTTTCTGGACAAGGTGTGATTGGTATTCCAAGGGCGATAAACACCGGTGTTACGTTTTCGGATAAATTTGATAAAGACAAACACAAGGTAAATATAAATTATAAGTACGGAAAATTAAACAGCGATGGTCAAGATGAAACGGTGAGTAGTGGTATCATCAATAACGGTACATTGAAAAATGTGCGTACAGAGAACGATCAACATCGAATCAATTTGAAGTACGATCTGAGTCCTGATTCATTAAATGTGCTTACAATAGCCGGAAATGCAACGAAAAAGAATCTGTGGACCAACAACCGTGTGAAATCTTACCAGTTGAATACCAATCTGGATTCTGTATTGCGTAATAACAGTGATGAAATCAATTCCTCTACGTTGACATCTTATACGCTTAATGCACTATATACGCATAAGTTTCTGAAAAAAGGCCGATCGATTACCTTTAACGGACAAGTAAGCCGTGATGAAAATAAAGGCGGAGGATCCTTAAAATCTGAGCTATTGGATAGTATGGGAGGAATTTCTCCCACCGATCAATTAAAAAACCGTCTCCAAACAACGGAAAATCAACGTGCGTCTTTAACGTATACAGAACCGTTGACCAAGGCGCTTAACTTGTCGTTTGGGGCGGGTATAGAACGCAACAAAAATGCCTCTTTAGTTGAATCCTTTAATAAGTCCGCAGAAGGGGAATACGATGAATTGGATCTTCGTTTCAGTAACAATTATGATTTTGATCGATTGAGTACAAACTACAAGTTGGCCTTAAATTATAATACCGATAAGTTCCGTGTGAATTTCAGTAATAGCCTAAACAACGACGAACTAAATCAGTATAATAATCGCTCAAATGATCGTCTGTCGCGAAGCTTTCTGACTTATAATCCTTCAATTGGCGGACATTACTCATTTACTAAGGCTAAGGTGTTGTGGTTTAACTATAATGGAAAGAATCAGTTGCCTTCCTTGAATCAGATTCAACCGATTTTAGATAACTCGGACTTGCTTAATCAATACGTAGGAAATGAGGATCTACAGCCCTCTTTTAACAATTCATTTAATTTAGGGTATAATACCTTCAAACTGCTTACAGGAAGTTATTTTTATATTGGTGGAAACTTCGTTTTCCAAAAGGATCCGATAACGCAGAATATTCGAATTGCCGATGGGGTAAATTATTACGAATGGAGCAATATCGAAGGAAAAACAAATACAAATGCAAGTATATGGGCAGGGAATTATTTTAAAATTGATAAGGATTTGGGACTTGGTAATTCTCCGCAGTTTTCATTATCCCTGAATCAAGGTTATAATTATTTCAATGGCGAATTGAATAATGTAAATACGACGAACTACAATTTTACATACAATGTGGTACGCGATACCAAGACCGGATTGAATTTTAATGTCAATTTTAGTCCTCAATACCGTGTGATGAATTCAAGCTTGCAAAAAGACATCAATAGTAATGGTTTTGTATTTGGCTCTAATGGAAATATAGAGTATTTCTTCTCCAAAACGTTGAAGGTATATGCGAATTATAATTATACTTACGAGGCTCCTACGGAAGCGTTTAATCAGAAATTTGAACAGTTTTTGGTACATCCTGGTATAAGCAAGAAGTTCCTAAAAAATGAATCATTGGTTGTGGATTTCATGATTAATGACGTGTTGAACCAGAACAAAGGATTCAGTCGTTCTGCAGTGAATTCGGTATTTACACAACGTCGTTTTGACACTATTCGTCGCTATTATATGCTCAAAATCTCTTGGGATTTTGCTAAAATGTTTATTTAAGATCTATGCAAATGAAAATAGTTAAATATATCGCTATACTCTGTCTCTTGATATGTTCGTCAGGACTAAAAGCACAGTACACCTTGTTTTCAAAATCGGGAACCATTACCTATGATAAGACGATGTATATGAAAAATATCGTTACAAAGCAATTTATTGATAAGGCGGATGAGCGGTCTCGAGGTCAATTTGAAAGTATGTTGCCATCAATTCCTCAACAAGTAGTTTTGAAGAAAGTATTAAAATTTAAAGATGGAGAAACGCTTTTTGAGCCTGTAAAGCAAGAGTTGGACCCCCAAACACAGCAACTTATCATGATGTTTGCATTGGACTTTGATGCAGTAACGCTCTCTAATTTAAAAACCAGAGAATATAAGCGATTTAATGATCTTGTGGGGGAAAGGGTGTTGATCCAAGACACGGTGAAGCAGATAAAGTGGCGAATTACAAATGAATATAGAGATATCGCTGGCTACTCCTGTCGTCGGGCAAATGGACTTACGCCTGATTCTACTTATGTAATTGGCTATTTTACCGCTGAACTTCCTGTAAGTGGGGGACCAGAATCTATTAGTGGATTGCCGGGGATGATTTTGGGGCTGGTTGTACCAAGTCAACATGTGTCTTATTTTGCATCGAAAGTAGAACGTAGTGCACCTCAGGTTTTTGAAACGAAAATTTTCGAAGCCAAGAAAAACAAGATAATGACTCGTCAACAAATGGTGGATCAGTTTACTTCTTCATTGTCGGGATGGCTGAATAAAGAAACGGTAAAATACATTATGAAATTGGCATTGCTCTAAGTTGGAGCTACAGATGGAATAAAATATTGGAAAAGTGTATAGGGAGCCTATGATGTGCTGTCTGTACACTTTTTTTCTTTTCAAGAAAGGTCTCCGCTTCGTATGCTAATGAAATCTTTTTAAGGCTGGTTAAACCGGATATTCCTTCGCTTGTCCAATAGATAATAAGAGGCAGGTTGGTACTTGCTTTCTTAGATGGTGATATTTAGCATTATTTATTTTTTGTTTTTAAGCGGATTGTTCATGAAAAGACTGTTACTTTTTTTTGCCTCTATTTTTCAGGTTGTTATGCTATGTGCACAGCATAATCGTATAGAAACCGATATTTTTGGAAATTTGGATTATACCAGTAGAGATGGTAAGTATACGGCGACCCTGGAAAAAAATATTTTTAACGATTTGGTATTTTCTGATAGCAAACAAAATAAAGTGACGTTGGAAAATAAATATTTAGCCAAAGAGTATGCTGGAATTCTGGGAGATAAGGTGCGTCAACAAAGGTTGCTGGAAGAGCTAATTCGTGAAAACCGGAGGGATGAAGGATACCAAGCTAGGTATGCTATTGATATTTTTGGAAGTTTAATTGTGGAAGATAATAGAGGTTACAAGTTGGAAAAGGGAACGGATATTTTTGGGCACGATCATATCGAAGAGCAGGTGGACGGAAGGAAAACATCTGTAAAACGAAACTTAAATGGTGGACTGGAATTTACCGATGGTGAGATGAGCGCTTCTTTGAAAAAGGATATATTTAATAAGTGGATTTATGAAGATAGTTTAGGTAATAGATTTCAGTTTGGTGCCAATTCCTGGGAAAAATTGATGCGCAGGTACCACAACGATGAAGAGATTCTTATGTACTTGATTGATCAGTTTATTTTCTATTAAGTACTGCTCCAACAATTTATTATCTTTGTTCGCTCTACCTACTAATATTAATATATTGATGTTTAACTTCAAAAAATGCGTGTTAAGCTTGGCTTTTGTATTTGCTGTTATAGCGGCTTTTTCACAAAATGCAGGTTGGGATAAGTTAAAGGAGGAACTTAGCCATGCTTCAAATGATTCCACACAGGTGCTTGCGTATTACAAGACGGCGGCAAGTATCTACAGGAGCACACCTAAGGAAGCAAAAGAAATTGCGTTAAAAGGGTATGAACTTGCACAAGAGAAAGATATAGAGGAAGTTAAAATAGATTTGCTGAATCTGTTAGGGGTTATTGATTCGAAACTTCAGAATTTTAACGAAAGTATTGCTACGCATTTTAAAGTATTAAAAATGCGCGAGAAAAGAGGAGATAAAAAAGGGATGATGCTTTCTCTTCTGAATATAGGCAATGTGTTCAACATGAGTTATGATCCCGAGCAGGCTCTGATTTACTATGAAAAATCACTAGTTATAGCAAAAGAAATTAAAGATGTAAGAAATCACGCTAATATTGTAACCAATATTGGGAATGTTCTCGCACAACGGGGATTAAATGATGGAAAACAGAAGGATGTGGCGACAGCGATATCTTATATTTTGAAAACCATTGATTTTTATAAAAAGAATCTCCCAGAGGAAGAAATTTACAATTCGCAAATCTTGTTGGGTAATCTCTACATAAAACAAGGTGATGTCAATAAAGCGGCCTATTATACCGATCTCGCTATCGACCATACTGATAAAAATAATCTTCCGGTTCCACTCTGCTATGCCCGTGTAAATCGTGCAAATGTGATGGTTCTACGGGGGCAATTCAAAGAGGCGGAACAAGAAGTTGAACGAATAAAAAGTATCATCCGAAAGAAACCGGAGTTTTCTTTTCTGACGGAAGAGTTGAATGGAGACTTTGAGAAGATAGCAAAAGCGGTTAAAGAGGGGGATACCAACGTGATTCTGTCGGATAAAGACAGTGCTCAGCGTCAACTGGATGAGGATGCGGAGACGCTTCGCGTAAAAATTAGAGAGGAGCTGCGGGAAAAATATGATACGGAGAAAAAAGAATTAGAGAATAAAAATCTATTGTTGGAAAATCAAGCAATAGAACGGGAATCTAATGGTATAAAACTACTATGGGGGGGGACCTCGACCTTATTGCTGACCTTTGTACTCATGTTTTTTTTACTGCGAAAGAAAAATCAACTCCTTCGAGAAGAGAAGCGTAAAGTGGAGAAAGCTCGCGACGAAATAGAAGAGCAGGCCGATCAAATTCGGCAACAGCATACGGAACTTGTACAGGCCGATAGGTTTCGTTCTCGTATATTTTCTGTTGTATCGCATGATTTACGGGCGCCAATAGCGAACTTTCAAGTGCTTTTGTCCATTTCCAAACTCATGGATCTGCCCGCAGAAGAAGTGAAAAAGAACCTGCTAATCATTGGCCAAGAGGTCGAGATGGCTTCTAAGATGCTCGACGAACTACTTGTGTGGTCGTCCCAACAAATGAGCAATGAAACATTGGAAATGACGGTTATTCATGTATCGACTGTTGTAGAAGATTGTCGTTCGCTGTTCGAAAGTCGGTTATTACTAAAGAAATTAACGATTGAGAATCTAATTTCTCCGCAATTGACAGTGTTAGGTGATATGAAGCGATTTGAATTTATATTGCGAAATATTTTGAGCAACGCAATCAAATTTAGTTTCCTTGGAAAGCATATCACTGTATCAAGCGAAGAGTCAGAAAAAGAAATTATCATTGCGATCGCCGATGAGGGGGCAGGAATGGACGAAAAGAAATTAGCTAGCCTTCAGCGGCAGGATATGCAAGAAAGTTACTTAGGTACGTTGCAGGAAAAGGGAGCTGGGATAGGGTTGATGCTTTGCCACGAGTTTGCTAATCGCATGGGATGGTATATTCGGATGGAAAGTAAGCTGGGATTTGGAAGTGTGTTTTTTGTCTGTATTCCAAAACGCTAATACGTTTTTTCGGTGGTCCCCCTTTTCGTTGGTTACGAGAGGATATGATTGTTTTTTCTTTGTAATAAAAAATGCGGTGCGGTATTTTTCTTACCTCGTATTCTGTAAATAATGTTTACATTTGCCTCCATCAATTCAAGCTATGAGTGACGCTATAAAACATGAGTGCGGTATAGCACTCGTTCGATTACTGAAACCCCTATCTTATTATCAGGAAAAATACGGTACGGCCTATTATGGGATCAATAAGTTGTATCTTCTTATGGAGAAACAGCATAATAGAGGCCAGGACGGAGCAGGTATTGCAACGATTAAGTTCGATGTAAAGCCTGGAAACCGGTATATTTCCCGTTACCGTGCGATGGGCTCATCTGCTGTTGCGGATATTTTTGAATATGTTCAGAAAAAATTTGCGGCGGTAAACAAGGCCTATCCGGTAGAATCTAAAGATACGGAATGGTTGAAAGAGCATGTGAGCTTTACAGGTGAGGTGCTTCTAGGACATTTGCGCTATGGTACGCATGGGAAAAACAGTATTGAAAGCTGTCATCCTTTTTTACGCCAAAATAACTGGATGACGCGGAATTTAGTCGTTGCGGGTAACTTCAACATGACAAATGTTGATGAACTTTTGCAGCAGCTTTATGAACTAGGGCAACATCCAAAAGAACAGGCAGATACGGTGACTGTTTTGGAAAAAATAGGCCATTTCTTAGATGACGAAAATCAAGATCTTTTTGATCAATTTAAGAAAGAAGGCTATTCTAATGTGGAGATTAGTGCGCTTATAGCAAAAAATCTAGATGTTCCTAAGATTTTGACGCGCTCGGCAAAGACTTGGGATGGTGGATATACTATAGCCGGAATTTTTGGTCACGGCGATGCATTTGTAATGAGAGATCCAGCCGGTATTCGCCCAGCTTTCTATTACCAGGATGACGAAGTCTTGGTCGTAGCTTCTGAACGTCCGGTAATCCAGACGGCTTTTAACGTTCCATTAGACTCTGTTCAGGAGATTAAGCCAGGACATGCGTTGATTGCAAAGAAAGATGGTACGATTACGCAAGAGATGTTCCGTCAACCTGTAGAACAAAAATCTTGTTCTTTTGAACGAATTTACTTTTCTAGAGGATCAGATGCCGATATTTATAAAGAACGGAAAGAGCTAGGTCGTTTGCTTTGTCCGCAGATTTTGAAAGCTGTCAATAGCGATATTAAAAATACGGTGTTCTCTTTTATCCCGAATACAGCAGAAGTGTCGTATTACGGAGTAATGGATGGGATCAATACCTACGTAAGAAAGTATCAAAAGGATGTTCTTTTGAATAGAGCCGACAAAATTTCCGACGCGGAATTGGAAGAAATGATTAACATTTCACCTCGCTTTGAGAAGTTAAATGTGAAGGATGCAAAACTTCGTACGTTTATTACGCAAGATGCGGATCGTACAGATATGGTACAGCATGTGTACGATACCACCTATGGTATTGTGAAGGATCATGAAGATACTATTGTTGCTATAGATGATTCAATCGTTCGTGGAACTACGTTGAAACAGAGTATATTAACAATTTTGGATAGACTGAACCCGAAGAAAATTGTTATTGTTTCTTCTGCGCCTCAGATTCGTTATCCAGATTGTTATGGTATTGATATGTCTAGAATGGGCGAATTTGTTGCATTCGAGGCTGCGATCTCCTTATTAAAACAAAGGGGCTTGGCACACGTCGTTGACGAAGTTTACCAGCGTTGTCTGGCTTCTGTGACAAAACCGAAAGATGAAGTTGAAAATTATGTGAAGGCTATTTATGAGCCATTTACAGATGAAGAGATTTCTGCGGAAATAGCCCGTATCGTACGACCTCATAGTTTAAAAGCTGAGCTTGAAGTGGTTTATCAGACGTTAGATAATCTTCATGCAGCTTGTCCGAATCATTTAGGTGATTGGTATTTCTCTGGTGATTATCCAACTCCAGGAGGAAATAAGGTCGTGAATAAAGCATTTATGAATTGGGTGGAAGGTAAAAATGTAAGAGCCTATTTTAGCAACTAAATAGCTAAAAGGCTATGGTAGGAGAATTTGTCTTAGAAACGGTTTTTTATTTACAGCAATGATCCTATTATTTTAGCTTTTATATTTTTATTTTTTAATTTATTTCATACCTTTGCAACTCATTTAATAATTAACATATATTATATAACAATGTACGCAATAGTAAATATAGCAGGACAGCAATTTAAGGTTGCAAAAGACCAATATCTTTTTGTGCACCGCTTACAAGGAGATGAGGGCGCTAGTATTGAATTTGACAATGTATTGTTAGCAGAAGACGGTGGTAAATTCACTGTAGGCACACCAAGTATTGCTGGTGCTAAAATTTCAGCTACGATTTTGTCTCATTTGAAAGGTGATAAAGTTATCGTTTTCAAAAAGAAACGCCGTAAAGGTTACAAGAAGAAAAACGGTCACCGTCAACAGTTCACTAAGATTCTTATTACAGGAATCAGTTTATAATTGAATTTTTAATCTGACTTTTTCATAGTCATAAATTAATATAAAGAAATGGCACATAAAAAAGGTGCGGGTAGTTCCAAGAACGGCCGTGAGTCACATAGTAAGAGATTAGGTATCAAAATTTTCGGTGGTCAGAAAGCTATCGCTGGAAACATCATCGTTCGTCAACGTGGTACACAACATAATGCTGATGCAAATGTTGGTATTGGTAAAGATCATACATTGTATGCTTTGACTGATGGTACTGTTGTTTTTCGTAAGAAAGCAAACAACAAATCTTATGTATCTGTAGTTCCTGCTGTAGAGCAGAACTAAGACAATAAAGTTTTAAGAAAAACGTGAAGGGGTCATTCTCTTCACGTTTTTTTGTTTAAGAGACTTTGGATGAGTTGGGTAATTCTATTGGATAGATAGAGCCTGTATAGGGGTAGGATTATTGTGTGTTGTATAATAGGATGAAGGCTTAATTAACGCTCCTGTTTTTTGCTTTCAGATAGAGGTAAATCCCAACAGTAAATAAAGGGAATGCCGTAAAAAGATAAAAGTGTGTAAGTTTATCAAAAGCGATAAATACGGAGCTGTCTAATTGAGAAATCCAAACGAAGCACATTATTATGGCGGTTGCCATCAGTAATTTTCCAATATTGCTCATGATTTCAAGTTGTTTTTTTTAAAAATATAAAATATTTTTAAAAAAGTTGGTTTGTTTATAAAAAACAAGGCCAAATCAAAAGATTTGGCCTTGTTTTTTATAAAGTATTGATCTGATTAGATGATCAACATCGCGTCGCCGTAAGAATAGAAGCGGTATTTTTCTTTTACAGCCACTTCGTACGCATTCATTGTGTTTTCATATCCTGCAAATGCTGCAATCATAACCAATAGCGTAGACTCTGGTGTGTGAAAGTTCGTAATCATCGAGTTCGCAATACTGAAATCGTATGGCGGATAAATGAATTTACTTGTCCAATCGTTTGCTGCTTTCAGGTGTCTGTCGGCAGATACAGAAGATTCTATGGCTCTCATCGAAGTAGTTCCTACGGCACAAATGCGTCTTTTTGCATCGATCCCCTTGTTTACTGTACGAGCAGCCTCATCGGTGATGATGAATTGTTCTGAATCCATTTTGTGTTTAGTTAAATCCTCTACTTCCACAGTGCGGAACGTGCCTAAACCAACGTGTAATGTTACTTCGGCGAAGTCAACACCTTTCAGTTCTAAACGCTTCATGAGTTCGCGCGAGAAATGTAGACCAGCCGTAGGTGCAGCAACAGCACCTTCATTTTTCGCATAAATTGTCTGATACCTGAATTTATCTTCTGGTGTCGCTTTGCGTTTAATGTATTTTGGAAGAGGCGTTTCGCCTAAAATTTCGATATTACGACGGAACTCCTCATCGGTGCCATCGAATAGGAAACGGATGGTACGACCTCTAGAAGTGGTATTGTCAACAACCTCAGCAACTAATAAATCGTCATCACCGAAATATAATTTATTTCCTACACGTATTTTCCGCGCCGGGTCAACTAATACATCCCATAGGCGTAACTCTTTGTTTAATTCTCTTAGAAGAAACACTTCAATAGTTGCACCTGTTTTCTCCTTATTGCCGTACATACGGGCAGGGAAAACTTTAGTGTTATTCAAGATCATAACATCTTTGTCATCAAAATAATCCAAGACATCTTTGAAGATCTTGTGTTCTATTTTTCCTGAATCACGGTGTAATACCATAAGGCGGGACTCGTCTCGTTGTTCCGAAGGTTCGGATGCCAACAGTGATTCTGGTAAATTGAATTTAAACTGTGATAATTTCATCTTATTCTACGTATGTTTTGTTCTATCGAAACCTTAACAAATAAAGAAAGTTAAGGTTTCAAAAAGGCTTACAAAGTTACGTATTATTAATCTAAAAAATACTATTTTTAGCCTTATTAATTCGTAGAAGTCAATTATTATTCTATATTTATAGGCGGATATGTTTTTGTTTCTCAGACTGGTTAAAGAGAGTTTTGCATTTGCAATTTCGGCATTGCGCGATAATCGTACAAGAACGGTTTTGTCGTTGCTTGGAGTGACCATTGGTATTATGACGATCATTGGCGTTTTCTCAGCTGTGGACACCCTCCGCAATAACTTGGAAGAATCCGTACGAAAAATAGGGAGTCGTACGCTGTATGTCGAGAAATGGCCTTGGGATGGTGGTCCGGATTTTCCATTTTGGAAATACGAAAGTCGTCCAGAACCAAAATATCTAGATTTCGAATCGGTGAAAGATCGTATGACTACAGCACTCGATGTGGCTTACTCGATTAACATCTCCAATAGCACGGCTAAATACAAGAATAATTCGGCGTCCAATATTACGGTAGCGGCTGCTACACATGAAGTTTATAGCATAAGGAATTTGGATATTGTTGAAGGTCGGTATTTTACAGAGCAAGAGTCTCGTTCTGGCGGCAACAGTGTCATACTCGGTGCGACGATTGCGGAAGGGTTGTTTCCCTCGGAGAATGCGGTGGGTAAATATATTACTTTGATGGGACGGAAGTTGCAGGTGATCGGGGTTTTAAAAAAGGAGGGCTCGGGTATGTTGATCAATGTTTCGAATGATGATGTTGCTTATATCCCTTTTACTTTGGCACGTAATATGGTAAATTATGAAAACTATCAGCCAAGTATATCCATAGAAGTTAAGCCGGAAGTCACACTGGAAGAGGCGGAAAGCGAATTGATCGGTATTATGCGATCTGTGAGAAGAATTCCTCCACAACGGGAAGACAATTTTTCGGTTAATAAGACTACACTTATCACCAAACAATTGGATCAAATGTTTGTGGTTATCAACCTTGCAGGAGCCTGTATTGGTGTTTTTTCTATCCTAGTCGGCGGTTTTGGAATAGCCAATATTATGTTTGTTAGCGTGAAAGAACGAACGAATTTAATAGGGATACAGAAAGCGCTTGGTGCGAAACAATTTTTTATATTATCTCAATTTCTTTTTGAGAGCATTTTTCTTTGCTTAATAGGCGGTGGGATCGGTTTACTTATTGTCTATGGTTTGGCTGCAATTGTTAAACTCATGTTGGGTTTTGCTGTATTGGTGAGTATTAAGATGGTTATGCTTACCAGTATTCTGTCTACACTTATTGGTTTAATCGCAGGAATTGTTCCCGCTATCAATGCGGCAAAATTAGATCCTGTTGAGGCTATTCGTAGCAAGTAGCAGTTCGCTGACTATTTTCTTTTTTTATTTCTTTCTTGGTAGCTATTGTTGGAAAATAGTTGTAATTTAATTGCAACTAAAATGATTGTAGATTTAAAAAGAGAAGATTATGGCCGAATCTGAAAAAAAAGAAGAGTTTGCGAATGAGTTGGTTGCTGGAGATACATTAGACAACATACATCACGTTAATAATCCTGTTCTTGATGTTCCTATTATCGAAAAGAAGTATTTGTCAAGCGCTTTTTCTTATACAAAAGATGGAAATTCTTTTTTCTTCACCGATGGTAAAGCGACGGTAGAAGTTAAGGTATTTACCGACGAAATCATTCGTGTACGTTTAGCTCCTCAAAGTTCATTTTTAGACGATTTTTCCTATGCGATAAAAAAGGATTTGGATGTTCGTCCGACTTCTTTTTTCTTTGAGGAAACCGATGTGGCATTTTTGATTAAAACGAGTGCAGTTGTATGTCGTATACAAAAGGAGAACTTTTTGGTATCATTTGAAAACATCCAAGGCAAGGTCTTCAACGCCGATCAAGTACCTATGCACTGGGAGGAAAATCCAGATTTTGGGGGATATTATGTTTACTGTACCAAAAAAACAACGGAAGATGAAGTATTTTATGGATTGGGAGACAAATCAGCTAATCTCAATTTAAGAGGTCGCCGCTATAAAAACTGGAACTCGGATACTTACGGATTTGGATTCAATCAGGATCCGCTCTATAAAACCATCCCTTTTTATATTGGTGTAACGGGAGGTGATGCGTACGGAATCTTCTTCGACAATACTTTTAAAACCTATTTTGACTTTGCCGCCGAAAAAAATGATCGTACAAGTTACTGGTCAGAAGGTGGAGAGATGCAATATTATTATATACATGGGCCGTTAATTATGGATGTGGTCAAACGCTATCATGAGTTAACGGGAACACATTTTATGCCACCACTTTGGGCGATAGGTTATCATCAATGCCGTTGGAGTTATTATCCAGAGTCAAATGTACGGGAAGTCGCTCGTCAATTTCGTCAACGCCAAATTCCTTGTGATGCAATCTACTTGGACATTGATTATATGGATGGCTACCGCTGTTTTACATGGAATAAGCGGTATTTTCCAGATCCTAGGAAGATGATTTCCGATTTGGCTGCCGAAGGTTTTAAGACGGTTGTAATGATTGATCCGGGAATTAAGGTGGACGAAGACTACTGGGTTTTCAAAGAGGGAAAGGAAAATCGTTATTTCTGCCGTCGAGGAGACGATTATTTTATGGAGGGCTATGTTTGGCCTGGCCGCTGTCAATTTCCGGATTATACCAATCCTAAGGTTCGCGAGTGGTGGGGCACATTGTATAAAGGTTTGGTTGAAGATGGGGTAGCTGGAGTTTGGAATGATATGAATGAGCCTGCAGTTTTCGGTAGGGGAACTTTTCCTGATGATGTGAGGCATTATTACGAAAGCTTTAGAGGTTCGCATCGAAAAGCCCATAATATTTACGGAATGCAGATGGTAAGGTCCACTTACGATGGGCTTAAGAAATTACAAAAGAACAAAAGACCATTCACCATTACGAGAGCGGCCTATGCTGGTACACAGCGTTATTCATCGGTATGGACAGGTGATAATATAGCAACATGGGAGCACTTGCGTATTGGTGTTTTACAATTGCAGCGTTTATCGGTTTCTGGTTTGTCTTTCTGTGGTACAGATATCGGCGGTTTCACGGGAGAGCCTGATGGGGAACTGTATACAAGATGGATGCAGTTTGGTGTTTTTTCTCCATTCATGAGGGTGCATTCTGCGGGCGACACGCGCGACAGAGAGCCTTGGAGCTTTGGGCCAGAGTGGGAGGCCATCTGTAAGAAATTTATAGAGCTTCGTTATAAGTTACTACCATATATCTATACGATCTTTTGGCGGCAACATAAGTACCGTGAACCTATACTACGCCCCATATCACTGCTAGAACAGCATAAACCTCAGAACCTTCAGCGAGAGGAGGAGTTTGCATTTGGAAATCATATTTTAGTTTCTCCTATTTTGCATCCAGGGCAACAATCTAAAATTGTGTATTTGCCCGAAGGAAGCTGGTACTATTATTTTGATAATACCATGTATGAAGGCAGCCAAGAACACCAAGTCGATACACCGTTGGATGAGATGCCTGTTTTTATCCGTGGAGGAAGTGTTATTCCAGAATATCCTGTAATGCAACATTCGAGTGAGAAAAATATTGAATCCTTACGATTGAATATCTATTGGGGAAATGGGCGACAAGATTCGGATGTTTATATAGATCACGGGGATACATTCGCCTATGAACAAAGTGTGTATAATGAAAAACATTTCATTGTGGAAAGTAAAACGGACTGTTTAACCGTTATGCAGCACCAAGAAGGACTGTACAATGAAAGGTTTGACACCTATAAAATTTATTTTATCGGATTGCCATTTACAGTGAACAAAGTTGAAGTGGATGGTGTTATAATTCAAGTGTTATTAGACGAGGAAAAATTGCCTTATGTCTCTGTAGAAAAAGAATTCAGAAAATTAACGATAGAATAGAAAATAATAATGGGCCAAGCGGTAAGCGTTTATTCTTTATTTACGGAGTTTGATATTGACCTGTTTCGTTCAGGCAAACACTATAAACTTTATGAGAAACTAGGATCACATGCACTAATTCAGAACGAAAAACAAGGCGTGTATTTTGCAGTTTGGGCTCCGAATGCGGAAGCCGTATCTGTGATTGGAAATTTTAACGGTTGGAATCCTCACAGCCATCAGCTGTTTGTAAGATGGGATAGCAGCGGAATATGGGAAGGTTTTATAGAAGGTCTGGAAATGGGGGAAGTCTATAAATACCATATTCGCACGGCAACGGGCGAGCAATTGGAGAAGGCAGATCCATTTGCACTACTTCACGAAACGCCGCCTCGTACAGCTTCCGTCGTCGCTACGACCTGGTACGCCTGGCAGGATGATGCTTGGATGTTGTCCCGACCTGATAAAAATGCATTAGATAAACCTTTTTCTGTTTATGAGGTTCATATCGGTTCTTGGGCGAGAGATTCGGAAGACAGTGAACGGTTTCTAACTTACCGTGAAATAGCCGATCGACTCGTACCTTATGTAAAGGATATGGGGTTCACACATGTGGAATTAATGCCCATTATGGAACATCCATATTACCCTTCATGGGGGTATCAGATCACAGGTTATTTTGCCGCATCATCGCGATACGGCAATGCACAAGATTTGATGTACCTTATCGAGTGTTTTCATGTTGCCGGTATAGGTGTAATCTTAGATTGGGTTCCATCTCATTTTCCTGGAGACGCACATGGTCTGTATCGTTTTGATGGATCACATCTGTTTGAACATGAGGATCCAAGGAAAGGATACCATCCGGATTGGAAATCTTACATCTTTAACTACGGAAGAAATGAGATCCGTTCTTTTCTGATATCGAATGCTTTCTTTTGGTTAGAGCGTTATCATATTGATGGGCTGCGTGTTGATGCCGTTGCATCTATGCTCTATCTTGATTATTCGCGTAACGAAGGCGAATGGGTACCGAATGGATTTGGAGGAAGAGAAAATCTTGATGCTGTTCATTTTCTAAAGGAACTTAACGAGGCTGTCTATGCCCATTTTCCAGATGTGCAGACTATTGCTGAGGAATCTACTTCTTGGCCAGGGGTCAGTCGACCAACTTTTGAAGGTGGACTTGGTTTTGGAATGAAGTGGATGATGGGATGGATGCATGATACGTTGAATTATTTTAAAGAGGATGCTATCCATCGGAAGTATCACCATGATCAAATGACCTTTGCCACCGTATATGGGTTTCATGAAAATTTTATGTTGCCTTTATCTCACGATGAGGTTGTTTATGGAAAACAAGCGCTGATTTATAAGATGCCCGGTGACGATTGGCAACGATTTGCCAATTTAAGAGCGTTGTATCTATACATGTATACCTTTATTGGTACGAAATTGCTTTTTATGGGAGGCGAGTTTGCGCAAACCTCAGAATGGAATGTCAATCAGTCTCTAGACTGGCATCTTACACAATATGAACCACATAAGGGAATGCAGAGGTTCGTCAAGGATTTAAATAGACTTTATCGTGCTGAACCTGCATTATACGAAAAAGGCTTTAGTGCAGAGGGCTTTCAATGGATAGAATTGGGCGATCATGAAAACAGTATTTTCGTTTACCTACGTAAAGGCTATCGGATCGAAGATGATGTTTTGATTGTTCTCAACTTAACGCCGGTCGTTCGAAACTATCGTATAGGTGTACCGACCGCTGGACGTTGGAAAGTGATTTTGAATTCTGATGATGTCAGTTATTATGGTAGTGGTGTGAATCCGATCGATGTCACTTCTGAACCAATTTATTGGATGAATTGCGGAGACTCAATACCGATAGAATTACCCCCTTTAGGAGGGTTAGTTTTGAAACGAATTTAGATAGATATATGCTGGTAATACATGTTAGTGTAGAATGTTTTCCTTTAGCTAAAGTAGGCGGTTTAGCAGATGTTTTAGGGGCTCTCCCTCGTTATCAAAGGAAGTTCGGTGTAGACGCCTGGGTTGTATCGCCTTTTTATGATAAACCCTTTACACAAGATCGATCGCTATCGTTGATTCACGAAGGTGACTTTATGCAAGGGTCAGAGCACCTGCGATATGAAGTTTTAAAAGAAGAAGGAGACCCTTTGGGATTCCCGTTATATCTTATTCGTATACCAGGAAAACTTGATCGGGAGGAAGTTTATTGTTATCCAGACGAGGCGGAGCAATGGATCGCTTTTCAACATGCTTTTTTGCATTGGATGAAATCTGCGGAAATCATGCCCGATGTCGTCAACTGCCATGACCATCACGTAGGTCTGCTCCCGTTTTTTATGCGTCATTCTTTGGAATACAAGGGGTTTTCGGAAGTCAAGACATTGTTCACCATTCATAATGGACAATACCAAGGATGGATGAACTGGAACAAGGGCATTCTTCTTCCCAAATTTGATACTTGGAAATGGGGGTTGTTGGATTGGGCAGGGGTGATTAATCCATTCGCTGCCGCGATTAAATGTTGTGATGCTTTTAGTACAGTAAGCGAAGGTTATTTACAAGAGCTATTTGAACAAGCAAATGGATTAGAAGACCTCATACAGGCTGAACAAGCAAAAGGATACGGCATAGTTAATGGCATAGATGATCTTTACTGGAATCCAGAATTGGATACGTTGATCGATAAGACCTATCGGAGATCTACCGTAAAGTCAGGTAAAAAAACGAATAAAAAAGAATTTTGTGA
Organism: Sphingobacterium sp. LRF_L2; assembly: GCF_965644235.1. Lineage (NCBI taxonomy): Bacteria > Pseudomonadati > Bacteroidota > Sphingobacteriia > Sphingobacteriales > Sphingobacteriaceae > Sphingobacterium > Sphingobacterium sp. LRF_L2. The sequence continues at coordinate 238,027 of NZ_CBFFRI010000008.1, read as the reverse complement.
ACGATATAAAATTGATTCTACCGTCCCGCTACTTGCTTTTATAGGACGTTTTGCACTGGAAAAAGGAGCTGATTTATTACCGCAGATTTTAGAACATATTTTTACGAATCAGGATAACAAAATCAGTATATTTATTTTAGGATCGGGAGACGAAAGAATTCAGGAAAGTCTTTCCGCTCTGCTCGATCGATACGAAGACCGTTTCGCTGTATTCTTTGGATATAATGAAACCCTAGCGCATCAGGTTTACGCCGCTGCAGATTTGCTGTTGATGCCTTCTCGTGTTGAACCCTGTGGTTTAAATCAATTATACGCGATGAAATATGGTACTATTCCTATTGTCAGAAAAATAGGTGGATTGAAAGATACGGTACTAGACATAACGGAGGATGGCGGTTATGGCTTTGTCTTTCTAAATGCAGAGGTTAACGAAGCAACGGAAGCGGTAGAACGAGCTTTACAAGTTATCGAGGATCCAAAAGCACTGCATAAGATTCGGCAGAGGGAAATGGAACTGGATTTTTCATGGGATAAGTCAGCGCAACAATATATAAAATTGTATAACCAATTATAGGTTCATTATGGCACATAAAGTAGTCTCCATTGTATTAGGGGGCGGACGTGGAACACGTCTTTCTCCTCTGACAGAACAGCGATCAAAACCAGCTGTTCCTATTGCAGGAAAGTATCGATTGGTGGATATTCCTATTTCGAATTGTTTAAACTCCGGTTATAATAAGATTTTCGTCTTAACGCAGTTTAATTCGGCTTCGCTGAATAAGCATATCAAAAACTCGTACAATTTTAGCATTTTTAGTAAAGGGTTCGTGGATATTCTTGCGGCTGAACAAACTATCGAAGGCGACCGTTGGTTTGAGGGAACTGCGGACGCTGTACGTCGTACGCAAAAGAATCTACTGAATGTTGATTACGAGTATGTGCTTATTCTTTCGGGCGATCAGCTTTATCAGATGGACTATTCGGCCCTGATCGATTTTCATGTCGAGAATGGTGGGGATGTAACCATTGCGACTATTCCAGTGAATGCGAAAGATGCCACTGGTTTTGGTATTCTCAAGGCAAATGAGAATAATGAAGTCACTTCTTTTACGGAAAAGCCTAACAGTGAAGAGGTGCTTAAATGGTCTTCAGAGGTGTCTGACGATATGGAGGTGAAAGGTCGTCGGTATCTCGCTTCGATGGGGATTTATGTCTTCACCAAAGGTGTACTTAAAAGTTTGTTGACCGACAATCCGGGAATGGACTTTGGAAAGGAAATTATTCCAGATGCGATAGAGGCCAAACGTGTACTGAGCTATCAATTTGACGGATATTGGACAGATATTGGAACGATTAAATCTTTCTTCGATGCCAATATAGGCTTAACGGATGATGTGCCGGATTTCAATTTATTTAATGAAACGGTCTTTACAAGAGCGCGTATGTTGCCTCCCTCCAAAATCTCGGGAACGCTGCTGAATAATACTATTGTTGCAGATGGCTGTATTTTGAACGGTGATAAATTGGAACGCTCCGTCATCGGAATACGTTCCAGAATTGGGAAGGGGACGGTTATAAAATCAACCTATATGATGGGAATAGATTATTACGAACCGTTGGAAGATGTGTTGACCTTGGGAAATACCCAGCAACCCCCTCCGGTTGGTGTTGGTGAACGTTGTTATATTGAAAACGCAATTTTGGATAAAAACTGCCGCATAGGTAATGATGTTCGTATTAAAGGGGGAGATCATTTACCAGATGGTGATTTCGATACCCATACCATTCGCGACGGAATTGTGGTCGTAAAGAAAAATGCGGTAATACCAAATGGCGTAACAATTGGCTGCTAAGTTTCATAAATAACATTATAAAAAAACGGCTGTCAATTTTTGACAGCCGTTTTTTTATAATGTATCGTTTAGGATAGGTTTCCTAAAGCAACTTTCATGCGTCTCAAAGCTTCTTTTAGATTTTCGTCCGAAGCAGCATAAGACAGGCGTATATAGTTGTTGTTACCAAATGAATCTCCTCCTACGGTAGCGATATGGCCTTCATTCAATAAATATAATGCCAAGTCTGAGGAATCTTTAATCACATTCCCTTGTGCATCTTTTTTACCAAAGAATGAACTGATCTCTGGGAAAAAGTAGAATGCTCCTTCAGGAAGGTTCGTCTTAACACCCGGAATATCATTCAATAAATCGTATACCAATTGACGACGACGTATGAAAGCCTCTTTCATTTTTTGTACACTCTCTAAGCCGTCTTGATAAGCAATAATACCTGCGCGTTGTGCAATAGAACATGTACCTGAAGTCGTTTGTCCTTGGAGTTTATCGTTAGCAGCTGCAATCTCTTTATTAGCGGCGATATATCCCAAGCGCCAACCAGTCATTGCATAAGCTTTAGAAAAACCATTGACAATAATGACACGGTCTTTTACACTGTCGAATTGGGCGATAGATTCATGTTTATCCACGAAGTTAATATGTTCATAGATTTCATCCGAAAGAATGAAGATATCAGGATGTTTTTCGAAGACTTTAACCAGAGCCTCTAATTCCGTTTTGCTATACACCGACCCTGTTGGATTACATGGGGATGAAAACATGAATAATTTAGTTTTCGGTGTGATAGCTTCTTCCAATTGCGCTGGTGTAATTTTGAAATCAGATTCAATATCTGTATTGATAAATACCGATTTTCCCTCTGCTAAAACAACCATTTCAGAATAAGAAACCCAGTAAGGTGTTGGAATAATGACTTCGTCACCTGGGTTGATCAACGTGAGGATAACGTTAGAAAGAGACTGTTTGGCTCCAGTGGATACGACAATCTGTGATGGTTCGTAGTCAAGTCCATTCTCTGACTTGAGTTTATTCACTATAGCTTGGCGCAACTCAGGATATCCTGGTACAGGTGAATAACGTGTGTAGTTTTCATCTAAAGCCAGTTTAGCGGCATTTTTAACATTATCAGGCGTATTGAAGTCAGGTTCGCCTACGCTTAAACTGATAACATTGATGCCTTTTGCGGCAAGCTCGCGACCGAGTTTTGTCATTTTCAAAGTCGCTGATTCGGATAAATTGTTAATCCTATCTGATAAATATGATGTCGTACTCATGATCTTGTAAAGATATTATATCTCTCTATTATTATTCGTTAATTGCTAAGAAAAAAGAAATTTATGGATTCAAAAATCGAAAATTTATTAATAAAAGAAGAATAATAACGAAAAGTTTTTATTTGTGTTTAATAACCGTAGATTTCGTTAAGTTCTTTAGCTAAACGTATTCCCCCTTTTAATAGGCATTCTTCCATTTTATATTTGAACTGGTAGATATATTCGTAACGTAAATCCGTATTTTGAGCAACGTCCGCGTATATAACATTAGCCAATTGATGTGATTCAAAAAGCCATTGTTCAAAATTTGTCGATGCATAATTTTTATAGGTAGACGCATCATAAATATCGAGTACGCGAGCATATTCTGTATAGCTATATTTTTCGTTATCAACTAAATCAGAATCCCAAACGCGATGTATATTCCCTTTCTTACCAAAAAAATCTACGTTGATTTTATTTCCACCCAAATCTTCTGCACGACTCACATGCATAGGTTGGTGTGCATCTGCAAGCAGGTGTATAATAAAATACAGATCTTGCTGTTGCTCCTTAAGCGGGTGATTTTTTTGCTTCGCATTTTCCTTGATACGCAAGTAAGATTTGTACAGGTTATTCGCCGGAGAATTGGTTAAAGCAAGGGTAAAGTCATCGAAACTAAGATTAGCAGCTGTATTGATGAAATGGGATGACCCTGTACTGTTTAATGCTGGATCCGGATCTGACTTGATGAAATCGGCCCAGTTGGACCAATAGGCCAATTTTTGGTTACCGATGATTTTTTGAATGTTTTTCTTTGCCTTTTTGTTGAGGTGGTTTTCGGCGATTTCTGCAATTACCCTATGCCCGGTCGTGCCCCATGCACTTGCCCATTCGTATTGAAGTAACAACATACAGAATAAGGCAAGCTTTAAAAGATTTTTCATGTGCTCTAATTTTTAAAACTTTATCACAAAGCTAGTCAACTTTATACGTTAAATTGTACTTTTCCTATTTAAATATCTCAAAAGCATATTTGGCATTTGACCAAAAACGATCTAGGGCTATTATCCGAGGTTTAAAAAACGATATTAATGTTGGCCAATCGTTTTGATTGAAGATCGATATACGTTCTTCAAAAGTGCATATTATTTGAGCGCTGCTTTTTCCAAAATCGTTATCAACCGTTGGTAACCAGATCCATTTTTCCTCCAATTCCCCCTCGAGCACTGTTTTATAACTATGAAATTGTTCATACATTAATGCACGGATTCCCTCATCGGGATGACTGATTTCGATGAAGATGCGCGCAGTCTTGTTATCCGCTTCCATACGGAAAAACAGATGTTTGATTCCTGTTTTATAATTTATCCAATTGATCTTTAATCCTTCTTCACTTGGAACCAAGGTCATGAATTGACCAAAACTTGTCCAAAATCGTTCTTTTAATTGTTTAGCTTCGTCGCGTGAATACAATGTCGTTGTGTTTTCCTCAAAACTAAAGATTAAAAGGCAAACTTTTGTATATGTAGTTTTGTTTTATAAGTATGATGGACAAAAAGAAAACATTACTATTGGTTGCCGCGGTAGCTGCGGGAACTGCGCTTTATAACCTTTTTAAACCGATTAAATCAACTGTTTCAGTTGTCCAAAAATTTGATAAAGAACGTTACTTAGGAAAATGGTTTGAGATTGCGCGTTTAGATTTTCATTGGGAGAAAAATCTGAAAAATGTGACGGCTCATTATTCCTTAAATAAGGATGGAAGTATAAAGGTTAATAACCAAGGAGTGAATACCGTGACAGGTAAGAACAAGCAGAGTATTGGGAAGGCATTATTTATCGGTTCGGAGGATGAAGGCGCATTGAAAGTTTCCTTTTTTGGACCTTTTTACTCGGGGTACAATGTTGTTAAGATAGACGAAGATTATAAATATGCTTTGGTATTCGGGGAGAATCTGGATTATATGTGGATACTTTCTCGTGAGAAAAGCATACCGGAAACGATCAAGAACGATTATTTAGGATATGCCGTGCAATGTGGCTATGCGACAGATAATTTGGTATGGACACAGCAGGATTAGATAAAATACAAGGCGTGCCCATTGTGGAGATACAAAAAAGAGACGTTATAACGTCTCTTTTTTTGTAGTGGAGAATATCGGAGTCGAACCGATGACCTTTTGGCTGCCAGCCAAACGCTCTAGCCAGCTGAGCTAATCCCCCCTTTTTTGTAAATCATCCAAATATAGGATTTAATATGGAATAATCAACCGTCAGATCTGTAATTATTATTTCAACAATTTGCTGTAAATCTTCTGTAGAAATTTGCTGTCCGATACCTGCGTTGAAGGAATGTGCCAGGATAAATGCTGCTTCATGGCGTTGTTCCGCACGGATTAAATTCGACCCTTGGTAAAAGTTAACTAAGGAAGTCGCAAAGGAAACAAATATTTCTAGGGAGAATGGCTTGTGCTGCGCAAGCATATAGCGCATAAATTTTTCAAAATCGCCAACGATCATCTCCTGTTGTCCTGTATTCATGTTGCAAACATAACCTTTTTGCTAGAAATATAGAAGAATCTGTCTTTTTGGATTTACGAGTAGGGCATAACACAAATAATCGTATATTGAGTTTTGTTTGTAGAGCTCGAACTTAACAATGAGTTTACATTAACATATTATCTTTGCTCGATAAAATTATATGAAATGTTCATGTTAGACAAAACACAAACACATATGACCACGAAGTAGTATGAGTGCCAGTGAAAACAAAAGTAACACGAATAATATTCCATATGACCATTACGAACAAACGGAGTGAAACGCGAGCTCATTTATTCCATAGGAATATAATACTTATAAATAATAATTTACAGATGAAATGAAGAAGATTTTTTTAATTTTTACACTTTTTATTTTTGCTGCACAAGGGTTATTTGCCCAACAGAAACCGAAGTACATTTTTTTTATGATCGGTGATGGCATGGGCTTGAACCAAATTAATCTGACGGAAGTATTTCTAGCCGCGCAACAAGATCGAAATACGGTATTCCCATTGGTCTTTTCTACTTTTCCGCATGCAACTTTTGCTACTTCCTATTCTTTGTCTCACGGAGTTACGGATTCTGCCGCTGGAGGTACCGCCTTAGCGGTTGGAAAGAAAACTAAAAATGGTGTTTTGGCGATGGACAGTACAGGTACAATCTCCTATAAAAGTGTAGCCTATGCTGCAAAAGAGGCCGGTATGAAAGTTGGAATAACCACGTCTGTGAGTATTGATCATGCGACTCCGGCATCATTTTATGCAAAGCAACCTAACAGAGGAAGATATTACGAGATAGGATTAGACTTAATTTCTTCTAATTTCGATTTCTTTGCAGGATCAGGCTTCTTGAGCCCGGATAAGAATTCGGATAAAAAGAGTGTAACCTCACTCTATCCGCAATTTGAGAAAGCGGGCTATAAATTAGCTCGTGGATTAAAGGAATACCAGTCTGTAAAGCAAACAGCAGATCGAATTATTTTGATGAATGAAAAAGCGGCAGATCAAGAGTCGTTAAAATATGCGATAGATCAGAAAGAAGGCGATCTAACCTTAGAGCAAATTACGGATGCGGCCATAGAATCGTTGTCGAAGAAGAATGATAGCGGATTCTTTTTGATGGTAGAAGGCGGGAAAATAGATTGGGCTTCCCATGCGAATGATGCGACAACTACCATTCGTGAAATGCTTGATTTTAATAAGGCCGTTAAAAGGGCTTATGAGTTTTACAAGCAGCATCCAGATGAAACATTAATTATAGTAACAGCTGACCATGAAACGGGTGGGATTGCTATCGGAAATGGAAGTAGTCGATTGAATACAAAGTTATTGGCAAATCAAGTGATTTCACAGGGTGAGCTTTCTAAACTTGTAGCTGGTTTACGAGATTCCAAAAAGCAAGTAAGCTGGGACGAAGTCAAGAACGTATTAAGCGATAATCTAGGCTTGTTTAGTAAAGTGGTGGTTTCAAAGGAAGACGAAGACGTTTTAATGGAAATTTACAAGAAAAGTTTCGTTAATCACGAGTCTGAGACATCCAAGAGCTTATATGCTACGGACGATAAATTGGCTAGCGAAGCTGTTAAATTATTGAATAAAGCAGGGTCCATCGCATGGGCATCGGGTAATCATTCCGCAGCTTATATTCCAGTATTTGCAATAGGTGTAGGTGCTGATAAATTCACGCATAAGATGGAGAATACGGATATTCCTAGCAAATTGGCGGAGATAACAGGCTTTGTTCTCGATTAGACACCGTTAGCGGATTTACGTAAACGTAATGAAAAACGCAGGTCTCTCTAAAAGGGATCTGCGTTTTTTTTGGGGGATCTCATCCGTAAGGCTTTCTGGATTGAGGCTTGTCCCTGCTAAGGGTTCAAAACTAAGAATTGTTGCACACGAATATCAACAACTTCTCGTTTTATATCATGTACATCTGTGTATTCCCGATACGACAACGATCCTTGGATCATTAATCTTGTTCCTTTTTTATTGTTTTTTTCTAGCTTATCGGCTAGCTTTCCCCAGAATACTAAATTGTGCCAGTATGTGATTTCCAGCCAGTCGCCTTTACTGTTTTTGCTGTATTCATTTGTTGCAAAACGTACATTGACGACTTTTGCACCTTGGGTAGTGGTTTTGATTTCGGCGTCTGCGCCTAAGCGTCCAATGAGTTGGACTGAATTTACGAGCATGTTCATAATGTTCAATTTTAATTGTAAAACAGTTTTCAATCTATTAAATTTATAGTGTCAATACGCTTAACGGGATTGACAGGACAAAATTGCAAAGACTGGTTTGTGCTAGTCGGCAGTTAACCAATTATATCTGTTTATATACGATTGTAAACGTTTACAAACTTTTGGATTATGGAAGAAAAAAAATGCTTAGCTTGCAATGCTCTTATTCGTGGTCGATCTGATAAAAGATTCTGTGACGATGGTTGTCGCAGCAGCTACAATAACAAATTGAATAGTGCTCCCAATAGTTTTGTTAAGAGAATTAACCATACATTAGCGAGAAATCGGAGGATTTTAGGTGAACTCTTGGGGGACGAAAAAATGTTGAAAGTTTCTCGTGAAAAATTATTAGCCAGAGGGTTACATTTTAATTGCTTTACAAGTCAATTAAGTACAACAAAAGGACAGGTGTATTTTTTCGTTTACGAGTTTGGTTACTTGTCTCTCGAAAATGATCAGTTCTTACTTGTGCGTCAGTCGTTGTCTAGAGGAGCCTAATTTAAGAGCATTATGATCTATACTGGAATATATTTTGGATATGGATCAATGCGTTGTATCATGCCTTAACACAATTAAAAAACGAGGTCAGATCGATTTTAATAAGAATTTGCTATTTCCGGAAGAAATTGCTGCCAATTGATCTTGCCTGTTTTTTTTCCAAGTCTTACGAGGATAAGATCTTTTTCTGGATTGACATAAATGTATTGCCCGAGCAGTCCGTCAGCTAAGAAATCACCATGCTTCGTAGGAAGCCACCATTGATATTGATAATTCCAAGCACTGCCAGCTGATGTATCTACTTTTGTTGACTCAGCGATCCATTTTTTTGAAACGATTTGCTTGCCGTTCCAATTTCCATTGTTTAAATACAGCCTGCCCAGTTTAGCAAAATCACGCGCTCTCGCATTAACACAACAGAAAGTCTTTTCTAGTCCATTCTTTTTACGATCCAAACTCCAACTAGCATCGTATTCCATGCCCAATGGTTTCCATATTTTTTCTTCTAGATAGCTGCTTATTGTCTGACTCTTTAATGCTCGTTCTAAGGCTAATCCAAGCAATTGAGTTTGTCCACTTGTATAGCGAAACTGCTGTCCCGGTTGCTCCGCTAGCTTTAGTTTTTTGATCGCACGGCGTAGATCGGTTCCATAATAGAAAGTAGCGACATGTCCAAAAGGATTACTGTAGCCTTCGTTAAATTCTAATCCAGATGTCATTTGGAGGAGGTGTTTTAATGTTACACGTTCGAATCCATTCGATTTTAGTTCAGGTATATAGTTGGTAATAGGTTCTTCAACTGATTGGATATGTCCATCGTCTATAGCAATGCCAATAAGCAAGGATGTGATAGATTTCGCCATAGAGAAAGAAGCAACAATCGACGAATCGACATAATCGTCAAAATATTTTTCATACTGTATACTGTCATGCTGTATTGCAATAAATGCTACCGTATGGTTTTGTGTTAAATAGCTATCAAAAGATTGCTGTTGTCCTTCGATGGTAATATTCTTGGGGATTTTTGGAGTTTTTGCCTGTGGAAAAATAAAGGGATTGGTAGACTTGGATATTTCTCGGTAGGGAAAAATTTTATAGTCCGTAATATTGGCAAAGTTGTAAAAAACAAAACGGCCAAATTTACAGGCACTGCATGTTCCTATAATAACAATAATAAGGAATACTTGGCTTATCCTATTCATATGTAAATAAATATTTATCAGTGTTAGATTTCATTGGAATAAATGAGCTCGTTTCTCTCGGTTTGTTTTTTAAAGGCCATATGGAATGTCCGGGTTATTTTCACTCGGTTTGTACTTTGTAAGCATGGACATTTCATATATTTGAAATCTACTGACGTAAATTTCTTTATTATATCCAATAAATCAAAGCCTGTTTAGTAAAAAAATAAAAGGAACGATAGTTTTCGTTCCTTTTATTTTTTACTAGTTTTCTAGTTCCATGATTTCCTCGGCTAACGATTCCCAGTCCTGTTGTGACTTTTCAAAACTAGCTTTAGCGGAATTATAAGCACGGGTTGCTTCTTGTAGCTTGACAGCATCGGAATACACATCTTCCTTTGCCAGATTAAATTCAAGCTCTTTTAGATGCTTTTCGTTTTCATTTAGTTTCTGTTCAAGCGTCGACAATTCTTTATTTTTGCGCTGTAATAAACGAACTTTATCTTCTGAAGGTGGAGTCTTCTCCTTTTTAGGTTCTTCTTTAACAGCTTTTTTTTCTGGTTTAGGCTCACTCTTGACTACTCGTTTGGAATTCCAGATTTCATACTCTTCATAGGTGCCTGGATATTCTTTAATCTCCTTATCTTCTATAAACCATATTTTGTTGGCTACGTGATCTAAGAAATACCTATCGTGTGATACAACGATGAGCGTTCCTTCGTATTGCTGTAGAGCTTGTATCAAAATATTAACCGAGGCCATGTCCAAGTGGTTGGTTGGTTCGTCGAGTACCAAAAAGTTAGCATCAGCGGTTAATGCTTTAGCTAGAGCAACCCGGGATTTTTCACCACCGGAAAGCACCTTAATCTTTTTAAACACATCATCACCTGTAAAGAGAAAACAGCCTAGTATCGATCGAAGCTCTGTTTCTGTGTGTTTTGGTGCAAAAGCGATTAATTCTTGTAGAAGGCTGTTTTCAAGATGTAGCGCTTCGAGCTGATGTTGAGCGAAGAATGTTTGCGAAACATTGTGTCCTTTAGTGCTAGTTCCCGTATATGCTGTATCGGCATCGGCTACTATGCGTAGCAACGTAGACTTTCCTTTTCCGTTGGCTCCTATGAGTGCTATCTTATCACCTTTTTCTATAATCGCGTCTGTATTTCGAAGAATTTCAAGATTAGGATAGGATTTGGATAAATGTTCAAGTGTTACCACATGTCGCCCCGAAGGCTTGGAAAACTTAAAACTGAAATTAACCACTGGGTTATCATCGTCGATGTCATCGATTTTTTCCATTCGATCAAGCGCTTTGATACGCGATTGCACCATTTTTGCTTTGCTTGCTTTTGCGCGAAAGCGTTCAATTAGTTTTTCCTCTTGCTTGATCTTAGCTTGCTGATTTTTAAACTGATTGCTTTGGATTTCCTCTCGAAGGGATTTTTCTTCCAAGTAAAACGTGTAGTTTCCCGCATAAGCTGTTAGTTTACCTTTTCGAGACTCCACTGTTTTGTTAATGATGCGATCTAGGAAATATCTATCATGAGAAACGATGACGATAGAACCTTCGAAAGCTTGTAGGTAATTTTCCAACCATTTAATGGAAGGTAAATCTAAGTGGTTGGTAGGTTCATCGAGAAGAAGTATATCCGGTGTTTGCAGCAGGATTCTCGCCAGCATGACCCGCATGCGCCAACCGCCTGAGAATGTTGCCAACGGGCGTTGTTGCTCTTCTTCAGAAAAACCAAGTCCAGCGAGTATTTCATGGGCACGGAATTCGATGTTATAACCGTCGAGCGCTTCAAATTCCATTTGCTTGTCGCTCAGTTTATTTAAAATTTCATCCGAGTAATCCGTCTCTAGCTTCTGCAGTAAAACTTCTATTTCAGCATGGAGCTGATTCTGTCTTTCGAAAGCTTCCATAGCGACATGTACAATACTCTTATCCGAGTGATATGACAAAAGATCTTGGTTTAGGTAACCGATTTTAAGATCCTTAGCCATGGATATGCTTCCCGACGTCGGTGTATAATCACCTACTATAAGTTTTAATAGTGTAGATTTTCCAGCCCCATTGGCGCCGATAAGTCCCGCTTTGTCGCCTGGTTTTATATGCCAATTGGCTTCATCATACAGTGCACGTGAGCCAATTTCGAATGTTAAATTATTAATTGATATCATTTCGCTACAAAAGTAATGAATATTTCTGCTTCTTTGGCTAACTTTGCATCTATGTACAAACTAGTCAAACCATTGTTCTTCACTATGGATCCCGAAACGGCACATCACCAAGTGACAGGAGGTCTACGTAAATTTAGCAAGTTATGGGGCGCAAAGTCTCTTTTGAAATCGATTTACACCATAGAAGATAAAAGGTTAGAACGAGAAGTTTTCGGCTTGAAATTTAAAAATCCAGTAGGCCTTGCAGCTGGTTTTGACAAAAATGCAGAGTATATCGAGGATATGGCAGGATTGGGTTTCGGTTTTATTGAAATTGGTACCGTCACACCACGTCCACAACCTGGTAATGAAAAGCCAAGGATGTTTCGTTTGTTGCCTGATCATGCCTTGATCAATCGTATGGGCTTCAATAATCAAGGCGCTGATGTCGCAGCTGCGCGATTAAAGGCGTTGAAAGATCGAAAAAATTTAATCATCGGAGGTAATATTGGTAAAAATAAATTAACGCCAAATGAAGACGCTGTTAACGACTATGTATATTGTTTCCATGCGCTTTTTGACTACGTAGATTATTTCGTAGTGAATGTGAGTTCGCCAAATACCCCAGGGCTTCGTGATCTGCAAGATAAAGAGCCCTTGAAACATCTTTTAAACACCCTTCAACAGCTCAATGTTGAAAAGAAGAATTCGAAACCTATTTTACTGAAGATTGCGCCAGATTTAAGTGAATCACAATTGGATGATATTGTGGAAATTGTGGCAGAAACGCAGATTGCAGGGGTTATTGCAACGAATACGACGATCTCGCGTGAAGGTCTATTATGTGACCCCACTTTAGCACAAGAAATGGGAGGCGTCAGTGGAAAACCTTTGACAAAACGGTCTACAGAGGTTGTACGTTATCTGTTTGAAAAATCAAATGGTGCTTTCCCGATTATCGGCGTAGGAGGGATTCATTCTGCGGAAGATGCCCTTGAGAAACTCGAAGCGGGAGCGAGTTTGGTACAGGTTTATACTGGTTTTATTTATGAAGGGCCAGCATTAGTAAGTCGTATTTGTAAAGGCTTGTTACGCTAGTAATCCTGTTTTAGCTCATCTTATAAGTGTGATTACAGCAATAACGTTGTAGATAGCTCAATGATGAATAGGCTATTTTAGCATGTTCAGGTCTGGGATCTCTTATCGGTAATTACAAAAAAAGCGATCAAATTTGTTTGATCGCTTTTTTTGTAAAAGAAGGTATTAACTTAATTAAACCAAGCTAAAACATCTTCTTTACCCGGCATCGCAATGTCGAGTTTCATTTTTTTACGCATTCCACCTAAGTCATTAAAAACTTTATTTGGGTTCGCTTCTTTTAAAGATTCTATTGTTGTGAATCCCATTTTTTGTAGTACAGGGACCCACTCGGCAGGAATACCTAAAGCAATATAATCACTGTCAGAGGCTACTTTCGCTACTTTTTCAGGACGCATCTGTGGGAAAAATAAAACTTCTTGAATCGAAGGGTTATTCGTCAAAAACATGATTAATCGATCCATACCTATTCCTAGTCCGGATGTTGGAGGCATTCCATATTCTAATGCACGCAAGAAATCTTGATCGATAAACATCGCTTCATCGTCTCCTTTTTCGGATAAGCGCAATTGATCTTCGAAGCGTTCGCGTTGATCAATAGGGTCATTTAATTCCGAATAAGCATTTGCGATTTCTTTACCACATACCATAAGTTCAAAACGCTCCGTTAGTTCTGGATTATCCCGGTGTTTTTTCGTCAGTGGCGACATTTCGATTGGGTAATCGGTAATAAATGTTGGCTGTATATAATTTCCTTCACATTTTTCGCCGAAGATCTCATCGATTAGTTTTCCTTTGCCCATGGTATCGTTTACAGCGATTCCCATATCTTTTGCGGCACTCCTAATTTGTTCTTCTGATTTTCCGATGATATCAAAACCCGTAAAATCCAATATGGATTGCGCCATTGATATACGCTTGTAAGGAGCTTTGAAATCAACCTCATGCTCACCAAAGACTGCTTTAGTTGTTCCATTTACAGCTAAAGCACAGTGTTCCAGTAGACGTTCCGTGAAGTCCATCATCCAATTGTAGTCTTTATAGGCTACGTAAATTTCCATTGCGGTAAATTCCGGATTATGGGTTCTATCCATTCCTTCGTTGCGGAAGTTTTTAGAAAATTCATATACTCCATCAAATCCGCCAACGATAAGACGTTTTAAATACAGCTCGTTTGCAATGCGTAGGTATAGTGGAATATCCAATGCATTATGATGGGTGATGAATGGACGTGCTGTTGCTCCACCAGGAATAGACTGCAAAACTGGCGTCTCAACTTCCATATAGCCTGCGTTGTTAAAGAACTCACGCATCGCACTAAAAAGTTTTGTACGCTTTACGAAAATATCACGATTCTGTGGATTTACGATGAGGTCTACGTAGCGCATTCTGTAGCGTTGTTCCGGATCGGTGAACGCATCGAAAGTTTTACCATCCGCCTCTTTCACGATAGGTAGTGGGCGAAGTGACTTTGTTAATATTGTTAATTTCTCGACGTGAATTGAGATTTCTCCCGTTTGGGTTGTAAACACAAAACCTTCTACACCGATAATATCACCTATATCTAGAAGTTTCTTGAAAACGCTATTGTAAAAAGTTTTATCTTCTTCTGGACATATATCATCCCGTTTGACGTAGGCTTGAATACGGCCTGTTGAATCTTGAAGTTCGACGAATGAGGCACTACCCATAACACGTCGACTCATGATTCGACCTGCAAAACGAATGCGTTTATAGTTTAATTTATCTCGTTCGTAATTTTCTAAAATGTCTGCTGCAGAAACATTTACTTCAAATTCGTCTGCTGGGTAAGGATTAATACCCAAATCAATAATGGCTTGAAGATTTAGTCTGCGTTGTTGTTCCTGTTCGGATAATACAGTACTCATTGTCTATCGTTAATCTGCTAAATAAGAATGCAAAACTAGCAAAAAAACACCAGTTTATGGATGAAGATGTGAAAAATAACAAATGGGATGAGTGGAGTAATTGATAGCTAAAATAAAAAATCGTATCTTTGCTATCAAGCAGTAGGAGGAGCGGTATGTGCATAAAAGGTATTTATGTGGATAATTATTGTTTTGTTTTTTTTAAAATATAAATTATCTTTGCACCTCGATTGTAGAATATAAGTAATCATAAGATAAAAATGAAAAAAGATTTGCATCCATCAAGCTACAGATTAGTGGTTTTCAAAGATATGTCGAATGACTATGCTTTCGTAACTAAATCATGTGTAGATACAAAAGAAACAATTACTTGGGAAGATGGTAATGAATATCCATTGGTTAAATTGGAGATTTCGCACACTTCACACCCATTTTATACAGGTAAAATGAAATTGGTTGATACAGCAGGACGTATCGATAAATTCCGTAGCCGTTACAATAAAAAGTAATTTTAAGGCTTGCTTAAAACATTGTCCCGATAAGTTTACTTATCGGGATTTTTTTATGTAATTTTATCGTCAGCTATGTTGGAAGTTGTTTTACATGATTGGGCCCCTTGGCGACAGCATTTGTTGCCTTTGGTTTATACAAGACCGGTAGGGGATCTCCGCGTAGGAATTCTAACCTTACAGCAGAAATGGCAACATCTTTTAGGTTCAACTGTCTATTATTATACCGAGCCTTATTTACAACCGAAATTCCAAAAATCTCCTCAAGCCACATCCTATCTTGTTATTCGTGGAAATATCTGCCCTTCGTTGCCTTTGGTGAATGCACTAAACGATTTGCCTTTAAACGCTGTTCTTACTGAAGCTGGCGAATGGATTGCCTATAAAGTAGAAACGTGGGTCGCCGAACCTAATGAACTGCCTTTAACAGAAATTCCCTTTTCGCATCCGTTAATTTCTGTTCGAAGTCTGGAAGATATTTACCGACATAATCTTTCACAATTGCAGTTTGATTATGAACTGCTCACCAATGGTGTTGTATCGATGTCTTTGCATGCATCCAATGTAATTATCGGAGATCAACTTTTTGTGGGTAAAAATGTACACGCGTTATGTAGTACATTTAATACAACGGAGGGGTCTATTTATATTGGGAATGATGCTGTTATCGAGGAGGGTTCTCATTTAAAAGGCCCCTTAGCTATAGGAGTAGGGGCAAGGGTTAAGATGGGAAGTAAGCTATATCCAAATGTAAGCATAGGTCCAGGTTGTACCATAGCTGGAGAAGTAAATAATGCCGTCCTCTGGGGAAATTGTGCGAAAGGACATGACGGTTATTTGGGCTGCGCTGTTCTCGGTGAAGGTTGTAACTTGGGGGCCGGTACCAGTAATTCTAACTTGCAAAACAATTGGGCAACAGTAAAAATATTCGATTATAAAGAAGTTGGATATAGAGATACATTGTTGCCGAAAGTAGGTACTTTTATGGCAGATTACGCGATGTGTGGTATTAATTCATCCCTCACAACAGGCAGCGTAATTGGCGTGGGAGCACAGGTTGCAATGTCAAATATTATTCCCAAATTTGTGCCTGATTTTTCTTGGTTTACCGACCAAAAGAAAGAGACGTATTTCTGGCACAAATTTGAAGAGATGCTGCAACATCGTGCGGCACTGAAAAAAGAAAGTTTGTCCATTTTGGATCGCGATATATTAAAAGTTGTTTATGAGTTGACCTCAACGATTAGACAAGAGTATATTAAATAAGATAAATAAAAAACACTATTATGCGTAAAAACATCGTTGCAGGTAACTGGAAAATGAATTTAGACTACGAAAAAGGATTAAGTCTTTTTTCAGAAATCGTTAACATGGTAAAAGATGAGGTTGTTGGTACACAAGAAGTAATTGTTTGTAGTCCAGCTATCCATCTTTACAGTATTGGAAAATTAGCTTCTCCAGTTTCAAATGTTGCTGTTGGCTCACAGAATATTCACCAAGCAGAATCTGGAGCTTATACAGGTGAAATATCTGCTGCTCAGGTAAAATCTACTGGTGCAACATATGTAATATTGGGACACTCGGAGCGCAGAGCTTATTTCGGAGAAACAGACGCATTGTTGGCGGAGAAAGTTGACGCTGCGTTAAAGCATGAGCTTGCTCCAATTTTCTGTATAGGTGAAACAAAGGAAGAGCGCGAAAGCGGTAAATTCTTTGATGTTATAAAAACGCAATTAGAGGCAGGAATCTTTCATTTGTCTAATGAGGAGTTCAGCAAAGTAGTTCTTGCATATGAACCCGTTTGGGCGATTGGTACAGGGTTGACCGCTTCTCCAGAGCAAGCACAGGAAGTACACGCATTTATTCGCGAAACAGTTGCTGCAAAATATGGACAGGAAATAGCGGATAACACAACTATCCTCTACGGTGGAAGCTGTAACCCCGGTAATGCGAGAGATTTATTTTCGCAAGCAGATATCGATGGTGGTTTGATTGGAGGTGCTTCTTTGAAATCACGTGATTTTCTTGATATCGTTAAGGTTTTTAACGCTTAATAATGAAGTATTCTTCTGTTACCTTTTCTTCTTCCACTATGGAAGATTGGCAGAAAGATCTGTTGATATCTTCACTTGCGGAAGTAGGATATGATACCTTTGAAGATGTAGAAGAAGGGTTTGCAGCGTATATACCGACTGCAAACCTCGATTTACAAGTCTTGGAGACGCTACTCTTGACAGAGGCTACAGACTTGGAAATTTCCTATGTCATTCAGGATCTCGAAGATCAAAATTGGAATAAACTTTGGGAAAGTAATTTTAATCCCATTACGGTAGATGGTCTTTGTTATGTCCGTGCGACGTTTCATGATCCTCAACCAGACATAGCTTATGAAATTGTTATTGATCCGAAGATGTCCTTTGGTACAGGGCACCATCAGACAACATCCATGATGCTTTCTTTTGTTTTGGAGGGAGATTTTGAAGGGAAAAACGTATTGGATATGGGCTGTGGAACAGGTATTTTAGCTATTTTAGCTGCTAAAAGAGGGGCTAGTCCGATATTGGCGGTAGACTATGATGAATTGTGTGTCGATAGTGTAGAAGAAAATAAGGTGCGCAACGGCGTTGCTGATACGATTATGTCAGCACTCGGTTCCAAAGAGGTTTTGGCCGGGAAAGTATTTGATATTATCTTAGCAAATATTAATCGGAATATTCTCTTAGATCAATTAGATCAGTATAGCCTTTCTATAGGTATTGGTGGTCGATTATACATGAGTGGTTTTTACGACGGAGAAGATCTAGAGTTACTTATCGAAAAAGCGGCTTCATTGGGCTTTCAGTATGAGGAGAAGAAGGTGTTGGATAATTGGTGCTCGGCTAAGTTTAACAAAATCGGATAATGCGAATTCATTTTATAGCCATCGGTGGTGCTGTAATGCATAATTTAGCAATTTCGTTAGCGGAACAGGGGCATCAAGTGTCTGGTTCGGACGACCAAATCGTCGAGCCGTCCAAATCCAGACTAAAAAAAGCGGGACTACTTCCGGTGAAAGTAGGCTGGTTTCCTGAAAAGATATCGGAAGACATCGATGCCGTGATTGTGGGAATGCACGCTGAAGTCGACAACCCTGAACTGGCAAAAGCACAAGAACTTAAAATCAAGATATATTCATTTCCAGCGTTTATTTATGAACAAAGCGTTCAGAAAACGCGTGTTGTAATTGCCGGTACTTATGGTAAAACAACAATTATGAGTATGATTATGCATGTTCTTAAAAAGTTGGGAAGGGACTTTGATTATCTTGTTGGTGCGAAACTCGAAGGCTTTGATTCGTTGGTTAAATTAACGACACATAACAAAATAATTTTATTGGAGGGCGATGAATATTATGCTTCTCCAATCGATCATCGTTCAAAATTTCATCTATTCCACCCGAATATAGCCCTCATAAGTGGAGTAGAGTGGAACGCGAGTCGTTCAAATATTAGTGAAGAAGATTATTTTCTTCAATTCGAGACTTTTATTGATACTATTGTTAATAAGGGGACATTAATTTACAACAAAGATAACCAGGTTTTACGTGAAATTGTCGAAGAGACTTTTGATTGTAAAATCAATCGACATGGTTACAAATTGCCGGAATATTCCATTAATAAAGGGGTAACCTATTTACATTTAGGGGAAGAAAAGATACCGCTGCAGGTTTTTGGTAAATTGAACCTTTCTAACATCGCAGGAGCCTATACTGTTTGCGAATGGTTAGGAGTCAAGCGTGTTGAATTTTACGAAGCTATTAAAGATTTTAGGAGTTCTATTCGTTATTTGGAATTTGTGGCAAGTGATGACGAAAGTGTCGTATATCAAGACTTTAACTATTCGCCCTATAAATTACGGACAAGTATTCATGCTGTGAAAGAGCAGTTTCCTGACCAAAGTCTGGTGACTATTGTAGAGTTAAATCCTTATGATGCTCTTGATAAAAATTTTCTTGCAACATATTCATCCTCTTTAGATGAGTCGGATTATGCTGTTGTTTTGGTAAATAAGGATGCGATAAAGGAGAAAAATGTATTAATAAGTAATTTAGAAGAGGATATAAAACAAGTTTTTAATCATAGGAATTTTACGTTTCTAACCGATGTGATTTCATTGGAATCTTATTTAGAGAGTTTTAAATCTTTGAGTTTCAATTTGTTGTTTATGGTTTCTCCGAACCATAATAGTATCAATATCGTTAACTTTGCAGACAAATTTCTCAAAAACGAATGATTAGTCCTCGTTAATTTTTTTCTTTAATATTTTTTTTATTACTTTTGGAATAAGAAAAACAATTTACCAATGAATGCTTTAGGAAAAAAAATACGTTTATTAAGACACCAAAAAGGATGGAGCCAGGAGGATGTAGCTAAGCGATTAGATATTTCCATTCCGGCTTTCTCGAAAATAGAAACAGGGATTACTGATGTTAACTTATCGAGGTTGAATCAAATTTCTAAGCTTTTTGGACTATCTCTTGTGCAATTGTTGTCTACATCGGATTCCGAAGAAGAAAAACAGATTCAAGATGAAATGGGAGAATTGCATAAGAAATTGCAAGCGAGAGAAGCTGAGGTTATCGAGTTACAGAAAAAAGTTATCGATTTGTACGAGCAATTGCATAAACGATAGGCAGCAAAAATATATTTTAAAATAAAAAGGCAGAGTTCGTTAAAACGCTGCCTTTTTTAATTCTTTTGTCCAAGTTCAATAGTAGAACGGATTAAAAATCGTCGTCATCGAAGTCCTCAAGATCTCCAATTGAATCGATTTCATCCAATTCGAAGTCGTCATCATAGACATCATCAGCATCATCCTCTGGACCGTTAAAATTGACAATCTCATCAACTAAAACTTCTTGTTCTGCCACTTGCATCATAGTCTTCTCGTATTAAAAAATGGTAAATCTATTGTTTGTTACTGATCGTAAAAATAATCAACAATACGCTAACTTTAAATTTTTTTTGTTTTTTTATTATTTGTAAATCAATGTGTTATGTGGTGCTTCTGCTATTCTACGATTTCTCCAATACTATTCTCTTCTGCAACGATATCTTTTAGTTGAGGAAGATCTTTTGCAGAGTTTATTCCAAAGTGCTGCATGAATTGATCACTTGTGGCGTAGAGCAAAGGTTTACCGATACTATCTGATTTTCCAGCAATTTGAATCAACTTTTTTTCTAACAGTCGTTGTATCGAATAATCACAGTTTACACCTCTTATCTGTTCCACTTCTAATTTGGTAATCGGTTGACGATATGCAATGATTGCGAGCGTCTCTAATGCCGATTGACTTAATTTTTTACGATCTTTGTGGGCCTGCAACTGATTGACGACTTCATGGTATGTTTCTTTTGTAAGGAATTGATACTGATTGTTGATTTCCTTCAAACGAAAGACATGTTCATCGTCTTCATATTTATCCTGAATTTTCTTTACTAAATCAACAACTTCTTGTTTATTGATATCAATAGCCAACGCATCTTGAAGGATTTGTTTTAACTCAGCTGCTCCTATACCTTCCTCTGAAGCAAAAATAGCTGCTTCTATATTTAAGAGAATATCTTTCAATGTTTGTTACTTTTTAGTAGTTAATGACTTGCTCTTCCATGTTAGGTAGCGCCCTAAATTCATATTTTTGTGTGCGCAACTGCGGTTCAAATCCTGCTTCTGTTATGGCTTCCTGAATTGATTTTGAGGTAAAGCGATGTGGTGCTCCAGCTGCAGAAACCACATTTTCTTCAATCATAATGGAGCCGAAATCATTCGCTCCCGCATGCAAACAAAGCTGCGCAGTCCGTTTTCCTACTGTTAGCCAAGAAGCTTGAATATTTTTAATGTTAGGTAGCATTATTCGACTTAATGCAATCATGCGGATATACTCTTCGCCCGTAACGTTGTTCGTGATGCCTCTCAAGCGTTTTAATAGCGTGCCGTCGTCCTGAAAAGGCCATGGTATAAAAGCTATAAAACCATGCGCATCTGCAGGCTTTTCGTTCTGCACTTCTCTGATCCAAACAAGATGCTCAAAACGCTCCTCAATAGTCTCGATATGTCCGAACATCATTGTCGCGGATGTAGGTAAATTAATCTTATGTGCTGCACGCATGACGTCGAGCCATTCTTGTCCACCACATTTTCCTTTTGATATGAGTCGGCGAACACGGTCATTTAAGATTTCAGCGCCAGCACCGGGTAAAGAATCTAATCCCGCTTCTTTTAGTGCCGTCAAAACTTCCAGATGGCTCATTCCTTCCAGTTTGGCAACGTGTGCAATTTCTGGGGGACCTAACGAATGAAGTTTGAGAGCGGGGTATAATTCTTTCAGTTGTTTAAATAATGTGCTATAAAAAGAAAGCCCAAGATCGGGATGATGTCCGCCTTGCAATAGCAATTGATCTCCACCATAACGAAAAGTCTCTTCAATTTTTTGTTTGTAGGTTTCGATATCTGTTATATAGCTGTCATCATGCCCCGGTCGGCGGAAAAAATTGCAAAATTTGCAATTGGCAATACAAACATTTGTCGTGTTTACATTGCGGTCAATTTGCCAAGTCACTTTTCCGTGCGGTACTTGCTTTTTTCTAAGCGTGTTGGCAACATAGGTGAGATCAGCTGTTGCCGCCTGATGGTACAGGAAAATTCCTTCTTCTTTGCTTAAGAACTCAAAGTTTAATGCCCGTTCAAGTAATTTATCTACATTCATCGTAAACAAAGATACACAGGATTTTTTTTAGTCTGAAATGTTTCATTTGTGGAAGATGATTATCCTGTTTTGTTCTTATTATTTAGGCAAAGTAGCATGATCAACCCTGTCCTTGCGATGGTAGAAAAATATTTCAAAATAACAGCATAATTTTGGGTCTTATAGAAACTATTTTATAGGAAATTTGTTATATTTATTGAAAAACAATTGAGGTTATGATAGAGCCTGCACCAATCTTAGTCGAACGAACTTACTCCGCAAGTCCTCAAAGTATTTGGGAAGCCCTTACTGAAAAGGATAAATTGGCCATCTGGTATTTTGAAATACCAAATTTTGAATTGCAAAAAGGTGCAGAATTTGATTTTTATGAGTCTAAGGGAGGGAATAATTTCCATTACCGCATTAAAATCTTAGAATTTAAACCTCGAGAGTTGTTGCGTTACTCGTGGAGCCATCCTTCAGAAAGTAAAGGTAGTTCCATCGTTACATGGTATCTTACACCACGAGGAAATGCTACTGCGGTACGTATTGTACATGAAGGAATTGAAAATTTTTCGGATGCAGGCGAATTTTTTGGTAGAGCAAGATTTGAAAAAGGTTGGGATATTATTTTAGGCTCTTCATTAGCCCATTTTTTGGAAGATAATAATTAGTTAGTGTTATGGAATTAATACATGTCGTAGATCAAAACAAATGGTTAGCTTTAAATGACGAAGTACAGATCGGTGAACTTGTCTATGAATTTGGAGAGGGGAATTTGATTATTACTTATACGGAAGTGGAGCCTTTTTACAGGGGTAATAAAATTGCGGAAGAACTTGTTCTCGCGGCGATCAAACAGGCGAGAGATGCGGGGCTAAAAGTTGTTCCTGACTGTTCTTTTGCGGTGACGGTTTTCGAACGTTATCCAGAAGAACGAGATGTTTTAGCGCCTTAGTTTATCGGTTTTAATAGGTATTGTATTAGGCTCCTCTTTGGGAGCCTTTTTTGTAGATTTTGTTTCCCAATGAAGGGGAATGAATTCTATTAGATAATAATAAGTAAAGTGGCCGATATTATTACTAGAGTCATGATAAGCGCTCTAAACTGCTTTTCAGGAATGATTTTGACTAATCGTATGCCGATGATGCCTCCTAGGAAGATGAAAGGAAAAGCCAATACATTCAGGTAGAATCCGGCCCAACTCAGGTTATGCCAGACGAAAGCCTGTAAAGGAATTTTTGTAAAATTTAAAAGGATAATAAACCAAGCCGAGGTTGCCGCAAATGTAATTTTGTCTAGACGCTTTGAAAGCATATATACAGACAAAGCTGGTCCTGCTGCATTGCCGATCATGGTAGAAAATCCAAGTATGAAGCCAAAAATTGGGGAATACCATCGGTGTTCCGTTAGTCGCTCTTGTGTTTTGGTAGATACTTTTTCTAACCAAATCATGATGATCATTCCGATAATTATGCAGATTCCGATTAATATTTTAAACGTTTTATCGTTGAGGTAATTTCCAAGGAATAATCCGATAATTAGCCCTATAATGGCCGCTGGAAGAAGCTTTTTAACTTCCGACCAAAGAAATGCCTTTCTGTAATAGATGACCGCAACGACATCTGCAAAGCATAACAAAATTAAGACAATACCCGTCGAATACTTGGCGCCAAAAAGAAAAGCAAATAAGGGTACGGCCAATGTTCCAATATTTTGTATGCCCGTTTTTGACATGCCAATGAGCATTGCACACAGGAAATAAAGTATCCATCCCGAAGGGGAGGAGATTAAGTGTAGCGCATCTGCCATCTTCTATCCATCAATTAACCTGCGCACAGTTGCAGCATCAATCTCTTTATAGTCGTTTATATAATGGACACATGGCGGAAGTTCTTTCCGTGTATGTGAACTTAATACGCCTACGACCTTCATTCCAGCATTTAATCCTGCCGTAACCCCCGAAAAGGAATCTTCGAATACGAGGCAGCGGCTAGGCGGGACGCCGATATTTTCTGCCGATTTCAGATAAACTTCTGGATGTGGTTTGTGTAGTTTTACGTCTTCGCTAGCGAGAAGTGAATCCATTTGTTTTTCTATTTGTAAGGCATCGATAATTAGATCGAGATTTGCCCTAGGAGCAGAAGTGCCTACTGCTGTTTTGAATTGATGATCTTTTAGATCTGCTAGAAAAGTCAGATAATGCGGAAGGGTTGTTACTTCATCTTTATAGATTTCCCTAAACAACGCTTCTTTTTCGCCTTCAAGTGTCAAAAGTTCATTACCAACAATATTTCTTTTGAAGAAATGTGTCATAATATAACTATTGTGCTTGCCAAACATATGATCTTCAAATTCTTTATCGGTGTACGGGATTTTGTATTTATCGAAAAAACTAGCGAAGGCCTTAGCGTGATACGGATTCGTGTGGCAGATTACGCCGTCCATATCAAAAATAACAGCATATTGATTCATGAGGTAAAGATAATCAAAACTATTTTAGCGTTCATGATGTTAGCTGTAAAAGCAAACGTGTAGAAAGAAAGTGACTTTTGGATGAGTTTATTGACAGTTAATGAATGTGGTCTTTATTGTAAGCAGGGTGATTTTTATATTGACCCATGGAAACCGGTTAAAACGGCATTGATCACACATGGACATAGTGATCACATGCGCTGGGGAATGGCTCATTATGTTTGTCATCACCATACCGTCCCGCTACTTCATTTACGTTTAGGAGCAGATAATTCTGTACAGGGCGTAGCTTACGAAGAGGTTATGGAATTCAAGGGGGTGAAGGTTTCCTTTCATCCTGCGGGGCACATTATCGGTTCGGCCCAGATACGGATGGAATATCAGGGAGAGGTTTGGCTCTTTACCGGAGATTATAAATTGGAAGCAGACGGCGTGAGCCAACCTTATTCTTTAGTGAAATGTGATCATTTTATTACAGAAAGTACATTTGGGCTACCAATTTATAATTTTCCCTCTCATAGCTCTGTTTATGGCGATATAAACAGTTGGTGGAAGGCAAATAGGGAAGGAGGATTAAATACAGTGCTTTTAGGATACGCATTAGGGAAGGCGCAGAATATTCTCGCCCATGCCGATGTAAATTTAGGGCCTGTGTTTCTACATGGAGCAGTCGATAATGTGAATAAAGCCCTTGAAGAAGTAGGCTACCGGTTTGTAGGGACACGAATTACAGCCGATATAAAGCGAGATGCTATCCGAGGGGCGCTCGTTGTAGCACCGCCATCGGCAATGGATACCCCTTGGTTACGGTCGTTGCATCCTTATCGGATTGCAATGTGTAGTGGTTGGATGCAGTTAAGAGGTGCCCGTAGAAGAAAAGGCGTCGACCGTGGTTTTGTGCTATCGGATCATTGCGATTGGCGTCAATTGAATCAGGCTGTTGTACAAACGGGGGCTCGCGAAGTTTATGTCACACATGGGTATGAACATAATTTTAGTAAATGGGTACGTGAAAAGTATAATATCGGAGCCTCTATTTTCAAAACATTATACAACGACGCTGAGGAGGAAATTGTATGATAGATTTTGTTCAACTATTTGAGGCCATTGACAGCACGACGAAAACGAACAGGAAGGTCGCTGCGGTTGTCGATTATCTTGAAAAAGCCAATGAAGAAGATAAGCTATTTGCTATTGCTATCTTGATAGGTAATAAGCCTAAACGTCCTATCAAAACAACCGACCTGCGTTTATGGGCTTCTGAAGAGTCTCATATTCCTTTTTGGCTGATAGAAGAATGTTACTATATTGTAGGCGATCTGGCAGAAACTATCGCATTGATTCTCCCCAAAACGGAAGTCAAGCCGATGGAGAATATTACACTGAAAACATTGTTTGAGATGCTGATCAATATCCGTACCTCGACGGCCGAAGAACAACGTGATCTGATTACAACATATTGGCAATGGTTAGGCGGTACTTCACTCTTTCTATTTAACAAATTGTTAACCGGAAATCTTCGTGTTGGTGTATCGAAGAAGTTGGTTATAAAGGCTATTTCAGAATATTTGCAATTGGCAGCGCCGGAAATAGAGCACAGACTGATGGGGAAATGGAGCCCGTTTGAAGAAACTATGAAGTCCCTATTTAAAGAAGACGTCCAGGCTACAAAACATTTCCTACCTTATCCCTTTTATCTGGCATATGCACTTGATAAAGATCCCACAGCATTGGGAAGTATAGCGGACTGGATTCTTGAAGCCAAGTTGGACGGTATTCGCGGTCAATTAATTGTGAGAAAAGGAGAGCTCTTTGTGTGGAGTAGAGGGGAAGATTTGATGACCGACAAATTTGTAGAATTTGCACCCTTGGGCCATATATTGCCGGACGGAACCGTGATTGATGGAGAGATTATTCCATGGAAAGAGGGGGAGATATTAGATTTCGCCATCATGCAGACTCGAATCGGACGCAAGAATGTATCAAAAAACACCCTAGTTGCAGCTCCGCTCATTATGGTTTGTTATGATTTGTTGGAGTGGAAAGGTGAGGATATTCGTTCTTGGCCATTACATAAACGTCGGAAGCAGTTAAAACATGTTTTGGACAGCTTTCCAGTAGCCCAGATACTTAAACTTTCGGAATCGTTAACCTTTAACGACTGGAATACGGCAGAAACTTATCGACAGGAAGCTCGTCGGTATAAATCGGAAGGACTGATGCTGAAACATCGGGATAGTGTATATGAAGTCGGCCGAAAGCGAGGGAATTGGTGGAAGTGGAAAACAAATCCAATGACCATTGATGGGGTATTGATTTATGCGCAATCGGGACATGGAAGAAGAGCTAATTTATTTACCGACTATACATTTGCGGTTTGGGACAATGGGGAGCTTGTTCCATTTGCTAAAGCCTACTCGGGCTTAACCGATAAAGAGCTGCAACATATCGATCATTGGATAAAGCGAAATACAATTGAGAAGTTTGGTCCGGTGCGCAGTGTGACGCCAATGTTAGTTTTTGAATTGGCGTTTGAGGGGATTAATGTCAGCAAACGGCATAAGTCAGGGGTTGCGTTGCGATTCCCTCGTATATTGCGTTGGCGGCAAGATAAGCCCGCAAGTGAGGCGAATAGCAAGGACGATTTGTTAAATTTGATTGTATCAAAAAATGAATCAATTCGCTGAAGTATGGTTTCATAACCAAGGTTGGGAGCCACATAAGTTTCAACGCGATGCGTGGAAAGCAATTGCAAAAAACAAATCTGGTCTGCTCAATGCACCAACGGGCTTTGGGAAGACCTTTGCTATTTGGTTTGGTGTGCTTGCCCATTATTACGATAATAAAGAATACCAAAAGCAAAAGTCTCGTACAAATAAACTACATGCGATTTGGATCACTCCCTTACGGGCACTTTCAAAAGAAATTTATAAAGCTACCACACAGGTTAGCCGTGATTTAGATGTTGATTATAATGTGGAGCTTCGCACGGGGGATACCAGTATCAGTCAGCGTCAGCGGCAACGGAAAGCGCCACCTCAAGCATTAATTACAACACCAGAGAGTGTACATCTTCTATTAGCTTCTAAAGATGCTACAGCATATTTTAGTCAATTGGAGTTTATTGTTGTTGACGAATGGCATGAATTGTTGGGTAGTAAACGTGGCGTATTAGTAGAGTTGGCGTTGAGTCGATTGAAAACGCTAAATCCCAGATTGAAAATATGGGGGATATCGGCAACCATCGGTAATTTGGAGAGTGCTCAGGAAATATTATTGGGCAAAAACCATCAAGGAGTTATGGTTCGGGCTCATCTTAAAAAGCGAATTTCTATTGAAACAGTGCTGCCTGATACCTTAGAAAAGTTTCCTTGGTCGGGGCACTTAGGAATACGATTATTAGAAAAAGTTGTGGCTATTGTTCGTCGCTATCAGTCTACTCTGATTTTTACCAATACCCGGTCTCAAGCCGAAATATGGTACCAGCAAATTATCACCCATTTTCCCGAATTTGCGGGCATCTTAGCTATTCATCACGGTTCGCTAAGTGATGAGGTTCGTTTTTGGGTGGAAGAAGCATTACATGAGGGACGATTAAAAGCTGTGGTTTGTACAAGTAGTTTAGATCTAGGTGTGGATTTTCGCCCTGTAGACTGCGTGATTCAAATTGGCTCTCCAAAAGGAGTGGCTAGATTCTTACAACGTGCAGGACGCTCAGGGCATAGACCTCATGAGGTTTCCCATATTTATTATGTACCCACCAATTCCTTAGAAATTATAGAAGGAGATTCACTTAAATATGCGGTAAAGGAACAAATTATTGAACAACGTATTCCCTACATCCGCAGTTTCGATGTTCTTGTCCAATACCTCATGACCTTAGCGGTTGGAGATGGTTTTGAGGCAGATCAGCTATTTTTGGAAATACAATCCACCCATTGTTTTGCTACGATAAGTAGAAACGAGTTTAATGAATGTCTTTCCCTACTAATTCAAGGTGGGAAGGCGTTGGATGCCTATGATGATTTTCATAAATTGCTGTTCGATGGGAAAAAATATTATGTTGAGTCGAAGAAACTAGCAATGCGGCATCGCCTAAGTATCGGTGCAATAATTTCCGATGCGATGGTGAAAGTGAAATTTATGAATGGTAAATATTTAGGTTCTATTGAAGAGTCCTTTATATCTAAATTAAATACAGGAGATGTTTTTTGGTTTTCTGGTCGGCAGTTGGAATTACTGCACATGCGCAGTATGGAGGTAGTTGTTCGTCCAACCAATAAATCAAAAGGGGTTGTTCCCTCATGGATGGGGGGGCGGTTTTCTATTTCGCCAGATTTGGGAATCGCCATAAGACATAGTTTTAAAAGTATTCATCAATCGAAGGGGCAAGGTCCAGAGGTTCGGTTTCTGCGCCCTTTATTCGATGAACAAGCGCGGCGATCTGCGTTGCCGCGAGAAAATGAGCTTTTGGTTGAATATATAAGCACACGATATGGGTATCATCTTTTTGTATATCCTTTTGATGGTAAACTGGTGCATGAAGGTATGGCCCAAGTATTGGCGTATCGATTAGGAAAGATAAAACCAGCAACTTTTAGTATTGCCAGCAATGAATATGGCTTCGAGCTGCTATCTGCTACGGCCTACGAAATGACAGACACACTGATAAAAGAACTGCTATCCCCCTATCATTTGCATCAGGACATCACCTCTGGCATTAATGTGCAGGAAATGGCGCGACGCCGTTTTAGAGATATCGCAGGTATTGCAGGATTGGTATTTCAGGGCTTTCCGGGCAAAGTCATGAAGACGAAGCACCTCCAAGCGAATGCGGGACTGTTTTTTTCAGTTTTCGAAGAGTACGATCCACAAAACCTCTTACTCCGTGAAGCATATGATGAGGTGTTTGACTTTCAATTAGAAGAAGGACGTATGCAATTGGCTTTCGAACGTATTGCTCAGCATGTTATTATTTTATCTTTTCCGAAGCAGTTGACGCCTTTTTCTTTTCCCATTTTTTCAGAATCTTTTCGGGAAAAATACAGCAATGAAGATTGGCAAAGCCGCCTAGAACTCTTAAAATTGCAACTCGAAGGAAAAATAGAATAATGTCAAAGAAGCTCATATTAAACGGTGTAGAGATTTATCTACTTCCTCAAAAAGCAGCATTTTTACCCGCTTACAGGATGCTTATCGTATCCGATTGGCATGTGGGGAAATTGGGACATTTTAGAAAAGAGGGACTTTTTGTTCCGCAGATGCATTTACAAGAGGATTTTTCAAGATTAGATCTTTTGATTAATGAATTGTCTGTCCTTCAGGTTGTTTTCTTGGGGGATCTTTTTCATTCGGATTGGAACTACGAATGGGACGAATTACATAATTTCTTGCGTAAGTTTCCCCAAGTGAATTTTAAGCTGACACTTGGAAACCATGATATGCTACCGGAGTCTTTTCGAACACAATCCATTATCTCCGTTCAAAATAGTATACTTCTTGACGAAGGTCTCATTCTGTCACATCAACCACTGCAGGAAAGAAGCGATTTTTTGTATAATATTGTAGGGCATATTCATCCTGGATATGAAATTATGATGCTAGGTAGGCAATATTATAGAGTTCCTTGTTTCCTATTAGAGAACAAGGTCTTGA
Source organism: Sphingobacterium sp. LRF_L2 (assembly GCF_965644235.1). Lineage (NCBI taxonomy): Bacteria > Pseudomonadati > Bacteroidota > Sphingobacteriia > Sphingobacteriales > Sphingobacteriaceae > Sphingobacterium > Sphingobacterium sp. LRF_L2. The sequence continues at coordinate 207,950 of NZ_CBFFRI010000008.1, read as the reverse complement.
CTTTGCCTGCCTTCGGACGTTGGACGGGACTTCATCTCATGTCGAAGAATCGCTACAATAGAATTTTTTCTATAGCTGGAAATGAGGTTTTAGAGGTTCTATAGGTACAACCAATTGAATTATTTTACTAATTTCAACTTCTCAAAATCAAAGCAATGGCAGAAAAGAAAAGAGATCCTAGCAGGACAAAAAGAAAATTGCTCGAAGCAGTAGGAAATGTTCTTGCGAAGAAAGGATTTACAGAATTGAAAGTAAATAATATCTGCGAGGAGTCCGGTATTGATAAGAAGTTAATCTATTTTCACTTTGGAGATTTAAATGGTCTTATTGAACATTTCTTAAAATCTAATGATTTCTGGATGACGGCAGTAGGTGTGCCAGCTGTTGCTGATAAAGATGCTTCTTTCGAATTGTTTAAACGACAGTTTGCGACTTTGCACGAATCTAGCCTATTGAAAAACCTGCTGGCGTGGGAACTCAGTGATCGAAATCCTGTTCTTCGTAAATTGGCAGACGATCGGGAGGAGTTGGGCGATAGACTGATTGATTTATATAAGCAACAACAAAATCCGAAAGCTGATGTTAATCCTATTTTTGCATTGCTTGTTTCGGGAATTTACTACCTGACTATCCATAATGATATTAACGGCAGTGCATTTTGTGGCTTGAATCTAAATGAGGAAAAGGATCGTGAACGGGTGTTGGATGGCATACGGAGTATTATTGACAAGTGCCTTTGATGCTGTTTTCGCAACAAACATCAAAGACATTTATGCTAGTTTATTAACTTTCTAGCAGACCTTACAGGTTGAAATAGGTGGCTCTTATTGTTTCCAGATCTTCGGGTCTATCAACGGCTATGGTGTCAAATGCTGTTTCGGCGATTTTGATTCTGTATCCGTTTTCTATCCAACGCAATTGTTCCAGTGCTTCTGCCTTCTCCAGCGTAGATAGGGGAAGTTGTGTTATTGCTTTTAAAACTTCTGTTCGATAGCCATAGATGCCAATGTGCTTGAAGAATTCGTGTTTTTCTAACCAAGATGATACCTCTGTATTGCGAAGAAAAGGAATAGTTTGCCGTGAGAAATAGAGAGCCTCGTTTTCTTTGCTAATTACGACTTTCGGTGTGTTTTCGTTGAATAGCTCCTCTTTTGTTTTAATTCGTTTCACAAGTGTGCCTATCTCTGTCGCTTCATCTTCGAATAAAGAACATAATAATTCGATTTGTAAGGGATTGATAAATGGTTCATCGCCTTGTATATTGATTGCAATATCGAATCCATCGACTTTTGAAATTACTTCTGCACAACGATCCGTACCTGACTCGTGGGTAGCTGCTGTCATAACCACATTACCTGCGAATGATTGTACATGCTCTTGAATCCGGATGTCATCGGTTGCGACAACAACCTCGGAAAGACTTCTGCAACTTTTTACTTGTTCATAAACACGTTGTATCATTGATTTACCCTCTATAGCGACAAGTGGTTTTCCTGGAAAGCGCGAGGAGGCATATCTTGCTGGAATAATCCCTATTATTTTCATCTTGACAAATTATTTACTCATTTGTGTCTGTTTTCACATGTATTGGCACTGCCATTGGCAGTAGGAGTGTTTCGAATCAGGACTTATCCCTATGTATTCGTCATACTCGGTTTGTTTTTAGTTGTGGTGAAATTACCCCTATTTAGTACATGAGCATATAGGCTCGATGATGAAATACGATACAGAGGCTTCCGTTTCAAAGTAACAAGTAAATTCCAATATGTGGAAATGTAAATGTTAATTTTTAACTAATTTATCCCCTTACATCGGTTTACTTCAACCTTTCTAACACACCTTTACGTTTAACTAGGTTTTTGTAATCCCATTGGATATCGTTAGCTTTTCGAAGCCATTCACTGATTTGCTTTTCATTTACTTGTTTAACATCAGTATACCTGATTTCTGCGGCCTTAAATTTACCTTCTGTAAGAAGTTCGGGTGCCTCAAAAGATTGACCGCTCCAAAACATTAAACGGACGGAATCTTTTAGTTTGCTATATCCTACGATCGGATTGTCGTCTAAAAACCATACTGGATGAGCATGCCATAATTTATTTTCAGCTGCGGGAAGATAGTCGCTAATGATACGACTTAGAAGTCTGCAAATCATTGCGTCAGATTCGGTTTGTTTATCGTTGTATTGAAGCGTTTCCGGATGTATCATAAGCATATTGTCGTTCGAACGGATTTCTTGTAGATGATAAAAATACAAACTATGTTTGAAAAAATGATTGTTAAAAAAGGCTTGCTTTTTGCTATCTTGGTTTGATCAATTTTTGATCGGTAGACTGTATTTATATGTTTTATTCCTTATTACGACGTTTTGTGCGAATTGGACTGCACTGGTATGCTCCCGACCTAAGGTTAAAGCAACTGGAGCTGGCTAAGTACACGGGCCCAACTGTTGTTGTTTCGAATCATCCTAATTCACTTTTCGATGCGTTGGTTATTGCTGCTTATTGCCCTGTCGAACTTCGCTTTTTAACCCGAGGTGATATATTTAAAACCCCAGTGGCTAATGTGCTATTGCGAGGACTATTCCAATTGCCCATTTACAAGAAAAAAGACGATGAAGAATATGCGGTGAAAAATGATTTTACTTTTGACGAATGTATGCGGACTTTGGCAGCAGGAAAACATATTCTTATATTTCCTGAAGGACGGTCATTGAATACCTGGAGTTTGCAGCCATTTATGAATGGAGGACTTACCTCTTTGTTGGAGCGTGCTTACCGACTTGATCTACCACTGCAGATACAGCCTTATCGATTAAATTATAGTTCTTTTCAAGATGTTCCGAAGTCGGTAGCGATATCCGCTTTACCAACGCTGGACACCACCGATTATTTGGAAGATCACCGTATTCAACCTGCTGCTGTTATTGGTGCGTTGCGGACTCTTTTATTGGAAGGTATGGAAAGTCAGCCGCTATTGGGAAATGCATTGTCGGCGAAACAGCAACGTTTTTATAAAATTCCAGCAAAAATAGGCTATTATACCCAATTTTGGTTTTACAGGGGTTGGCGTAACTATATAAAAAAGAAAACAAAAGATACGATTTTCTTTGATTCTCTACTGTTCGCTTGTCTTTTGTTTTCGTATCCAATATTTGTCTTTTTTTGCAGTTTTATTATAGGGAAGTTCTTTGGATTCTGGTCGGGCTTATTCATTTTTTTATTGCTTCCAGGGACGGCTTATTGTATGTCTCGATATCAGAAAATTAAAACAGAAACAGATTTAACGACCACCAAACGTAATTCATTAAAATAGCAAATTTCTGCAGGAATTTACTATCGTATTACATAAAAAAAACAGCTCTTCGAATATGGAAGAGCTGTTTTTTTATTATGTGAACAATGGACCTTATTTGGTCTGTTCTTCTATCCAGAGACGGGCATTTACGAATGCTTCTATCCACGGAGATACATCATCTTGACGATTCGCGGGATAGTTTGCCCAATTCCACTGAAAAATCGAACGCTCAATATGAGGCATCGTTACCAAATGACGTCCGGTTTTATCACACATCATCGCTGTATTGAAATCTGATCCGTTTGGATTGTGTGGGTATTGATCGTAAGCATATTTTGCGACAATAGCGTATTGATCCTCCGTATTCGGTAAGTTGAATTTTCCTTCACCGTGTGATATCCATACCCCCAAAGTGCTACCAGCCAAGCTAGATAACATAACCGAATTATTGTCTTGTATTTTGACGGAAACAAAGTTTGATTCGTGCTTTTGTGAGGTGTTATGGTGCATCTTGCCATGTTCACTATGATCTGGGTTGATCAGCTCGAGTTCCATAAACAATTGACAGCCATTACATATACCCACGGAAAGTGTATCCGGTCTAGCGAAAAAATTCGCTAAGGCTGTTTTTGCCTTTTCGTTGTAGAGAAATGCGCCAGCCCAGCCTTTTGCAGATCCCAGTACGTCAGAATTGGAAAAACCACCAACGGCACCGATAAATTGAATATCATCTAATGTCTCGCGACCTGATATCAGGTCTGTCATGTGAACATCTTTAACGTCGAAGCCTGCCAGGAACATGGCGTTAGCCATTTCACGCTCGGAGTTGGATCCTTTTTCACGAATGATGGCCGCTTTTGGTCGCTTCGTCAAACTGCTATTATCGGGTTTTTGACCAGTAAAGTGTGTAGGGAACGTATAATTTAGTGGCTGATGTTTATAGTTCGCAAAACGCACATCTGCCATACCATTTTTTGATTGCTTTTGATCGAGTAAGTAAGACGTTTTAAACCACACATCACGTGTTTCCGCTACGTCAAATTGAAAGATATCACTATTGTTTTGGATCGTAACATATTGCTTGTCGGTCACCTTTCCAATTTTAATAGCGGATACTCCAGCATTGTTTAATGCTGTTTCAAAACTACTATCGTCGTTTGCCTGTAATACAATAGCGATATTTTCGTTGAAAAAGGCTTTTACTGTATCCGCTTCATCTAAACCAGAGAGATTATAGTCTGCGGCCAGATTGACATCTGCAAAAGTCATTTCCAAGAGTGTGGTAATTAACCCACCTGATCCAACATCGTGACCCGCGGCAATGTGTCCAGATAAAATCAGGTCCTGAACAGTATTGAAGGCCTTTTTGAAATAAGAAGCACTTTGGATAGTTGGCACTTCTTGCCCAATTTTATTATTGATTTGAGCGAAGGACGAGCCTCCAAGTTTAAAGCTATCTTGCGAAAGGTTGATGTAATAGATAGAACCTGCATTTTTGTTTAAAACCGGCTCTACTACGTTATGAATGTTTATACAATTTCCCCCAGCAGAGATAATAAGCGTTCCTGGTGCAATCACGTGCTCGCCATTTGGATATTTCTGCTTCATGGACAAAGAATCTTTGCCCGTAGGAATGTTGATACCTAATTCTATGGCAAAATCAGAACAACTTTTTACAGCTTGATACAAGCGTGCATCTTCGCCCTCGTTGTTGCAAGGCCACATCCAGTTGGCAGAAAGGGAAACCCCTGTTAAACCATCTTTAATAGGAGCGAATACCAAGTTGGATAGTGCTTCACCGATTGCGTTACGAGAGCCCGCTACTGGATCAACTAAAGCTGTTAAAGGCGAGTGTCCAACTGTTGTTGCAATACCTTGCGCAGATTTGTAATCCAGTGCCATAACCCCCACATTGTTTAATGGAAGTTGCAATGGGCCTACACATTGTTGTTTCGCTACACGTCCACCGACACAACGGTCCACTTTATTTGTTAACCAATCTTTAGCGGCAACTGCTTCTAACTGTAGTACTTGATTAAGATATGTTGGGATTTGCTTTGCGTCATAAGTAAGATCGGCATAGGATCGATTCACTGTGCTATCGTTCATGATCGTTTTCGGAGAAGATCCGAAGAAATCAGCCAAGTCGTAGTCCATAGGTTTTTCACCTGTAGACGTTGAGGCAAAGGTAAAGCGATGGTCACCTGTTACTTCGCCTACTGCATACATTGGCGAACGTTCACGCTCGGCTACACGTTGCAATTGAGCGATGTCTTTTTCAGCAATAACCAATCCCATGCGTTCTTGGGACTCATTACCGATGATCTCTTTTGCAGATAGGGTAGGATCTCCTACAGGCAATTTATCCAAATCGATAAGTCCGCCTGTAGCTTCAACAAGTTCGGAAAGACAGTTTAAATGACCTCCAGCACCGTGGTCATGTATTGATACTATAGGATTGTGGTCCGATTCGACGAAAGCACGAACGGCATTTGCGGCACGTTTTTGCATTTCTGGATTCGAACGTTGGATCGCATTCAGTTCAATGCCCGATCCAAATGCACCAGTGTCAGCTGAAGATACAGCAGCGCCGCCCATACCGATACGGTAATTTTCGCCGCCCAATACGACAATTTTGTCACCCACTTTAGGCTCGTGTTTTTTTGCTTGACTCAATTTTCCGTAGCCAATACCACCAGCTTGCATAATCACTTTGTCGTAGCCCAATTTACGACCTTCTTCTTCATGTTCAAAGGTTAAAACAGAACCCGTGATAAGCGGTTGTCCAAATTTATTTCCAAAATCAGAAGCTCCATTGGAGGCTTTGATGAGGATATCCATCGGTGTCTGGTAGAGCCATTCACGTTCTTCTACCGCCTTTTCCCATGGCCTGTCTTCCGTCAAACGCGAATATGCCGTCATGTAGATTGCCGTTCCTGCTAGAGGGAGGGCTCCTTGACCACCCGCTAAACGATCCCGGATTTCACCACCAGATCCCGTAGCTGCTCCAGCAAAGGGTTCTACCGTAGTGGGAAAGTTATGCGTTTCAGCTTTTAACGAGATGACAGATTCAAATGCCTTCTCTGCGTAAAAATCGGGTTGATCCCCAGATAGTGGCGCAAATTGAGTAACTTCTGGTCCTTTGATAAAAGCAACATTATCTTTGTAAGCAGAAACAATGTCGTTTGGATTTGTCTCCGAAGTCTTTTTGATAAGCTTAAAGAGTGATGTGGGGTGTTCTTCGCCATCAATAACAAAAGTGCCATTGAAAATCTTATGGCGACAATGTTCAGAGTTGGCTTGTGAGAAGGCGAAAACTTCCGAGTCTGTTAGCTTTCTGTTTAGTTTTTTTGATAAGTTATCAAGATAGTCAACTTCCTCGGAGCTTAAAGATAAACCTTCTTGTGCATTATAAGCCGCAATGTCTTCAATTTCTAAGATAGGTTCAGGTTGTATGTTTATTGTGTAGACCTCCTGTGTGAGTGCTGTATACTTTTGAGAAATCATAGGGTCGAAATCGAGGTATTGCTCGTCCACTTTGTGGAATTCCTCGATACGTATAATTCCTTGAATACCCATGTTTTGGGTGATTTCTACGGCGTTTGTACTCCATGGTGTGATCATCGCAGCACGAGGACCTACATAATAATCGCTGAGTGTTTCTTCCGTTAGTTTTTTAGCGTTTCCAAAGAGCCAGTTGAGTTTAGAAATATCTTCTGCGGATAGTTCTTGTTGGGTTTGAACACCGTAAACGGTGTTGCTGGGGTTCACAAAGAAATGAATCATTATAACTGTGTATTTTGAACGTTATTCAAATCAAAGCACAAAGTTACGGAATATTTTCATGCTTGCAGATGATTTTCCGTCTAATTTCTTTGGGAAGTATATAGCAGTTATTTATCCGGCTAAGTTGATGGCCAAAAGTGCTTGATTTTTGTAAACAAGTGTTAACATTTGTTATTGAATGTGAACTAAAGTTATCGTAAGTTAAAAAGGATAAGCCGTCTCTCCTGATATATTATCTTGCAGAAAAATTAGAAGATATGAAGAAGTTATTAGGTATTCTCGCATTAGCAATGGTCGCTAATATCAGTATGGCGCAGTCAAGAAAAGAAGCCGTTAAGGTGAGCGCTGAAACCTCGACAACAAGGTCTAGCAAGTCGAATGACAAAAGTAGTACAAATATACCAACAAAAGCGCAAAGTCATTTTGGTACAAACTATAAGAAAGCATCCAGTACAAAGTGGAGCGCAGACTCTGACGGAAGCTACCGCAATGAATTTTCAGAAAACGGTAAAGAGTATACAGCTCGTTATACTAAAAATGGCGAATGGACATCTACGGAGCGGTATATGACAAAAAAGACAATGCCTTCTACCGTTTTGAATGCGTTTCAGAAGTCTAAATATAAAGATAGTAAGGTTAATGAATATTCTTTCGTGAAGAGTAAAAGCTATACAAGCGGTGTGTATGTTCTCAATGTATTGTTGAATGGGAAACAACTATCGTTGTATTATAATACAGCGGGAAAGCTGCTGAAAACGCTTTAGATTTTTTTGTTTTTTAAGTACCCTTTAAACTGGCTTTCTCGAGGATGGAGAAAGCCTTTTTTGTTTTATATAGCGGAACAACCGATAGCCGAGCATATTGAAAATGAAATTTTATCGCCTGTAAATGGGAGGCAAAGCTCTAAAATTCTATCTTTGTGCTTTAAACAGAATTTCGAGATGAATATTTCCTATAATTGGCTAAAGAATTACATTGATACAAATACATCACCAGAAGACCTTTCTCTAATTTTGACGGATATAGGTCTAGAGGTTGAATTGCTGGAAACTGTGCAGCAAATTAAAGGTGGTCTTGAAGGTCTTGTAGTCGGTGAGGTGAAGACGTGTGAACAACATCCGAATGCTGACAAATTGAAATTGACTACAGTTGACATCGGAGCTGAGGCGCTATTGCATATCGTTTGTGGTGCACCCAATGTACGGATGGGATTGAAAGTTATTGTTGCGCCAGTGGGGACAACGTGTTTCCCTACAACGGGTGAGCCTTTCAAGATTACGAAATCGAAGATTAGAGGGGAAGTGTCGGAGGGTATGTTGTGCGGAGAAGATGAAATTGGGCTCGGTTCTTCACATGCTGGCTTAGTAGAACTAGCAGATAGTGCAGTGGTAGGCTCTCTTGTAAAAGACTACTATGAGCTAACAGATGATTATAAATATGAAATAGGACTCACACCGAACCGTGCGGATGCAGCTTCGCATTTAGGTGTAGCTCGTGATATCGCGGCGTATTTTCGGACAGCTTACAGCACTGCAGATGTGTCTGCTTTTCAAGAGGGCGATGCGTCGGGAGTTAAGGTTCAGGTTACGGATCCTACAAATGCACCACGTTATAGTGGCGTCACGATCGAAGGAATTCAGGTTGCTGAATCACCAGCATGGTTAAAGGATAGACTGAATACAATAGGGGTTCGTCCGATAAACAATATTGTGGACGTTACCAATTATATTTTACATGATTTAGGTCAACCATTACATGCTTTTGATGCTGATCGTATTGCAGGTAATCAGATTGTCGTGCGTAAAGCCAGTGAAGGCGAATCTTTTGTAACATTGGATGGTGAAGAGCGTAAGCTTTCGTCAGAAGATTTGGTTATTGCTGATGTAGAAAAACCGATGTGTATTGCTGGGGTGTTTGGAGGGCAGTATGCTGGTGTTTCCACGTCGACGAACAAGATTTTTTTAGAATCGGCTTACTTCAATGCTGTTTCTGTACGTAAGACATCCAAAAGACATGGTATAAAAACGGATTCTTCGTTTCGTTTTGAACGAGGAACAGACCCCAATATGCCGGTTTACGCACTTAAAAAGGCGGCGTTGCTTATTCTTGAAGTTGCAGGTGGTAAAATAGCATCTCCTGTGACCGATTTCTATCCAAATCCAGTTTCTCCGTTTGTGTTTGAGGTTCGTTATAGTCGTGTGCAGCGGCTCATCGGAAAAGATATTCCAAGCGAGGAGATCAAAGCGATTATCTTGGCACTGGGAATAGGTATCAGTAATGAGCAAGATGATACAATAACCGTTAGTGTTCCTGCCTACAAAGTAGACGTTACGCGTGAGGTTGATGTTATCGAGGAGGTTCTGCGGATCTATGGCTATAACAATATCGAATTGAAGCCACAGATAAAATCTTCCTTGAATACAACGGAAAAGCCAGATAAAGAAGTTGTCTTGAATCAGGTTGCTGATTTGTTGATAGGAAACGGTTATCAAGAAATTTTAAATAACTCCCTCACGAAAACCGCTTTCCTTGAAAATGAAGCTAATGCCGTACGTTTGTTGAACCCTTTAAGTTCAGATTTGGATGTGATGCGCCAAAATTTACTGTTTTCTGCGCTGACTTCGGTGTCTTATAATCAAAAGCGAAAAAGTCCTAATGCAAAATACTTTGAATATGGTAAAACATATTTCAAAAGTGAAACAGGCTATGTTGAAAATCAGAATTTAGCCATTTGTATTGCCGGTAATCAAATTGATGAGCATTGGAGTTTGGGGGGCAAGAAAAGTAATTTCTATCATATAAAGGCTGCTGTTGATACCATCGTCCGTCGCTTAAATATCAGTGGCGTGCAGGTTGTTGAATCCGATAATAGCTATTTTGATTACGGATTGTCCTACATGAAAGGGCAAAAAGTTCTTGTTACATTTGGATGTGTTTCTGCCGAAAATTTAGCAAAGGCAGATGTCGATGGAAAAGTATTCTTTGCTACGTTTGATTGGGATCTTGTCTTAAAAGTAATACGCAAAAATACCATCAAATATCAAGAGGTCTCTAAATTTCCGGCAGTACGACGTGATTTAGCATTGTTGGTGGATGATGCGGTAACGTTCGAACAACTTAAAATGGTGGCTATCAAAAGCGAACGAAAACTATTGAAGGACGTTCGTATTTTTGACGTCTATAAAGGTGAAAAATTGCCTGAAGGCAAAAAGTCTTATGCCTTGAGTTTTGTGCTTCAGGATGAGGAAAAAACGCTTAATGACAAGCAAATTGACGCTATAATTAAAAAATTAATGCTTAACTTTGAGAAAGAAATAGGTGCTACAGTGCGCTAGTTTCTTAACATTCACATTTTAATTGCGAAACGGATTATATGGCTACTTTATCTACACAAATGAATATTATCGTCGAGAAGACGAGTAACCTTATTCAATTGTGCGACGCTCTTCAAGAAGAGAATGATCTTTTGAAGTTAGAAGTGCAATCGTTGCAAGTGGCTTTTCAGACAAGTACGGATAAAATCCAGCAGTTGGAGGAAAAGCTTAAGGCATTGGCAGTTGCAAAGACTTTAGAAGATTCGGATGTGGATAGAGATGCAATAAATGAAAAAATACTTGACACAAAGCAAAAAATTAACGATTTTGTGCGAGAAATAGACAGATGTATAGGTTTGTTAAAGTAATTGTGAAATTGAATAAAACCTAATACGTTATTTAAGCTCGAAAGAAATGGGAGAGATTTCCATAAAAATAAATATCGCAGATCGCGTTTATCCATTACGGGTGAACACAGAAGAGGAAGAGGTTATTCGGCATGCTGCGAAATTAATAAATGAAAAGATAAAGGAACTGCAAGATAACTATGCCGTTCGTGATAAACAAGATTTGCTTTCTATGTGTGTATTGCAATATGCCACGGGAATGATCAAAGCGGAGCGTAATGCGCAGCAGCATGAAGAAGGCCTTGAAGAGAAGGTTCACGAATTGGATCAATTATTGACAGATTTCTTTAAGAAATAAACATATCGTTCTTTATTTAGAGCTTTATAACGACGAATTTGCCGCAATTAAATTCGGGTTGTCACTATTTTAAACTTAACGCTTCAATATCACGAGCGAATATAAGATGTAGGCCATTTTGCTATATGCCATCTAGGTCATGATCAAATGCTCAAATCATGTGTAATCGAAGTTTAATAATACATGGGACCTGTACATTTAATTGCGGTTTTTTTTTAACTATAAAACAGAATAAATATATATACGTATACACAGATGGATTTACTAACCACAATATCGATTATAATTTCGCTCATTATAGGTGTTGTTATTGGTCGTTTTTTGTTACAATTGGTTTTTAAGAAGCAAGAACAATTGGCGCAGGAAAAGGCAGAACGCATAGTTAAGGAGGCCGAACAACAAGCAGAACATCATAAAAAGCAACGTGCTCTAGAGGCGAAGGAGAAGTTTTTACAACTTAAGGGTGAGCATGAGAAAGAAGTAAACCAACGAAACAATTCGTTGGCGCAGAAAGAAAATACTTTACGGCAGAAGGAAACTTCTTTAAACCAAAAATTGGAAAACACCAATCGCGATAAGCAGGAGCTCGACAACAAGAATAAGAAGTTGGATCAATTGCTGGAAGTGAACGAAAAAAAGAAAGAAGAAGTTGAGCATCTCAAAAACCAGCATATTAAACAATTGGAGACAATTGCGGGTTTATCTGCTGATGAGGCAAGAGAACAGTTAATTAACTCTTTACGTGAGGAAGCGCGTTCTCAAGCTATTATTCAAATTAAGGATGTTATTGATGAGGCAAAGCTAACGGCCTCTAAAGAAGCGAAAAAAGTAGTTATTCAAACCATACAACGTACAGCTACAGAGTCCGCTATAGAAAATACCGTATCGATTTTCAACATTGAAAACGATGAAATAAAAGGGCGTATAATTGGTCGTGAAGGGCGTAATATTCGTGCGCTGGAGGCTGCAACTGGTGTGGAAATTATTGTTGATGATACACCGGAAGCGATCATTCTTTCTGGATTTGATCCTGTACGTCGTGAAATCGCCAGGCTTTCGTTGCACAGATTGGTAACTGATGGTCGTATTCACCCGGCTCGTATTGAAGAGGTTGTGGCGAAGACGCGTACGCAGATAGAGGATGAGATTGTCGAAATTGGTGAACGTACAGTTATTGATTTAGGTATTCATGGCTTACACCCGGAACTTATTCGTATGGTGGGACGTATGCGCTATCGTTCTTCATATGGGCAGAATCTATTACAACATTCGCGTGAAGTCGCAAATTTTGCAGCAACTATGGCTGCTGAACTTGGATTGAATGTGAAGTTGGCAAAACGGGCTGGTTTGCTTCACGATATTGGAAAGGTGCCTGATGATAACCCAGAATTACCGCATGCCATTTTAGGAATGCAGTTAGCTGAGAAATATAAAGAACATCCAGAAGTCTGCAATGCCATTGGAGCACACCACGACGAAATAGAGATGACGTCTTTAATTTCTCCGGTTATTCAAGCTTGCGATGCGATATCAGGTGCTCGTCCAGGTGCTCGCCGTGAGGTGGTAGAGAGTTATATCAAACGTTTGAAAGAATTAGAAGAGTTAGCTCTTTCTTATCCAGGGGTTGAGAAAACATTTGCGATTCAAGCGGGTAGAGAATTACGCGTTGTGGTCGAGTCTGAAAAAGTTTCGGATGCACAAGCGGAAATTTTAGCCGCTGATATTTCGAACCGTATCCAAACGGAGATGACATATCCAGGTCAAATTAAGGTTACGGTTATCCGAGAAACAAGATCCGTATCTTACGCAAAATAAAGATTTAATATGGAGAGAAAGGGGAGTCATTGACTTCCCTTTTTTGTTTCAATAGCATACTTGTGATCTCTTCCTATAAAGCCAGTCAACGGAGGATATAGGCATTTTTTGTGTATTAGATTCATGTATTGCTCGATATTTTCTAAGGCTAGCACCCGCAGACTTTACCAATGTGAGGTCATATCAATCTCTGAAAATAGCTATGGATTGCTAGCTCTCTTTGCCTAGGGGGTAACCTTTAATAATAATGCACAAAGCGTTTGCATTCGTCTTGTGCTGTTAGATCCCTTTTCAAACGAAAGGTTTCTTCTTTAAGATCGGATTAGAAGCAGATTAGAATAGATCATCTCCTTGATGATGCTCGTCCAAAATCACTACTTTTGTATAAATCTCTTATATATGCAAATTCTTGTAGTAGAAGACGATAGTCGGATTAGTAATTTCTTAATTAAGGGACTGGAGGAATTTGGTTACCTGGTAACACTTTGTAAAAATGCGGAGGATGTATTAACACATTACATGCATTTGGAGTGGGACCTGATTATTTTAGATATTATGTTGGAAGGAATGGATGGTGTCCAACTGCTGCAGACACTGCGTTATAAGAAAGTTTATACGCCGGTATTGATGTTAAGTGCGCTAAACAGTGTGCAGGATAAGGTGTCAGCACTTGACTATGGAGCGGATGATTACCTTACAAAACCTTTTCACTTTGATGAACTATTGTCGCGAATAAAGGCACTCACACGTCGTCAGCAATATCAACAGCAGGAAACCCCAAAAGCTGAATTAACGTTTGGTGATATGCACATTAATCTAGAGCAATATCAAGTGAGTATCGATAACGAGCCAATTGAATTATCACCTCGTGAGTATAAACTGTTATTGTATCTGATTGAAAACATAGATAAAACAGTAGGGCGTATACAGATATTGAATGCCGTTTGGGGGATTACATTTGATAATCATACCAACGTTGTAGATGTATATATATCTTACTTGCGTAATAAAATAGAAAGGCAAGATCGTAAGTATATCTATACGGTAAAAGGTGTAGGATACATGTTTAAAGTGTAAGACGATGAAATTACGGCATCGACTTTCGCTCTATTCGCTTGTTTTTTTTAGCATTATCATGCTGTTCTTCTCGATTTTGATCTATTTTTCTTACTACGCACAGATGCAAGAAAAAGAAAATCAATCTTTGGAGAGCAAATCGTTATTAGCTGCGATCTACTATCTCGAACAAGATGAGCTTTCGCTAACGGAGCACGCGAATGTGAAAAGTCAATTATCGAAGACAATTTCTCGTACCAATATCGCTGTCTTCGATAAACAGAATAGCTTAAAAAACGGTGATATGCCGTCTACCGATGAGATTTCTAGTGCATTTCTCAAGCAGGTTCGAGATGAACGTAATGCTTTTTTCGTTAGTGACTCATTCTTCTATAACGGTATTTTTTATCACGATAACGAAGGTGATTTTGTGGTCATTACTCGGGAACCCAAAGATGAATTTAATGCGCAGATGTTATCGCTGTTCCATATATTGCTTATCGTGTTTTTTTTAGGTATTGCTTTTATATTCCTTTTTTCACAATACTTAAGTTATATAGCCTATCAACCTATTATCCGTATTATTGATCAGATCAAGGAAAGAGATACCAAAAATTTTAATGAACCACTTTCTCTTCAGAGGACCTATGCGGAGGTAGAAGATCTAGTGGAAACGTACAACCATTTTATTACCCGGATTGCCGAGACATTTAATGTACAGAAGAACTTTATCGATTACGTGTCGCACGAATTGCGTACTCCGATAACCGCTTTACTTGGGACGCTAGAAGTTACGAAGACAAAGCGGAGGTCTACGGAAGAGTATGAGCAAGTCATAGCGCAACTAAAGCAATATACGACAGATCTTCAAGAAACACTGGATCAAATGATGCTCTTATCTGGCGCGAAGACCAACTTTGAATTTAAATCGATTCGCGTAGATGAGATCATTTGGCAGATCGTCGAAAACATGGTGCTCTATCATCAAGCTCATATTGAAGTGGATATCCAGGTTAATGATCAGAGCTTGCTTACTGTCGAAGGCAATGATAAATTGTTGGAGTTGGCCATCGGTAACCTATTAGGGAATGCCATAAAATATTCCGATAACCAAGTGGTAAAGATTCTTTTTGCAGAAAAAGGGGGGCATTTGCACCTGTCTATCGTAGATCATGGTATTGGTATATCAGAGAATGATTTACAACATATCCGGCAGAATTTTTACCGGGGAAACAATACACAGAAGTATCAAGGCAAAGGGATCGGTTTATCCATAGCAAGTATTATTCTGACTTTACACCGCGTGGAGATGAATATCGCGTCCGATGGTGCTAGCGGTACGACCGTTTCTCTTTATTTCTAATGAAATTCTAATCTATCTTAAAATTCCTGTTAATACCATTACGCTAGTTTTGCTGGAAATGTTTTTAAGGTGAAATACGTATATATAACTATCTGTATCATTTTCTTGGCGCCGCTTTGCAAAGGGCAATCTTACACATTGGATAGGTTGGAAGGCAGTTTTTTGAAGAATAACTATGCCTTGATAGCTGGTAAATTTGAAATTGGACGGACAGAAGCGCTCATTATTCAAGAAAAGCTTTGGAACAATCCGACATTGGCGATTGGAGAGGTTAATCTCTGGGCTAATGGAACAAGTGAAGTTCTCCCACCGCTTGTTGGGAATTATGGACAGAAGCAACAGATTTCAGTAGAATTGGAACAGCTGATCGAAACAGCTGGAAAACGACGCAAAAGAGTGGCGATTAAACAGCTAGAGCAAAAAACAAGTCAATTCGAATTTGAAGAGTTGTTGCGTGAATTAAAAAAAGAACTGCGTCAGAATTTCTATCATTTAGCAAACCTCTCCAGCGAACAAAGCAGGCTCTCTACACTTGTTCATTTATTTACACAGTTAAAAGAACAATATCAACGACAGGTACAGTTACAAAATATTGCGAAAGTAGATTATTACAGAATACAAAGTGAGTTGGTTGCGTTGAAGAAGGAACTTTTTGATCTCGAAGAAGAGGCTGCTGAAACGGTGAAAAACATACGCATATTAACACAGCTCGATGATTTAACAATAACTGATTTGGATTTTTCTTCTGTGGACAAATCCCTCTATAAGGAAATCCCGTCTGATGTATTGCAGTTGGCGTTGACACAAAATATTGGGTTGCAAAAGCAGCACGTTCAAATGGATATTGCTAATAAAGAATTGGAGTTGGAGAAAGCAATGCGTAAGCCTGATTTGACATTTCAGTTAGGCTATGACCGTGGAGGAAATATCATGCGTGATTTTATCGGTGTGGGGCTAAGCGTCGATTTGCCGATTTTTAATCGGAATAAAGGCAATATAAAAGCGGCCCAATTGCAGATTGAGAAGGAAGATGCAACCGATAAGCTTTTACAGGGGGAACTTAAAAATACCGTAATAAGGCTGGAAAACCAACTGACTAAGTACAAGGAAACTTTAGAAGGTTGGCCGGTAGAAACGGAAAAGGAGCAGCAAGAGATGGTGGAACGTTATAAAAAACATCTGCAATCCGGACAGGTGACCTTAATGGAATTTATCGACTTTACACAAGCTTCTAGAGAAGCGCATAAAGCATTTTTGGATACTTGGGAAAATTATAACAGTACTTATGAGGAATTGCAGTATTTGGTTGGAAAAGATTTTTAAAAACGTTTTGATGAAACAGTCTTATTTTTTTTTATTTTTTAGTTTAAACGCACTATTGGCGGGTTGCGGACAGGTAGAGGAACAGAAGAATGCTGTGCAAATTGATACAGCAGGTAAAAGTTCCTTTTGTATGAATGATCAGCTGAAAAAATCTACAGAAATTATTGCGGTATCGGAGCAACCTATTCATGAACAACTAACCCTTTCAGGAAAAATAGAATATAACGAGAATGATTTAGCGGTCTTTAGAAGTTTGTTGGAAGGGGTGGTGGAAAATGTACGTTTTGAATTGGGCGATCATGTGCAAAAAGGACAAGTTCTGGCAACAATAAAATCTACACAAATTCAAGAATTACATCAACAGAAACGTTTTCAGGAAAACCAGATTGCATTATTAGAAAAACAAATACAAAGCAAGAAGGAACTGGCGGCAGACGGATTATTGACAACGCCTGAGGTGTTAAGTGCCGAACACGAATTAGAAAGTGCAAAGATAGAATTGGAGCGGATACAACAAAGTTTACAACTGTATAGGGCGGTAGGTGACGGCAGTTTCCAGATTTTAGCACCTAAGAATGGGTATATCATTCAAAAATCAGTGAGTGCAGGACAAAGTATTACCACGGAAAGTGATCCCATTTTCTCGATATCCAATTTGAAGGAAGTGTGGGTGATGGTGAACATCTATGCCAATAATCTACAATATATCCATGTAGGTGACGATGTAAAGGTGCGCACAATAGCTTATCCCGATCAATTTTATGCGGGAAAAATCGACAAGATATATAATGTATTTGATGACAATGAGCATGTCCTTAAAGCACGTGTGGTTCTTTCTAATCAAAATTTGAAACTGATGCCGGGATTAAGTGCTGATATTATTATTACGATGAAGAATGATTTGGGTAAAGCCTTTGCCATTCCGAACAGGGCCAAAGTTTTTAGCAATAATAAAGAATATGTGGTGCTGTATAAAGATGATTGCCATTTGGAAGTAAGGCGAATAACAAATATTGGAGAAAATGAAGAATATACGTACATCCAGGAACGGTTGGCACAGGACGAAAAAGTAATAGGTTCGAATGCATTGCTCATTTTTGAGCAATTGAATCACTAATAAAAGAGAGAAGGATGAAGAAGTTTGTACAAAAGGTCGTTACCTTTTCTTTACGTAATACAACGTTTGTTTTATTTCTTGTTTTCGCATTGCTCTTTGGGGGAATTTATGCGTTAAAACATACGGCAATAGAAGCATTTCCCGATGTAACGAATACGCGTGCGCGTATTATCACACAATGGCCTGGTAGGAGTGCAGAAGAGATGGAGAAGTTAGTGACTTTGCCCATATCTAAGCAGATGAATAGTATTCCTAGAAAGTCTAATGTGCGTTCTATTTCGTTATTCGGGCTTTCCGTAGTCACTGTACAGTTTGAAGATGGTGTAGAAGATTTTTATGCACAACAGTACGTTTCCAACAAATTGGGAGGTGTGGAGCTTCCGGAAGGTGCTGATGCTTCTATTGAGCCACCCTCAGGCGCTACAGGTGAGATTTTCCGTTATGTGGTGAAGGGTGATTTGCCTATAAAGGAAATGTCAGCGATTCAGGATTGGGTTATTGAACGCGAATTGCTTAGTGTTTCTGGTGTGGCGGATGTTGTTAGCTTTGGCGGAGAAGAAAAAATTTTTGAGATTAAAATTAATCCTACCGAACTGAAGAATTATGACCTGTCGCCGCTCGATGTTTATGAGGCTGTATCGAAATCTAATATCAATGTTGGTGGGGATGTTATTCAACAAGGAGACCAGGCTTATGTTGTGCGAGGGGTAGGACTTTTAGATAAATTAGATGATATAGGGAATATTACGATCAAACTGAATGGATCTACACCTGTGTTGATAAAAAATGTTGCAGAGGTTGTGGTTTCGCATAAACCTAGGCTGGGACAAGTGGGATTTAATAAGGAAGATGATCTTGTCGAGGGGATCGTAATTATGTTACGTGGGGAGAATCCGTCGGAAGTTATTGGCAACTTGCGTGCAAAGATAGAAGAATTAAACAATCGGATACTGCCTGCAGGTGTGAAAATAGAGACGGTAGTTGATCGCACAAAGTTGGTGGACAATACGGTACATACCGTTTCTAAAAATCTGATCGAAGGAATCTTGCTTGTTTCATTGATTGTATTTGTCTTTTTATACAATTGGAAATCAACGCTTATCGTCGCATCGGTTATTCCGTTATCGTTCTTGTTTGCTATCATCATGCTTAAAATACAAGGTTTGCCGGCCAATTTGATTTCGATGGGGTCGTTAGATTTTGGATTGCTGTTGGAGGGGACCTTGGTTATCGTAGAGACGGTTTTCGTAGCCCTCGCTGGATTGTCTCACCGGGTAGGGCCTGCACGTTTTGCAAAAATGAGTAAGCTGGGCGTCATTAAAAAGAGTGCAGGTAGCGTAGCTTCTTATATTTTCTTTGCATTACTGATATTGATTGTCGCTTTATTGCCGATCTTTTCTTTTCAAAAGGTGGAAGGCAAGATGTTTACACCGTTGGCTTTCACATTAGGCTACGCGCTATTGGGGTCATTGTTATTAAGTTTGACCTATGTTCCTGCAATGTGTAAGCTGTTGTTTACAAAAGGTATGGATGAGAAAGAGAATTGGGTGACAAGATTTTTTCAACGGACCATATACGGTATGTTTGCTTACGCTTTTCGGTACAAGAAAACTACAATAGCCGCTTTTATTGCCGTTCTCGCTATTTGTTTGGTCAAGTTTCTGCACTATGGTTCTGAATTTCTTCCAAAGTTGAATGAAGGAGCAATTTACATCCGCGCGACCTTGCCTAATAGTGTCAATTTAACAGAATCTACGAGGTTGACGAAGGAGATGAAGAAGATCATGTTCGATAATTGTGAAGAAATTGATTTTATTTTAACGCAAACGGGGAGGCCGAATGATGGTACCGATCCAACAGGCTTTTTTAATATCGAATTTAATGTGCAGCTGAAAGATGAAAATTTATGGAAGAGGAAAGTGAGCAAAGAAGATATTATCCAACAGCTTCGTGAGCAACTTAATCACTACCCTGGGATAAATTTTGGATTTAGTCAGCCTATCCAAGACAATGTCGAAGAATATGTTGCCGGAGTAAAAAGTTCGTTGGTGATTAAGATATTTGGGGATGACCTTTATGATCTTGAAAAATATGCAAATCAAGTATCTTCTGCCATTGGTAAAGTGCATGGTGTTACAGATGTCAATGTGTACAAAAATATTGGATTACCGGAGCTGAGGATTCAGTTGCATGATTCAAAAATGGCGAAATATGGCGTTTTTACGTCGGACGTGCAGGCGGTTATTGCCATGACTATTGGAGGACAGGCTGCAACGAAATTTTATGAGGGCGACCGTCAATTTGATGTCGTCTTGCGCTTCAACGAAGCGTACCGGGACACGCCAGAAAAAATAAGGAATATATTGATTCCAACCAGTAACGGACAGAATGTGCCGCTTCAAGAAATCGCTACGGTAGGCTATCAAACGGGGCCAGCGTTTATCTATCGCGAAGGAAACAGCCGCTATATTGGTGTCGGATTTAGTATCGAAGGTCGAGATTTAGGAAGCACCATCGAGGAAGCGAAGAAAGTGGTAGGTACGGAAGTATCGCTGCCAAAAGAAAACCATATGGAATGGGCAGGGGAATTCGAAAGTAAAGAACGTGCTGCAAAACAGCTGACGATGGTTGTTCCTATTTCGTTGGTTCTTATATTACTGTTGTTGTATGTGAATTTTGGAAATGTAAAAGATACGTTAATTTCATCGCTCACGTTGGCCTTTGCGTTCATAGGCGGCTTTATTTCGCTATGGGTTACGGGTACAATTTTCGGTATTTCGGCAGGTATTGGGTTCATTATTCTATTCGGTGTAGCCACAATTGATGGAATTGTACTCATTGGTGTGATTAGAGATAATATGAGACATAAAATACCGCTCTTAAACGCGATAGAAATGGGGGTTAAGAGCAGGATCAGACCTGTTGTTATGATTGCGTTGATGGGATCTATGGGCTTGCTGCCAGCCGCTATGTCTACGGGGATGGGCTCTGAGATTCAAAAACCATTGGCAATTATGATTGTCGGCGGGTTAATTATCTGTCTATTATTGAGTTTTACTGTTATCCCTGTTGTTTTTTATTGGGTACATCGACGAGAGGAAGAACGCTTGAAGCCTAGGTAATTTGCAACGAATATTAGTTACCTTTGTTGCATGAAGAAAAAAGAAAAGACATTAAGTACAAAGCCAACATTTGAAAGACCCGTAGATCGCTATTTTTATGAAATGGATGATCAATTTCAAGGAAATAAGTGGATTTATGGAGCTTTTCTCACGCTGATGTTCTTTGGTGTTTTAGGGTTGGTATGGATGATTCCGTTTCCCAAGTTAGGTTGGTTAGAACGAATGAATATGCATACTTTTCTCAATTGGGGATCATTCTACATTGCGATTATGATTTATCTGTATCTGAAATTAGCGCCTACTTTATCTTACGCGATGCTGTTTAGTATCGGTATCATGAGTTTTTTTATCGTACAATTAGAATATTTAGAGAAAGCTTCCGGGCCGGCAGTATGGTTGATTGCACTTGTTGTTGCACTTCTTGGTGGTATTGGATTATATGTTACATTGGCGAAAGAAAGTAAATCCCTTTCCATACAAACGTATCTTCGTTTTCTTACCCTTGGGCCAGTTTGGTTATGGTCCAAAGTCTTTCTTTCTTTGAAGATAAAATATTAATAAATACTTCGGTGCATGACAAAAAGTCTGAAGGGATTCGCTGTATCCGAACTGTCTGTATCCGTGGGTGCCTTCTTTTTTGAAACCCGAAAATTAACTCTAACGTTTTTATTTTTCTTTTATGGATATTTTTAGTTGAGTTTTAGGGTTTTTATTATTTTCTGAGGAAATTTTTTAAAAATACTTCCATTTTGTACATGTACATAAAGCCAGTGTATATATACATTGAAGCAAACACAGTATAGAAAGAGACAAATGCTATGTAGTAGATATTGAACTATATGTAGTTTGCCAAGATGTATATGTAGTTTATAAAGAACGCGGTGTAGTTTGCCAACAATTACATAGAGATCGACGCAATGTATATATACACTGAGTCAGTGTACATATACATTGAAGTCCTGTAGGAATACACTGTCTTGAAGTACAATGCAACTGTAAGAAAGTCATGTGACAAAGCGACAGTGTTATGTGTGTGCCTTAATAGGGCATACCTGTACAGAAGAAATTCCTATCTCGGGCTTCGTTTGTATAAGTAAACCGAGACAAAGTCTCGATCTTCCAAGAGCATGTATGCTGTGTTCAACACGTTGTCTAGAGACAGAAAGAATATGTATACCTACATTACAAAAAAGACAAAGTACAATGTTGCTTCGTAATAGACATCAGAAGATAATTACCTCGACTTCATTCCCGAAAAAGAACGAACTATACGTTATTTTGTCATTCTGTCGTTAGAAAGCATCTAGCTATTAAGATGAGGTTGCTTCCAATGGTTTTGTGCTTTTCTTCAACCTTGCTTTTGGTTGTAGGAAAGAATAATTTAATAACGTATTTTTGCCTTTAAGAGTTCATATTGTATTGTTGTGGGCAGGATGTGTTTATTGTTAACTATAATAGGTTTAGTCTATATTCTTTGCAATAAGTAACTTTGGTATATATTAAATAACAAAAGGCTATGTTAAAAGGATTTTTTAATGTTCCAGCTCCGAGTAACGAACCGGTATACTCGTATGCTCCAGGTACGAAAGAAAAGACATTATTGGAAGCCGCTATCCAAGAGGCTAGGGCTCAAGAAGTGGATATTCCAATGTATATAGGTGGTAAAGAAATACGTACGGATATCACGACGAAGTTAACGCCACCACACGATCATCAACATGTGCTAGGCTATTTCCATCAAGGAACGAAAGAGCACGTCCAATCGGCTATTGACGCGGCACTGGCGGCAAAAAGTGACTGGGAAAATTTACAGTGGGAGCAACGCGCGGCTATTTTCTTGAAAGCTGCAGAATTGGCATCGACTAAATATCGTTATAAACTCAATGCTGCTACAATGTTGGGACAATCGAAGAATGCTTACCAAGCAGAAATAGATGCTGCTTGTGAATTTACCGATTTCCTTCGTTTTAATGTTGCTTATATGAGTGAGATCTATAGTCAGCAACCTCCTGCAAATGCAAAGGGGGTTTGGAATAGGGTAGAACAGCGTCCATTAGAGGGATTTGTATTTGCGTTGACACCGTTCAATTTTACGGCAATAGCGGGAAATCTTCCGTCTTGTGTCGCCATGATGGGTAATGTTGTCGTTTGGAAACCTTCCAATACACAGATTTATTCAGCTAATGTACTTATGGAAGTCTTCAAGGAAGCTGGATTACCAGATGGTGTTATCAATCTGATTTATGTTTCAGGTCCGGATGCTGGTGATGTGATCTTCAAACATCCTGATTTTGCAGGTATTCACTTTACAGGGTCAACAGGTGTATTCCAGGATATATGGAAAACTATCGGTGAACATATTCATCGGTATAAAACCTATCCACGAATAGTCGGCGAGACTGGAGGTAAAGATTTTATTTTAGCGCATCCATCTGCGGATTTAGCGGTATTAAACACTGCATTGGTACGCGGAGCTTTTGAATATCAAGGCCAGAAATGCTCTGCGGCATCACGTGCCTATATTCCACAATCGTTGTGGTCATCGTTGCTTGAGCGCATGGAAAACGACATCAATTCGTTTAAGATTGGCGGAACGGAAGATTTTAGCAATTTTATCAATGCTGTGATAGATGAAAAGGCTTTCGATAAAATTACTTCGTATATTGAACGTGCAAAAAATAGTACGGATGCGGAAGTTGTTATTGGTGGTCAGTACGATAAATCGAAGGGATATTTTATTCATCCGACGGTTATTTTAGCTAAAACTCCGGATTATGAAACACTGTCAGAAGAGCTTTTCGGACCTGTGTTGACTATTTATGTATACGAGGATGCTCAATGGGAAGAAACCTTACGTTTGGTGGACCAAACTTCTATATACGCATTGACGGGAGCTGTAATTGCACAAGATCGTTATGCTATAGAAGAAGCAACTTATGCCCTTCGTAATGCAGCGGGTAATTTCTACATCAATGATAAGTGTACTGGTGCTGTGGTGGGACAACAGCCTTTCGGAGGAGCGAGGGGATCTGGAACGAATGACAAAGCTGGGTCTATGATTAACTTGCTGCGTTGGGTATCTCCACGTACAATAAAAGAAACTTTTAATCCAGATACGGATTATCGTTATCCGTTTTTGGGATAATATTATATAGTTTTTGTTTTGCTTTGGGCATCTTATTAAGATGCCCATCTTTTCTTTTACCGATTATGCTTAAATAAGATGAAAACTCCAGAGTATAGAAAACCAATTGAATTTACTGTTCCAGCCCATGGTGATGGTGCTTTTTATGTTATGGACGATATTGGTCCAGATTTTTATGGATATTATCATCGGCATCGCGAATTTCAGATCAGTTATATTGTGAAAGGAAGTGGCTCCTTGATGTTGGGTAATCTAATTCGTCCTTGTTCCGAAAATGAGATTTTCCTGATAAAGCCTAATGACCCTCATCTTTTTTTTAAAGAAGCCAATGCTGAAAATGAAGAGGATAACGTGCATATTGTCCATCTCTTTTTCTCATTGGAGAAGTTACGTTCTTTTTTTGATATGGAGGAACTGCAGAGTATACAAAGTCTGTTTTATCTCATTCCATCCAGTAAATTATTGTCAGCTGAACATGCCTTGTATATCAAAGATGCCTTTTTAAATTTGCATCGAGAAGAGGGGATTCATAAACTGGTACGGATCTTAGAAATTTTTGATTATTTAAGATACCACGAGAATCAACTTATTTCACTGTACTCGGGACTGCATAAAGTCGATTTTCAAGATTCGGATGGTCTTCGCATCAATACCGTAGTTAAATATGCGATAGAGAATTACAAACGGAATGTCACTATAGAAGAAATTTCTGCACTTATTCATCTTACACCAACGGCTTTTTGTAAATTCTTTAAAAAAAGAACAAAGAAAAATTTCATTACGTTCCTTAATGAGATTCGCATCGAGAAAGCTTGTCAATTGCTTGTCAACAAGCGCGTGGAAAGTATTTCTGAAGCGGCATATCAATGTGGCTTTAATACGGCTGTGCACTTTAATCGGGTCTTTAAAAGTGTTATGCACGTTTGTCCTACAACATTTATTGCGCAGCATGCTGTAGAGAAATAGACATGCCCCAAAAAATGTAGCTTTTTGGGGCATGTTCATCGAGATTGTTTTTACTTTTCTTTTCCTGCTCGTTTGACAATCATGATTGCTTCATATTTTTTACCGTCGTAATGCGGTGTATCAATTTGCAATGCATTGGGATAGGGTTTATTCTTATCGAAGAAGTATATTTTTGTGATACTTCCATAATCGTTTGTTGGGAACAAATCAGCACAGGCTTCGTAATTTGCATTGGCTATGTCGCCAACGGATACTGCATAAACGCGTACAATTCCGCCTTTGTTCTGTTCATTTCTGACAAAAGCAACTTCTTCAAACTGTCCGGGAAGATCTTTAATAGAAGGTTGATTATAAGCTTCCCAAATACCGTAAGAAAGTATGACAATCAATCCGAAGGCTATCCACCAAATTCTTTTATTCCGTTGCATTATAATTGTATTGTTATTCCTAAGAGTTTATAGAATTCCTTTAATATCGCTTGGTGACCAGGCCAAGCTGGAGAAGTTACTAGGTTTCCATCGACTACCGCTTGATCGGCAGGAATATTTTTCCAAGTTCCTCCTGCTAATTCGATATCGGGTCCGACTGCGACATAGGCTGTTAATGTGCGTCCTTGCAATACATGGGCTGCCGTCAATACCTGGATGCCATGGCAGATGGCAGCAACAGGTTTGTTTGCTTCAAAAAAATGACGTGTAAGCTCAATAATCCGTTTGTTGAGACGTATATATTCTGCAGAGCGGCCGCCTGCGATATACAGGCCGTCATATTCCTCTGCTCGGATACTATCGAAGTCTTTATTGATTGCAAAGTTGTGTCCACGCAGCTCTTTGTAGGTCTGATCACCTGTAAAGTCATGTACTGCTGTGGGAACTACATCTCCGTTTTTGCGATCTGGCGCGATAGCATGCACTTCTATACCCAAGGAGCCCATTGCCTGAAAGGGTACCATTGCTTCATAGTCTTCTACAAAGTCGCCTACCATTAATAATATTTTCTTTGCCATATATATGATCTGTTAAGTGAATTAATTCTCTTGATTTAATTTTTCTTTTAGCATTCTTTTGGTCTTTCTGACCTTCGCTTCGAGTTGACTTCTATACAAGATGTTTGTCAAACCTTTACCTTCTTCGAAATTTTGCTGGAACTCGGGCAGACTAAAGGATTCTAAGATTTCAGCACCATCAAAGGGCAAACGATGCAGGGCGATGTCGAGTACACTTTGTCCTCCTCGCTTTCCGGGGCTTGTGGCCATTAGTAGTACAGGCTTGCCGTTATAGATTTTTCGACCAGGGATCCGTGAGATCCAATCCGTCAGATTTTTGTATGCCGCATTGTAATTTCCATTATTTTCGGCTAAGGAAATCAAAATAAAATCGGAATGATCGATTTTTTCTGCGAAAGCCAAGGCGTGCGGAGGAATTCCGTTTTGTTTTTCCCGATCAACAGAGAAAAGGGGAAGTTCAAAATCATTAAGATCTAATATTTCAATGCTGTCATCAGCTTCTTTGTAATATTTGCTCACACTGGAAACCAGTTTTTTATTGATTGAATGGCTACTGTTGCTGCCTGCGAATGCGAGTATTTTCATACCCTAAATTTAGCATAAAAAAAGGCACTCAACAAATTGCTGAGTGCCGGATTTATTAATAGGTGGTTAGTAGTCTATTAACTATCTTAAGAATAACAACTCACGTAATTTCGGTAGTGGCCATTTATTGTCATCCACAATTTTCTCCAATTTGTTTACGTGGTAACGAATCTCATCGAAGTAAGGTTTAACAACCTCGTCATAAGCGATAGCACGCTCACGTACTTCTTCGATGTTGTTTGCTGTTTTACGAGATTGACGCATTTCTTCTGCTTTTTCAAGAATCAAGTTTGTATGTTTTGAAATACGCTCAACAAGATTTAATTGAGAGCTGTAAGATTCTTTTGGTAAACCTAGATCTTTTAAGCCTTTTACGTTTTCAATCAACTCATTTTGGTAAATGATACAAGCTGGTACAATCTGGCTCGTTACAACTTCTCCAATAACGCGTGCTTCGATTTGAAGTTTTTTGTAGAAGTTTTCTAACAAAATTTCATGACGAGCCTCTGATTCACGTTTCGAGTAGATTCCCAACTTCTCAAATAACTCTAAGCTTTCTTCTTTTACGTATACGTCAAGTGCTTTAGGTGTTGATTTGATATTTGATAAGCCACGAGTTTCAGCTTCTGCAGCCCACTCATCGCTGTAACCATTACCTTCAAAACGAATCGCTTTAGATTCTTTGATGTATTTACGAACAACGTTTAAGATTGCAAGATCTTTTTTCGTTCCTTTTTTGATCTGCTTGTCTACTTCAACTTTGAAATCGATCAATTGTGCAGCAACGATAGCATTTAAGATCGTCATTGGTAGTGCTGAGTTTGCAGACGAACCAACCGCACGGAATTCAAATTTATTACCTGTGAAAGCGAAAGGCGACGTACGGTTACGATCGGTACTATCCATTTTCAATTCTGGAATTTTAGGAATACCGTGCCATAAGTTTGTGTCGTTTTTAACCTTTTTCGCTACACGTGCAGATTCAACTTCTTCTAAGATTTCATCTAACTGAGAGCCTAAGAAGATCGAAATAATTGCTGGAGGAGCTTCGTTAGCACCTAAACGGTGATCGTTACTGTGGCTTGCGATAGAAGCACGCAACAAGTCTGCATATTGATAAACCGCTCTAATCGTATTTACGAAGAACGTGATGAACATCAAGTTGTTTTTTGGTGTTTTACCAGGAGACAACAAGTTCACACCTGTATTCGTAATTAACGACCAGTTATTGTGTTTACCCGAACCGTTTACACCACTGTATGGTTTTTCATGCAATAAAACTTTGAAGTTGTGGCGAACAGCTACTTGTTCCATTAAGTTCATCAACAATTGGTTATGGTCAATAGCCAAGTTGATTTCCTCGTACATTGGAGCACATTCAAACTGTGAAGGAGCTACCTCATTGTGACGGGTTTTTAGAGGAATACCAAGTTTAAGAGCCTCGTTTTCTAGATCTACCATGTAGGCTAATACGCGTTCAGGAATAGCTCCGAAATAGTGGTCTTCTAATTGCTGACCTTTTGCAGCCATGTGGCCGAACAATGTACGACCAGTCAATTGAAGATCTGGACGGCCATGGAATAAAGAAAGGTCAACTAAGAAATATTCTTGTTCAATACCTAAAGATGCATTTACTTTAGATACAGATTTGTCAAAAAGTTGTACAACATCAGTTGCAGCCTTATCTACTGCAGCAACCGCTTTTAATAAAGGTGCTTTATAGTCAAGCGATTCTCCTGTATAAGAAACGAAAACGGTAGGGATACAAAGTGTTTTTCCAGCTACTGTTTCAAAGATAAATGCTGGAGAAGATGGATCCCAAGCTGTATAACCGCGTGCTTCAAATGTGTTACGGATACCGCCATTAGGGAAAGAAGAAGCATCAGGCTCTTGTTGCGCTAAAGCATCACCTGTGAATTTCTCAATTGCTGCACCATTTTCATCAGGCTCGAAGAACGCATCGTGTTTTTCTGCTGTAGAACCTGTCAATGGTTGGAACCAGTGTGTGTAGTGTGTTGCACCATTCTCTATCGCCCAAGTTTTCATTGCTTGTGCAATATGATCTGCAATATCTCTAGAAATCTGCGATCCTTCTTCCACAACTTGTGCTAACTCTTTATAGGTGTTTTTCGACAAGTAGTCTTTCATTTTCGCAATCGAGAATACATTCTTTCCGTAAATTTCGGTTGCTTTCAATGATTGTACTTTCTTACCATCTCCCAGTGGTCGCGATACGGCCGACTCTGCTGCTTTAAATCTAAGGCTTGACATTTTCTGTTTAATAGTTTTTTATATTTTTATACAGTTCTTGGTTGTTTTGCGTTGTAAATGTACACTTATTTTTAAAAAACAAATAGTCAAAATGAAAAAAATATAATTTTTTTATGTTTTTTTTATGAATAAAATGAAAATGCGGTTCCGTTATGTAACGAAACCGCATTTTTATACTGTTTTTTTTGTGACTTTTATTCAAGTCCCCAGTCTATTCCTTTTTCTATTGCAGGAACTCCGGTTGATATCCATTTTGGGGCAGGTTTTCCTTTCAAGAAGTGATCGAAGAATTGTGCCTGACGTATTTGAATGTCTTTTCTATTTTGTCGCTTCATGAGATTGTGCTCATCGCCGTTATAGTTTAATAGCCATACAGGTTTTTGCAGTCTGCGTAGGGCCGTAAACATTTCTATTCCTTGATACCATGGTACTGCACCGTCGTTGTCGTTATGCATGATGACAACTGGGGTAGAAACGCGATCTAAAAAGAAAAGGGGTGAATTTTCGATGTAAAGTTCACGGTCTTCCCAAAGTGTCTTGCCGATGCGGGATTGGGTGTGCTCATATTGAAATTGTCGGGAAAGTCCGGTTTGCCAGCGTATTCCGCCATAAGCAGAAGTCATATTCGCTACGGGTGCGCCTGTCCAAGCGGCAGCATACATATTGGTTCGCGTGATCAGGTGTGCAACCTGATATCCGCCCCAGCTTTGCCCCTGGATAGCCATTTTCGTATCGTCCACCCAACTGTTCTTTGCTAGGTGCTGCATGCCCGAATTCACATATTCTTCGGCAGATTTTCCAGGATGCCCGATTTCGTAACGAATGTCCGGTGCAAAAACTAAATATTCATTACTGACGTAATAGGGGATGTTTAGACGTGAAGGGGTAGGCGCTGGCGCTTGATAGCTGTACAAGCCATCGGTAAGTTTCTCGTAGAAATAGGCAATGATGGGGTATTTTTTGTTAGGGTCAAAATTTTCAGGTTTGTACAGGATCCCTTCTGCTTCAAAGCCTGATGGAGTTGTCCATTTTACCAGTTCCGCTGTTCCCCAGTTGTAACGCGCTTGTTGAGGATTGATATCCGTTAGGACAATTTCGTCCTTTAACAGTTTGTTGACATACAAATTGGGAGACTCCTTGTAGTTTTCTTTCGTGTAGAGTATTATTTTGCCATCTGCAGAAGCTAAAAAATAGCGATAGGTATGCCCGGTTAAGAAGCGTTCGTCAGGGCGTCCATTTTTTGAAGAATTAGATTCGAAAATACCCCGTTCTTTTGTTTCTTCATTGAATGCAGACAAATAGATGGTCTGTTTTTCAGGAATGAGGGTGGTTTTGTTGCGTATATTTTCCTTACGTGTGAGATCGATGTAACGGAAGACCGTTTGAGTTGCTCTTCCTTCGCCATTAGTCATCAGTTTCTTGTCTTTTCCTGCCAAAGCAAATTTCCAGATATCGAAACGATCGTAAAGAAATACATTTTTTCCGTCTGACGACCAACCTGCTATACCATAATCTCCTGGCAGCGTCGGAGAATCGTTTTCTTCATCTACAAAACTTACTGGTAGGCCGTCATTCAATAATACTGTACTATTGTTTTTTATTTGATAACTGTACCAATTCGCGTTTTCTTGGTCAAAGTAGAGCACAAAGTCTCCCTGAGGGGAGATGGAGGCGTAACCGTCTAAATCTTTTTTGATAAGTTTTTTCTCGCCCGTTAGGGTGGAAATGATGTAGATATCGGAGCGTGTTGATCCTTCCCATTGACCTGATATGCGTTTGCCGAAATCCGATGTTGCAAGAATCCATTCGGAATTAGCGTCGTCAGTTGTCATCGTCCTATTGAATTTGTTGTCAACAAGAGAGCGTATTTGGTTGCGATTTTTTGGGTAGATAACCGCCAAGTAACTTTTCGTTTGATCACGTTTCAAATTGACAAGCTGTTGCGGTTGCAGGTAGTCATCTTGCCAGTGCCAGATATCGACTTGCGCGTGTTCAAATTCCACCAAAGTTGTGTCTTTCACACGTGGAACGGGCGCTAATCCAAAAAATAGTTTTTGTCCATCTGCGCTAAAGTTCAATTGTCCATCGCCACTGATATACCATTGTTGCGGTACGCCAGCACTTTGTTGGTGTGCGATGGCAAGGGCAGAGTCTAGAAGTGGGGTATAGTAATATAATTTAAAGTCCTTGAGCAACGATTTTTCTGGCGATTTGTCCGCTAAAAAGGCCAATTGAGCACTTTGATCATCGAATGTAAGATTTTTATATGTTCCTTTTCCGTTACTTATTTTCTTTACAGTCTTTTTAACGACATCATAAAGGTAAATTCCAGCATCGTTTGCCAAAGAGTCTTTCTCATCGTTCTTTTTTGAGAAAACAAGGAAATCTTCACTCGGACTCCAAATGTAGAGATCTACTTTGTGGAAGTTTACAGTATCGCCGGTTGTCAAATTTTTTAATGTTAAAACGGATTCGGTTTTGTCTTTTTTTACTTTTCCTTTCGTCGTTGTCGAGTCTGTGGTCTGAGCTGATGTGTTTTTTTGTTCTCTTAAGAAAGCAATGTAGTCGTTTTTGTTCTGTGCGAGCTTGTAGGAATTTACATCTCCAACTTTCCACAACGACTTATCTGCAAGATGAAATATGGCAAGCGAATCTTTTGGCATATCTTCACTTTTCTTTTTTTTGATCTTAGCTTGCCGGGTTTCCGAAAACAGGGGTTTTATCAGCGATATGATGTGTGTTTCATTGCTGGTGATTTTTCCTTGATGACCTCTTGGAATAGATATCAGTAAGTCATTCTCCTTATTTTTTACTTGAAAAACGCCATCACCTTCTTGAGGTATTATTTGATACGTAATGAATTGACCGCTTTTACTAATTGCTGCATCGGAGATACTGTTCCAACCGTCGTACACGGTATGATCTAGAGGCTGTTTCTGAGCAAACAAAACCCCAGAAAAAAAAAGATAAACGCCAAGGCTGGCTATTTTTACATTCATAGAGTGGATAAACTAAATTTCAAGCCGAAAAATAGAAAAAAATGCTTAAATTCAACCTGATGTTTTAACATTTTTACAAGTTTAACGTTTATAATCGTGTTATGAAGTCAACAAATCTTATCATCGCTGTAATAGGGGGACTATCGGTTGTCTTATTTGCGTTCATACTAGGCAATGCCTATACGTTCAAATATAAAACCAGCAATACGGTGAATGTTACTGGTAATGCAAAAAAAGACTTTGAATCGGATCTTGTCAAGTGGTCTGCCTCGTATAGTCGGAAGTCTATGGATCTAAGTGCTGCCTCCGATCAGTTGAAACAAGATCGGGAGTTGGTGAAGCAGTTTTTAATTCAGCAAGGGATAAATCCAAAAGAAATACTGTTTAATGCTGTCAATATTAATCGGGAATTTGCCTACCAATCGGATGGAAATGGTAACAGTTACAACACATTTACGGGGTATAGTCTATCTCAAAATGTAAGTGTGGAATCAAAAGATTTAGATAAAGTGGATAATGCTTCGCGCGAGATTTCTGCGTTGATTTCACAAGGTTTAGAACTTAGCTCTAATTCACCAAGTTATTACTATTCCAAATTAGAGGATCTTAAGCTCGAATTGATTTCTCAAGCTTCTCAGAATGCAAAACAACGCGCATCGAATATCGCAAATGAAGCGGGCTCTTCATTAGGTAATCTGATTAAAGCGGATCTTGGCATTTTTCAGATTACAGGGCAGAACGATAATGAAGAGTACTCCTATGGCGGAGCTTTCAATACAACGTCCCGTAGTAAAACTGCGAATATAACGGTGAAAGCAAGTTACGGTGCTAACTAGGATTTATACTATGTAAGATCATTCCAATAATGACAATGCTGATGCCAAGGAATGATAGGGCGTCGGGTGTTGCTGCATGTAGGAAAACAAGCTCGCCGACTAATGCGAAAATAACTTCAGTGGATTGTGTCGCTTCTACCGCTGCTAAGTTTCGCCCATTATTTCGCACGATATCTGTTGCTTTAAAAAACAACCATGTTGCGACGACTCCAGAGGAAAGTGCGACTAAAAAGGTTTGCAAGATTATAGTTGAATCCGGTAGAGCCTCTTGGGATAAGCCATAGACGGATAGTATAAGCCAGCAGGGAAGGCTCGAAAGTGTCATGCCGAACAGTCGTTGAATGGCAGACAGTTCACCATCAATGATTAGCATCATTTTTCGATTTCCAAGAGGATATGCGAAGGCTGCAAGCAAAATCGGAACTGTACCTCGTATAAGTTCACTGGCCGATACATTTTTTGCTTGAGGTATTTGTAGGAGTAGTATTCCAAATAAGATGATTAACGAAAAACTCACCGTTTTCCACGAAAGTTTGTGATCCGACTTGTTTCCTAAGTAGGGCGCGATGCACATACCTGCTATAATGGTGAGCTGCCAAGTGCTTGCTACAAGCCAGGCCGGAGCAAAGGAAGCGGCGTAGGTCAGACCGCCGTAGAAGACCCCAAAGCCGATATTACTCCATAAGATCCAAGCCCAAAGGTTTTTGCGCATGACTTGAAAAAGTGTGCGTAGTTTGTTTCCTCCCAAAAGAAGAGGGAGGAGCAAAATGGCCATCCAATAATAACGAAACGCTGCGCTCCATATCCAAGATCCTCCCTGTAATGACATGGCCCGGTTCAGGATAAATGTGACAGCAAAGAATAGGGCAGATAATAAGCCTAGGAGAATCGCTTTACTTTTTGTATTCATGGATCGGTGCTTTTCTAAAGATCAATTGCTCCTTTTTGCTCTTCCACTTCGAAAACAGAGTCGATTTTCCAATTTGCTTTATCTTTAGATGCCTTTACTGCCAGCTGATCACATCTTTCATTGAGTGGGTGTCCTGCATGACCTTTGACCCATACTAAACGTACCTCATGTAACTTATGAAGGTTCATTAATCGAATCCATAGGTCCTTGTTTTTCTTTCCCTGAAATCCTTTCTGTATCCAGCCATAAACCCATCTTTTGTCTATCGCGTCAATAACATATTTGGAATCGGAATAAATGGTGACCTTTTGTCGTATGTTTTTTAATGCCTCTAATCCAATAATGACAGCAAGAAGTTCCATTCTGTTATTGGTGGTTTTCCGGAAACCGCCTGAAAATTCTTTCTCAATGAGTTTTCCTTGATAAGCTTCATTACTCCCTTGGTAAATTGTTCTTAAAATAGTGCCATATCCGCCCGGTCCAGGGTTTCCGCTAGAGGCACCGTCTGTATAAAGTTCAATCATTGGCCAAAAGTACGGAATATCTTTTTAACCTTTTTATATCTTTGACGTGCAACCCCTCTTATCGTTCTCTTTTAAATAGCGATAAAAAAAAGAACAATAAGCCTCCGTTAAAATAGAAGAAGCGCTGATTTTCTCAGCGCTTCTTCTATTTTAGCTACGTAAGTAGTCCTTACTTTAAATTGTCTCTGTATACTTTAGCTTTTTTGACTTCTGTTTGGATATCCTTACGTGAAGCATCGTAAGTCAATACTTTTTCATAGTCAGCAACAGCTTTGTTGTAGGCATCGGAGGCTTTCGCTTTATCGTAGTTTCCAGCGCCGTTGGTACCTGTTAAAATTCCAAGATCACGGTAGGCAATAGCGCGATTTTGGTAGAGTTTAGCGTCATTTGCCGTAATTGCAATAGCTTTGCTATAGTCTTCGATAGCTGTCTTTAACAATTGCTCTTTTGAGCTTTCTGTCAATTTGCTGGCACTTGCTACCGCCAAATTATTACTTGCTTTTGCTTTATAATAATAAGCGGAAGTATGTTTTGGATCTAATGTGATAACCTTTTTGAAGGTCTCAATTGCTTTTGTGTACTCGCCATTATGGAATTGTGAATAACCCAAAAGATACTGTACATCCGGATCATTTGCTTCTGCTGGTAACGCTTTTTGTAAATGCGTCGCCGCAGATTTAAAATCACCTTCTAATAAAGCCTTTTGTCCTAGGCGTACATTGGGATTGCTATGCTGGGATTGATCTTGTGCCTGTACTGTTATTGCCAACAAGGCTAAAGCTGTTGACGCAAGACCCAACTTTACTGCTTTCCACGGGTTACTCAAGAATCTACGTTTCATATGAATATTATTTGTTTTTAATGGCCATATGGAATATTCATGCGTGTTTGTGTTTTTATCTAACATGAATATTTCATATTTGCTTTTTTATTTGCTATTTATTATAACCAGGTCTCTTACTCCTTGTTGATTTTTAGATAGTTGAATTATATTGTCGCCGTTTTACTTTGCGATAAGAACAATTTACCTCAATAAATCTCCTGGAAATAGTTTACCTAAACAATGCGAAGTTATTAACATTTCCACATTTTTATAACTATTATACCTATTTTTCTGTCGATTTAACAGGCAACAGCGATTACTTAACATAAATAGTACCAATTTTTAAACTTGGCATCGCTCTTGCAATTATAGGGTAAATAATTTATTAACGAAGAAACAATCTAAAAATCTGACATTTTGTCGGATGAACATATAATATATGAACAAAAACGACACTTTCGATATCAACCAAGTACTTTCTGTCATAAATGAAGACACGGAATTTTTTCCGTTGTTAAGTTCTCAAGATGAGGAAGAAATGAGCAAGGCGGATATCCCCGAAATACTTCCGATTCTTCCACTGAGAAACACTGTTTTATTTCCTGGCGTTGTTATTCCTATTACGGTAGGGAGAGACAAATCTATTAAGCTGGTAAAAGAAGCGTATAAAGGCGATCGTACGATAGGTGTGGTATCACAAAAAGATATGAATATCGAGGAACCAACAGCAGATCAACTGCACAAAGTTGGTACAGTGGCCAATATTATCAAGATTTTACAGATGCCTGATGGCAATACGACGGTTATTATTCAGGGAAAACAACGTTTCAAGATTACCGAAATGTTGACTACAGATCCTTATTTAAAAGCCAAAGTGGAGCGCGTCCCCGAAGATAAGCCCAAAATTTCAAATCGTGAATTCAAGGCTTTAATTTCTTCGATCAAAGAGTTGGCATTACAGATCATTCAACTGTCTCCAAATTTGCCAAGCGAGGCGGGACTAGCTATTAAGAACATTGAGAGCCCAACCTTTTTGGTTAATTTTATTTCGTCCAATATGTCTTTGGAAACGGAACAAAAGCAAAATTTATTAGAGATCAAGGATTTTGTAAAGAGGGCGAAGAATTTGTTGGAGCATCTGACAACGGAAATTCAACTTTTGGAGCTAAAAAATCAAATCCAGAATAAGGTCCGTATAGATTTAGATAAGCAGCAACGTGACTATTTTTTAAATCAACAACTGAAGACCATTCAGGAGGAACTTGGTGGAAATACGCCTGATTTGGAGTTGCAGGAGCTGGAAAAGCGCGCGAAAACGAAGAAATGGTCGCAAGATGTGTACAAACATTTTAGCAAAGAGCTCGAAAAATTGGCGCGTATTAATCCGGCGGCGGCAGATTATTCCGTGCAGATTAATTATCTTGAACTTCTTTTGGATTTACCTTGGGGCGAGTTTACCAAGGATAACTTTGACCTCAATCGTGCGGTCAAGGTGTTGGATAAGGATCATTATGGTTTGGAAAAGGTGAAGCAACGTATTGTTGAATATTTGGCTGTACTCAAGCTTAAAAATGATATGAAGGCACCTATTCTGTGTTTGGTAGGCCCTCCGGGAGTTGGTAAGACATCGTTGGGTAAATCGATAGCAAAAGCTTTGGGTAGGAAATATACCCGCATGGCGCTCGGTGGTGTACGTGATGAAGCCGAAATTCGCGGTCATAGAAAGACTTATATAGGTGCTATGCCAGGACGGATTATTCAGTCGTTAAAGAAAGCCGGGGCATCGAATCCAGTGTTTGTTCTTGATGAGATCGATAAGTTAGGGGCTGATTTTAAAGGTGATCCATCCTCTGCACTGTTGGAAGTACTAGATCCAGAACAAAATACGAATTTCTACGATCACTATGTAGAAATGGAGTATGATCTGTCAAAAGTAATGTTTATTGCAACTGCGAATTCACTAAGTGGCATTCAGCCAGCCTTATTGGATAGGATGGAGATCATTGAAGTGAATGGTTATACGATTGAAGAGAAAATAGAGATTGCGAAGAAACATCTTTTGCCAAAACAACTCGAAGTACATGGGTTAACGAAGAAAGATGCGACGCTGCATAATAAAACTATAGAAAAGATCATTGAAGAGTATACGCGGGAATCCGGCGTTCGGGGCTTAGAGAAGAAAATAGGTTCTATTGTTCGAGGGGTGGCTACGCGTATCGTTATGGAGAAAGCGTATTCTCCGAAGATTGATTCTCCTATGGTGGAAGAGATACTTGGTGCACCGATTTTTGAGAAAGACTTGTATGAAGATAATGAGGTCGCCGGTGTTGTAACTGGTCTCGCTTGGACATCCGTTGGTGGTGATATTCTTTTTATCGAATCCAGTTTGAGTCCTGGTAAAGGAAAGCTCAGTTTGACGGGGAATCTCGGAGACGTGATGAAAGAGTCTGCTGCTATTGCAATGGCTTATCTCCGTTCACATGCTAGTGATTTTGGAATCGATTATAAGTATTTTGACCGCTGGGATGTGAATGTGCACGTGCCTGCAGGTGCGACTCCCAAAGACGGACCTTCCGCTGGGATCACAATGCTTACCGCATTAACATCGTTGTTTACGCAACGTAAGGTGAAAGAAAAGCTGGCGATGACAGGGGAGATCACTTTGCGCGGACGTGTATTGCCAGTAGGGGGAATAAAAGAGAAAATTTTGGCGGCAAAGCGCGCAAATATTAAGGAGATTATCTTATGTAAAGCCAATGAAAAAGATATCTTGGAAATTAAAGAAGATTACATCAAGGATCTGAAGTTTCACTATGTGACGAAGATGTCGGAAGTAATTGATTTGGCCTTATTGAAACAACAGGTAAAAGAGCCAAAAGATTTAAATTTTACAATCGTATAGCAGGTGGGGATTTTTCCCCACCTTTTTTAATGATTAATTTCTTGAAAGTTAATTTCAAATCACTTACCTTTGCCCGCCAACAACATATATGGATTCCCAAAATCCATACAGAACAAAAGAAATGATCGAGTTAATTAAAAGAAGCATAGCTTCTCCGGTTCTCATATACATAATACGATGCTTAATAGGCTTCTCTATTGGTTATGTGCTCTACAATAATTTTGCGCACTTCGAGTTATTTTGGGCCATGTTATCCATCATGTTGGTCATTTCGCCAGAAGAGAACGACTCTAAACGCCTTTCTATTGAACGATTCAAGTCTAACTTTATTGGATCTACTGTGGCTTTGGTCTGTATTATTATCAAAGGAAATTCGCTCTACATGATCGTTATCGGCATTGTGTTGACCATCCTTACTTGCCGTTTCTTCCGTATCATGAATATGGCAAGAGTTGCCATTGTTGCGCTGCTCATTATTATGGTACAACCTCACCAAGAGGAATTATCTTATACACCCATACTCCGTTTTGCTTCTGTCGGGATTGGGTGCCTGATTGGTCTATCTATTGTAATCAGTTCGTCTTATGTTATCCGTGTGCTTCGAAAGAGATACGGTATACTGCAGGAGTAATCGTCCTACAGTATCTAAACGCTAGTATTAGATTGGATCTCCTTGTCGAAGGTTTCCTTCGTGTAATATTTGTGTCTTAAAAAACTTAATTTCACGTTTTTTTTCTTGTCAAATTCCTGTTGCAATACCGTTGCGTGCAATTAATGATTAGATTTGTTTATCGCGCGGGTATTTCTTTATTTCCCCGCAAATCGTTTCCGGTCATCATTTTCACCTTTTATGATACTGGATATCAATAGATGTTAAGAATTAAATTTCGCAAAGACGCATATATGGAAGAAAATTTAAGCGATACAGTGAAATCTACCAACAAGACAAAGAGGACTGCTCCTTCCTGTTGCTGTACGCATGATCAGGAGCACAAAGAAGAAGAAAATCATGCGGGACATAGCCATGACGATGTTGCCACTGGGTATCGTCTTTTTCTACCGGCCCTTATCTCCTTGGTACTTCTTGGAGTTGCATTGCTTTTCGATTATGGATGGAAGCAGGCTTGGTTTAGTGGGGAGGTAAGATGGATTTGGTATGGGCTAGCTTATATTCCTGTTGGATTTCCTGTATTGCGAGATGCTTTTCTTAGTGCTAGGGCGGGAGACCTGTTTTCCGAGTTTTTCTTAATGGGAATAGCTACCATTGGTGCATTTGCTATAGGAGAATACCCCGAAGCTGTCGCGGTGATGCTTTTTTATGCCGTAGGAGAAATTTTTCAATCGTTGGCAGTATCAAAAGCAAAAGGAAGTATTAAAGCATTGTTGGATCAGCGTCCAGACGAAGTTACGGTATTGGTGGACCATGTTCCTCAGTTGATTCGCGCAGAGAAAGCTCGCATAGGGGATGTTTTGCAACTAAAGCCTGGAGAAAAGCTGGGGTTAGATGGTGAACTCCTATCGGCTTCGGCTTCTTTCAATACGTCAGCTTTGACAGGAGAGAGTAGACCTGATACAAAAAAACAAGGGGATATGGTGTTAGCGGGCATGATCAATTTGCACACTCTCGCTGAGGTTAAGGTGACTGCTGCTTATCAGGATAGTAAACTCAGTAAAATTTTAAAGCTCGTTCAGGATGCTACGTCGAAAAAGGCTCCTACGGAATTATTTATCCGCAAGTTTGCTCGTATATACACACCTATAGTTGCCTTGTTGGCTGTCGGAATCTGTCTGTTACCCTATTTTATTGTACAGGATTATCAATTTACGGATTGGCTTTATAGAGCACTTGTTTTTCTGGTTATCTCTTGTCCTTGTGCATTGGTCATTTCCATTCCTTTAGGGTATTTTGGTGGAATTGGAGCCGCTAGTCGACATGGTATTTTAGTGAAAGGAAGCAATTTCTTAGATACGCTAGCCAAGACGACACATGTGGTGATGGATAAAACGGGTACATTAACGGAAGGCGTTTTTCAAGTACAGGATGTTGTTTTTAATGCCGGATTCGACAAGGAAGAAATACTGTGTTTGGTGCAGGCATTGGAAGCGAAGAGTACCCATCCTGTTGCGACAGCCATTCGACAATATGTTGGTGAAGAAAAACAACGAGTTGTTTTCGAAGAGGTAGAGGAACTTGCAGGATTGGGGATGCGTGCAACTGTTTCTGATAACCGGTCGTTGTTGGTGGGCAATTTTAAGTTGATGGATAAATTTGGCATCACTTACGACATCGATTTGTCTACTATAGTGTATACAACGATTGCTGTGGCATTCGACGGTAAATTTGTAGGCTACTTAACTATTGCTGATCGGTTGAAAGAAGATGCAAAGTTTGCCATTGAGCGTCTTCATAAACTGGGCGTAGAAACAACGATATTGAGTGGCGACAAAGAAAATGTCGTACATGATATTGCAGCGAAGTTAAACGTTAAGCGATCCTTTGGTGATCTCTTGCCGGCGGATAAGCTAGCGAAAGTAGAAGCGTTAAAGAAGGAGAAAGAAACGGTAGTTTTTGTCGGGGATGGTGTCAATGATGCACCCGTTATTGCTGGTAGTGATGTGGGCATGGCAATGGGGGGATTGGGAAGTGATGCCGCAATAGAGACTGCTGATGTGGTTATTCAAGATGATCGACCTGCACGGATTGGCATGGCTATTCAAATTGGACGCCAAACCAAGGTGATTGTTTGGCAAAATATCCTAATGGCATTTGTAGTGAAAGGATTGGTCTTATTTTTAGGAGCATGGGGAGTGGCTACGATGTGGGAAGCAGTGTTTGCGGATGTCGGTGTTGCCCTTATGGCAATTTTAAATGCCATAAGGATACAACGGACAAAATTTTAAAAAGAATAGCAGGGTGTGTACCGCACTATTTTAGTAGTCCTGCACGTATTAATAAGGCATCGACTTGAGGTTCTTTTCCACGGAACGCTAAATATAAATCCATAGGATGGGAGGTTCCGCCTTTGGATAAAATATGTTCTTGAAATTTTTTTGCCACTGTCTTGTCAAAAATCCCTTTTTCTTTGAAATAAGCGAAAGCGTCTGCGTCAAGAACTTCAGCCCATTTGTAACTGTAGTATCCCGAAGAATATCCACCATTGAAAATATGGGAGAACGAAGGGCTCATTGCATTTTCTGCGACATCGGGATACAATTGTGTCGAAGCGAATGCGGTGTTTTCAAAAGTTTTTATACTCGTTACAGCCGATGGATCTTGGCCGTGCCAACTCATATCTAGTAAGCCAAAGCTAAGTTGTCTGAGTGTGGCCATACCTTCCAAAAAGGATGCGGAGGCTTTGATTCGATCGACAAGTTCCATCGGAATAAGTTCTTCGGTTTGGTAATGTTTCGCAAATAGGGCTAATGCTTCTTCTTCGTAGCACCAATTTTCCATAATTTGACTTGGAAGTTCAACGAAATCCCAAAACACGGATGTCCCTGATAGATTTGGGTAGGTTGTATTTGCGAGCATGCCGTGGAGTGCATGTCCAAATTCATGAAACAGCGTAGTCACCTCGTTGAATGTCAATAACGATGGTTTACTGCTTGTTGGCTTCGTGAAATTACATACAATAGAAACATGTGGACGTTCATTTGTTCCATCTTTGCGGTATTGTGATTTAAAGGAAGTCATCCAAGCACCATTTCGCTTCCCTTTTCTAGGAAAGAAATCCGCATAAAAAATTGCAATTAGTTCCCCATCCGTGTTTTCTACTTTAAAAGTTTGGACATCAGGATGGTATTTTTCAATGGTATCTTCAGCGATGAATTGCAGTCCAAATAGTTTTTCCGCTACACGAAATGCTCCATTTAGAACGCGATCCAATTCGAAATAAGGTTTAAGCTGCTCGTCATCTAAACTAAACCTTTCCTGTTTTAGTTTTTCGCCATAATAGGCTCCATCCCATTTTTCTAAATGTTCGATACCATCTCGTTTTTTAGCAAAATCGCGTAGTTCCTGAAATTCATCTTCGGCAGCAGGTTTTGCTTTTGACAATAAATCGTTTAGAAAATGTGTGACATTTTCTGGCTGTTTTGCCATACGCTCTTCGAGAACAAAATGCGCATGTGTTTCGTACCCTAAAAGTTGTGCGCGTTCAAATCGAAGTTTTACAATGGCGAGGACATGGGCTGAATTGTTGTATTCATTATCTTGAAACGCTTTACG
The DNA here is from genome assembly GCF_965644235.1 of Sphingobacterium sp. LRF_L2. Taxonomy (NCBI): domain Bacteria; kingdom Pseudomonadati; phylum Bacteroidota; class Sphingobacteriia; order Sphingobacteriales; family Sphingobacteriaceae; genus Sphingobacterium; species Sphingobacterium sp. LRF_L2. The sequence continues at coordinate 165,857 of NZ_CBFFRI010000008.1, read as the reverse complement.
GCCCGCTGCCAACGTAATTTCCTTTCTAAGTTCGCGATTGTCTGCATAGGTTACAAAGGGAATATAGCTTGGATAATCTAAGGTAAAAATCCATCCAGGCTGCTCGAGTGATTCCGCTAATCCACGTGCGGCTTCGATAGCTCCCTCTGGTAGACCGGCTAGATCCTCCTCGTGTTTGATATGTAGTTGGTAGGCATTTGTTTCTGCCAAAACGTTTTCTCCGAATTTCAATTTGATGACGGCCAGTTCGGCATCTATTTTACGCAACCTCTCCTTACTTTGATCCTCGAGGAGGGCACCATTCCGTACAAATCCTTTGTATGTTTTGTCTAGGAGCCTCTGCTGCTCTTCACTGAGTTTTAGCTGAGATTTTTGCTCATAGACCGCTTTCACCCGTGCAAATAGTGTGAGGTTAAGATTGATGTCATTCGCTAATTCGGAGAGTTGCGGTGCAACTTTTTGCGCTATCTTATCTAATTCCTCATTTGTTTCGGCAGAATGTAGGTTAAAAAAGATAGAAGATATACGGTCTAATGTCATGCCCGAGAAGGCTAATGCCGCAATTGTATTCTCGAAATCCGGTACTGTATCGGCTTCGGCGATGTCTTTAATTTCCTGCTTGCTGTGCTGAATAGCTTCTTCAAAAGCCGGGAGATAATCTTCATTTTTTATTTGTGAAAACGGAGCTGTATCATGCAGCGTTTTGAATTTTTCGGTCAATATACTCATAGGGATAAAAATACATTTTTTTCGCTAGGGAAAGAAGCATTTATAGGATCCTAGCGTGGTTCTTGCAGTTTGTTGACGAACATAAAAGGCGAGCTGTGTTTCTCTATTTTATTTTTGCAGCAAGTCGTTTGCGAATCGTGCTGACAAACTCGGGGGAAACACCTAAGTAAGAGGCTATGTAATATTGTGGAACACGTTGCGAGATGTTTGGATAGAGATGGATAAACTCAAGATATCGATCGGCAGCGGGTTTGGAAATCGTATGGATCAGTCGATCTTGCAATGCGGAAAGTCTGCGTTGAACCAACATGCGGAATACCCGCTCGAACTTTGGAATAGTATCGAGAAGTTTTTCTTTGGTTTGCGGGCTAAGTATAAATAGTTCGCAATCCTCCAACGTTTCCATATAAAGGCTAGAAGGGACTTGATAGTTGAAAGAAGCGATATCGCTGACCCACCAGTCTTCAACAGCAAAGGCTAACGTAACTTCAAATCCGTTTTCGTCTAAATAATAGATGCGTACACAGCCTTTTTGTATGTATCCCTCAAACTGACAGATTTCACCTTCTCGTAAAAGCATAGTTTTTTTTGGGACACTTCTTGTTGTGAGTAAGTCGGTGAATTGTGGAATTTCTTCCGCAGTTAAGCGAATACATTTTGATACGTTGGCCAAGATATCTTCAAACATAGCAAGCAATTTTTTAAGTGATTAATTCTGGAAACAAACTGAAAATTTCATTTTTCAGTAGTCCGCTTCCTCCGCCATAGTGTAATATAACCTGAGGACCGTTTTGTAGCGATGAAGCATAGATTTTAATGTCCTTTTCAAATGCCTCCGTCAAACCAGAACTCAGCAGTATTACGTCAATTTTGTGCTTACGAATATACGTATATGCTTCTTCTGCGTCAAATAGTACCTGTGCCGACCATTCAACTTGCTGTTCAAGAAGTCTTTTTAATGTGTTTACGATCTCCGTATGTGTACCGATAACTAAAAATTGTAATGCGCGCATTGTTGTTTTCTATTTAAGATATTTATTGTGTATGGAAAGTATTAAATTCATTTTTTGTTTTGATAAGCTAAGTCGAAGTATCTAACTCCTTCCTAAGGTCAGTTCAATTATATACAAAGAATGGACAATAGGTTAAAGATGTATAAATAAAGAGGTACGTTCCTTATTTTCCAAATTTTTCGTTCGATGTCCCTTGCCCTCGGTATCTTCGACAAGAAGGATGCTTCCTGTTGGAAATTGTCGGATTTCGCCCAAAGAATTTTCAATTTCTACCCCACCGTCCAATAAGATGATATATTGTTGTTGGGGGGCACAATGAAAATCAAAGTTGTAACTAGCAGCGACTTTGCGTAATTGAAGTATATTAACAGGTAGAGGTGCCGATAGAAAGCCTATTTCACCCTGATCAATCAAAGGGATGTGTAAATCTTCGAAGTGGCTATCTCCATGCCTGTCATTAAAAATGCGGGTAATGGTCATTTTAGTTGAAAATTAAATCGTTAGCAAGTTTGATTTCTTCAGGATGAATTCCATGTCCAAAATTTTCAAATACACGTTCCGTGACTTGTGCATTCATTTGTTGTAGGATAGTTGCGGTGTCTTGTACGCGGCTTAAGGGAACGTGAAAATCAGGATTGCTTGTTCCTAGAAAGATCGGGGTTTTTCCAAAATCACCTTGATAATTTGATGTATCTATAGTTTCACCGATAAGTCCACCGATGATGGCTACTGCTCCGCCATATCGTTGGGCGTTTCTTGCTAAGAATTCTAGAGTAAGGCATGCCCCTTGTGAAAAGCCGAAGAAATAGATGTTTTCATGTTTCACACCAGCTTGTATAGCTGTGTCCACGGTCGCAAGGACCGTCGCTAAGGCTGTGCTTAGCGATGGTTCATTTTGTTCGACAGCGGCTAGAAAAGAATAGGGATACCACGTATTATGAATAGCTTGTGGTGCCAATAACGTATAGTCAGCTACTTGGAGATGGGGAGCTAAGCTTAAGATATCTTGTGCATTACCGCCTCTTCCGTGCAGCATAATTAATACTTTGGTTGTCGCACTCAGCGGTAGGCCTGCATGCTGTATGTTGAATGTCGGTGTCATTTATTTTAGTTGTATGGTTAAAAAAGAGTGGTTTCTGTTGTTGTTTTTACGATAGTGTAGGCAACGACTTTTCAATGTCAGAACGTATACCTTCGTATTGTTTTGGTAATTTCAAGTTGCTACCAAGTTCTGCTAATGCTTCATCACGTGTAAACCCGGGATTATCGGTCGCAATCTCAAATAAGACTCCTCCTGGCTCACGGAAGTACAACGAAAAGAAGTAATCTCTATCTATTTTAGGCGTGATCTGAAGTCCTGCTGACAATACTTTTTCCCGATAAGCCATCAGTGTTTCTTCATCTTTTACGCGAAATGCAATATGATGGTTGGTACCAGCTGCATTATGTCCTCTTTTTGCGCTAGGATCTTCTATAATATCAATCAGATTCGCGGTCTCAATGGCTTTTGTAGCAAATCTTGAACGATTTCCAGCTTGATCTTGGAAGTCATAGCCTAAAATGTCCGTTAAGACTTTAGCGGTTTGTTCCGCTTGCTGCAAGGTCAATGTGACGTTATGAAAACCTCTTAATGCTGTATTCGATTGAATTTCATTTGTCAACCATGGTTTTCTGTTATCTTCTTGATTAGATTCTATGAATTGAAGTTGTAGCCCATCCGGATCCGTAAATGAGATTAGTTGTTCCCCAAAAATTTCTCCTTCTTCAACAGCTATTTGTTGCGCTTCAAGCCTGTTTTTCCAAAACGTTAAGCTTCCTTTGGGAACAGAATAGCCTATATGTGTTGCCATACCTGTACCGTTCCGTCCTGTTCCAATACCTTCCCAAGGGAAAAAGGTAAGTATGGTGCCAGGGGTGCCAATCTCATCACCGAAATAAAAATGATACGTTCCCGGATCATCAAAATTTACGGTTTTCTTCACCAAACGCACACCGAGCGTATGGGTGTAAAAATCTAAGTTTCTCTTTGCCAGGTTTGCTATTGCTGTAATGTGGTGTAACCCTAATATTTTATTTTCCATGATCTTTATTTTTATGCTAAGGTACAGGTTCGATAATACGACGTCATTTAACTAGTTTAAGAAAGCGTAAAAAAAGAAGATTGTTTTGAATCCGGGAATACATTATTCCAATGACTTTACGTATTTCTGTACATTGGCAAAAAAATTGTTAGGTCTAAAACAGAAAACGGAAGATGCATATAAATCAATGGTGTCATGAATTTACTTTGCATTAATGCTGTCGATCCTATTTTTGAATAAGGGTCGTTTTAATACAACACATTTAAATTTGAAGAACATGAGTAATCCACTATTAGAACCGATCCATGGTGTATCGTTGTACGATTATGCTGCCATATCCGCAAAAATTGCATCTGGTGCAAGTGAAAAAGAAGTTTGTCAACTGTTGGGAATTGAGCCTGCTATTTACGAAGAAGCTTCGGCACGCTGGATAGGGAGAATGCAGGAAGATAATTCCTTCGAAATAACAACTTTGTTTGGACAGTATTTTGGTGAAGCTGATCAACATCCTAAACTAGGAAATATTCAAACTGAGGTAAGTGAGGAGGGGAAAGCTAATCTCGATAAGCTTAAAAATGATCGCTATTTTTATGAGGAATTGAATGGTGCTAGACAGGCTGCCTATGCATATGGATACGATGGAGCACAATGGATATTTGAAAAATTTGGAATTAACTTGGGCGATTTTCAGTCTGTTGCGATCAAATGGAGCGATGTACAGCAGAAGGAGTTTGAACGAGGTGAATATGCAACAACGAAGCATTTTTTAGATTATCAACAAAAGAAACAGGAACAATATGCGGATAGATTTGCCACAGAGCAAGCGGATAATGTAGCTGACGATATTGAATTTTAGGGGTTTAGAATATTGGCTTTATGTTTTACGAAATGCTTTTCAACAGCTATCCGTCTAGGCTAGTCCACTCGCGATTTCCTATCCGAAGAGAGCCGGAATAAGGGCAGATTCTGAAAATTTTGTGATGAAAGTAGTTGCGTTTGTGATAAACTGATTCTAGTTTGTGATGAACGTGGTTGCATTTGTGATAAACTGATTCTAGTTTGTGATGAAAGTAGTTGCGTTTGTGATAAACTGATTCTAGTTTGTGATAAACTGATTCTAGTTTGTGATAAACTGATTCTAGTTTGTGATGAACGTAGTTGCGTTTGTGATAAACTGATTCTAGTTTGTGATGAAAGTAGTTGTGTTTGTGATAAACTGATTCTAGTTTGTGATGAACGTAGTTGCGTTTGTGATAAACTGATTCTAGTTTGTGATGAACGTAGTTGTGTTTGTGATAAACTGATTCTAGCTTGTGATGAACGTAGTTGTGTTTGTGATAAACTGATTCTAGTTTGTGATGAAAGTAGTTGTGTTTGTGATAAACTGATTCTAGTTTGTGATGAAAGTAGTTGTGTTTGTGATAAACTGATCCTAGTTTGTGATGAAAGTAGTTGCGTTTGTGATAAACTGATTCTAGTTTGTGATGAAAGTAGTTACGTTTGTGATAAATTGATTGTAGCTTGTGACAAAAACTTGGCAGTGTCCCATAAAGTTTTTCATGGTAAGAAAGAGTCAGATCAGGTCAATGCCTAGTTCCGGGTGAGATTCCGTTCAATAAGTAAAATAAAGAAAAGTCCGGAGGCGGGGAACCTCAGGACTTTCATTAACCTAAACCGTATCTGATATTATTTTCGAATAATATGAATCTGTTAGTAGAACCCCGAACTAACAAAAAGGTTTGCCTGCTATGAAATTTTTTTACTATTTATTTTTTTTAAAAATGCGTAAGTAGGATATAAATAATAAATACGCGGATTTTCTGTACCGATATTTGGAGAAATATGATGTGTAAATTTGTTGGTAATTAAGATTTTAGTTCACTAGGAGGTAAGCCAAAATATTTCTTAAAAGCTATGCTGAAATTATTTTGATGAGAAAACCCGACGCTGTTGGAGACTTCACTGATTGGCATGTGCTCTTTTAGGAGCAAATGGCGTGCTTTCTCCATACGTAATCTCGTAATATAATCGTAGACTGTGATACCAAAATATTCTTTAAATCCTCTTCTCAACTTGAATTCATTGAGACCTACTGCGCGAGATAGATCTTTTTGTGTAGGCGGAGAAACATAGCGATTTTTTAATAGTTCGCGTGCTTCCTCTAACTTAAAGATATCGTTGCCTTTTATCAATTCTTGTTCCTGGCCGTTACCACCCAATTGTTCCAATTGATACATTAGAAGTTCTAATATTCGGGCTTCGGTATGCATTCGCTTCAATTCGCCTTGTTGTCTGCAATTGATCATATCATCGATAACGCGACGCATTTCTAGCGTAACAAAGAAATCTTCTGAAGCGAATGATGTATAGTTTCCGTGCTCTATTTCCCGTACGAAGTCCTCGTGTAAAATGGAATGTCGATCGATTAAATTAAAATAATAGTCTTTACTTAAAACAATAAGGAAATACATATAGTCTATTCCTTCCTTTACCTCATGCTCGCTACTATTGGTCGGAATGTAATGAATATTATGTCTGCTTCTTCCATATAAGGCATTGGACTTTCCCTTTAACTGTTCTGTAGATTTTTTGTAAAATATAAATTGACTACTTACTGTTTCACCGCCAACTTCGGTGTAAATAGTGGTCGGTTTCTCAAACCGCATGGATGAGTGCATCAAGAAAAGCCCGCCGGAGGTCAATTGATTGTTCTCTAAAAAGATAGGCGTGTCGTTAATACTAATTTTTCTCTCTGCTAAATGATAGTTAGGTACATAAGCATCTGGCAGGTTTTCTTCAAAAAGCCAGTCCTTAAGTCCTTCTATCCTTGATTTGATCAACATGTGCGTCAGTCTCTTTTACAAATATAAACTTTTAGTACTTAATTTAAAATCATTCTAAATAATATATTTGTCATACTATTTTAGATGAGTTACTTATCGTTTAATACTATAGGTTGCAACAGTTGAGGAACGATATAGGTATGTAACGTCTGCGGATTAACTACGATATCTGCATCTATTCCAAATATCGTATAGATATTTCGGGCGTTAAGGACCTCAGAAGGGGTGCCATCCATCATTTTTCGTCCGTTTTTCATTAAAAAGAGACGGTCGGCGTATTGCGCAGCAAGATTAATGTCATGTAATACGGCAACAACCATCCAACCCTTATTTGCTAAGGATCTAGCTAAAGAAAGTGTTTGATGCTGGAATTTAATATCCATGGCTGCAATAGGTTCATCGAGTAATAACAACGCATTTTGTTGGTTCCACAATTGAGCTAGAATACGAGCAAAATGCACGCGCTGTTTCTCCCCTCCGGAAAGATGCAATATGGAACGTTCCGAAAGATGATCTACACCGCATAACTGCATCGTAGTGGCTACGGCCTCTAAATCTGCGGAGGAAGGTTTAGCACTATAGTGAGGATATCGTCCCATTAAGACAATCTCTTCGACGGTGAAGTCTGCTGAAACATGGTGTTGTTGTGCCATGGTAGCTCGTAGTTTTGCAAGTGTGACTGGCGAGTATGATTGTAGATCTGCGCCGGAGAACGTGATTTTTCCCTCTGTCGGATTGTTCTCTGCATTTAGAAGTTTAATTAAACTCGATTTACCAGCACCATTTGCACCAAGGACAGCAACTAATTCTCCTGGTCGTATGGAAAAATTTATCCCTTTCAGGATATGGTGTTTCTTTATTGTATAGCTTAGATTTTCTGCAATAAGCATCTTGTATAAACTTAATATATCTTTTCTCTTATTTCCATTAAACCATAATTTTCTTTTTATCCCGAATCAAGATGTACAGGAATAAAGGCGTTCCCAATAATGCAGTTACAACTCCAATGGGTACTTCTGATGGGACGGCTATGGTACGTGCAATTAAATCGGCTAGGGTCAGAATTAGGCTCCCTAAAAGTGCTGATGCTGGTAACACATATCTATTATCAGAATTTCCAATCATACGCACGGCATGTGGAACGAGTAAGCCGACAAAACCAATTATACCGGAAACAGATACTGCGGCACCTACGGCTAAAGTAGCTAATACAATAACGCGAACCTTTACCCGATTGGGGCGTTGGCCAAGTTGAGCAGCTTCTTGCTCTCCCAAAGAAAATACATTGAGGGATTTTGCCAACATTGGAAGCCCGATCAGTACGAATGTAACAAATGGTAATAGGGTAAAGACGGAGGTCCATGTTGCCCCTCCCAAGCTACCTAACATCCAAAATGTAATGGATCGTAACTGTTGCTCGTCGGAAGCAAAGGAGATTAATCCGGTTAAAGATCCTGCTAAGGCGTTGATGGCGACACCAGCCAATATCATGGTTCCAATGTGCGGCTTACCATCGTATAAAGATATCCGATATACAATTAAAGTGGCTCCTCCTGCGCCGATAAATGCGGCGATTGCCAGAAGGTAGTGTCCTAGCAATTGGCCTAAGCTGACGAAAAGTAATGCTTCAAAAGCAATTACAGAAGCTGCTAAAAGAGAAGCTCCTGCTGAAATTCCAATTAAACCAGGTTCTGCTAGCGGATTGCGAAAAACGGCTTGTATTCCGGCCCCACTAATGCCCAAAGCGGCCCCAACTAATAGACCTAATAGTGTTCTTGGCCACCGCACTAAGTCGATAACACCAGTATACAGATCATCACTTGGAATGGAGGTAAATAAATTGAATTTATGCGCAATGCTTAACCCAACTTCTTTCAGTGGAATTTCAAAGGCTCCGAAGCTCAGTGAAAGTAAGATAGCAAATAGAAGTAAAATGCTTAATGCAAGGAATATTAATTTATTCTTCAAACTTTTCTAATTTTTAGATTCGTATAATTGCTGATTTAATGTTTTAATGGCTTCAGGAAGACGAGTAGAGAAATTAATTAGTAAATTTCCATCCATGGAAATTACATTTTTGTTTTTACCAGCACGCGTTAGGGATACTCCAGGCATACTCAAGACGGCATTCTTTCCACCTAGACTGCTGGTACCAAAGTCAAATAGCAAAAGCACGTCTGGATTAGATTTAATTAGCGACTCAGTGGTGTAAGGTTTAAAATCAGAAAACTGTTGTACTGCATTTTGTCCACCAGCGAGGTTGATAATTGCATCGATATGGCTTCCTTTACCTGCTACGCTCATTAGTCCAGCTCCCCGCGCATAGATAAACAAAACCTTTGGTTTTGTGCTTCCTTTTTTTAGATTGGCCTGCACTTGTTGCATATTTCGCGTAAATTTTTCGACCAAAGCTGCGGCCTGCTTTTCAGCCCCCAAGGCCGTGCCAACGTCCTTTATAAATCGTTCGGCTCCTTTGACAGTGTAAATTTGTTCGATGAGGATAACGCGAACACCTAATCGCTTCAACTTACTTTCAACCGCATAGCTTATATCTTTCGGATGTGCTAAAATGAGATCCGGTTTGAAGCTTAGTAAGCCTTCTAAAGAAAAAGTCCGATCACGGCTTGCTCTTGGTTTTTGTTTAATAGCTTGCGGAAATTCGCTGGTAACATCGACGGCGACGATGTGTGCTCCTTTTCCAAGAGCATATGCTGTCTCACTAAGTGCACCACTCAGTGTGATAATACGATGCTGAGCAATAGTAGTCTGTAGAAGCAGTAGATGCAACGTCACAGCAAGCAATCGAATCCAAATTTTCATATTTACTATATGTTTAACAAACTGTATGGGATACACACATTGTATACTCATACCTTAATCTAAAATAACGTATTGAAGGAGCTCCCTCCTTAATTTACCTGCAAAGGAATAATTAAATTAAAGCAAAAACAAGCTTTTATATAGACTGATTAAAAATAATACGGATTGCATATAAACTAATACGGATGTCATATAAACAATTTGACGAGGCTTGCCCAACTTTGTAGCATGATGATTAACTTAAAAATAAAAGAGGCTACAAAGCAGGCACATCAAGACCTGGAGAAGACAGTCGTATACCAATTAAAGAATGTGAGAACTGCAGCAGATTATGCAGAGGTGTTAAAGAATTTCTATGTTTATTTTAAAGCGATTGAACAAGCAATAGCCCCATTTATTACCAGTGAGGTTTTGCCAGATATTACACAAAGACGTAATTCATCTTATTTAAGAAAAGACCTAGAGGAACTTAACGCTGTTGTAGAAGAGATATCCGCACTGCGTTTACCGACGATAACGAACCTTGCTCAGGCTTTTGGTGCGCTGTATGTTTTAGAAGGGTCGATAATGGGAGGACCATACATTGTCCAGATGCTTAAAAAATATGGGATGGATAAAGGCTTTAATTTTTTCTCAGGATATGGTGAAGAGAGCGGTAAAATGTGGGAGGCATTTACTACTGTTTTAAATGGCATTCCAAAGAATGAAGCGGATGAGCATCTGATGTTAGAAGCAGCAGGTGAAACCTTCCGCTGTTTTGGAGAGGTATTTAGTCGTACAGAAGCTACGATGTAAACTGCAGACTTTTGATGGATACATCTATTCGCATTCTAGGAGCGTTGGCTGATCATGGCTATTTGGTCAGTCAAAAACGCCAAGTTATTGTCGCGTACTTATGTAGGCTTAGATCTATAGAAAATGTCGATGAGTTTTGGCTGGGCATACGCAAAGAACATGCTGTCAGTTGGGCGACGGTTCGGAATACTATTCGACTGTTGATTGAAATAGGCTATCTCGTTCCTAAACAGGGAAATAGCAACTACCAAGGGTTTGACTTGTGTTTTCCAGTGGCAAACTAAAGCAGAAATACAGAACGCATATAAAATAATACGGATTGCATATAAACTTTTCGAATAAGATTACACATTTTTGCAGCATGCTATTTAGAATTAATTTAAATAAAATCTTGACAATCGTTCTTGCTCTCTGTTTAATGAGCTGCAGTAAAGACGATGAGTTGTCCCAGAGCCTTGAGGACGGAAAGAGTACTGTTGTTTACGACTTGGCCGGAGATACGAAGGCTTCCATCGCGGAAGGAATAGATGGGAAGGAGCAACGTCCATTTTATACCTTTTTGTATAGTTTGGAACAAAAGAAGCAAATTTGGATCCATACGAAAGAAGATTCTTTACAATGGTTTAAAACAGATGAATGGGATTTAGCCTTTACAGGAAATTATAATGCCGATATACAGATAAATAATAAAAATTATACCGGCACTCCAGGTTATGAAGGTGAAATAGATCATACATCCATTATTCTCCTTAATCAATCTTATGATGCGGTTCAAATTGCTCCCACCGATGCAGAATTCGAGCAAAGTAGCCTTAGTACCATCGGAATTGCCCAAGATAGTAATTCTTCAGGTTGGTATACATATGATATGACGACGCATATTATGAAAGCGTATCCAAATCGAACCTATGCGTTGAGATTGGCCAGTGGTAAATATGCTAAGCTTCAGATCCTAAGTGCATACAAAGGAAATCCGCCGGCGGTAACTGATCTTTATTGGCCTGCGCCATATTTCACCTTTCGCTATTTTATCCAAGAAGACGGAAGTAGAGATTTGAGTACGAAGTAGTTTTTGATACTTGACATGAAAAGAAAAAATAAAACATACCCTAAATCGTTCCAAAAAGTTGTAGGAAGGGGGCTCCGGTTTCGATATCTATTTACCATATTTTCGGTCATTCTCTTCATGAGCTCTTGTGGTGAAGTATATGATCTGAATGGTTTCGATTGGGAACCTGAGCTTCCATTAAGCGATTCCGTATTCAATCGAGAGATACAAATTGTCAATTATTATGACGAAAGTACTGGTCAGAATTTTTGGGATAATAGTGATAGTCGTTATTTCAGTTTGGAGAGATTTTCTGCTATAAATCCTAATTACAAATCGACGAAACGTTGGGATATTGCTTTCAGCGGGATGTACATAACTACGAATAATGGAACAGCTCAGGGGTTAGGATATGGAAGCTCTGGACTAGGTGGAATCGCCATTCTAGATACTCCTTATAGCAAGTTAACCGAGGTGCCTGAAGATATTGTCTTTACCACACCTGGCAGCATAGGGCTAGATTACCAAGGGACAATGAGTTACGTCATAGGATATGCAGTCTATACTTATGGAGGTAATTTTGTCCGTCCAGATAAAGTTTCCAATTATGACGAGAATGATGCTAATGCTGCTGCGGAGGCTAATTTGTATAGGCATATGATTTATGGCTTATCTGAAGATTTGCTAAAAGCTTTTCCTGATGCAAAAAACTTGCAAAAAACAGCATTAAGACCGAGGACCATGCTATTGCGAACTGCTAATGGGAATTATGCAAAATTGGAGGTACAGTCTATTTACAAAGATACATTAGATCCCCTATTAATGAAAAGAGGGATACCTATTCCTTATTTAAGTTTCAGATATATGGTAATTAAGGAGGATGAAAAGAGATTTGGCTTTGTTGTACGCCAACCATCCTTAACTATCGATCTTTCAAGAAACGTAACAACTGTAGGAGAATAAAATTAAACAATTAATCAAATTTCACAATAATGAAAAATACTATATCCCTTAACAAATTCCTGTGGGTTTTGGCATTAGCGCTATTTGCCTCTTGCACAAAAACGGAATACCTAGAATACGAACAACAGCCCCTAAACAAAATTATAGAATTCAAGATTACAAACAGTACACAGGAACTTTACGGAGCCATCGATAACAATGAGAATACGATTAGGTTATATGTTCCGTTTTATCTGGGAGTAGATTTTCTTACCCCATCTATTACATTGGAAACCGGTGCTATACTGGTGGATGAAGAGGGTAATGAAATCAATTTAGATGGTGGTGTCGACCCTATTGCTATTGGTGATACGGCATACTATCATGTTCGTAGTGCAGATAGTGTAACAAGACACTACACCTTCATACAACAATATCTGCCATTTAGTGAAGCATTAACTGCGGGTTATACAACTTCGATGATTGACTCCGTTGCTAAAGCGGCTAGTGTCACCCAATATATTAATATCTATGGGAATTTCGCGTCAACGAGTACCAATGCTCGTTTTACATTCACAAATAAAGAAACGGGGGTGGAATACAAAAACTTTACGAGAGTCGTTAGTATGTCTCCAAGTGAAGCGTATTACACCATGGTAACAGAGATCGTTCCAGAAGCAATAGCCGGAGAATATGAGGTATCGGTTGAACATCAAGGACGTTCTACCAAATTACCAGACATGAATTTGACCTACAGTATGCCATATCCGACATTTTTTAGTTCATCCGCTAGCTACGCTATTGGTGATACCATAACTTTTACGCCTTCTTATGCGACGGCAGGAGGTGGCGGCGTTTATCTTGATCTCGATCGGATATATCTTCGTATTCTTAACACTGCGACTGTTCCAGCGGGCTTTAACACCGATCTATACGGAACAGAAATAGAATTTGAAATTGCTTCTGTAACCCGACGTGAAGTCAAAATTATTGTACCTGAAACATTGGCAACCGGAGTTTACGGTAGCACTTCCAACGCAATGGTTTTCTATTTCGACTATGCCGAAAGTACAGGTTGGGCTAAAGGCGTTAGGACAGGGGTGGTCAGTACACAGTTTTTAATTACCCCTAAATCAGAATAATTATATAATCTATCTATTTGACGAGGATTAATATATGTTTTACGCTTCGATCAAACTCTTTGGTAGTTCTACATAACGTATGTAACTAAAAATAATATGAAAACGATATACATAACTATAAACTTTTTCTTTTGCGCTATATTTTTCTTCTCAGCTTGTACAAAAACTGAGTATGAACAGACTAAGCAACCTTATAATGATATTTTAAGCTTTCGGATAGCGGGAGAGAATAGCGGCATTGATAGTCTTAGTGCGATCATAGCGGGAGATAGCATCTCTATCTATTGGGACCAGCTTATTGATGTGCCTACGCGTATTTCTCCAGTTATCAAACTTTCCGCCGGCGCGACGATCAGTCCAGCTTCAGGAGAAGCTGTAGACTTCTCTAAAAATACGGTCTATACCGTTACAGCAGAGGATGGAACTACAAGAACATTTAGATTAACACCAATATTTAATGTTCCTATCCCAACGATCAGTTCGTTTGCAGCATCCTCGCCTGTAGTTGCTTGGGGACATGCTATTTTATTCTCTTATCAAAATATGACCTTAAATAGCAAACGAGCTAATTATATTTTTGCTGGTGATGAACAGGATGGCGAAACCGTTAAAATATTAAGTACTTCCGCACGGGAGACAGTAAGTTATGCGTTAGAGACGGTTGTGCCTAAACATACGATAAATATCACGGGTGAATATTTCTTGACAGGCCAAGGTGGTAGCGATGATTTTCGTGTATTTATTCGTCGACTAACTGATGGTTATGAAATAGAAACTCCGATCGAGACTTTAAGTGAGAACTTAATAACTGCTCGCTTTCCGGATTATACGGCAGAATTAGATACGGGAAAGCATCAGCTTATTTTTCAAATGAACGGAAGGGAATTTCAAGGAAGTGAAATTAGTATTGGCGCGCCAGCTCCAGGCTACTTAAAAGGAGATTTTACATTTCACCAGCAAGGACAAGCACTACAGGTGGGCGATGAAATTAAATTCACTTTTGATAACATGCATGATGATTACGAGGGATCTGTTACGCGATTCTATGGATTGGATAAGGTGACCGCAATCGAGTATGTCTTTGCAGCTGACGGAGGTACAGGAGTAAGCTATGGTAATATAACTACTGGCAATTTCAGGCTTGAGGGTAATAGCTTAATTCATGAAGTTCCTTCTTGGATGAAAACCATGAACTTGGCTACGATGAAGTTACGTACAATATCTTTTGTTTATCCATATTCTGATAGACGTGGTACAACGGGTTATGTTGCTGCAAAGAAAGTATTTCCCATGCCTGAAAACGCCTTAATTATTGAGTAATATAAAAGCATAATAATCTATTTGGTTGCTGATGTGGTGTAAAAGCACATCAGCAATTAAAATATTATTTAAATCATGAAGAATATTCATCACTTTACATTCATTTTGTTGGTGGTTACCCTACTATCTTCCTGTTATAAACTGGAAGATTTGTCTCTCAATTATGAGGATGGTGTCAGTACAGTTGTTTACGACTTACCTGGAGATACCCTCGCTACAGATGGATGGGGCGACAATTACGAAGAAAATGATACTTATTTAAGGCAGCGCTATTACAATTCACGGTGGACGGACTCGATACGATTTGTTCCATATGGTGATGAGATTATTAATTCAGCGGAAGGCGTCGATCTGACCCAAACAGGTAAGACTGCTGATGAATGGAAAGCCGAGGTAAAGGCGCGTGAGGCCGCTATCAATTGGTTGAGTAATGCCTCGATTCACCCATCTAATGCCGCTAATAACGATGCTTATTTCAATACGGAAACACAATATCATTATATCCGTAGAAGTAATAATTGGTATCAAATGGAAATATTAGGTACTCGTGGAGTTGCTGAAAATGATAGTATTTACGTTAATTGGAGAGGATTTCTGTCTAGTCCTCCAAGTAATGCAAGTAAAGGATGGGCCTATCGTGATAATGAAAATTATCGCGTGTACATGCACAATGGAACTGCTTGGGAATTGATGGTAAATGACGCCAATTATAACGAAAATATAGATTTCATTCAGGTTGAATATAGCAAAAGCGGTAAAGAGGCTGGTATTTACAGTATGTTTCTTTTTCGTTTTGAAGATCAGTGGCAGCATTTTTTGCGGGATGCTGCAGATTCGTCTCGATTTCTGACAACCAATGAATGGGATCTTGCTTTTACAGAGGAGCTGAATAGTACGGTGTGGCTGAATAATGGACGTACAACTTTTGGCCCAGCTAAGGGAAGTCCGGTAACAAAATCGTCTTTGATCATGTACGAATACGGTTATGAATTTATGGACGAAGCTCCTGAAGATGAATTTTTTGATAATAGACCTGCTGATAATATGCAGATGGGAGGACGTACACAGTATACTGAAGGTGTTAATCCTTGGTTCGAATATGGGAGTACCTTTATCGCAAAGCCTTATCCTTACAGAGCTTACTACCTCAGGCTCGAACAATCTGATGGATCTTATCTTTATGGAAAATTGCAGCTCATATCCATGTATAAAGGTGCGCCAGAAGTTCTTACCGATCAGAATTGGCCGGCTCCTTATTTAACCTTTCGATATTTTATACAGAAAGATGGTAGTCGTAATCTAAAAACCAAAGATTAGTCGAATTGCTTTACGTGTTATTTTATTCCAAAAATGAAAATATATATCATTATTGTAGGTTTGTTGTTCGCTGTGTTCAGGCTAGAAGCACAAACAGTTCAATTGCAGGGACAAATCTACAACAGTAAAAAGGAAGTTATTCCAGGTGCCAATTTACGCATACAAGGAACCATGTCGGTGGTTCAATCAGACGAAAATGGTTATTTCAGTTTGCCGTTAAAAGATCAACAGAATATCCTCGAAATATCGGCTTTAGGTTACAAAAGTTTAGTTCGTAAGATTAGTCTTGCCGATGCTAAAACAACGCAGTACATTGTTTTAGAACACGATGAGCAAGCTATTGAACAGGTTATGGTACAGGGACGACGTGTTAATGCTAATATGGAAACGTTGGTCAAGCTCGAAAATAGTATAATGCCTGTGACGGTTATCGATAGACGTACTATTGAACTTATGGGTAGCCGTCGACTTGATGAAGTCGTCAAAGAGCAGACGGGTATTGCAATTGTCAATGATATCGGTGCAGGCGCTCGCGCCGTTGGTGTACAGATGCAGGGATTTGGTAGTGAATACATCCTCGTGATGATTGATGGACAACCAATTGTTGGGCGCAATAACGGAAATTTTGACTTATCGCGTATCAGTGTTGCCAATATAGAACGTATAGAAATTACCAAGGGTTCTGCTGCACTTGTATATGGCGGTGATGCGTTAGGGGGGACTATTAATGTAATTACCAAGCAAATAGTCCAAGACCCTCAAGTTGTGGTTACAGCAAATTATGGCAGTAATCAAACGATCGATCTGATGGCAGATGGAGAATCTCCTGTTCTGAAAAATAAGGGTACATTAGCTTTAGGTGGGAATTACTATCATACTGATGGTTTTAACACTTCACAGGGCTTGATACAAGGGAGTACGCTTCCTCCTTACGATAGCTATGCCGCTCATGGACGTTTTCGTTATATATTTGATACTAAAAATACAGTTTCCGTCAGTGCACGTTATGGTATGCGTAGAAGTTTTATGAACAAGTCGTTTGAAGGAACTTCTTACCAAACTGGCGATGCTTTGGATGAAAAGGATTTGAACCTTATGTTTAATTTCGATCATCGGTTTAATGATCGATGGCGTAGTATGACACGTTATTATTTTACCCGGTTTAACTTTGATAATTTCGTTTCATTAACGCAAGGAGATAGCTTGAGCCAAAGTACCTTTGGACAAGGTCTTCATCGCTTTGAACAACAGATATCTTATTCGATTCCCAATCGTTTGGATGTTATTACTGGCGGGGGAGGAACCATAGACCAGATTGATCAAAATATTCTGAGTGATGTCAATCAGATTAAGAATTACTTTGCTTATTCGCAAGTGAATTGGGACATCATTCCAAAATTAGAACTGACTTTTGGACTTCGTTACGACAAGATTATTGATTATGGATGGCGTTTGGATCCAAGTGCGGCAATACAATATAAGATTTTGCCCAATTTGACCGCGAAAATGGCTTACGGGACTGCCTTCAAAGCACCTGATATGAAAAAGCTATATCAAATTTCTTATGATCCAGGGATTAATAGTATGGTACTTGGTACTTATACAATGCGTAGTGTAATTAATTCCATGCGTGAAAGTGGTCAGGTTAGTCAATATGAATTAGAGCCTATTTATGATGAAATTAAAGACTTGGCGTTGAATGCAGAAATGAGTAAGTCTTATAATTTCAATTTGATTTGGGAATTGCCGAGTAGAAAACTTCGGGTAGAAGCGAGTGCTTTTTATCATGATATTAAAAATCAGATAAATAGAGTGTTGATTGGAACTGATGTGCAAGGGGGATTAATCTATTCTTTCCGGAATAACCCAGAGGCTTATTATCAAGGTGCTGATCTTTCATTTACTTACAAACCAATTGAAGATTTGATTATTAGTGGTGGTTATCAATACCTCATCGCCAAAGATAGAAGTATAGCTGCTGAGATTCGGGAAGATGGTAAATACTTCGACCCCTTGTTTGACCCGGTAGGAGGGACGGTGGATTATTCCCCATCTGCTAAAGATTATTGGGGAATGGAAAATAGATCAAGACATATGTTTAATGCAAGGGTATTTTATACTTACCAACCTTTGCAGTTGACTTTCAATCTGCGACTTAATTACAGAGGGAAGTACGGTTTTAGTGATTTGAATGATAATGGATATCTAGATCGATTTGACACATTTGTTCGAGGACATTACCTTCTGAATGCGGGGATTGAGAAAAAATTTCCTAAGCAGAATTTGGCGGTTAGAGCTTCATCGGAAAATATGTTGAATTTTGTTGATCCGAAAATGCCTTTTCAACCGGGACGTGTATATTTTGTAGGGATAACATACAACTTACATAAATAGTATAAGCTAAACGCTGCTATGTCTTCACAAAATTTTAATCGAAAATGATGATGGATAAGTTGTTCTTTGTACTCCTTCGATCTATAGTTTTTATGATAGCTACGCTGTTATCTATACTCGCTTATGGGCAAACAGGGAAATTCAAAGGTAAAATTGTAGACAAAGAAGGACTACCCTTACAGGGGATAATGGTTGAATTGGAGCCCGATAAGCATATGATGCAAACTGATTTAAATGGTCTATTCAATTTCAATGTGCTATATCCGGGCTTTTATCAAGTTGTCATCAACCACAATGACTATGAGTTGTTCTCCGATACAATACGGATTAATGTTGGTGAAACCGTTGTCAAAACGATTGAACTGTTACCAGCCGCGCGACATATTGATGAAGTTAAAATTACGCGAAATGCTCCTGAACTGGAATCACCGGGGCAGTTGCTCAAACTGAGTCGTTCGGCTATGCCGACACAAGTTATCACACGGGAAATGATTGAACGGATGGGAAGTCGGCGTCTTGATGAGGTGCTTAAAGAACAAACGGGTATCGCTATCGTCAGTAATATAGCTGGTGGGAGTCGCTCAACGGGGGTACAATTACAGGGATTTGGCAGTGAATATGTCATGGTTCTTATCGATGGCCAACCTATGGTGGGGCGTAATAATGGCAACTTCGATCTTTCGCGTATATCCGTAAGTAATATTGAACGTATTGAAATTATTAAAGGAGCTTCATCATGCTTATTTGGTAGTGATGCTTTAGGTGGTGCGATTAATATTATTACACGCTATGGTGCCGTTCAACCGCAAGGACAAATCGGTGTCCGCTATGGTTCGTTTGGAGTACTTGATGCTACGGTTGACGGTGAGACTCCTTTTGCAAGTGAACGTGGAGAGGCACATTTCAGTGCCAATTATTATAAAACTGATGGTTTCAATACCAATCCTTATTTATCCTCGGGTCAGTCAAGCCCCCCGTATAGAAATTTAGATCTCCAAACACGTTTGCGCTATCAACTCGCACGTAAAACATATCTGGGAACAACCATTCGGTACGGGATTCGGTTATCTGATATGACTAAAAATTGGGGTGAAGAGTGGCAATCTAGTGATGAGCAAGATGAGCGCGATTTAAACATCGCTCTCCATTTCGATCACACATTTAGGTCTGGACTAAGGAGTCTGAGTCGCTATTATTTAACTTATTATGATGTGGATCAAGCGACGCGGTGGCAGTCAAATTTAGGGAATACTGGAGAACTGTCATTCAAGCAAATGGTTCATCGTTTTGAACAACAGTTTTCAAAGAGTTACCGAAATGGAATAAATGTGACGGGAGGATTTGGAGGGAGCTTAGAAAATATGAAAGATCGTGCATTAGATAACACGGAACCCTTGTCTACGGCGTTCGCTTATCTTCAAGGAGATAAACGTTTGTGGGAAAAATTAGAGGTAAGGGGGGGATTGCGTTACGATCGGACGAATTCATATGGCGGCAAAATTAATCCTAGCTTTGGATTGCAGTATTACCTGAACGAAAAAATAGCATTCAAAAGTGGTATTGCTTCAGGATTTAAAGCTCCCGATTATCGGATGCGATACTTGGTGTTTTTCAATCCATCTTCTAGTTATCTTGTTGTTGGAAATGATGTGTTGCAGGAAACTTTACAGCAGATGCAAAATGCCGGAGAAATTAGTGAAATTTTCAACGTGGCGAATGACTTAAATCAAAACCTAAAGGCCGAAAAAAGTATATCATTGAATTATGGGGTTCAGTATAAACCGACTAATTCCGTTCAAGTGGAGACTAGCATATTCTACCATTATCTGAAAAACCAAATTGATGCGGTAGCTGTTGCAACGGGTACGCAGATTAGCCAGATCTATACGTATAGAAATTTACCGAAGGCGACGAATAAGGGAATTGAAATGAATTTACAATGGCAAGTTGTTTCTGATCTTAATGTACAGGTGGGGTACCAGTATCTTATCGCTAAAGATTTGAGTGTCAAGGATAGTATACGAGCAGGGAATTGGCCCTATAACCAAAATCTTCACAATCCGGCTACTGGAGAATCTTCTCCTCCAAAAGTGTCTGACTATTGGGGTATTGTGAATCGTTCTCGCCATATGCTTAATATTCGAGCATTTTATGAATATAAACCTTGGGATAGCAGGCTGTCGGTACGAGCCAATTATCGCGGAAAATATCCTTTTGCAGACTATAACAATAATCAATTTATAGATCGTTACGATAGCTTCGTACCTCATCATCTTTTGTTGAATGCTTTTATCGAGAAACGATTTATGGAAGGACGTATGCGTGTTTCTCTGTCTATTGATAATATAACGGATTTTAGACATCAATGGATGCCTGGACAACCAGGAAGATCGTTTATAGGAGGAATCTCGTACCAGTTTAGACGTTGAAAAAATCTGTCTTAAAAATGTTGCCTTTCTGTTTTTGAAAATGTGCTGAGAAGCAATATTCTATTTCCCTTTCCATATTAAGTTTTCTAAGCCTCAATGCGTTGTTATGACAATCTCATTGAGGCTTTTCGTGTTAGTAGCGATTGTTTAACAAATTATCCTTGTGATTTTGTTGAACTTATTACTAATGATACAGTATCCATGCTATGGAGATCTTTGTTTCGGAGTTTTATTACATATTTTACCCCTTTTATTACATAATAGAACAACTCTTTTGCCTCAGGATAATATTATACATAATTTGGTGTGTTGAACGTCTGGATGAGATGTTTGAAAATGAATAATTGGGGGTAAATAATTAGACCGAAAACCTAGAGATGCCGACGAGGAATCTCGATATTAACTGTTTTTGAAATACATAGTTTAGATCATATGAGGAAATTCAGAAATGTAATTTTTTATGTTGGAATCATTGGAGGGTTTTCCTTGCTGATGTATTGGATTATTTTGCAGGGCTATAAGTTAGAGGATGGCAAAGATATTGCTGTTCCGCAGGCTACGGATAGCCAGTGGCAGGATTTCTTGACTTCGCTGATTTATAATTTGAAACATCCTTTGGCCATATTGTTGGCACAAATTGTAACGATTATCCTCGTAGCTCGATTATTTGGGTGGATCTGTATGAAATTAAAACAACCTGTGGTTATTGGCGAAATGATAGCGGGTATTGTTTTAGGTCCATCTTTGATAGGGATGTATTTTCCCGAGTTTTCCGCAGCTTTATTTCCGAAGGAATCTTTTGGTAATCTGCAATTTCTAAGTCAAATTGGATTGATTCTTTTCATGTACATTGTCGGTATGGAAATCGATATGAAAATACTGCGGCGTAAGGCACACGATGCTGTCGTGATTAGCCATGCAAGTATTATTATGCCTTTTGTGATGGGATTAGGTTTGGCTTACTTTCTTTATGACCAATTTGCTCCAGCCAATGTCCAATTTCTCTCGTTTGGGTTGTTTGCGGGCATAGCTATGAGTATAACGGCATTTCCAGTTTTAGCTCGTATTGTGCAGGAAAGAGGGATCAACAAAACACGTTTAGGTACTATTGTGATTACCTGTGCAGCTGCTGACGACATCACCGCCTGGTGTATATTGGCTGCTGTTATCGCTATCGTAAAAGCGGGATCTTTGGGAAGTGCCGTTTATACTATCTTGTTGGCTATCGCTTACGTCATCGTGATGATAAAAGTTGTGCGACCTTTCCTTATCCGTATAGGTGAACTTAATGCCTCAAGAGAAAGCTTGAATAAAGGAATCGTGGCTATTTTCTTTTTGGTATTGATTTTATCGGCTTATGCTACGGAGGTTATTGGTATTCACGCTTTATTTGGTGCATTTATTGCTGGCGCAATTATGCCAGAGAGTGTGAAGTTCCGAAATATTTTTATAGAGAAGGTTGAAGATGTCGCATTGGTGCTCTTACTTCCGTTGTTTTTTGTGTTTACAGGTTTACGCACGCAAATTGGTTTGATTAATGATCCTTATTTATGGAAAATTACAATTTTAATCTTTCTAGTTGCGGTCATAGGCAAATTTGTGAGTAGTGCGCTTGCTGCTAAGTTTGTTGGACAAAGTTGGCGGGATAGCTTAGCTGTTGGAGCACTGATGAATACCAGAGGCCTGACGGAGTTGGTGGCTCTAAATATTGGTTATGACTTAGGGGTTTTGACACCAGAGCTGTTCTCTATGATGGTGATTATGGCGCTTGCGACAACTTTTATGACAGGACCTACATTGGATCTTATTGACTGGATTTTTAAGAGAAAATCAAAGACTTCGATAAAAGAAACGTCATTAGTTGAACATTTTAAAATACTGATATCATTCAGTAATCCTCTTACAGGTCGGTATCTACTTCGTTTAGCTGATAATTTAACGGAGAAAGGCAAAGATGAGGCGCAGATTACAGCGATGCATATCGTTGCTTCGGACAAATTGCATCATTTCGATACGGAACAACTGGAGCAGGAGAAGTTTCAGGTGATACTTGATGAGTCGAGGCAATTGGATCGTAGAGTAACCACGATGTTCAAAACCTCGTCAGATATCGACGCTGAAATTGTCGACGTGGCAAATGATGAAGATAGTTTTAATTTACTCTTAGTGGGGTTAGGTAAGTCAATCTATAAGGGGACGTTGCTCGGGAATGTTCTAGGGTTCACAACTCGTCTCATCAATCCAGAAACTTTGGTTAATACGGTTACGGGAAAGGAACAGTTGTTCCAAAGTAATAGTTTTGATGAAGGTTTGAAACAGATTGTTGCCAAAGTAAAGGTGCCTGTCGGGATTTTTATAAGCAAGAGTTTTACATCGGCAAAACGTGTATTGATTTACCTGCAAGAAGAGCAAGATCAATATCTTTTGGATTACGCTGAGCGATTGGTTCGTTTTAATGAAGCGGAAGTCAACATTGTATTGACTAACAGGATAACAAAAGCGGAAGAAATTGTCTCACGTTTAAAAAAGTTGGAATTGGAATATCCAGGGCAGATAGAAGTTTTGCAAGGAGAATCTAATATAAAAGATGCGGATCTTTCTGCTTACGATATTTTGATCCTTAGTCTAGATAGCTGGAAAAATACATTTGGAAAAAAGAATGAAGCTACATTGCGTACCTCTATGCTTATCATTTCTGCGGCTACAAAACGTTAAAAGATACATCTACCTCTAATTTATAAAACAAGGTGCCTTATGTACCTTGTTTTTTATTTTGGTATAGATAATAAAAAAGCCTCGCTTATTAAGTTGTATTTTTGTAGGTGTAGGTTGCATTTATTGCTGTATAGCTCGCATCGTACTTCTTACGAAATAGGAGATTTGTTTTGAGACAGTTATTTACATTAAAGAAGACAACGAGGCCTTGGCATCTCCCTGTTGTTGCTGGACTATGTGTTGGTATTCCGCTGTTACTAGGCGTATATTTTGATAATATAGCCGCAGGTAAGTTAGCTTCTGTCGGCGCATTGGTTATTCTCTATATGCAATCGAATCATTTAGCGAATCGACTGATGACGCTGATGATCTGTGGTTTCGGCTTTATTTTATCGTATGCGGTTGGCAGCGTTTTTTCTTCTGGGTATTGGTTGTTGCCTCCCGTTATATTGGCTGTTTACACCTTTGCGGTGCATTATGCATTATTTCAATTTAACCTCAATAAGCCGCCGGGAAATTTTTTCTTTACCATGCTAACTTCTATGGCTATCTCGACGCCGAAAGCTTTGGGTAGTATAGCTATTAACGTTGGGTATGTTGCATTAGGCGTCATGTTGGCTTGGACAATTGGTCTCTTGTACAGTCTTATGACCTTAAAAAGAGAACAGCAACCTGAAAAAGTTGTTGTTTTTGCTCAAAACAAGTATGTTAATATGACGGAATCCGTCATATTTGGTGTGACTGTGGGACTGGCGTTGCTGGTTGCTAAATTACTACATATGGAGAACCCTTACTGGATTCCAGTTTCGTGTATGGCTGTAATGCAAGGTGTTTCCTCGACGCATGTTTGGGAGCGGACGTTACATCGGGTATTAGGAACGATTATAGGTTTAGGATTAACGTGGATCACATTACAGTTACCGCTGACGATTTGGCAAGTTTGTATCTGTATTCTTCTGTTGCAAGCATTTGTCGAATTTCTTGTCGTTAGAAATTATGGTTTGGCGGTGATTTTTATCAGTATGCTGACAATCTTTTTAGCCGAGCCGAATATTTCGTTAACCCAGCAGTCCAACGTTCTTATTTATAGCCGGTTGGTTGATACCGTTATAGGAAGTGCAGTAGGAGCTGTGGGCGGGTGGATACTGTACAATAATACTGTTCACTTTTATTCCAGAAAGCAGATTCGAAAAACCTATGTGCGTCTCAAGAGAAGAAGGTAGCGCTACGTCATTAATTTTTGACAAGTTAAAGGGAATGTTTTACTGGACTGTCTATTAAATAAAAACCGGACTACTTGAATGAGGGGAGAAGATACGACTTTTGGCAAAATTTAATTTTATTATGAATTCACTTTTAATTCGAACGTTGTCTTTTTTGCCTTTGTTTGTATGTTGGATGGAAATGGTCCAGGCTCAAATTGTTCCCGATACCGTATATAAGCCTATTGGGGAAGTTATAATTTACGGTAATCGTCTACAGATTCCCTTTGAACAACAGAATCGTAATATTCAAATTCTTGATAGGCAACAAATAGAAGCATTGCCGGCGAAATCTATAAATGAATTGTTAACCTATGTTTCTGGTGTAGACATCCGGCAACGAGGCCCATTTGGTTCCCAAGCAGATATCAGTATAGATGGAGGTAGTTTTGAGCAGACCTTAGTACTTGTAAATGGGGTGAAAATGTTGGATGCGCAGACGGCCCACAATACCTTGAATTTGCCCATACCGGTTGATGCGATCGAGCGTATTGAAATCATTCGAGGCCCAGCGGCACGTTTATATGGAATTAATAGCCTGACGGGGGCTATCAATATCGTAACGCGTAAACCTTCCCATTCTGAAGTTCTTGCTCATACTTATGCCGGTACAGGTTTCAAAAGAGATACCTCCAATAATGACGAACTTTTCAATGGACGGGGAGTACAACTTGGGGGATCGCTTGTTGGGCGTTTGGGGCGACACGCTATTTATGGCAGTCACGAATCGGGAAACGGTTACCGATACAACACGGCCTTTCGTAACAACAAAATTTTTTATGAAGGTGAGGTTCCAACAAATGCGACAAGTGCCTTATCGCTTATGGGAGGATATGTAGATAGTGACTTTGGTGCAAATGGCTTTTATGCAGCTCCGGGTGATAAAGAGTCACAAGAGGTGGTGCAAACGATCATGGCAGCAATAAGTTACAGAACAAAACTATCCGAACGGTTTTCACTAACGCCTCGTGTAAGTTATCGCTATACTTATGACGATTACCGTTATTTTAGAAATGATTTGAGCCGCGCAAGGAGCCAACATTATGGGCATGCCCTTAACGCGGAAGTGAATAGTATTTACCAAACTAATATCGGCGATTTCGGCGCAGGAGTAGAAATGAGAAGGGAGACGATAAGTAGTTCTAATATAGGGGTTCACGATCGAAATAACTATGGGATGTACGCCGAATTTAAAACACAACGTATAGCAAATGTATTACTCAACGTCGGTGCTTATATCAATTATAATTCGGATTATGGATGGGAGGTGTTTCCTGGTATAGATCTCGGGTATAAACTCAATGACAATTGGCAAATTGTTGCGCACACCGGTACGGGGCAACGCATCCCTTCGTTTACGGATCTGTATCTCAACCAGACGGTCAATGTTGGAAACCCTTCTGTATTACCAGAAAGAGCATGGCATATGGAGGGAGGAATGAAATATTTGGGCGAGCATTTATCTGGTCAGGCTCGTTATTTTTATAGAAATATTCGTGATTTTATAGATTGGGTACGGTCAGGAGAGGATATGCCTTATCAACCACTTAATTTTTCTGGTAATCGTGTACATGGAATTTCATCAAATGTAAATTATCAGTTTTCAAAGCCTTCTGATCAACATCGTTGGTCTGCAGGTCTAGCCTACACTTGGTTGTCTCCTTCTATTGATCAGAATGATGCCGATGAGGTGAATTCAAAGTATGCTATTGAAAGTTTGCGTCAACAGCTTACAGGGAATATCAATTGGGGCTTTAAGGGGTTTTCTGCTACAGTAGCAGGACGTTTTAACGAACGTATTAGTTATAAAAGTTATTTTTTAGCTGACGCTAGATTCGCTTATCGGTTTAAGCCAATGGAGTTATATGTAGATGCTCAAAATATATTTAATATGACCTACATTGAAGCTGCTGCAGTACCTATGCCGGGTAGATGGGTTAGTTTAGGTGCGAGATTTAGATTTGTACCGTCGAAGAGCAATCATTCTTCGTTAAAGTAACAATAGTTACAGGCCAAGTTTGACCTTGCTATGAACGATCAAACTTGGTCTTCTTTTTTGTTGGTGCAATATCTGGTATATTGCGACGTTGGGTAAGATTAGGGGATAGATTGCTTCCTGTGATTAACGCACTTGAAGGTTGGTGAAGTTCGTATAAATAGACAGAAAAATAAGAATGCGAAAAGAAAATTCAACGAATACGCTTAACGATGTTCACATTACGGCGTCCTGCAATGCGCATCGTACGTTGAGGATGATTAGTGGACGATGGAAATTGTCGATCTTATTTTCAATTGATAGGGTGGGAAATAGCTTTTCTGAATTGAAGAAGGCTTTGCCAACGATAACCGATCGTGTGTTGGCAAAGCAGTTGACTGAATTAGTGGAAGACGGTCTGTTGTTTAAAACCAAAGGCAAGATTTCCTCTTCCTATCAATTTACCGACAAGGGATTGCGGATTTATCCTTTACTTCTTTCCTTACGTAATTTTAATCACGATGGCCCCTAAAATCTACAGCCTCTAAAAACTCGATTACTTCGCCATTTGGGCTAAATACTAAACTGTTGGTGACAGATACCTTTTTATTTTTGGCAATGAGATCTAAATGGGAAGTTCCCTTACTTAAGTCTTTTGCACCTGCGTCTATGGCGGCTAATCGAGCCTGCTCTGCATCTTGTACGATAAAGCAGATATGTAGAAGGGCGTTTTCTGTGATATCGTCATCGGCTGACCTTTTTCTTCCTTGTGTGGGCATGTCTGCATCCTTATCGCAAATTTCAAGGTGGACAGCAATAGAAGGTTGATAAAGCATAGCGCATCTTTTTAAATTAAAGTTTGGAAGCGACCATTCGTGTAGAATCTCAAACCCTAAAGTTTGATAAAAAGCAGTAGTTTGTTCAAAATCCTGAGCTTTTATGGCATAATGGTGGAAGCCAATAATATTTGTTGATAGTGTCATAATTTTTTTTGTAAACTTAGACAACGAAAACGCCAAAAGAAAGTACTTACTTTATTGTAAGTAAAAGTGAAATACAGGTTAGAGAAGTGCTTTTAAACATTATTTTTTTCGGCTGAAGCGTAGAGATAGAAAACTAGATTTCATCAATAGTTAAAATTCAATCGCTTTTTGCTCCAATTTATGTAAGATGTCCGAGAAGGTAAATTGCATATAAAAGTGAATTTATTTAGGTTTGTAAAACGGATTAATCTACAGAAGAAATTAGCAGAAAAATAGGACTATTGGAATGACGGATAGCGTGTACAAATTTAACTTACCGCAAAAAAAATGTTTTAACATGTATGTGGTTTTGTTCTCAGTCACGCTGTTAATACATTTGCTATTTCTTTTCCATGTCCATAGCATACCGTTTCCGTTATTGTATGGCCCTTTTATTTACGGAATGTACAAGCAAGTGAGGGAGGGAAATCGCAGAGGTAAATGGACTATACTGTTGCATTATATTCCTTTTGTCGTATATTTTGTTTGGAATTTGATCCTAAGGTTTGAGTTTCAATGGTTTTATTTTCAATGGTATTTGCCTTTCATGTCATTTTCTATGCTTAGTTATCCTTTGTATGTATTGTATCAAATGAGGTTAGCTTCGAGTGAAGACCTGCAGGTGCAGTTATTAAGACAGTTAATAGGATATGGGCTTGCTGTTTCTGTATTTATTACGCTCCTTATGTCAAGTGAATTTTTGGCCTTGGAGTTAGATATCAACCCTTTGCATGTTGTTGCTATTGCTATGCTTTTTGCTGTTATCTTACTTTTACATTTTTTATTTGTTAGAAGTAGGTTATCTACGGCTCAAGTGTATATAGAAGAGCAGCCTCTTCATCTCACTTTTTGGCATAACGAGAAAATTATTGAGCAATATGAAGAACGTCTTGTGGAATCTATGCAAAAAAAGAAAGTGTTTCTCAACCCTAAATTGACATTAGATGCGCTTGCTGAAGAGACGGGAATTTCAAAAGCACATATTTCCGAATATTTACGTGTTTATAAAAAAAGCAATTTTTATGAATGGGTAGCTTCTTACAGAATAACATATGCAATAGCATTGTTGGATTGCGAATTTCAACCATTAAAAATGGAAGCATTAGCGAAGGAAAGTGGTTTCCTCTCGAAGACGAGCTTTAATAAACATTTTAAGACACAGGTTGGTATCTCGCCTTCAAATTATCGATCGTCTATCGAATCAAGGTAAGATGCTTCTGTATTTTTTACATATTGCTACGATTATGCTAGCTTTGGTTGGCATTCACTTATATTGTATTCGAAAACAGCGCTCTTTGTTAGATAAAATCTTGTTGTTGTTTCTGTTGACGATCTTAATTCAAGCTATTCAAGGATGTGTGTTTCGAAACTGTACGGAAGAGAGGCGTATCTATACGGTACTGCCTTTTGGTCTTTTGTATGGACCGTTAGCTTATTTCGTCTATTGTGCAGCTTGCAATACCACGATTTTAAGACGCATATATTATTTTCATTTGATTCCTTTCTTTTTAGCCGTTACTATTTATTTCATATTTATCTCCAAGCGAAGGTTTTTTGGTGCATACGATATGTTTTATGCTATTTTTCTTTATGGAATGACGGGGATATCTTGGGCTGTTTATACGGTGGTCTTTCTGTTTCGAATACTGCAAGTATCGCATTGGTTGGATAGGCTTTACAAATACGGGATGCTTGTATTTGCATCATTATTTGCTTTGATGTTGCCACTTGCTATGCTAAAAATAGCCAATAGGAATGATGATGGAGCAACGATCGATATGATAATGGCGACCTTTATGTTCTTGGGCGTGGCTGCTGTATATTTGTACTTCGTCCGGAATATGCTTGTTCGTAAAGAATTTCTTGAATCGAAAATCTTGGAAAAAAAATCTGAGGAAGAGATGCTCCGATTTCCTGAGGTGAAAGAAATTCCGTCTGTTATAAAGATAAAAATAGACGCGTATCTGCAGGAAGGTAAATACCTTGAACCTGAGTTTAAACAGGAAACTATGGTGAAGGATCTCCAGCTTCCCAAATCCACTATTGCCCAATATTTTGTTCAATACCATGACGAGACATTTTCTAAATGTATCAATAGTATGCGTATTGTCCATGCTTGTCGTTTATTGCTCCATGAACAGCTGGATTATAGTATGGAGGAATTGGCCGCTCAGTGTGGCTTTAATTCCAGAGCTTCTTTTTACCGGAATTTTAGCAGAGAAATGGGATGTACCCCCCTGACTTACCGTGAAGTGAAATTGAAAAAAAATAATCCCTAATCTGTCTTTTCGGCTTTTGAGACACTTTTTCTTGTCTCAAATTTTTAAGTGAACAACAAAATTAAAAATGAGACAGTCGAAATCGGCGATGTTTTTGATATTTGAGCGTCCTAAGAATTTTGATTTCAATAACAATGTTTTAGGATACCAAATCTTTTTGATATTGATAAAATTGTGGGATAATATTCCACGGATCGGGGAGGGGACGTTGGAGAAAGCACCTGCTTTCTCAGGTATTGTTTCCATATAAATTCCATATCTAATCGGTATTTTACCGATTAGATTTTGGGATATTTTTTTAACCATATTCCTCTATACCTTTTTATTCATTTAACCCGTAATCAATTTTTTGATGATTACTTTTAAAGCTTCTTATTTGTGAAATTACATCCGCTTTTAGTGTTATCCTCAAGTGTAAAAATAAAATCTATAAAATTAGTAGACTTTATTTAAACTATTGTTATATTTGCGTTATCGTTACTCAATTGGTGTTGGCAACGATGGTATAACTATTAAATAAATTATCTCATGAATGCATTTGTTAACTTAATTACATCTTATTGTCTGAGGTTAATCGGCGACAGAAATTCCACATTATACTGTCGAATGTGTCTTTAGTAGACTTTTCTCTCTCTAAATATGAATGGAAGGGGGGAGCTGTTATTTCCCCCAACTGTTTTATTGATGTCTATTTTTTTTTCTAATAAAAAGAGTGTGAACAGCAAAATAGCGTGTTTTATTTACTAAATAACATGATAAGAAAGTAATGATTGAAACTACGGCCTATCAAAATACCGAAAAGATCATGCAAGGATGTATGGCTGTTAAAAAGAGTTAGTGCCTTATTTAATCATTACTATTCAAGGCTCTACGTTCATCATAGGGCCTTTTTTACAATATTTTTTTTAGAGAGAGGGGGCGTTCAGATGTAAATTGGGAATTTGGCAGGGAGAACGTGTTTGCGAACAGTTATTAATTCATAGAATGTGGTATGTTATATGATGACACAGGATATGTAAATCGACAATGAAAATGCAAAGAAATTTACTTGAATATTTTCCTGTTGTAGAGGTTGAGCTCAAAGGAAATGTTACGTTGTTCCATCTATTATCTATGATGGCTGAAGAATTAAAGATCCCTCATAGATTGTTGAAAGCGGAGGTTGAGTTTATAGACAACCTGAATTTCGGACATGTGATTTTACATTTGATGGGATCAGAAGAACAATTTGGTTTGGCATTCCAGTATTTTTTAAGAAATAAGATTGTGGTAGTTATAAAAGATTATATGCAAGTTGCATAATTTGTGGGTTGTTAAGGCTGTGTGTTTTTTGTCGTTTTTTATCGTCTTGAGATGCAGGTTTTGATAAAAAAATAAAAATCTATAAAATTAGTAGACTTTTTTAAAAGTATTTTTATATTTGCAGCATCGTTGATCAATTGGCGTTGTTGACGAATTGAAAAATAAACACATTAAACTCTTTATCAGTATGTTGAATTTTTACATGACTTCTCTTTCTATCCGATCCTTAGGGTGCAGAAGCATTCGAATGTGCGACTTTCGAATGTGTAATCTCAAGTTCTAACGTTCCTAGAATTCTTGAAGATGGGCTTCGAGAATATCACAATGGTTCATCAAGAGATTACCAAACAGTTACTTTTTTCTATTAACAATTAAACAAGAATTAAATTATGAAAAATTATAGAATACGTTCGTATTCCGTATGGATATTGACGCTTATCGTATTGCATCTATCCACACAAGCGAACGCACAGGTCGAATCAAAACCTATTATAAATGCTTCATTAACGGGTACCGTGGTTGATGCTGAAAATAAAGAGCCTATCGAAGGTGTGACAGTACAATTGGAGGCTGTGACTCATAGTGTGAAGACAGATAGGGAAGGGAAATTTCAATTTGTAACAGGCCAAAAATTGCCACTTACTATCATTGTTTCTTATGTAGGTTATGAAAAAAAGACGGTGGTTGTATCTGCCTCGCCCACAGTGATAGAGTTGAAGCCTATTGTTGAAAATCTTAGTGAAGTGGTTGTGACATCGAGACGTCGTCGTGAGCAATTGCAGGATATTCCTATTCCCGTATCGTTGATCAGAGGGGCGGCTATAGAAGATGCAGGAGCATTTAATGTAAACAGATTGAAGGAATTGGTGCCAACAGTACAATTGTATAGCTCTAACCCTCGTAATACAACACTAAACATTCGTGGACTTGGATCGACATATGGTTTGACGAATGATGGGATAGATCCTGGTGTGGGATTTTATCTCGATGGGGTATATATCGCGCGTCCTGCGGCTACTGCATTGGATTTTATTGATATAGAGCAAATTGAAGTGTTGCGTGGGCCTCAGGGAACATTGTTTGGAAAGAATACGACAGCGGGTGCTTTTAACATTACGTCGCGTTTGCCACAGTTCAATCCGGAAGCTAATTTTGAATTGAGTTATGGTAATTACGGTTATGTGCAGGGGAAAGCATCGTTAACTGGGCCAATTTCAAGTAAATTGGCGGCACGAGTGTCTTTTTCAGGCACACAGCGGAATGGTACTTTATTTAATGTGCATACGAATCGAGATATTAACAGCATAAATAATCTGGGGTTTCGAGGGCAGCTTTTGTATACACCGAATGATAATGTGAAAATTGTCGTTGCTGCTGATAAAACATTACAACGTCCGGATGGCTATGGATGGGGGATTGCTGGGGTAGTGGAAACGCAGCGTGCTGATTATCGACAGTTTAATAATATTATCGCAGATCTGGGATACAGTATCCCTTATAATAGCGCATTTGAACGGAAAGTAGATTTAGATACGCAGTCGAAAGCGGATAATGAACTTGGAGGTGTATCTGTTAATGCGGACATAAAAATAGGTAACGGCACACTTACGTCAACTTCTGCTTGGCGCTATTGGGATTGGGTTCCGCTGAATGACAGAGATTACCTTGGTATTCCGGTTTTTACGATATCGGCTGGAAATTCGAAGCATGACCAATGGTCTCAGGAGTTTAGGTACTCTGGCAGGATCAATGATAAGATTAGTGGCGTTGTAGGACTATATGGTTTGTGGCAAGATTTAAAAACGGATCCGGTACATACGGAAGAAGCTGGTTCTGCTTACTGGCGATTTGCACAGAGTTCTACAAGTGAGCTTTGGAAAACGGAAGGGCTTTTTGATAATTTTGGTATACGTACGGTATATGGTATCAAGTCGACTAGTTTAGCGGCATATTCTCAAATTGATTGGGAAATTACGTCCAAATTGCATCTTTTGCCTGGATTACGTTATAACTATGATAAAAAAGTAGCGAATTACGACCGTCAACGTTACGGAGGATTAGAAACGTCGGATGCCGCTTTACTAGCTTTAAAAAATGCGACATACACCAACCAATCCTTTAATACGGATGCTTCTGCAGGAAACTGGTCGGGTCAACTTTCTGTTCAATATAAATGGAATGCACAAATTAACACGTTTGGTACTTATTCTGTAAGCTATAAGCCTGTAGGAATAAACGTAGGAGGATTACCTACCGCTAATGGAGAGGTATTACTGGATTTGGCTCGCGTCAAACCTGAAACTGTTCATCATAAAGAGTTTGGTATAAAAACTACACCACTTAGAACTGCTATCTTGAATTTGACTGTTTATCAAACAGATATTAAAGATTTTCAGACACAAGTGCAAACGCCCGATCCAGGTGTTAATAGAGGATATTTAGCTAATGCTGAAAAAGTAAGAGTTCAGGGTGTGGAACTCGATGGGAATATTCGACTCTGGAAGGTTTTGCAGCTTAATGCGGCGTTGGCTTATACAGACGGGAAATATGTTAAATTTACCAATGCTCCGGTTCCTTTAGAAGAGGTTGGAGGTGCAGAGGCTTTCAAAGATATTTCTGGCGGTGAATTACCAGGGATCTCAAAATGGTCTGGCTCTTTCGGTGCAGAAGTAACACGAAAAGGTAATTTTCTTGGGCTAACGGGCAGCTATTTCTTGGGGGCAGATGTGTTTTTTCGGTCTACTTTCTCATCCAACCCGTCGCCATCGAAATATTTGAATATAGAAGGATATAGCCTTATCAATGCTCGTGTTGGTTTTAGAGGAGCAAATGGTTTATCTGTCCTGGTTTGGAGTAGAAATTTAGCAGACAAGGATTATTACGAGCAGCTGTTGGCCGCTCCAGGAAGTTATGGACAATATGCGGGAGTGATAGGTGATCCTCGGACATATGGTGTTACTTTGCGTTATAATTTGAAATAATGATTTTGTTGAATAATATATTTGTTGTTTTTAAAATTAATTCAATTTTTATTTTAATAAATAATCTTTAAAGAGGGGTTTCTTAAGAATGGAAAATTTGTTCTGTTATTAATTTTACTACCTGTCAATACTTTAGAAAAGAGGAGTTATGAGCTCCTCTTTTTTTGTTGGATATATTTTGATTTATTTTCGTGCTAAACAAATCCGGAATTGTTTTTATGAATATTTTTTATAAGCTTATTACATTGTTTTTTAGTATTTTAATTGGAA
Source organism: Sphingobacterium sp. LRF_L2 (assembly GCF_965644235.1). NCBI lineage: Bacteria > Pseudomonadati > Bacteroidota > Sphingobacteriia > Sphingobacteriales > Sphingobacteriaceae > Sphingobacterium > Sphingobacterium sp. LRF_L2. The sequence continues at coordinate 131,178 of NZ_CBFFRI010000008.1, read as the reverse complement.
TGAAAAAAGGTTCCAAACGGGGAGAATGGAACCTTTTGCTAACCAATTATAAACCTATGTTCTTTTATGATAATACAAATTTAAAGAGAAAAAATGGAATTACAAAAAAAATCTACAAATTCACTAGACTTTATTTAAAATATTTTTATCTTTGTTATGTCATTAGATTTTCGATGCATAATCAATCTAATTGTTAAGAATATTTTTTGTTATATGCTGGAAAAATAGCGGTCGGTTTTGTTCTAAATTTAGAAAAGTCTAAATGGTAAAATCTTCTGATAGCATGTATCGATAAGCTCTTCTCTCTCGAAAATAGAAGGGGAAACATTTGTTTCCCCGACTATTCCTTTTTCTGGTATCCAAACCAGCTATCTACGTACAGGTAAGTAAAGCTACCCGTTGTTTGTTTGATTTTTCGGCATCGGCTAATATTCCAATCTTGTTATGCAACAATATTTAAACAAAATCAAGAATCCGAGGGAAATAACATAAATGTGTTTTTTTAATATTATCTTAGCTTTTTCGTTTTAGCTATTCATAAAACTGATATCTTTTATGCTAAGAATTTTTCTGCTGGCTGTAGCACTATGTACAGCACAATTGACATTTTCACAAAAATCACCTATTGATTATGTTAACCCTTTCATTGGAACTTCAAATTACGGAACAACGAATCCAGGTGCGCAGGTGCCTCAAGGACTGATGAACGTTTCTCCATTCAATGTAATGGGATCAGATTTAAATCCATTTGATAAGGATGCGAGATGGTGGTCGACCCCCTATGAATTTAATAATAAGTATTTTACCGGTTTTTCGCATGTGAATCTCAGTGGAGTAGGCTGTCCTGATATGGGAAGTTTATTGCTGATGGCTACTACAGGAATCCTAAATGTTGATTATAAGCAATATGGTAGTACCTATGAAAATGAAGCTGCAAGCCCAGGTTACTATACGAATTTCTTAACGAAATATAAGGTGAAGACGGAAGCTAGTGCTACAACTAGAGTAGGCATTTCGAGATTTACTTTTCCTAAAGGAGAAAGTAATATCCTTTTAAATTTAGGGGAGGGGTTGACCAATGAAACCGGTGGAACCTTGCGTTTTGTGAATGATACTGAAATTGAAGGCTCCAAATTGCTGGGTTCTTTTTGTTATGTCAACAATCAAGCTGTCTATCCTATCTATTTTGTGATGCGTTTGAATAAAAAGCCGAAGACGAGAGGTTATTGGAAGTTTCAGCGTTCGGGAGAAGCTTGGGAAAACGATTGGAACAAGGATGCTGGCAAGTATAAGATATTTACAAATTATTACGACGCTTTATCTGGAGATGATTTAGGTGCTTTTTTTTCGTTTGAAACAGTTGAAAATGAGCAGATAGAGGTGAAAATTGCCGTTTCTTTCGTAAGTGTCAAAAATGCGCGCGAGAATCTAGATGCAGAACAACCAAAAGCTGGTTTTGACACTATTTTAGCGGCAGCAAAAAAAAGGTGGACCGAGGATCTTTCTAAGATAGAAATTGAGGGGGGGAATGAAGATCAACGTACAGTGTTTTATACCGCATTATACCATGCATTGATACACCCTAATATTTTGCAGGATGTAAATGGGGAATATCCTGCTATGGAAAATCGAGCGATAAAACATACAGATGGTAATCGCTATACGGTGTTTTCTTTATGGGATACGTATCGTAACGTTCAACCATTGATGTCATTGCTTTTTCCCGATCGTCAAACGGAAATGATACGTTCGATGATTGCCATGTATAAAGAGAATGGGTGGATGCCGAAATGGGAACTGTATAGTAGAGAAAGTTATACGATGGATGGGGATCCGGCTATTCCTGTTATTGTCGACGCTTGGATGAAAGGAATTCGGGATTACGATATTGACGCAGCATATGAAGCGTTTTTAAAATCTGCACAAACAACGGATAGCTCAAACAAAATTCGTCCTGATAATGCGGATTATGTGAAGTTGGGTTATGTGCCTTTACGAGAGCCTTTTGATAACTCGGTATCTCATGCTATCGAATATTATGTTGCTGATTGGAATTTGTCTCAACTAGCAAACTCTTTAGGAAAGAAATCTGATGCGTCTTTGTTTGCTGCGCGGGCAAAGGGATACAAAAATTATTATTCCAAAGAATTTGGTACGTTTAGACCTATTCTTCCTGATGGTAACTTTTTTACTCCTTTCGACCCCTTGTTGGGTGCTAATTTTGAACCTAACCATGGTTTTCACGAAGGTAATGCTTGGAACTATACTTTTGCGGTGCCTCATGACATTGCTGGACTTGTAAAGTTGATGGGCGGAGAGAAAAATTTTGTGAATAAGTTACAGGAGACTTTTGATAAGGGGTATTTTGATGTGACAAATGAACCTGATATGCTTTATCCTCACGTTTTCTCCGAAATTAGTGGTCAGGAATGGCGGACGCAAAAACTTGTCAAATCCATTCTAGACGAACATTTTACAAATAGTCCAGGAGGAATTCCTGGTAATGACGATACGGGAACAATGTCTACCTGGGCTTTGATGAATATGATGGGCGTATATCCGTTTTGTCCAGGTAGACCCGATTATACGGTTGTGACTCCGGTTTTTGATAAAGTGACAATCCATTTAGACAGAAAGTATCATGGTGGAGATGGCCAGGTCGTTATCAAGCGGAAAGCAGAAGAATCAGGAGATTATATTAAAAGAATTGTAATCGATGGGAAAATATGGAAAAGCTATAAAATCCCGCATGATCAATTGATAAATAGTAAAGAAATTGTAATCGTAACTGGAAATAGAAAGTAAGACCAAAAATGACAATTAAATACACAATGCAAGTTTTACGTCGTTCTCTATTTAAGAGACGTATGGTTCTATTATTCTCTTTTTTGTTTTTATTAAAGAGTAATTTTGCTCAGACTTTTCAGGACTACGCGGCGATAGTGAATCCTTTTATCGGGACTGATTTTACAGGGAATACCTATCCCGGAGCTCAGGTCCCTTTTGGGATGGTTCAACTTAGTCCTGATAATGGGCTACCAGGGTGGGATCGTATTTCAGGTTATTTCTACCCGGATAGTACGATAGCAGGCTTTAGTCACACCCATTTAAGCGGTACTGGTGCTGGTGATCTTTATGACATCTCTTTCATGCCTGTCACTCTTCCCTACAAACAAGCTGATCAACCTTTGGGAATTTATTCTTCTTTCTCCCATAATGACGAAAGTGCTTCTGCTGGTTATTATCGTGTACGATTGAAAGATTATAATATTACCGTAGAATTGACGGCAACCGCGCGCTGTGGTGTGCAGCGTTATACGTTTCCGAAGTCTAGTGCTGCTATTTTTCTGAATCTCAAAAAAGCAATGAATTGGGATTTTACGCAAGATTCTTACATAGAACAGGTCGATTCAGTAACAATACGTGGCTATCGTTTTTCAGACGGTTGGGCACGGGGGCAGAAGGTTTATTTTTATACCCGTTTTTCGAAGCCATTTCATACGTTGGAAATGGATACTACGGCTATTGTCGTTGATGGAAAGAAAATTGGTTTGTCCTATGTCGCTAGGTTTGATTTTGACACACAAGAAGGCGAGCAGATTACGTTAAGTACAGCTATTTCAGCTGTGAGCATGGATAATGCGCGGGCAAACTTACAGGTGGAGGTGCCTCGTGATGATTTTAACTTTTACAAAAAAGAGGCGCAACGGAGTTGGAATAGTGAGTTAGGTAAAATCGTTGTAGAAAGTGCCGTATCGGATGATAAGGTCAAGTTTTATACGGCCTTATATCATGCGATGCTCACTCCGACGATCTATGGCGATGTAGATGGAAGTTACTATGGTCCAGACAGGAATGTTCATCAAACAGACGGTTGGACGAATTACAGCACGTTCTCTTTGTGGGACACATATCGTGCTTCACATCCCCTTTTTACTATTGTGGATCCAGGACGAGTGAATGATATGATAAAATCTTTTATCGCGTTTTATGAACAAAATGGACGTTTGCCCGTTTGGAATTTTCAAGGAAGCGAAACGGATATGATGATTGGTTATCATGCGGTTCCGGTGATTGTGGATGCTTACTTAAAAGGAATTGGAAACTTCGATCCGGAAAAGGCCCTAAGAGCCTGTGTTGCAACGGCGAATTTAGATTCTTATAGAGGGATCGGCCTTTATAAGTCATTAGGGTATGTTCCATATGATGTGGAAGATAAATATAATGCAGATAACTGGTCGCTGTCGCGTACGTTGGAATATGCCTTTGATGATTATTGTATCGCAAAAATGGCTGAGAAGATGGGGGAAAAGGAGCTTGCAAAGGCTTTCTCTAAGCGTTCATTGAATTATAAAAATATGTATAATCCGGTTAGTACTTTTATGCAACCCCGCGATCAGAAAGGGGAATTCAAGATTGCATTTGATCCTGAAGCTTATACAGAGGATATTTGTGAAAGCAATGCTTGGCAGTACCTTTGGTCTGTGCAGCACGATGTGGATGGTCTTGAAAAATTGTTAGGGGGTAAGAAAAGGTTTGCTGAAAAACTAGATAGCATGTTTACTTTCCATTCGACAGATACAAGTAAACTCCCTATTTTTAGTACAGGAATGATCGGTCAATACGCGCATGGCAATGAGCCTAGTCACCATGTTATTTATCTATTTAACAGGGCGAAACAGCCTTGGAAGACCCAAGAATATATTGCCAAAGTGACAAATGAACTGTATTTAAATCGGCCGGATGGTATTTGTGGAAATGACGATTGTGGTCAGATGTCCTCTTGGTATGTATTTAGTGCTATGGGATTTTATCCAGTAAACCCTGCTAACGGACAGTATGAAATTGGAGCACCGCAATTGCCGCAAGTAGAAATCAAATTGCCTGCTGGAAAGAGTTTTAAAATTTCAGCACCGAATCAAAGTAAAGAAAACAAATATATACATTCGGTAAGTTTGAATGGAAAGCCACTTCGTCGGAGTTATATCACGCATGAAGAAATCATGGCAGGTGGTACTTTAACATTTGAGATGGACAGCCAACGTGGACCAATTTGGTTTAAATAGGTTGTGCTACCCTCGTATAATTTGATGTAAAAAAGGATTGGAGACAATCCTTTTTTTTGCTTTTGGTAGGAATGTCCAGAGGTTTCTATAACGTATTGTATACAGATTATATGCTCTTGTATTGCTCGGGTATGGTCGATAAAAATTAGGCCCATGTCGAGGGAATTTTAGCGAATGTCTATTTCGTTCGAAGACCATTGACCTAATACTTAACATTGTGTCAATTAATGAAAGATACAATGAAAAAGATCATAATAGTTTTGATGTTTATATGCTACCAAACACTCCATGCACAAAATAAGGTTTGGAGTTTAAACGATTGTATTCAATATGCATTGGAAAACAATATATCGGTAAAATCTGCAGCTTTGGATATTAGTACTGCAGAGCTCAATTATAAACAAGCGCGCTACAATAAAACATTACCTACCGTGTCTGGTAGTGGTTCGGTGAATGCGGCAAATGGCTCCAGTATTAATGCAATCACCAGTGAGTTTGTGAATCAATTCCAACTGACCAACAGTTATGGGGTAACAGCCGCTTTGTCTCTGTACGAAGGGGGACGACTTAACCTAGAAATTCAAAAGAATGCACTTCTTGTGAAACAAAGTGAGTTATACAAGAGTGAAGCGGTAAATAATATTCAACTTAGTGTAATAGAGGGATATCTTCAATCGCTTTATTATTTCGAAGGTATTTCTATTGCCAAGAATTTGTTGGCTTCATCAAAGGAAGAATTAGAACAGGGACGTGTTAAGTTTAACAATGGAGCACTGGCTCGGAAAGATTTGGCCGATTTGGAAACACAGTATGCCGCGAATCAATATGCTGTTGTTTCAGCAGAAAACCAATATGCGCAACAGGTATTAACGCTAAAACAGCTTTTGGAGATTGATCCGCAGGAAGAGTTTGTGATTCAAAACAATCCTTTATCAGAAGATATAGTGGAGATCCCAAGGAAGGATCAGGTATTCCAAAATGCATTGGCTACGTTGCCGACTGTTAAGATTTATGATCTACAGGCAGATATCCTAAAAAAAGAATTGGATATAACAAAGGCTGCCTATAAACCTAGCTTGAGCCTAAATGGGGGATTGAATAGTGGGTACACAAACTCCTTGTCTAGTTCCTATTGGACACAGGTTCGTGGCAATTTTAGTCAAAATATAGGTCTTTCCCTTAGTGTGCCTATTTTTTCAAAAAAACAAAATAAAACAAATATTTCTTTGGCGAAGATAAATATACAGCAAAACGAGCTCGATAAACTATCAGCGAGCAAATCGCTCTACGCTAAAATAGAAACAGTCTGGCAGAATGCCGTTTCTAATCAAGCGCAGGAGGTGTCTGCAAAGATTGCTAGAGATAACGCGAAATTGGCGTATGAGCTCTCGCGGAAGAAATATGATTTTGGAGGTCTGACTACGACGGAACTCACCGTAAGTCGAAATACATACTTAAGTGCTGAACAGACTTACCTTCAGGCTCGCTATCTCAGTGAATTGTATTTATCTCTTTTAAATTTTTATCAAGGAACTGCTGAAAAGGCATAACACATAAATACTATTAAACTATGATATGGGGACGGGCGATAAACGGCTTCATAGCTGTTGAAAGCCTTTTAAAACTCCTTTTATTTAGAACCGGTTTTTACGTTTGTGAAATCGCCGGATAGAGTTTCATTACAACCGAAGAACAAATTTATACAGATGAAAAAAACATTTAAAATAGCTATAGCTGCAGTAGCAGTTTGTATAGTCTTATTTGTCGCGCTAAAGGTGATTTTTGGCGAAGAAAAAACAACAATTCAAGTAGAGACTTCTAAAATTCAGTTAGGAACAATTACTACGGCAATTACAGCGACAGGTCGAGTGAATCCTGTCGATACCGTAGAGGTTGGTACACAAGTTTCCGGGCAAGTAAAAAAGATTTATGTTACTTATAATACGATGGTTAAAGAAGGTCAACTTATTGCAGAATTGGATAAGACGAATTTGAACGAATCGGTTAGTAATGCTAAAGCATCTTACGATGCGGCAATTAACCAGCTTCGGTATTATCGTCAAAATTACGATCGTCAAAAGAATATGTATGAAGCAGGTGTGATTAGTAAAGCCGATTATGAACAAGCACTTTACGAATTGAAAAATGCCGAGTCTAATGTTTCGCAAACGAAAACGGTGCTCGTTCAGGCGCAAACAAACCTAAGCTATGCCAATATATTTGCGCCTATTGACGGTATTGTGATGAATAAATATATTGAAGAAGGGCAGACGGTAGCTGCTTCTATGACCACACCTACGCTATTTACGATTGCCCGTGATATTAATCAGATGCAGGTAGAAGCAGATGTGGACGAGGCTGACATTGGTGACGTGAAGGAAGGTCTTCGTGTATCTTTTACTGTTGACGCTTTCCCTGAAGAGGTGTTTTCTGGAAAAGTTAAACAGGTTAGACTAGGTGCGAAGACAACGTCGAATGTGGTTACCTACACGGTAATCATTGATGCAGATAACCCCGATAAAAAGCTCAAGCCAGGTTTGACAGCCACAGTATCTATATTCACATCAGAGCTTAGCGATGTGCCTACGGTTGAGGCTCAAGCTTTGAATTTTATCCCGGATAGTCTTTTGTTAATGAAATATTATCAACAGAACCAATTAAATAAGCCGATTTCCGAAATGAAACTTTCTGAAAATGGTAAGAAATATGTTTGGTTAAAGCATGTAGATGGAACCTTGAGCCAACGCGAAGTGGTCGTCGGTAAGAGTGATGGCCTGAAAGTTGAAATTACGAAAGGCTTATCTAATAATGATGAAGTGGTGCTTCAATTGGAAGAGCATATCGGTGTTCAGACAGATGACGCGACGGATCAAAGTAGTCCATTTATGCCAAAAAGACCAAGCCAAAATAATAAAAAATCGAGTCAGCAATAAGAAGAAAGATATGCGTAAAACAATAATTGGAATACAGGATTTGAAGCGAGACTTTCGGATGGGTGATGAAGTTGTACACGCTTTAAGAGGTATAGATCTTCAGATAGAAGAGGGTGAATTTGTGACAATAATGGGTACTAGCGGATCTGGAAAATCAACATTCTTAAATATATTGGGTTGCCTAGATCAGCCTACGAGCGGTGATTATAAACTAGATGGAGTTTCTGTTAAGGCTCTGTCAAAAAATCAATTAGCGGAAATTCGTAATGAGAAAATAGGTTTTATTTTTCAGTCTTACAATTTGTTAGCTCGAACAAGTGCCGTGGAAAATGTTGAACTTCCCTTGTTATATAATCCGAAAGTTAATGCCCGTGAACGTAAAGAAAGGGCTGTAGATGCTTTGGAACGTGTCGGGTTGGGGACGAGACTTGGCCATATGCCCAGTCAACTTTCTGGAGGGCAGCAGCAACGTGTTGCTATTGCACGGGCTCTGGTAAATAATCCTGTAATTCTGCTTGCCGATGAAGCTACCGGAAACTTGGATACAAGAACCTCTTACGAAGTTATGCAATTGTTTCAGGAGTTGAATGATAACGGTATGACTATAGGTTTCGTTACGCATGAGCCTGATATTGCAGCGTTTAGTTCAAGGACTGTTATTTTAAGAGACGGACGTATCACGAATGATACCGCTGTTCTTAATCGTCGAAACGCAGCCAAAGAATTGTTGGCTTTACCACTAGCAGATTAAGATATGAAATGTCCACGATTGTAGCATACAAATACGAATGAAAATAATCTGGACATCCCATATGACCATTAAAAAGTAAACCGAGTGAAACGAGCTCATTTATTCCAATGAAATCTAACACTCATAAATAATTATACACATATGAATGTTATAAATTTATTTAAGATCGCTTGGAAGGCAATATTGCTGAATAAGACCCGTGCAATGCTGACCATGTTGGGCATTATAATAGGTGTCGCTTCGGTTATAGCTATGCTCGCTATTGGAGAAGGATCAAAAGAAAGCATAAAGAAAAATATTTCCAGTATGGGGGCGAATATGATAACGGTACGTGCAGGTGCAGGTATGATGCCTGGGGGCGTTCGAGATGCGTCGAGTATGCAGACCTTGAAATTAACTGATTATGATGCCTTAAAGAAGCAATCAAAATATCTTCGTTATGTTTCTCCCTTGGTGAATGGGAGTGGGCAATCAATTGCTGGTTCCAATAACTGGTCAACGAGTATATATGGAGCCGCACCTTCTTACCTTCAAATACGAGAATGGGGTGTAGAGTCTGGTACAATATTCACGGATGAGGATGTGACGAAAATGGCTAAAGTGGCGGTGATAGGGAAAACTGTGCAAGAAAATCTCTTTGCAAAAAATATAGACCCCATAGGGAAAACAATTCGTTTTGATAAAATACCGTTTAAAGTAATTGGTGTATTAAAGGAAAAGGGTGAGAATACTTTTGGTCAGGATCAAGATGATATTATCTTAGCTCCATATAGTACTGTTATGAAGAGGATACTAGCGCAGGATCATCTGGAGTCTATTGTCGCGTCTTCCGTAAGTGAGGATCAGGCCACTGTGGCGGTAAAGGAAGCTACTGGTATTCTGGAAGAAACACATAAAATAAGAGAAGATCAAGAGAATGACTTTAATATATCGTCTCAACAAGAAATCATCAGTATGTTTAGCTCCACAAGCGAGATGTTAACGATACTCTTGGTGGCAATTGCGAGTATATCGTTGGTTGTTGGTGGAATTGGGATTATGAATATTATGTATGTATCGGTTAAAGAACGTACGAAAGAAATCGGCCTAAGAATGTCTATCGGAGCGAAGGGGCCGGCGATTCTTATGCAATTTCTTATTGAATCCGTATTGATCAGTCTGACAGGTGGTATTTTAGGGGTTTTTCTCGGGCTAATTGCTACCTTTGTTGTGTCGACTGTGGCGAATTGGCCTGTAAATGTAACGATGATGTCTATTGTCGTCTCATTTTTAGTCTGTACAATAACAGGTGTTTTTTTTGGTTGGTATCCTGCAAAAAAAGCAGCTGCATTGGATCCAATTACTGCTTTACGCTATGAATAAGAGAAATAAATTTACAGAAGTAACCATCCATACACTCGTATGGGTGGTTTTATATTTTCTTCCGTTTGCGCTCTCTACGGGGAGTGACATGGATATGGCAGATATTATATTGCATTTTTGGTTGCAGTTGGCATTGATTGGTGTGATTTTCTATCTAAATTATTTTTATCTGATAGATAGGTGTCTTTTCCAATCAAGGTATGTTTTGTTGTTTTTTATTGTGAACGCTGTCGCTCTGTTGAGTATGATTGTGCTAAAAATTCAAATATTTTCTTGGTATTTTGCTCCGGTTGAGCATCAAGGAGGAGGGCCTCCTAAGCAGTTGACCTGGTATATGGATTTTTTGATGTATTTAATTCCTGTAGCCATATCGATTGCTATAAAGACTGCCAAACGAGGTCTCAAAGTAGAGTCTCTAAAAGCGGAGGCCGAGAATATTCGTTTGCAATCGGAATTACAACATCTTAAGTTTCAATTTCAGCCTCATTTTGTATTTAATGCCTTAAATAATGTGTATTCGTTGATTGAAATAGATCCGATTAAGGCCCAGCAATCACTACACAGTTTGAGCAGATTGATGCGACATCTGATGCATACTTCAGATGCGGTTACCATTACGTTAGAGGAAGAGGTAGATTTTCTACTAAAGTATATCCAAATAATGGAGTTGCGTATGTCTAGCAATGTGGAGGTGCGAACAATTTTCCCAGATCTGTTGCCTAATTTGAAAATTGCACCGCTTCTTTTTATCACTATGGTAGAAAATGCTTTCAAACATGGTGTTGCGGCAGGGCAGGCATCTCTTATTCAATTTGAACTTGATGTGCTTGGAAATCAGAAAATCCGATTTACAGCCTCAAATCCATTGTTTACGAAAAAAGAAGAAGATCTCAGTGTATCGGGTATTGGTTTGGCTAATTTGCAAAAGAGATTAGATATTTTATATCCTCAAAACTATAGGTTAACAAACAGTATAAAAGATAATTGCTATTTTGTTGAGTTGGAACTTTGCCCAATTTCATGAACAATATGATGGAAAATATAAAAATAGCGTGTATAGTTGTCGATGATGAGCCTATGGCTCTAGAATTATTGAAGCGTTATGTGGAACGTACTCCCTATCTTTTGTTACAAGGAACATTTAACAATGGTATTGAAGTTCTTGAATATATGGAGAATCATACACCTGATTTGGTATTCCTGGATATTCAAATGCCCGATTTAAATGGGCTGCAGCTTTCTCGTAACCTGCCCGAGAAAACGAAAATAATATTTACTACGGCATTTGATCAATACGCTTTGGAAAGTTATAAGGTAAATGCGTTAGATTATTTGGTAAAGCCAATTGACTATGGCGAATTTCTTACAGCAGCCAACAAAGCAAAGTCGTGGTTTAGTCACCATAGTAAAGATAATATGCCCGCTGTTTCCGTTTCTGATAGTAATGTAAACAAATATATTTTCGTGAAGTCGGAATATAAGACATTAAAAATTAATCTTGCGGATATTCTTTATATTGAAGGGTTAAAAGATTATGTTAAAATCTATATCGAACGGCAAGAAAGTCCAATATTGACGCTTTTAAGTATGAAAAAGTTGGAGGCTGAATTGCCTGATAACGAATTTATGCGGGTACATCGATCTTTTATCGTTTCGCTCTCAAAAATTGAGGAAGTCGAGCGCAATCAGATCGTCATCCGGGGAAATAGAATAACCGTAGCGGAGCAATATAAATCAGCATTTAAATTATTTTTAGAAAATAGGACGTTGTAAGGCTAGCTGTAGTGTTTCATAAATTCATTGCTATAAGATAAAGAAGGCGGAGTGCCATGTACTCCGCCCAAAACACGATAATGAAAACAACCCGAATTCATCATCTAGCTTTTATAATGATGATAACGAGTTAAAATTTATAGCCGACGCTGAAAGACCAAACCCGATTGCTCACGGTGCTGTCATCTTCCGGAATTAACTGGCTCATTCCACATCCGTATTGTACATTGATAAGAAAACCATTTTTCATTTGGTAGCCTCCTAAGAAGTTGGCTCCTCCTTCTAATTTATTCATGTTTCGGTCACTCGAAGAGTACTTTCCATTGATTTCGAGATCCCAACTTCCCTTTCCGTATCCGGTGACATTCCTTGTCCATTCTTTTCCACTTAGATTGTATCCTATATATGGTCCCATACCAAAAAAAATCTTATCGTTGCCGAATGGAATATTTACCATTACATTGAGGGGTAATTCTACAGAATTGACAGAGCGGGTGAACACAGTTTGAACACGTCCTTCAGAAAAATAATCTTCATATTTCGTTCCTTTTTTCTGAAAAGATAAGGCAGGTTGGATAGAAAAATGTGTAGAAAGCGGTATATCAACAAATCCGGTGACATGAAAACCAGTATAGGTACTTTGTTCATCGTCAAAGGCTGTGTATTTGCTTAGATTGACGCCACTTTTTATTCCCCAACTTGTTTGTGCACGGAGTGATAGTGTTCCAAATATAACCATTAGAATTAAAATTGATTTTCTGTACATAAATTAATTATTATTTTATATTTACTTTTTGTTGTCCATTTTGTTGGTTCTAAATTCCATAAAAATATCGTAATAATAAATTTATTAACAAAAATTAACCGTATTTTTAACTTTATTGTTAATGGAGGTTAAAATTTTTGTTTTATATGCGATCAAGAGAGGCGAAGATTGGAATAGATGCACTAGTTTTTTATGAAGAAATAGATGTAAACACCAATTTCCGCATCACTGTACATCAAACCAAAACTTATAAAGTTGATAGGGATTGTAAGTAGTGCGGCCAACAATACCCAATCTGCGTAGTAGGGAGGGTATAAGCACAGAACTGAGATTGTTCCAATCCCTACACAGTATAGAGATTACCAATGAATTATAGTAGGCTTTTTTGATATTTCATTTATCATTGTATTTGTTAAGCTTGGTTGTTAGTCACAGTCCTATTTCCAATAGAATCCTACACAAGGAGCTTTCCATTTTTAATACTACTGTACGCAAAAATAGTTGGGTCAGATTATAATACGTTAGAATTATAATTTATTAATTACTGGTTTTGTCAAAATTTTTTATTACGTTTTTCTAGAAACTAAATAGTGTATTATGATAAAGCAACTTGTTCTGATAGGTTTTATGCAATTACCTCTATTAATATTTGCTCAGGATACGTTGTATTTTGATCAAGATTGGCAGGAGACTACGCGTGACCAATACAGCTATTACAGGTTGTTACCGGTGAAGAAGGTCGGTGAACTATATCTCATTCAAGATTTTTACAAGAATGGAAAATTGCAGATGCAGGGTTATGCTTTGGCAAATAATCCGGATGTCTATGTAGGCGACGTATACTGGTATGATAGGGATGGAAATGATCAAGAACAAAGACAGATTTTAAACACGAGTACTGTAAAGGAACTTATATATTATAACCATGATGGATCCTTGTGGAAGAAAATAGTTTACAACAGGGACGGGAAAAAGGAAAAAATTTGCGTTTTTTTAAACGATAAGATCGTTGCTGAAGGGCGAGTTACAGCCGATAGATATTACGGCGTTTTTAGCCCATCAATACCAGATCCTTATTACGAACATGTGTACGAAGAGGACCTCGAGCCAAGAGTTGTTACTTTAGAAGCTCCTTTGATCATGGAGGCAGATGAAGTTCTAAAGAATCGTGTTGATGGTGAAACAGGGTTTAGCGAAGTTGTCTTTTGGACTAATGGTATTCCGGTAATGGAGAAGAAATATAATGATGCTGCCACTTTAACGCAAGTACAGTATTGGAATAACGACGGGCGGCCTGTAAATCAAGATTCGCTAGGAAGGCCGCTTATCAACTTCACTTATTATATGCAAAATGGATTTGCGGCTCAAGTAAAAACGGAACAAATCCTTGCCGAAGATGGTTTCTCGCCCGTTGAAACCATTGTATATAATATCGGTGGTGATGTAAAAAACAGAACAACTTATGCTGATGGGAATGTCGCAGAAATAAGGTGGTTTGAAAAGAATAAGTATATGAACACACAGAAATATCGTAACGGAATTCCATTTGAGGGCTATTTTAATGAAGAGATTGAAAATAAGATTATAAGTTATCAACTTTTACAAGGGCAAAAGATTGGTGTAGAGCGAGTCCACTCCATACTTAATGATTCGTTAATTGCTGAGGGAATCTTCCGAGATGGTAAGCCTTGGAATGGTGTTTTTTATTATACAGGTGATCATTTAGAGATTAGAAATTATAAAGATGGGGAGTTGGATGGACTACAGCGAAAATTTATAGACCAAAACGGGATAATGTTGGATGAAGAATATGAAATGCGCTTAGGGATGCGTAACGGTTTTAGACGTATCTATAACGAAGGAAATGTACAATTTGAAAGTCAATATATGGAAGATCAAGTCCTATCAGGTAGCATTTGGGAGGGTGATTCGCAGTTAACTTATAGCAACGGACAACTCCTAAAAAAGAGTGTTTTCGAGCGTGATAAGGAAACCTTAACGCATATCGAAACATATGAAAACAATCAAATCACACAAATCGAATATTTTGATTTCACTATTGAAGAAGTTCCTCAGAAATCATATAAAGGAAGATATTCTGGAGGAAAACCCTTTGACGGGTATTTCAAATTGGACACGTTGGTCGATGATATCCGATTAGTCAGTTTTTTTAACAAAGGAGTACTTGAATCCAAATTTTCGTTTGATTTTTTAGAACAAATGGAAAATTACCTTCATTACACGTATAATCAGAAAACAAGTTATGAAAAAGGAAAAATATTAAATGGTCCAGGATATAAACTTGTCGGAAAAGAACGTTTAATCAACTCGTTCTATAAAGATGGTAAACTGACCGCATTTGATGTCAATCTTTTCGCTATGCATTACTTTAACAAAATTATTTTTAGAAAAGAGAATGACGTGCTTTCTATTTCAGAACTCGAATCTCCTTTGAAACTTGAAATAGGGAAAAAAGATGGGACTATTGTTGCAGCTGTTTTGAAAGATAATGTGATATTGAAATCAACAAAACCTCTTAGGACTACAGGAGATTTTCGTACAGTTAAACAATATTACTTGCAGGATAGTCAGCTTAAAGAATTTGTGTTAGTTTCCGCTATTTTCGAAAATATCGAGGATGATGATATAGATGATCAAGAGGTTTCCCAATCTTTATTATTTAAATTATATTCATCTTTACTTTTCAGAGAACTCAGCGACGTGGAATCTGTTTTCCAAGAGTTTTACACCAACTTCCAGAAAGAGGATTTTGAAGAAATTTTTGAGGTTTCGATGGACGAGAATTACCCAATAAATGAACAAAATTATTTAGCTTATTTGGAATGCAACGATGATGGCTCACCTTTAAATGGTACGCATATAGCAATTGAGCCTAGTGGACAAGTTGTCGTCTCACTGTTTGTGAATGGAACCGCCAGAGAAACGAAAAGATTTGAAGACATTTCGTCTTTACTCCGAAATGATAAAGCAGAGCTTCGCGAACTTGAAGAGAAAATGTATAGGCAATAATAGATCAGTGTAACTGAAAGACGTTTCTGTTCTTGCAAAAATATGAAGGATACAAAATAAATTAATAAGTGTAGGAAATCTAAAAATCGTTAAATATCTTTGGGGATTGGTTATGATCATTTGAATAAATTTTTCTAAAAAAACAAGAAAGTCTATTCCTAATCGGGTTTCCGTTAAAAATATAAAGCCGTCGAAATGTACTTATTCCCCTACAATACAAGAAGATTTACTGTCGACGGCTTTTCATATGCTTTGTGTTCTTATTGCTTTTAAGATCCTTGAACAAGGAAATCGAGTACATGCTCGCGGACTTCTACTGTTAAAGGGGGTGTAAAGGGAAGAACCAGCTCGTCATCCAGATGCATGTGTTTGCTATTACACTCGATAACGAGTTCTTTAGTCCTAAAAGTTTCAAAAGGAAATTTTGCTTCGTCATCTCTTATCCTTTTTTTGATGTAGTCAGCAAATTCTTTACGCTGCTCCTCCTTTACAAGTATGATATCAAAAAGCCCATCATCTGTATTTGCTTCGGGAGCTAGCATTAGGTTTGGACCGATGGATTGAATATTCATAACTTCCAGTAACAAGCAATTTCCTTCGTGTACTATGCCATCGGCCTCTAGGCGGTATTTGTCTGCTGGAGTGGTTAAAATAAGCTGATAAAGCTCTTCGAGCGCCACTTTTAATTCTTCTTTTGTCGTTTCTAGATGATCCGTTGGTACATTTTCCATTTTTTGAATTAAAATTGGGAATATGCCGTAGCCAACACTCTCTATAAAGAAGTCGGAGGTATCGACACTTTTAACAAGGCCTACATCAAATCGCTGTTGCTTACTTTTTTTCCAGTTCTGTATATGCTTTACAAAGTTGAGATCAGCGTCGATTTTTAACGTTCTCGATAAATTATTGGCGGTTCCCATAGGTAATATCGTAATTGGAATCTTTTTATCAAGCGCAGTCCTTTTTGTCAGTTCTTTTACAACCCGTCTTACGGTCCCGTCACCGCCAGCGACAGCAGCGAAGTCAGCTTGGTCTAATTGTTCTTTCCAGCGGTCTGTATTTTTTACAGCGAAGTATACACAACTGAATCCTTCATTTTCAATCGCTTCGACCAAATCCGAGGGAAGATGATCTTCATCTCCGGCTTTTGGATTGTGTAATAGTATGACTTGTTCCATGAATACATTTTATAGATGAACATTTTCATGGGCTTAATTGTTGTTAAAATGTGATATTTATTTATAAGAAGAAGCTATGAGAATTTTAATTACGAATGATGACGGCATTTATAGTCCAGGGATAGCAGCATTAGCAAAAGTAGCGAAGAAGTTTGGTGAGGTGAGAGTAGTTGCACCTGATGTCGAGCAATCATCTATGGGGCATGCTGTCACGCATTCTCGTCCATTAAGTTATAAGAAATCGCCAATTGAGTTTAAAGAAATTGAAGCACATCGCGTTAATGGTACTCCGGCAGACTGTGTTGCTATGGGGACACATCTTTGGAAAGGAGTAGACGTGGTACTGTCTGGCATCAATATGGGGCCGAATTTGGGAAACGCGATGTGGCATTCTGGTACACTTGCTGCAGCGAAACAGGCTGTTTTATTTGGAATAAAGGGAATTGCTTTAAGTACTCCGGTAGGAAATAGTGAACCCAATTTTGAGTTATTAGAGCCCTTTGTTGAACGAACTTTAGCGTTGCTTTTACAAGAGCGGGAATTAGCTTTATATAATGTTAATTTTCCTGAAGATCCAACGGGTATCGTCTGGACAAGACAGTCTGTCCGCTTGTACGATGGGACTATTGTTCCAGGAACAGATCCCTTAGGTCGGAAACATTATTGGTTTACGGTGACTCCGCTTGAACCTGCAGACGAGGGTACGGACCGCTGGGCAGTGGAAAATAAGCTGGTTTCCATAACTCCTTTGCGTCTAGACCTCACTGATGAGTCTAAGCTAAAAGAAAGGTTAAGTGTAGGGAAAACCATTTCATAAGCGAAGACTTATCCATAGTTTCCGCCTATTCTATTGAAAATATGATTTGGTTTCCAAGATATGTCTTTTCCTAAAATCATTCTTTTTGCTGTGTATGCAACGGAGGTAAAGCCTCGTTTGACTAAGTAATCGATAGCGCTATTGTTTTCGATAGGTAGCGCAGCTTTGTCATCAATGTTGTATTTGAGGTCCATGAGTGCTATGCCTGCCTCGTTTGTTTTGGCATAGATTGCTCCTTGTCCTAAATACGGCAAGTAGTAACCTTCCAACTTACCTTCTTTTTCGTAGACAAGACAACGGTCTAAATGTCCGAGGATGAGTTTTTCTCTACGTTCTCCGGTAATCTCTTGGTCCAATGCCAAAATACTTTTTTTTCTCTTTATACCTGAGTAAATGAGTGGCGAAATACTTGTTTGGATCATGCTTTGATTTCGTTGGAAAAATGCATAATTACTAACGGTTTTAAAACCAAATTTTTCATAGACAGGTGATCCAAGATCCGTCGCAATTAGGCATATGGATGCGATGTTTTTTTTCTGAATGAATTCTAGAAGATGCTGTACTATCATTTGACCGATCCCTTTGCCACGTTCGGTTTCGTCTACGATAATATGTGATAGCCATGCTGACTCCTCGTGTAGAATGGCATTTCCTAGCCCAATAATATGTTGACCTTTAACTACCTTAAAGGGAAAGCAATAAGGCAGCAGGCTATACTGTAAAAATTCCGTTTGGATCGCGTTCCAGTCTTTCGGTTGCAAGTGGTTAATTGCCGCCAAATCAGCGGTTATAAAATTTCTTATTTTGGGTTGTGGTATCATCTGAGTGTTACTCTGCAAGGGATAGTCTTTCGTTAAAATTGTTGTCTCTAAATAATCTGCTCGAAATATAGTGATTTTTATTTTTTGATGTATAAGACGATAGCGTTCACAAGTTGATCGTGTATCGCTTGTCTTTTTCCTTGGTTTGAGATCGTGACTAGCGAGAGCCACCCTAAGCTAGCTTTGACGAAATAACGAGTAACAGCTGCCATAAACCCGATGTTTTGATCATAATTCTTCGCACTTTTGACACAAATACCAACTATTTGATGGCCTATCGTAGCTCCCCATATACTCGTGAAAATAGGCTGATACAGCAGGATGATGAAACACAAACTTGTTAGTCTAGTCCAATCAGGGATGTTTTCATAGAAAGAGAATATTGAAGAAAGGATAAATACACTTAGAAATAGAATAACGTTGTCGATGACCATAGCTTTCACACGAAGGTATACTTCAGGATATTCTATTTCAAGTAATATTTCTTCATTTTTGTTTTTATGAACTATGGATATCAAAGAAATTGATCGTCTTTTTTTCATAATAAAAGCCAAATAGCTGTTGTCTAATATCTATTAAATAAAAATAAAAAACAAAATTTTCATCAAATCATAATTTGATTTTGAGGAGGTTGACTCTTGATATGATTTAGGCTTGTAGGATAAACAACTAACTGTTATACGAAAAGGGCCATGTTTCTTCTAGTCGTTAACTACACGTGAATTAAAATAAGATGATGATATAATGATTCATATAATAAGGAATATAAAAAAAATAAAAAAAAGATAATTTTACGGTTTCCCGTAAACAACTAATATATTCTTTCTTTATCTTTGGATAAATAATTATATAAACCACGGGTTACCATAAATATTGCGAAAAAAAACTATTTAGATTGTAGAAATAATAAGAATTAAAACCAGCTTATGAAAATTTTGGTTGATTAGGTTTCTCTGGGGAGATACCAAAAACGGCTTCTGCTTTCGCAGAGCCGTTTGTTTTTTTGTATAGAATTTCTGTCCTATGTTAGAATTTCGTGGCTTCACCTTGTTCTGCATGTTCGAGGTTGAGCATCAATGTTAGAAAATCTTTTTTCTTGAAGAAATACGCGTCATCCTGCAGCTGCTTGTAAGATGAAATTGCGAGAAATAATAATGCTAAATCATCGTCATTGTATTGACTTTCTTGGAAATAGGAGAGGTCAATACTTATATATTTTTGAAGACTGCTTAGTGTAGCTTCATCCATTTCATCGATGAGTATTTGGTTTTTCAATAATTGATTTAGTTCTTTTTTTAATCTGTTTTCACGAGGCACAAGGTCGTTGATTCTACTCTCAATTTCAGCAAAGGGTGTTGTTTCGAATATAAACCGTGTATTCTCAATAAGCTCATCGTAAAACTTTTCATGTATCTCCATATTTTTATGAACGTATTCGAAATCGGTATACCTTTGTGAGAACTCTGCTTCTCTATGTTGTGCCTTTGCTCTATTGAGAAAATAATGAAAGATTTGTTGATGATTATGTTTTAGCTGATCTTCCAGTTCTTTTAACTTTTGATCTATATGTTGTAACAATGTATTTGTTTCAGTGTTTGTGTATTTAATACCTCCATAATCAAAAGTTTTTACCGTTATCTCACCTTTGTTAATTGCTTCAACTATCGCCTTGTCGTGCTGTAAAGCATTCAGTTCGTAGACCTCTTCCATTTTATCATTAGAGAATAGATCTTCAAAGATAGGCAGACTATGCGTTTCGATTTGCGGATGGCTCCCTTCTAGAATAGGTGAGGTATAGTTGTAAAAGTCGTTAAATGCTTGATCGAATCTATATTTATCTAATTTTTGGTGAAAAGCCGTTTGAAAGGAATCAATAGTTAAAGAAACTGGAACCTCTTTGTATTGGACAGAAGAAAATAGATGATCTGAAATGACTTTGCTTATAGCAGCATTGTTTGAAAGAAGGAGTATCGCGGGGCTGGACACGATATCTGTAATGATGATGTTTAGCTTCATAAGTGCACTGACACGATCTTCGTTAGATGGATGTGACGCCCACTGGTTTTCGAGATTTAATTTTGATTTATTATATTTCTTTATCGTGTCCAATTGAATTTGTGGAAATCCGTTTTGTATTGTATAGCGATTTGTTTCGGAGATTAGACGCATAACCAGAAGATGTTCTGGATATATATTTTCACTGCATATATTTACGTTGATCTTTTGTTGGTAAAAATCTAATACAGTTTCTAAAGCATGATTTGCAAAGCTTAGTCTGAGAAGAGAGTCAGCCAATGCTTCCGACCCTGCTACATGTGCCGCAATCTCATCTGCATGAAATTCCATCTCGCGCGACAAAGCCATGTAATTTAAATTAATATATTCGTAGAGCTTTTTTAAGATATTTTGAATTTGTCGCATAATAAAAACAGAAATGGAGATAAATAGGGTAGCATATCCTGTTGCATTACTCCATTTTTCGAACATGCGATCAAGAGATTCGTTTCTGTACAGCATATTATAGATGATCTGATTAACGTGATAAACATAACTGCCCACTTTCATACTGCGCTGCGAAAAATGTCCGAATTCGTGTGCAAGTATAGCCTTTAGCTCTTGTTGTGTAACTGCATTTATAAGGCCCATACCAATTTGGAGATTTTTTCGAATAGGAAGGAACATGCTCCAAAAGCTGGAATTGTAGAATACGGAAGCATTTACATCGTGCGAAAGAAACACTTTTTTAGGAAAATTAGTTTCTACCTTGTTCACTACCTCATGAATAAGGCTGAAGAGTTGGGGTTCGTTTTCCGCTGAAATTTCGATTAGATTTCCTGTATCAACTTTTGTAGAAGCAAATATAAATTTAACCAAAAAGAACAAAACAGATAGACCTGATGCAAAAAGACCTATGCAGAGTATACCTGTATACAGCATAGGTTTAGCTAAGAAGATCCAAAGTCCAGCCAAGGTAAATCCAACGGTAAGTGCGATTGCTAAGATGAGTAAAAAAAGATAGGTAAAAGCAAAAATTACAATGGATAAAACGTTTTTTTTTGCGTGCTTTTTGAAATTTTTCGAGGTTTGTATTTTCATAAGTTGTTAATAATCGTTGAAAGTTAGAAATAATTTCCGAATAATATAGCGGTTGTAAATATTTCTTTGCTTCGCTAAAATTGATTGTTTTTTTCTTACCTTAATGCAGTAAACAGAAAACAATGCAATATTACTTTTTTCTTCAATATCGCATATTGAGACGTGGTATTGAAGAAACAGGATTGCCTTTTTTTGCAGCCATTGCTTTATTGGGATTACTGTTGGTATTATCTGACCATCATGGGAATTCTGCTACAAGACAACCGCTATTTTATTTTAGATGAGCCCTATAATGGCTTAGATTTACAAAGTAGTATTATCTTGACGGAAATTGTCCAGAAATTAAGAGCTATGGAAAAAACGATTATTATATCCTCTCATATTTTTTCCACGTTGCGGGATACTTGTGATGAAATATATCTGTTGGAAGAGGGTGTATTCAAGCAGAATACCCCCCGTGTGGAGTTTTCGTCATTGGAGGAGGAATTAAAAGAGCGTGTTTTAAAGCTTGATCTAGATAAACTTTTAGGTGAATAAGATCTTATAGTCCCTTTTTACCTGCTATCCAATAGCCTTGAGCATGTATTTTACCTGATGTTCGGGCCTTTATAGCCTTTCGAAAAATTTGTATTGACTTCACGTTTCCTGTCAATACGAAAGTGGCTTCTTGCCATTCTGTAGATTGAAGAAGGGGAAGATCGAGTACAAGTTCACTACTGCTGAATAGGCTGCCTTTCGGGAAAATTTGACAATTTTCTAAACCTAACCGAGAAGGTACATGCATATTCTCTTCATCTAGTTCGAAATACAATTGGTACTTCTGTTTATTTCCTGTAAAAAGTGGCACGAAGGTGTTAGCCAGTCCTAACGAGGTCTCATCGCCAAACAATACATAGTGTTTAGCCGATTCGTCGTAATAGTCGTGCCCCCTCGGGGCGTTGATTCTGAGTTGATCGCCTACGTTAAGTTTATCCATATATTGACTCCCGGGAGCATCGCCATGAAGGTGCGCAATGATTTCTAATATTCCTGTTTGTGGGGAGGCCTGCGAAACCGTATATCTTCTGATTTGTGTATCGCTAATTCTAAAGTCTATAAAATACCCCGTCTTAAAATCCAGTGTATCATATGCACCTTCTATACGGATCTTTTTTACAGCCTTTGATAAATATTCAACAGCTGTTACTGTACTTGTTGGTAATTGTGATGCAAACAGTTTATCGAAAACATCAAATACCCATTTTGGAGCACTCGGCATAGTTTGTCAATTTTATAGCCCAAAGGAACGGTATAAATCGCTTTAAAAGAAGATAAATACAAGGTAAGTATTGGACTAATCAAGGTTTTTTGTTCCGAAAGCCGATTGCTGTGGTTCCTACAACTTTTTTAAATAATCGGGTGAAATAGGGATAATCATCGTAGCCTAATTCGGCGGAAATTGTCTTAACAGATTTGTCGGTGTGGTACAATAAGCGTTTTGCTTCTAGCATAACACGTTGCTGTATATGATAGGAGACTGGATATCCGGTAGCTTTCCGGATACATTCGTTCAAATAAGGGGAGGATATATTTAGTTGCTGGGCGTAAGCACTTGCATTTTTAAAAGTTGTGAAATTTTTCTCCAATATGAATTGGAAGGATTTGTAGATCGTCTCAAAACGGGAAAGTTTATCCCCGGATGCATTTTGATTTAGATAAGGTGAAGCGATTAATCCGATAAAGCTGTTACAGCAATCTTTTAGAATGGAATGAGATAATCGATCTTGTCTCCTTTCTGAAAATGTTAAGCACAGTGTTATGGTCTGGACTAATACGTCTAAAAGCTCCTGTTGTATCAGAAGAGGTTTTGTAGGAGCGATCTCTTGGAGCGCTTTGAGGTACTCAGGATGTACATTATCATTATTGATAATCAAAGTGCTGAGTACAACGTTATCCAACGATATGGCACGATGCACTTGGTTTGGTTGAATATAGATTATCGCAGGTCCTGTGATTTTATATTTTTGGAAATCTATTTCGAAGAAACTCGTTCCTTTTTCCTGTACACAGAATAGGTGATAATTGTCTCGATGGGCCTGCTGGATCTTTTCATGTAAAGCTAGACTGTCCACCTCGGCCCTCGCTATCAAAATATCGGCATCGAGCTCGGATAGTATGGGATTGAGGGGGATAGATAGCTGTTTTGTAGACATTTTACTTCTAATGTTTAGATCATCATAACATGTTTCTAGACTTTAACTCTCTATTGATTGCGCTTACTTTTTTATAATTCATGATAACGATTGGCGATAACGCAAAGGGTATAGCGATCAACGGACTACTGCCTTTTGTGATCCAAGTGAGTATGGTGAGACCTAACAACACGACCAAAACCGCAGTTAATAGACCGGTAAGCAAGGAGATTGATTTTTTATTTTTGAGCAGTTCTTCGATGCTCATTTCGTTTAGTGTTTTATTTTTTTCCATAATAGCGGTTAAAATACATCTTTTCTTTATTTATTTACCTCCTCGCATTAAAAAAAGATCTATTACTTAGGTTCTATCTGATTATTTGGTTTTCTTCTCAAAATATCTTCTTAGCAAAAGCATAGAAAATGCAAGCAAACCAAATAACAAAGTGACCGATGGTGTATATTCGACTCCTTTAGAAGCAATTACCCAGCCTCCTAAAGTCGTCCCCAGAGTAACACCCAAATTTCCAAACGATGTCGCTAGGCTGTTTGCAAACGCTAATGCTTCAGGAGCTGAGGAGATCATGTAGGTCGATGTATTTAAGAAGCTAGGAGAATATAGAAATCCCCAAATGGCAATTGTGATGATTGTGAGTACGATGTTGTCGGAAGATAGGTACAATAGTATAGGAACCAGAATTGTTCCAAACGCAAAAAATGCTGTTGTTTTTGTTACGCTTTTATTGAGCATCTTTCCTGAAACCCACATAGAGAAAACACCGACAATACCGAATACGAACATCATGTAACTAACCATGGTATTACTCATAGAAAATGTTTTGTTTAAATAATCAGCAAAGTAACTGTACGTCGAAAACCAGGCGGTGATCAGAAAGAAATTCATTGCGGTGCTAATTAAAAAAGTTGGTTTTTTTAAGATCTGTAGTTGGCTACGATAAGATTTTGTAAGAACAACAGGCATCGGAGGTAGAACAAAATAGATGGCTAGAAAGGCAATGATACTGACCAATGTTTGTACAATAAATGAATATTTCCATGTAAAGATACTAGCAAGATAGGTTGCAAAGGGAACAGTGGTTACCATGGCAATTGCAACACCGCTAAATACTATACCCATAAGCTCATTCTCCTCCTTTTTGTTTGCGTTGTAAATAGAAACGGAGAGTGCTGTTGCTATATATACGGGTTGCAGAAATGCCGGTAGTATTCTTACCAGTATCAGTACCCAAAAAGGAGGTGTGAAAGAAGAAACTAATCCTGTGATGATAAAAATGGCAATAGCAGTGAGCATGATGTGTTTACGATCGTAACGAGAGGTTAGGAGCGTCATAAAAGGGCCTGTTAATGCTATGATAAGTGCAAAAGCACTGAGCAGATAGCCCGCTTTATCGATCGTAATATTATAATGCTCGGCAATCTGTGGTAGTATTCCGATAACACCGAATTCAGTTGTAATGACACCTATGAAACCAAGGCATCCTATATATGCATACTTTTTCATGAATAATAGTTAAAAGTGATGGTGCAAAATTAGAGGCAAAGGACTTACTTTGGATGAAGTGCGACTGAATGTGTGGTACGAACAAATTTGTAAGTGAGGACCGTTTAAAGTGTTATGGTGGTGTAACTAAGAAGAGGTGTTTTGTTACTATGATTACAATATAATTACAATATATATTGGTTATAATAGGTTGAAGTGTCGTGTCATTTCCATTCGACGGAACGACTTGCTGGTAGATGATAGGAGTTGAGCGAAAGTAAAGTGTTGATTTTAAGAGTTTTTATGTGCTTGAAATGTTGCTCTTGTGTAAAAAATCAAGCGAAGTGCCTTCTCTATAAAGAAAACGATTTTCAAATATCTAGTTTTGCCGCGTGATGAATCCGAGATTGATTCTTGATTAGACAGAAATGAAAATCTTAGTAACAGAAGACAACGAACGTGTATCTTCTATCTTAAAGAAGGGGCTTGAAAGTCAGGGGTATCGAATAACGATCTGTGCTGATGCAGAATCTGCTCTCAAAGAAGTGGTGAAGGTTGATTACGATTTACTTATCGTAGATATTATGCTTCCGCGAATGAGCGGTATAGAATTGAGTAAGCGAGTTAAATCCTTGTTCGTTGGTTTACCCATACTTATGTTGACTGCTTTGGGGCAAATTGATGAGAAGTTGTCTGGATTTGATGCAGGCGCGGATGATTATATGGTGAAACCCTTTGATTTACGCGAACTGTATGTACGTGTTGGATTACTTTTAAAGCGGCCAAGAGAATTTGAGTCAATGGAGGCTGCAGATTTTCTTACGTATGATAGGATAAGGATTGATGTGCGCCGTAAAGAAGTGACGAGTGAAGGCGTGGTTTTGAGGCTCACTCCTAAAGAATATGATCTGCTTTCATTTTTTATCCGACATAAGGAGACTTTACTACAGCGGGAAGAGATCGCACGCAATGTATGGAGTAAAAATTTTGATACCGGAACTAATTATATTGATGTGTATATTAATTACTTGCGTAAGAAAATTGATAAGGACTTCTCTCCAAAATTGATTCATACGAAATCGGGCCACGGTTTTATCTTATCGAATAAAGAATGAAAATCGCTACCAGGACAGCCCTCGTGTTCACATTTTTTGCTGGGATAACTTTGCTGCTTTTTGCCTTTGGTATATTTTTCTTTTCAGAAATGAATAGGCAAGAGGAATTTGTGGATAGGTTACGCTACAAGATTACTTGGAGGGCAGAATTTATTTTTGATGCTCAAATTCACGAAGAACGTATTCGAGTGATTCATGAACAAAACAAAAAACGAATTAATGAAGCACAAATTACCGTTTATGACGAAAAGCTTCACCCTTTATTTGCTGATTTAGGGGAACAATCTTATCCTAAAGATAAATTGAATGCGATAAAAGCTCATAACTTTTTAACTTGGGAGTACGGAGGAGAATTGTTTATGGGATTGCACTATCCCTATGCAGGAGAACAGTATTATCTTATTGGTCATGCCTTTGATGTCACAGGGCATGCTCATATGGATCGTCTGAAGCGTATTTTAGTCAGTTTGTATTTTGTGGCTATTGTGCTTATCTTTTTCGCATCTTTCCTGTTTTCTCAGTATACGCTCAAACCTTTGAAACATATTATAGCAGAAATACGAGATATTTCTGAACACAATTTGGGTAAGCGTGTGTATTTCCGGAAGGCTAAGGACGAACTTTCTGAATTGATACAGACGTTTAATGGTACATTTGATCGCTTGGAAAAATCCTTTAATAATCAGCGCCATTTTGTTTCTATTATATCTCATGAATTTAGGACGCCTTTGGCCTCTATTATTGCCGAATTAGAACTTGCGAAGCAATTGAATTCGAGTGTAGACGATTATAGAAAATCCATTAATGATGCGCTAACTGATGCGCGTGACGCGACGGCGCTTTCTGGCGCACTATTGGATTTCGCAAGAGCGAATTACGACACTTCTCAGGTTAGTTTTGCTGAATTACGCATCGATGAGGTTGTTTTAGATGCTAAATTGATGGTATTGGAGAAGCAGAGTGACTATAAAATAAGTGTTTCCTTTTCTAACTCTTCGGATGATGATCCGGAAGAAATATATATGAGAGGTAATGCTTATTTACTTAAAGTCGCTTTTGCTAATTTGATTGAGAATGCATGTAAATATAGTTTGGATAAACATGCTCAAGTAGAGATAGCCGTAGTTGGGGATCACGCTGTAGTTTGTGTTTCCGATCGAGGTATAGGAATATCCGAAGGCGACTTGCCTCGTATTTTCGATTTGTTCTATCGCGTTGGTCATGCTCCGCAAGTCGCCGGCCACGGAATTGGCTTGTCTATTGTTCAGCGTATAGTTGAAATGCATAATGGTCATATCGCTGTCGATTCCGTTGTTGGCAAAGGCACGATCTTTAAGATGAATTTTGAACGCTTCTTTTGTTAGCCTATTTTTTTTCTTCTCAAAACTCTAATACTTTTCTAATAATTTCACCTTCCCATTCTAGCTAGTTTTGTCCCATCAACAAAAATAAAGAAGGACAAACTCATGAACAAAAAACAAGTCGCCACTTTAATGTTGCTTGGAATAGCGATCAGTAATGTGGATAACATCCAGGCGCAAACCAATGATTTTGGAAATCCAAAACTGACTCACTTTTTCAATAAAGAGCATTCTCGCTATATAAGTTTTAGTGGATATGCTGAAATATGGGCCCGTTATACCGAGCTGAATCCCGGTAGTTTGGTTAATAGTGAAGAGGTATCGCATGTATCAGATCTGTCTTTGCGTAGGATCAGAGCAAAGATGACGTATAAACCAACGGAGCATCTCTACTTTGTACTGCAAATGGGGCCTACGAATGTAAATGTAAATAGTAAGACGAATACTTACATGGATCTCTTGGATGCTTATGCTGAATATTCGTTTAGCCCGAATTTAGCCTTTGGTGCGGGAAGATCTACTTGGCGAGGTTTGTCCAGATTTACTACGGGGCCTCAGGCAACATTGTTGTATGATCTTCCTTTATATGCAACCTCTAATACCGGTATTACCGATAATACGGTCCGAGAAATGAGTGCCTATATTAAGGGGCAACTTGGGAAATTTGATTACAGACTAGTGCTTGCGGATCCCTATACATCCTCTTCCAGTGATCCACAGCTAAACAAAGCTACTTTTAGTAAGGATCAGGGCCAAAAAGATGTTTCGGGTTATTTTCGTTATGCATTTTTTGACAAAGAAAGTAATGAAACACCTTTTAATCCGGGAACCTATCTGGGAAAGAAAAAAGTGCTGAGCGTGGGGGCTGGATTTGAGTATATGCATAATGCACTGTGGCATCTTGATACAGAAGATAAGGTGAAAAACGATGATATGCGCAGTGTTGCCTTAGATGTATTCTACGACACACCATTGAACAAATTGCAAGGTACTTCTCTTAGTGTTTACGGTATGGCTATGCATAACGATTACGGACCGAATTACTTACGTTATTCTGGGACAAATAATCCAGCGACAGGCTCTGTTTCCTCGGAGGCGGGTTTAAATGGTGCAGGAAATTCCTTGCCTACAGTTGGCACAGGAAATACGTACTATGTGCAATTGGGCGGAACGCTCCCCTATTTTTCACAAACTAACCACAACCTACAGTTGCAGCCAGCGGTATCCGCCCAATTGGGAGATTACCAAGCGCTCAAGGATCGAAGTGTGATTTATGATGCGGGCATTTCCGTGTTATTTCACGGCAATAGCAGTCGATTGACATTGGACGCTCAAAATAGACCGATTTACAATCTGAACGCTGCCAATGAAGCGGTTGCTACCGATCACAAATGGGCTTTTATCCTAAAATATAGAATAGATTTCAACTAAAATACAATACTATGAAAAGGAAAGATTTCATTAAAAGGCTAGGATTGTCTACAGCGGTTGTTGCAGCTTCTAGTCAACTTTACGCCGCCTCTAAGGAGGCATCTCCTAAAAAAGTTTATTTTCACTATCTGTTATTCTGGCTTAAGCCTGATTTAGACAAAAATCAAATCGAAGAATTTAGTCTCTTTTTTGAAGGACTAAAGAAATTACCCTATGTGAAAAATCTCCGCTATGGTAAAGCCGCAGATTCGTCTCCACGCGCCGTTTTAGATAACAGTTTTACGTACAACGCATCGATGGAATTTGCATCGTTGCACGATCTAGAAGCCTACGGTAAGTTACCTCAACATATAGCGTTAGTAGAAAAATATAAGCCTTTTTTCAACCGTATGCTTGTACACGACTCGGTATACGAAAACAAATAAATAACATATCATAAAATTAGAGAAAATGAAAATTAGATTAGTAACTACACTGTGTATGGTTTTGGGAATAATCCTGTTGCAAAATAATCTTTTACAGGCCCAAGAAAACCACGGAAAAATCACATCGATTCATGTTGAAGAAAGTGAAGGAAAAATGCCGGCGATACGTTTGATCAATAACCCCGACGGTACCTGTTCTTTTGAAGAGGGGTATATTCCGACTTTAAAACATGCTAACACAACTACGTTCTGGACGAGTAATAAAACGGAAGAATGGGAGAAGAATGCTCATCCAGCGCCTCGTCGTCAATATGTTGTAACACTCAAAGGTAAAATAAAATTTAAAGTGAGCGATGGATCTACCTTTGTCGTTAAGCCTGGAGTGATACTTCTTGCTGAAGATTTAAAAGGGAAGGGCCATAGTTGGGAAATGGTTCATACAAAAAGTTGGGAACGCTTATATATTCCTATCGCTGAAGGAGCAGACGATTTATTTGTCGTCAATGGTACACATTAAGTTTTATTTAATGCATAGCATGGCACCTCATAAAGGTGCCATTTTTTTTGCTTTAGCTATTCCTAAATTCTTACTAAATCAAATCATTGATTTGTAAAAGAAAACAATAATTTAATTCATGAGATCAATCCAAATGTTGCAAAATACCGTTTGCATTACGGTATTAAGCTTATTTATCACGCTACCTATGTTTGTTTTTTCCCAAATAAGCCCTCCTGGTCTGGGGAATGGAAAGACTGCTTCTTGGTATGCGGTAGGTTTACAACAAGATCTTAATAAAGAAAAGGGTTGGCAATCTATGAGTTATTTTGGCATCGGGCGAAAAAGTAATCCCGATAATTATAATCCAGCCTACAAGCCCGCAATTACCGTTTTTAACCAAGAGTTTTATTATTCTTTTCGAAAAAACTGGAAAACGTCCCTTGCCTTAAGTTACAGACGTCAAAATGAATATGAAGAGGAAGAACCTTATTGGCGTGACTCACTTCGGTTGCAACAGGAATTTCGGTTATATGGTCGAATTTCCTATACATTTAAAATAGGCGATATACGTATCGTTTCAACTTTTAGACAAGAGTTGAGAAGGTTTTATTTAGCCAATTTTCAAAATACGGAAACTCCTTGGCAGCTTAGATCACGTTTTCGGATTCAGTTTTTTAAATATTTAGATCCACAGAACAAACATAAAATAACAGGTAGTTCAGAACAATTGTTCGCTACTGAAAAGATGGGCAGTAGCAATACCTGGTCGAATTTTCTTTATAAAGAAAGCAGACTCATGCTGTATTATTCTTATGCACCGGGTTCTCTGCCTTTAATCTTCGATGTAGGGTATATGAATAATCTCATGTATACCGATAAGTATTCAAAGTCCGTGCACTACCTGGCTTTTGACATTATTATCAAGAATCCGTTTTCTACTAAATAAAATGGAAAAAGATTTTTTTTGGTAAGGTTAGGAGGAATCTATCGTATGGATGGGTATAAAGAAAAGATACGATATGAAAATTTTTAGTTGGTTTATATTGCTGTTTAAACATATTTCAAGGTTTCTTTCTAGAATGAAGCAGTCTTGTAACAATATAAGAGTAAAAACACTTTAATTTAACTAAAATTTACTATTTTTTTGGAATTATCGTTTATTTTCCTCAACTTCACCAAAGGAGTTCTTCCTGAATTCAATCTATGTTGCCAAACTAAGGAGAAATATAAGTAAAAGGATTACAGTCATGTGGTCCTAAAATATATAAAGATACTGTCTGTGCGTCTATGCGCAGATTAGTTTTTGTTTCATTTTTGTTGTTTAGTAATCATGCGTTGCTCAAGCACCCCGCATCCCAAGCGGGGTAGCTGAGCCGCTAAAATTTCGATCTTTGCTGCTATCCGTTTTTCTTTTGGTATTTTTTAAGAAATAGTTTGTTTTATGGCATTCTCATGAAGTAAGTTGCCCTAATAGTTTTTTGTTTATGTAGAATTTGCTTAAGTGTGAATAGAAAGCTTCTGGGATTTGGAGGAGGCTTTCAAATATAATAAATAAACTGAGCAGAAATTTATTCATTTCTGCTCAGTGGGATTGAATATATGTGTTTATATGTAATAGTCTATTTTTGTAGCTTCGTATGCTTTGTGTTTTTTGGTTTTTTATCTAAAATGGCCATTAACAATAGATAGTAGCCTCTGTCTAAACCTAATTTTGCTGCTTTTGTT
The DNA here is from genome assembly GCF_965644235.1 of Sphingobacterium sp. LRF_L2. Taxonomy (NCBI): domain Bacteria; kingdom Pseudomonadati; phylum Bacteroidota; class Sphingobacteriia; order Sphingobacteriales; family Sphingobacteriaceae; genus Sphingobacterium; species Sphingobacterium sp. LRF_L2. The sequence continues at coordinate 99,357 of NZ_CBFFRI010000008.1, read as the reverse complement.
TCTATAGTTTCCATGTTTATATTCTATTTTAGTTTAACCATCATGTTATGTTAGAACAATTTCAAAGTATGTGCCATTTTTTATCGGAATTATTACAACCGTTAAAATTTTTTGTCGATTGCGTAAAATAAACTCTTAATAGCGTGTAAATTTTGAGACGGCGTGGAAAATACTTAGTGTAACTATGTTTTAAAAAGGGTCTTGTTTTTCTGTTAACCCATCACGATGGTTTTTAGCCAAATAACAAAGAAAAGATTCATAAACTTTTTAATATAATGTTATTTAGATTGAATTCAAATAATTAACTTTGTCGCATACGTTGAAAAAGCTAAAATGTCCGAAGTCGAAGTACCGTTGACATTGTCAATTAACGAGTCAACCTTTACAGAAGTCTACAATACGAGTTGGGAGAAAGTTTTTACTATCTGCTATAGTCATACCGATGACGTGGAAGTAGCAAAAGAATTGGTGCAAGATATTTTTAAATCTTTGTGGGAGAGGAGGGAAACCTTGCAAATCAATAGCTGTCTGGAACGGTATGTGCTTCGTGCGGCTAAGCTCAAGGTATTTGAACATATTCGGAACAAACAATTACGAGCAGAACATTTGAAAGTTGTTGCAAAAGGTAGTATCAAGGAGAGCAATATTACAGAAGACACTATTATGCACCGCGCATTGAGCGAAACTGTCGAGCACATTGTCGGAAAACTTCCTACACATTGTCAGCGTATCTTTCGCATGAGCCATGAAAAGGGCATGACAAATAAAGAAATTGCAAACCAACTTTTTGTTTCGGAACGTACTGTGGAATACCATTTGGCAAATGCGTTGAAGCAACTTAAGCATAAGTTAGGTAGATACGCATCTACAACCTCATAAAGTTCCTCATATATTTTATATTTTTGCACCTGCACGTAATTCTATATTAATGAATGTTTCGAAAGAGTTGATTTTGAAGTACCATCTTGGTGAATGTACGGCGCAAGAAAAGGCGTTGGTGGAGGAATGGCTGTTTTCAGATGAGGGCAACACCGACACTATACTCCCTTTGGATGCTGATCAGAAGGAAAATCTGAAAACAGAAATATGGACCGCTATCAAAGAAGAAACGATTCTTCAGGAAGTGATACCTCGAATTCCTAAAAAGGAGCGAGCTCAACGTATAATATTTATAAGTAAAGTCGCGGTTGCTTGCTTATTGGTCATTGCAGGTGCATGGCTAGGCTATCGACAATATACTCCCCGGATACAGTTTGAAGGACAATTCGATCAGACTTTAACACCTGTAGAGACACAGCAAGATATTAGCTTGGTACTGGGAGAGGGAAGTCGTGCAACATTCGATGATAAACAAGAGCTCCTAGACTTTTGCGGTATTGTTAAATTGAAAGCGAACAAGCGAATGAAACTTTTTTTAGCAACAGGTTGTGAAGATGGTTCAAAAAATACGAGAACGTTGCTTGTTGACGCGGGAGAGACTTATTTTGCCTTGGATTTAAGTAATAAAAACGACGCAGATTTTTTTGTTATGCGTGAAGATCATCTAAATGAGTTGCCACCCTTGATCCTTAACTCAATAAGAGCTCAATTTGGTATTTAGGAATGTTATGAGCAACAAACTACCCAACTTATATTTCAGTATTATACTTGTCTCGATTTTAGGTTTCGCTACGTCTTGTGAATCGGTACCTCCTAAAGAAAAACCGAAATACAGTTTTTTCTTTATGACCAAAGAAAATAAGCAACTGCTATGGCAGACCAGTCAGCTAGAATCGGGGGGTGTAAGTCCTGAAAGTGTCGGGACAGTTTTGGAAAGACCAGCACGTATTTGGTATTATATGCTTGTACATGACAATCACTATTACTATGTAGATACGAAGACTGAATATTTAGTAAAAGGCAGGTTAGAACGGCAATCTTTTGTCCGCTTAGATTCCATTTATTTGAAAGGTTTTAGTTATTCGGATAATGCGGTTTTTTTGGATGAAAATTCTCTTTTTATTGTGAACCATAGTGTGGGACACAAGAGAAAAAAATATGCGCTGGTGAATGTCGAAGATATGACTGCGGATATACATGAGTTGCCTTTAGATACGCCTGAAAGTCCTTTTGATAATATGTCTATTGGCTTTGTATATAAACGGGCTAATAAGTTGTGGTTGGGATATACCTATCACTTTACCAATAAAAAGATGGGATTCGGTTCGTCAGATACCGTATATGTAGCGCAACTTTCTTATCCGGAAATGAAGTTGATCCATGTAGATAAAGATGGGAGATCAACCTATCCTGGGAATGTGAATACCGCGCAGGAGAATACTTTTGAAGATGAAAAAGGCAATTTTTATTTTATGAGTACCCCCGGAATAGCGCGCGGAGCAAATCCTTATCAGCCGACTGCTATTTACAGGATTAAGGCTGATGAAGATCATATCGATACGAATTACTTCTTTAATATTTCTTCATCCGTTATTCGGAATCATGCTTATGGGTTCTGGTATCTCGGAAACAATAAAGCGATCGTACGAAGTGAGCGTAAAGATCTTTTTAACAATTATAAAGAACACTATCTTGTACCTCATATTGAATATTACGTTGTTGATTTAGAAGATTCTACAGCAATCACAAAGCTTGATCTGCCACTTGATAGGGGCACATCTCGCTCATGTGTGTTGGTAGAGGGAAAAAAAGCTTATATTACGATTAATGACGGGAAGGGAAACAATGATGTATGGATCTACAATACTGCAGAAAAATCATTAAAAAAAGGATTACATGTGTCGGGTGATGTCGATTATATCTTCCGCCTAGACCTTCTTCAACGTTAGCGATTTTATTTATTTGGAATAAATTCAAAAAAAAATAAAGTTGCATTGCGGAAATAGCTTACTTGTGCTACTATGGTTTTGTATCAACTAAAAAACCATGGTTATATTTTTAATTAACAATTGCTATCGAATTAGTCTTACCCTTATTTTACTATTTGCATTAGGCTCTGTTCAAGCGCAACAATCCTTTGTTGTTATGGGAAGGGTTCTCGATGAGTCAGGCATGCCGCTAGATGGTGTAACAGTAAAAATTGCGGCAACAGCACAACATACTATTACGGATAAAACCGGTAATTTTCGTTTTTCCGTAGCGAAAGCGACTAGTTATAAGGTCGAATTAAGTAATATAGGATTTGTTACACAACATAGAACCCTTGTTGCGCAAAGTACAGGCAAATCCGTAATACAGGATATTACATTAAAAGCAGACGCGCGAGAAATGGAAACTGTATCCGTTGATGGGCGTTCGGAGGTCCGCCAATTAAAAGAACAAGGTTTTGCTGTAAATGCCATTGACACGCGAAAATTAGCCAATTCTACTGCTGATCTCAACCAAATTCTAAATCGCTCCACGGGAGTCAAGGTACGTGAGCAAGGAGGGATGGGATCGGACTTTGAGTTTTCTGTGAACGGTCTTTCGGGGAGTGCTGTGAAGTTTTTTCTAGATGGTGTTCCCATGGATGTGATGGGGAGTACGATGGCTTTAAATAATATTCCTGTGAACCTAGCTGATCGTATTGAAGTGTATAAAGGCGTTGCACCAATAGAATTGGGATCTGATGCATTGGGAGGTGCGGTGAACATTGTTTCTAAAAATTCGCTATCGAATTACCTCGACGTTAGTCATAGTTATGGGTCGTTCCAAACGAATCAATCCTCATTAAATGCACAGTATGTACATCAACCAACTGGACTTGTTGTCAAAGCGAGTGGCTTTTTCAATTACTCGAAGAATAATTACATGATGCATGATGTGGAGGCAGTTGAAAATATGGTGTATGTTTCGCGTGATTTGCGTCGTTTTCATGATCGCTATCGTTCGGGAATGGGAAGATTGGAAGTTGGTCTTACAAACAAGTCTTGGGCCGATGCGCTGTTTATTGGTTTTGCCTATACGGAATTTGATAAACAGATACAGACGGGCGTAAAACAGAGTATTGTTTACGGCGATGTCACTCGGGATGGGAGTGCGAAGACAGTTAGCTTGCGGTACAATAAAACGGGATTACTGGACAACAGACTGGATGTAAGTTTATTTGCAAATTATTCGAAAGACCATACCGTAGTGACGGATACTTTGTTTCGTAAATATAATTGGTTTGGCACTTACAACGCTTCAGCGTCGGCGGAAACAGGCCGTTTTGGATTGATGACAATCAATCGACCACGCTACTTTGCGCGTGCAAATGCCAGCTTTAAAATCAATGATAAACATAAAATTGGGGCTAATTATACGTTTGATCAGATTGAAAATCAATCGTATAATGCATATGATACAGATTTTGATGATATGCCCGGTAAGATTGGAAAACATATTGTGGGTATTAGTTACCAGCAAGAGTCTTTCGGTCGTTGGACCAATACTTTTATGGCCAAATACTACGGTTTGCAAACAACCAAAACACAGTATAATTATGATATCGCGGGCTTAGAAATTGTGCGTGGTTCCAAGCCTTATTTTGGTTATGGGATAGCTTCTGTTTATAAAGTTACGCATGATTTTGGTATCAAAGGCTCTTACGAAAATACCTACCGCTTGCAGGATGTCAACGAAATGTTTGGCGATGGAATACAGATTGCTAACAATCTGGAACTTAAACCGGAGTCTAGTCGAAATGTAAATTTAGGTCTTTATTATGGTATACGATCGGGGAAACATGATTGGTTTGTGGAAGGATTGGGAACGTATAGGTATGTGGAAGACTTTATTGCTCCTCAGCAATTTCAAGAGCAAATAAAGTACGAAAATTTAGCCAATGTATTTATTCGTGGATTAGAGGGCGAAATGCGTTATGGCTATTCGGATTGGCTTTCAGTCATGGTAAATATGACTTATCAACAGGCACTAGACGATTCGAAGTTTGTGGATAATGATCCTTCTTTAGGGGAATCAAATACTTACGGAGGTGAAGTTCCGAATCGGCCTTGGCTTTTTGGTAATTTTGATTTAGGCTTGAGTAAAAACAATTTTTTAAAGGCAGGAAATCGGCTACAGTTTAGTTGGATGACACAGTTTACAGAATGGTATTACCTTTCTTGGGAAAAATATGCGACGCCGAACTCTATAGAAAAAATACCATCGCAGCTTAGCCACAGTGCAATAGTATCATACGCTATGCAGGATGGAAAATACAATGTTTCGTTCGAATGTCGGAATTTGACGGATGAACTACTCTTTGACAATTTCCGCTTGCAAAAAGCAGGTCGGGCGTTTTATGTTAAACTACGTTACTCAATATTTAAAAAATAACTTGCCGTTAAAATGAAAAAATATGCGAAATTTTTAAGCCTTATGATAGCGATAGGCTTAAGTCTTACCGCTTGTAGAAAAGATGGAAAAGATGCTTGGCCGGTGTCGGAAGATGCTCCATTTGGTTTATGGATCCAAGTAGGGAGTTGGCCAAATTCGAACTATTATGTACTGAAGGTCGATGATCTGTCGCAGGGTGAAACAAAACTGCAGAAGAACGGAATCGATGTCACCCAGAAATTGAATAATGCTGTTATTTCCAAAGGAGAGTTCTATTATTATTACAATTCTTCAGAAGGGCGTTTAGGAAAGTATAAAATGGAAAATGGAGCTGTTAAAGCAATTAAAGAAATTCCTTTTTCGCATTTAGCGTCTTTGGCTGGACATACCTGGATAGACGATTACACTTTGGTTATGATAGGGAATAATGCTTCGGGTAATGGCATTAATACGGTTGTGGTGAATACAGCGGATCTTTCCGTAACGACAGGAACGATAAGTAATCTTCCTGAGCGGCCGGATAACTATAACAAGTATCTCGTGGGGGGGGATCTTCAGTACAAAGATGGCAAATTGTTTTTCTCCGTTAATATGCAAAATACCAGTATCTATCAGATTTACCCTCGTCTTTATACTTTGGCGGTTAGTTATCCTGGGTTTGCGGTTACAGCAGTTTCGACTGATGAACGTTCTGTGGGCGTAGGCAGTACTTCGGGATATTATGCGACATCGTTTGTAGATGCGAATGGTGATATGTACTTTTTAACCAGTTGGAATCTCGTATGGAATACAGATGGAACTCGCGCTCCAAAAGGGATTTATCGTATAAAAAAAGGTGAAGATACCTTGGACGAGGACTATTATATTAATGTATTGACAGAGACTGGTAAGGAAGCTGCTGCAGGGTTGTTCATGAATCTCGGTAATGGAAAGGCCATTTTAAAAGTGCAGGAAATTGAAGGGTATGCCAATACTAAATACAGTTACACGGTGATTGATTTAGCTGCAGGAAAAGAAGTGCGTAAATTGACAGAAGTTCCGATCAGTGGATCGGGAGAGCGCACAGTATATGTGGAAAATGGAAAAGCCTATATTGTTGCATTATCAGGTACAGGGACTGATTATGTTTGGGTGTATGATTCTATTACAGACAAGGTAAGTCAAGGGTTAAAAATCCAAGGAGGATATAATTCCTTTTCGCGTATTGATAAAATTAGATAAATAGTAGTTAATGATTGAGAAGAAGAAAAAGCACACAGATACAAAAACGAGAAGAAATCGAAAAGCATTATGGAGACGTATAAACGATTGGTTTCATCTATGGATTGGTATTGTTACCGGAATACCTGTAGTACTTATTAGTCTTACGGGCTGTCTATTAGTGTTCGAGCAGGAGATATCAGAGCTTTCCAGGCCATGGTGGAGCGTTGAGAATTTAGGGGAAGAGCGCCTTCTTCCCCCTTCTGTTATCCGAAAACGCGTGGAGCATCAGTTGCCAGCGATGCAAATTCGGAAATTTTGGTATTATGGTGATGAGGCTCCCGTTAAGATAAGTCCTGATAACTCCGATTCTTTGATTTATGCAAATCCCTACACTGGCGAGATACTGGCCTTGGTAGACCATGAGGATTTTTTTCATTTTGTGGATGAGGGGCACCGGAATTTATGGATCGAGGGTGAATTAGGAAGGCAGATCGTTACCTGGAGCACGTTGATTTTCGCTTTATTATTGCTGACAGGTTTAGTGCTTTGGTGGCCGAAGAAGTGGAATAAAAGACAGGTGAAACAAGCCTTTACGGTTAATTGGAAAGGAAAATGGAAACGCATTAATTACGACTTGCATAACGTTTTGGGTTTCTATGCACTTCTTTTGGGATTATTGATGGCTTTTACAGGCCTTATTATGGGATTTCTTATTGTCCGAGATGGTGTGTTCACTTTACTGGGAGGAAAACATAAAATGGACAAAGAACTGCGTGCTGCGCAAACATGGAGTAAGGATATGCCGTCAGATATGGATGGTAAGATTGATGCCATCTGGCATGTCGTGACGCGTGAAATCGGGGAAAATGACCCTTTGCAAATAAGTATTCATTATCCTCAAGAAAAAGATAAAACTATTTATGCTTGTACGGATATGACCAATGGAACATGGCGAAGCTTATTCTTTGATCGCGATAATCTTTCCCTAGTTTCTTCCTCCAACAAGCGCATTGCTGATGAAGACCCTGCAGAATGGATGATGCGCTCCAATTTTGGATTACATACAGGATTTATTGGCGGACTAACGACAAAATGGCTATATTTCTTTGCGAGCTTAATTTGTGCATCGTTGCCGATTACAGGTTTTTATGTCTGGTGGGGGAAACGTAAGAAATCCAAAAAAGGATAAAAAGAAACATACGTATTATAAGAGCAAAAAAGCAACATTTTTCGGTGCTGCTTTTTTGCTCTTATTTCGTTTTAGCGTAATTGAATTTGTGTACATAGCCAAGTAGAAAGTATTGTCTTAATGTAAGTTGATTCGAAAAATATGTGTTATTTCCGTTAGCCCCCCAATAATTTGCAGTGTTTTGGTTGAGGATGTCAAAACCAGAGACCTTAAGTTGACCTCTATTTTTGAGTTGATAGTAAAGAGATGCGTTGAGAATATTAAAATTTTGGCGTTGATTGAGCCCACTCGCTCGATTTTCAAGAGCGTAACTTGATTCCAAAGAGAATCCCCTGACCGGTTGAATATTAATCCCCATCGTCAACTTATGAGTTTTATAAGACGTTTCCATGAAATCAAGATTATTTTTCACGGAGTTCAATGTTTTGGTAAAATTGAACGTATAAGAGGGGGTTATTCCAATGAGGTTGTTCCACATCAATGAAAGATCTTGTTTAATATAGCTTGTGATGGTACTGGTTTTGTTCTCGATATCATTAATTGTACTGTAATTCTCGTAGATGTATAAGTTGGATTGGTTAGAAAGATAGACATTCCATTTTTTATGCTGGAAAACTTGATAACGGATATGTAAACTCGAATTTGCATTCGAAAGACCTGCCGATTGATAAGCCTGAAAGGTGTATTGCCCGGTTTGCGCGTTACGCCAGATTCGCGAACCAACACCTCTGTCGTAAAGCGTAATTCCCGAATAAAGACCGAATTGATATTTCTGTTTGTAAATATTAAAAGATAGTCGATAATCTTGACGCAAGATATTATCAAAATTAACAGAGCGTAGCGAGGTCTGTAGGGGATTTAGTGTGTTATCGTTCACTTGAATTGAACTGGTTCGGGGCGATTCCATATCTCTGGCCCAAGTAAAATTGAGCGATTTAAAACGTATATTGATGTTCGGTAGCCAGTATCCTCGACGATTACGTATAGCGGATAGTTGTTCGAAGAAATCAAAATAGTTGTTTTTTATCTGGTAGGCGGTACCTATATTAATATTTAGTTTTTCAATAGGTTTCCAGTAAAAACGTATGCCGCTGATATAATCTTGGTAGCTATACCGGTAGTTATTCTCCAGTTCAGGTAAATGGATCAGACCTGTTTGCGTACTATCGGCATAAAGACTTTCTTTTGGCGTCTGTGATACATCACGGAAAGAAATAAAATAGTCAAAATTGAGTTTTTTGATTACTTTATTTGCGTAGCTGGCGGATGCATAAAAATTATTTTCTCGTTGACTGCGGGTTGTATGGGATAGTATATAGGTTTCTGGATTGTTGTTTTGAAAAAGTATACTGTGTTGTATCGCTTCTGTATTCTGTTTATTTTGATTCGTTCGGATTTCATTGCGAACGGAAAATACGTGGTTTGATGAAAGCTGTTTTTCTATAAAGAAGTTATGAGAATAGGAAAAATTCCGTCGGGAATTCTCGTTTTCGTTTCTACTGTAAGTTAATTTTTGTTGTTGGGTAAAGGTATTTGAAATGCTACTATCTTGACCACTTCCTGTCGAAAGGCTTAGGCTAGGTGTAAACTCGAAATAGGCTGTTGTATCAAATCGATGGCGAAAGAGTGATCGTATGTTATGTTGGACTGACTTTCCTTCACTGTCATAGTTCCCGTTGGAAAATTGTGTCAGACCATCAAAAATTGCAGTGCCATCATTTTGGCTTTCACTATTGGTTTTTTTTGAGGCAAGCATATACATGATACTCAATTTTGTTTTCTTTCCCCAATCATTGCTTAGGTTAAAGCCCCCAGCAATATCATTTCCAATACCCCAGTAATTTCGACCACCAAAATTATCAAAGCCATAGTTTTCCGCGCGGTTTAAGCCTCCGTGTTCATATAATTCACTGTAATCAAAGCTTTGTCGATTGATGTTATTGCCAAATCCTATAAAACTAATTTGTAAGGTATCTCGAAACGTATTAAAAAGACCTCCCGCCTCATAGCGGTTGCGTGTTCCAGCACTAGCATACAATTTTCCGAAATCTGTACTCAGAAAATCCTTTTTAAATTTAAGATTTATGGTGACAGGTAGTTCTTCTTCATCTTCGACAATTTGCTTTGATTCTCCCTTATCCCGATATACCTGCACGGTTTTCACCAGCGAAGCATCTAAATTACGTGTAGCAATTTTGAGATCAGAAGCAAAGAAATCCTTTCCATTTACTTTGACGGAAGAGACTTCTTTCCCTTGATAATAAATAGTGCCATCCATATTGACCTGTAGTCCTGGAAGTTTCTTTAACAGTTCCTCTATGTTGGCATTCGGCAGCGTTTTAAAATAGTCGGCATTATATTCTAATGTATCATTATTCATTCGTATGGGAGCGACAGCAGTCACTGTTACTTCTTCCAAAAGCTGCGCACCCAACGAAAGATTTCCGAAATCTTTTATTTCTTTTTCTTTTAAGTTGAACGAGGTAGCAAAGGGGGCACCGTCTATATGTGTTATGTAAAGTAATAAGTCTGTGTTTGCAGGTAGCTTAATAAAGTTGAATTTGCCTACTTTGTCCGTCAGCGTATAGGAAATTACACTGGAATCCTGTTTTTGTAAAACCGACACCGTTGCCTTTTCCAAAAAAGATCCATTTTCATTCCTGACAACCCCTTTAATTGTGCCATGACTTTGTGCAAAAACAGTGGTAAAGATACAGCATAGGAACAAACCCAGCGTTAGTAGTTTTTTTCTGTTCATATTCAGGTTTAATTGAATAAAACAAATATAGGTTTGTTGTTATACTTTTGGTTGTTAAAGATTGTTAATTCACTTTTAGAAGAAAGTTTTGGTACAAAATGAACATAGGTAATGATTGTATTGGATGCTTCAACTCATGCTGCAATACTTAACTTAATAATTTCATAATAATGTGTAAACATATAGGCTAATCGTTTTTAGATAATTTTGTCGAAGTTCTCCAAATCAAACAGATGTTAGAAGTTCAGAAAAAAGACGATCAAAATGAAAAACTAGACATACAGCAGATGACGGAAGGTGATGTGGCTGCTTTTAATAGACTGTATGAACGCTATCATAAATCGGTTCATGTGAATATTTTGAAGCTGGTAAAATCTCCAGAATTGGCTACGGAACTTTTACAAGATGTCTTTTTAGCGTTATGGCAAAATAGGTTCAAATTCGAAAACAAAGAATCTGTAGGAGGATGGTTGTTTGTTGTCAGCTACAATAAATCGTTAAATATACTGCGATCGAAGATTCGTGAAGCTGTGGAATATGTTGCAGATTATCCTGCTGAAGTTATAGCAGATACTTCAGATAGGGAAGAGGAGGAGCGATATGCGAAGCAGATGGCTTTGTTAGATGAGGCCGTGGATATATTACCAGCCCGTAAAAGAGAAGTATTCAAGCTTTGTCGGTACGAAGGACATTCCAAAGAAGATGTTGCAGAGATGCTTGGTATCAGTCCCCAATCTGTTACCGATTACCTTAAGCAATCCAACAAGACAATCAAAGAATATGTATTGCAACATTACCCTGGTTATATGCTGTTGTTTTTCTTTATCCTCAATAGTTAAAGTTTTCTTTGTGTTTTATTAATAATTAGTTAATACAAAAAAGCATCCCCTTCGCCCATCCCCTGTGTATTTACAGTTGATGATGGAACAAATTGGAAAGCGTATTGCAGATTTTTGGAAAGGTCTTTTAACAAAAGACCAACAGCATGACTTATTGCAAGAGCTAAAGGAAGAAGAGGGATCACTCAAAAAAAAACTTGAGCAAGAGTTCCCTCAGGTTGATCGTACAGATAACAACTTGTTGTCGGATAGTGAATACCAATCAATATTAAAGGAATTGCATAAAAAAATGGGGGTTAACGAGATCAGGAAAGTCCCTCTTCGACTTCCTTCTGTATGGATGGTAGCAGCGGCAGTCGCCCTATTTCTCGGTATCGGAACAGCCTTCATTGTATTAGAACAACGATTCTCAAGTATCGATAGTAAACAACATTTTGCTCAAGTAGGACAAGATACGACCCGTTTGTTTAATGAAAAAGAAGAAGAACAACAACGGATTCTTGCGGATGGTTCAATTGTTTTTCTTTCGCCCGGAAGTGAAGTCTTGTTTACGGCCGACTATGGTAAAAAAGATCGTGTATTGCGATTAACTGGACAGGCGCGCTTCCAAGTCGCTCATGATACCACCCGACCTTTTGTTGTGTGGGCGAATAATTACACAACAACAGCCCTAGGAACAGAATTTATCATTGATACAAGAAAATCTAAAACGCTAGATATTATGCTCCTGTCGGGCAAAATTGTAGTAAAAGCCACCACATTTTCTGCTATGCCTATCGTTGATCAATACCTATTACCGGGAGATCAGTTGACTATTAACGCAGAAAGCCAATCCTTTGCGTTGTCTAAGTCGCAAGAAATGAATCACGCCCCCACTCGGATAAAGAACAAGAAGTACATGAAGATGCAAGAGAATATCCCACTACTTTTTGAAGATAGCCCTTTAGAGGAGGTCTTCAGTTATATCGCCAGTCGAAAAAATGTTACGATTGTTACCGATTCAGTTGATTTGGATGGTTTGTCTTTTACAGGAGAATTCAAAGATAGTGAAAGCCTTCTATCTATTGTTCACATCGTTTGTCAAATGAACAACTTGCAATATGTAGCGGAAAATAATCGTATTCTCATTCAAAAGAAACCGCAAGCAGAACTTATTATAGCTCCAGAGGAAAAAGAAACACAAACAACAGATTAATAGATGAGACGAAGATATGCAAGTTGAGCGTCAGTAAAAAACTTGCAACATCGCTTCATCACTAAAAAAACAATTTATAATTCAATGAAAAAGAGAAACATTGTTAGAAATGTTAGGTTAGCCATGAGCGGTCTTGCACTGTTTGTCGCGGCCAATGCCTGGGCACAGTCTAACGGACAGCTTCGTGGTACCATTATGGACAATACAGGCACCTTTATTCCTGGGGCAACGGTTCAGCTATTGGATGCCAATGGCAAATCCGTAGCACAAGTCTCTACAGATGCGAAAGGTATGTTCGTATTACAAGGGATAAATGGAGCTGGTCAATACCGTATTAAAGTGAGCATGGTCGGATATGAAGCTTACGAAACAGCCACAAAGGAAGTAAAAGAAGGCGAAAGTAATTCGATGTTAATTCGTTTGAAGGAACAATCATCTGAACTTGATGAAGTGGTCGTAGTCGGTTATGGACAGCAACGTCGCGGTGACCTAACAACGGCCGTAAGTTCACTTGCCAATGTATCCGAACAAGTCGATCGTCCTTTGACGAATATTGCGGATATGATGCAAGGAAATGTTGCAGGTATGACCGTGATGTCTGCAGGTGGAGATCCAACCTCTAATCCGAAAGTCATGATCCGTGGTATGGGCTCCGTGAATAACGAGGAGCCTCTATATGTCGTGGATGGCATGCCCTATTATGGTGGGGTTATCAATCCAAATGACATTGAAACAGTAGATATTTTGAAAGATGCAGCAGCAGCGGCTATTTATGGTGCGCAGGCATCTTCTGGCGTTATCGTTATCACCACAAAAAGTGGAAAATCTGGTGCGCCTAAATTAAATGTGGATCTGTACCGAGGTTGGCAAAATGCAACGAACCTCCCTTCAGCATTAAATGCAGAGCAGTACTCGCAGGCCTATAACACGGCAAATACTAACGATGGCATCGCTTTGGAGGCAGGGCATGATGCAGAACAAAATCCTTGGGGTCAGGTAACACGAACGAATTGGATGGATGAAATTTTCCAGACGGGAGATATCTTAAACGCAAATGTACAATTGTCGGGAGGTAGTGAAAAATCAAGATACAGCTCTTCTTTCGGTTACCACGATAAAGAAGGGTTACTCTTGAATACTGGTTACAAACGTTTTTCATACCGTCTGAAATCAGAATTTGATTTTTTTGATCGCGTGACGGTTGGACAGAATTTCTATGTAAACCATACCAGTATGCAGGGGACAAATACATCCAGTAGCTACAGTGGGGCGATCATCAATGCAATTTATATGAATCCCGCGGCACCGGTGTATGACGAAAGCGGCAATTTTCACGGTACAGTGCCAACCGAATTATCTGGTTTTTCAGGTATTTATGGTGATACCTATAATCCCGTTGCTCTTTTGCTTCGCCCTACAGTAACGAACCCAACGCTGAATCTCAATGGAAATGCTTTTGCAAAAGTTACGATCTTCGATGGATTAACGTTCAAGTCTAATTTTGCGTTGAATCTTAAACGGTATTCCTACAAACAGTTCGATCCAAAAATTCCAGAGATTGGCCGAGCGACCTTACAAAATTACCTTACACAAGAAGAATCTCGTGAAGATCGGTGGATTTGGGATCAGCAGTTGAACTATGCCAAAAGTTTCGGTGAACACAACTTTGACGCGGTTTTGGTGTATTCGGCACAAAAAACAAGATACGAACAATCGTATATTCAGGCTATGGGCTTTGAACGCGAAGATTCATGGTACCAATACATAGCAAATGCAGAATCCATCAATGGTTCCCCAACAAGCGACGTCTGGGAAGATGCTTTGACTTCTGCTATTGCGAGGGTAAACTATAATTATGCCGGTCGTTATTTCTTGGGGGCAAGTATCCGTACAGATCGCTCTTCTCGTCTGCCAGAGAATAACCGTTCAGATGTATTTCCTTCCGTGTCTGGAGCTTGGAAAATTTCATCGGAACCATTTTTTAACAGTGATATCGTAAATGACCTGAAATTAAGAGCCTCTTGGGGGCAGATCGGTAACATTCAGTCGGTTGATAAGTATGCGTATAATATACCATTAACGACCGGGATAACGACTCCATTAGGATCTGATGGTGGATTGGTTAGACATTTTGCAGTCACGAAACAATTTAATCCGGATATTATTTGGGAACGATCACAGTCTGTTGATATAGGTGTTGATTTAAGGGTTTGGAATAAACTTAATATCACGGCTGATTATTACGAAAAAACTACTTTTGGTATGCTCATGGAAAATGATGCAAATCCACATGTGGGCTTAGAAAGCGGACCTACCTCTAACGTGGGTGATGTTTTAAATAGTGGTTTTGAGGCGACTGCAAAATATCAAGATAGCTTTGGTAATTGGAAATTTGCCGTACAAGCAAATATTGGCGTTAATAAAAATAAAGTACTCAATCTGGATGGTTATTACAACGATTTTATCGCACATAGTGATCATGTTCGGGGGGTATTATTGCCTTATCATACTGCTCCAGGGCAACGACTTTATTCCTATTACCTGATTCAAAATGATGGCATCTTTAATTCGGAGGAGGAAATACAAGCACATAGTAAAGATGGTCAGTTAATTCAACCGAATGCACGTCCAGGTGATCTTCGTTTTGTAGATACGAATGGTGACGGGACCATAGACGATAACGACAAAACCTATATGGGAAGTGCTGTGCCTAAATTTACCTATGGTTTTTCATTCAATCTTGATTATAAAAAGTTTGACTTGAGTGTGTTGACCTATGGTGTATCTGGTTCTAAAATCTTTAATGGCTATAAATATACGGGTTACAACGCTGGATTGCAGGGGTATAATTTGGATAGTAGAGTGTTAAATGCTTGGACGCCACAGAACACCAATACTGATATTCCAATCCTGTCGCGTCAGGATCCAAATAGTAATTTTGGAACTGCATCGGATTGGTACCTTGAAAGTGGTGATTATTTCCGCATCAAGAATATTACGGTAGGGTATAATATGCCTAGTTTCTTTGGAAAATTACAATCTCGCTTATATTTCTCCGCTGAAAATCCATTTACGTTTACTTCTTATTCAGGGATAGATCCCGAAGTTGGTACAATAGGACTTGACGTGGCCAATTATCCATTGGCTAAAACCTACACAGTTGGATTAAATGTTAACTTTTAATATCAAAATAGTAATGAACTTTAGATCTCATAAATATATATATATAGCACTTCTTGGATTAGGACTTGGTCTGCAATCCTGTAGTAAAAGCTTTACCGATTTAACTCCAGAAGGAACTGTTACGGATGCAAATTACTGGCAAACCGAGTCGGATGCTACTTATGCCGCAAACGGACTGTATGAACATTTTAATGATGATAGCATGTTTGGGCGTGGCTTGTTTTGGTATATCAATGCTTCGGATGATATGGTTACAGGGCGTACCGATGCGGGATCGGCCGCGGTACGGAATTTTACAGCCACAGGTTCGGAAAGTCGTGTAAATAGCATGTATAAAAAATTTTATCAGATTATCCAACGTGCGAATACGATTATAAGTAAAGTGCCGAGTATGGAGATCTCGGAATCGGTAAAACAGCAGGTTTTGGGTGAGGCTTATTTTATGCGTGGCTATGCTTACTTCTATTTGTCACAATATTACGGAGACCAAAGAGCTGGTGTTCCTATTGTTACCGAAGAAAATATGTTGGAAACTACTTTCGAAAGACCGGCACATGTCAGCGAAAATTTTGAACAGATTGTTTCTGATTTATTGAAAGCAGCTGAAATGTTGCCTTTATTGACTAGCTATGGTTCTGCTGATTTAGGTCGTGCAAATAAGGATGCGGCTTATGCTTATCTCGCAAAAACCAATTTACAATGGGCACGTTATGACGTGAGTAAATGGGCCGACGTGGCTACTTACTGTGATATGGTGTCCAATTCAGGGTCTGGTCGTAAATTGATTGATACGGATGATCCTGAGGAAGATTTTGCTAGTGTTTTCTATATCGAAAACAACTACTCGTCAGAATATATTTTCTCTGTAGTATCCAATAAGGTACAAGGTTGTATTCTTCCTGCGGTGCTTTTTGAAAATACGGGTTACGGGCTTTACAATGGCTGGGGCTATTTCCATCCGACATTAGAACTGTATAATTCTTTTGAAGATGGAGATTACCGTAAGAAAGCGACTATTTTAGAATTCGACGATACATTTACACTTTTTGGATCCGATCGTCAGTATTATTCTTCGAATTCGCAAACGGGTTTTCAATTTAAGAAATATATGCAACCCTTCCGTACGCCAGCAACAGATCACTTGAATCCGAATGGCGATTATCCGACATCAGACTTAAATGTTCCATTGGTACGTTATGCGGATATTTTGTTGATGAAAGCAGAGGCCCAAATTATGCAGGGGCAAAGTGGAGATGTAGAAATCAATCTGGTACGGAATAGGGCTGGTTTAGCAAGTATTCAAGGAGCAACGATGACGGACTTGAAGCGTGAGCGTCGTTCTGAGTTTGCCGCTGAATATACCGATAGACATTCCGATCTGGTACGTTGGGGAGATGCACAAGCAGCCTACGCGAAACCAGCTACGGGAAGACAGCATACGATAAAAACAGACCCTACCTCTTCATACACCGTAGTACAGGTTTGGGCTGCTCGTAATTTTGATCCGACAATTCATCATGTTTGGCCTATTCCACCAGCAGACGTAAGTAATGCTGGAATTGCACAAAATGAAGGTTGGTAAACAAGAAAAATTAAATTATAACTAATTTTTGAGCTGTTCCTGTAAAATTATCTTTTCAGGAACGGCTCTTTTTTATGTAGAAAAACGATGAAAGAAATTTTATACACACTTACCTTTTTCGCCACTTGTTGTGGAAGCTTAGCTTTGCAGGCTCAGGAGATTGTGGATATGCGCCATCACTTTGAGCAACTCATGTTTTCGGGAAAGAAAATACAGCAGCATAGTATGCGTGGGCATAGTCATAATGATTATGAACAGGAAGTTCCTTTTTTTACAGCCTATTCTGCTGGTATGGAATCTATCGAGATTGATTTATTTTTGCACAATGATAGCCTATATGCCGCACATGAGAAAAGTAATATTCGTTCGGGTCGTACCTTAGAAGAATTGTATCTGAAACCATTGGCAATGAAATTCCGATCGAACGAGGGGCGGCCATTTGCAGATTCTCTAAAGACTTTACAATTATTACTCGATCTAAAAGAAGACTATCGCAGGCTTATGCCACCTCTTTTATCGCTTTTAGAACGGTATAGATTTATGTTAGATCCGCTCCAAACGCCTCATCCCGTGCGTATTGTTATCAGTGGAAATATGCCAGAACCCAGCGAGTTTAGTAAATTTCCTTCTTGGGTTTATTTTGATGGTCGCCCTACCATAGACTACACGCACGAGCAGATTAAACATGTAGGGATGATTAGCGAGGATCTGCATACCTACACCGATTGGAATGGGAAAGGTGTTCCGCCTCGACGAGATATGCAAAAGATTATGCAAGATAGTAAGCGGGCGAAGGACCTCGGTATTTCATTCAGACTTTGGGGAACTCCTGAGAGTGTAAATACATGGATCGTTTTGGAAAAGATGGGGGTATCGTGGTTGAATACAGATAAGCCTGTCGAATTAAAGCTGTATTTGGATGATTTGGTTTCAGCACGTTTCCAATTATCAAAAGAATATCCCGTATACCACCCAACTTATTTATCCGATGGTGAGAACGATGAAGTGCGTAACGTGATTTTGTTAATTGGCGACGGTATGGGATTAGGGCATATTCAAGCGGCTCTGGCGGTAAATAAAGGAAAGTCAAATATGGGAATGATGCGTCACATAGGGTTTTCTTTTACTTCTTCTTACAGCCCAGGAAATACTGATTCTGGTGCCGGAGGAACAGCAATAGCTACAGGTGTGAAAACATTTAATGGAATGCTGAGCGTAGACACAGTAGGTAATCCATTGGCAGCTATTCCATCAAAAATTGTGTCTCTAGGCATGCATTCGGGAATTATTTCTACGGGAGATGCATCGGATGCTACCCCTGCGGCATTTTATACCTCTCATTTGGATAGGAATGCTTCCGAGGAAATAAGTGCTTCGCTTCAACATAACAAAACGATTGATATATTAGTTGGAGGTAAGCCTAGCGTGTATCAAAATGCTCAAAAATGGAAGGCATTGGAGGTGGGATTAAGAAAGAATGGTTTCACTCTGCTTCGTGAAAAGAATGATTTTCTAAAATCAACTGAAAAAAAAATAGTTGTTTACCTCCCAGATTCTACTTTGAAACCCATCAAAGATGGCCGTGGTCCAATCTTGAGTGAGCTGCTTTTGAGTACTGTAAACAAATTAAAAAATCGAGGGAAGGGTTTTTTTGTTATGGCAGAAAGTGCACAGATTGATTATGGTGGACATGCGCGAGACTTGACCTATGTAACGAGTGAAACGCTGGATTTCGATCAAGCTGTAGGAGATGCGTTACGATTTGCCGATCAAGATGGACACACCTTAGTAATTGTTGTTGCCGATCACGAAACGGGAGCGTTGACATTATTAGACGTCGATTCTAATCAGCAAACTATTCAAGGCAATTTTGCTTCCAACGATCACAGCAGTATGTTGGTTCCCGTGATGGCTTATGGTCCTGGGGCTCGGCATTTTTCGGGATTCTACCAAAACACAGTGATTTTTGATAGGATTATAAATCTTCTTGAACGTTCAAAGCGTTAGTCGTGTTTCGTATGAAATGTTAATTCATGCTTAACATTTGAAAGGCCATTTATTACAGGTATTTGCGATACATTTGTACATTGTAAACTTTCTCTTCCATTGTACAGGAGGGAAAGTTTATAATGTACAACGAAATTAAAATATGAAATGTCCATGATTGCAAAAGACAAACAAGCATATTCCATATTCCCATTAAAAAACAAATAATATACATATGAAAAAAATAGTATTGGGCTTGTTTTTTCTGATAAAAGCAACATTTAGCGTTGCGCAGACGGATCGAGTGAATGTTTTTTTGGGATCTTCAGGCGATCATGGTCAGCTTTCTCCTGCAGCATCAGGAGCGTTCCAACAACTCAGCATCGTTGCATTGACAAGCCCCGGTACGCATACTGGATATGAATATCTTGCAAAAGATATAAAAGGGTTTACACACAACCGTTTTGAAGGAGTGGGGTGTATGGGCAGTGGTGGTCTTATTTTAGTTCGACCTTTTTTAGGAGGCGATGACAATGGGCAGATTTTGCATAAAGCGACAGAAAGTGCTTCTCCCGGTTTTTATGCTGTGACTACATCCGAATCTGTTTCGGCGAGATTTGTTACGCAGAAAGATTTTGCAAAAGAGGAGTATACGTTTCCAACAGGTGAAAAAGGGTTTTTCATTGATCTGGGACATACTTTCAATAACGCTTTTGTACATAATGAATATAAAAGAGTACAAAATAGAATCGTAGGTAAATTACGTGCGAAGACGACCTGCCATGTGGGAACTTATACGGTGTACTATGCCTTTGAAATCCCAGAAGCAAAGAACTGGCGTATCGAAGGGAACAAAATTTGGGTAACACTTGCTTCTTCTTCGCAGAAGGTCTCTCTTGATATCGCTTTTTCAGCAGTGAACACCGCCTTTGCGGAGCAGAAAGTTGACGAAAATTCCTCTCGGGATTTTATGGATATAAAAAAATCTTCGGAAGATACTTGGAATAGTTTGTTGGGAAGCGTACGGGTAAAAGGGGCATCGGATAATGTAGATTTATTTTACTCCTTACTTTACCGTGTATTCCAATCCCCCTATATGATTTCGGAAGCCGACGGAAGTTTTCGTGGTACCGATGGTAGAAGCTATAAGGCGGATACGAAAAGATATCACGGTTGGGCTATTTGGGATAATTATAAAACTCAATTACCACTTTTGGAGTTATTGCAACCAAAAATTTACCAAGACATAACTTCTTCAATAGCCAATCTATATCGCTACGGTAAATTTGATTTTGCAGGTCCGCATGAGCCTGCAAATTCCGTGCGAACGGAACATGCTGCTGTGGTGTTGTTGGATGCAAAAGCAAAAGGCTATGAAATAAACATCGAACAGATTCAAGATTCCTTATGTAAGGATACCCTACGTTTTGATTTTACGAAACCAGATAAATACCTTGAAGCTTGCTATGACATGTGGGCAATGAGTAGGTTGATTCCTCAGCAGTCCGCTATTTTTGCCCGGCGATCGGCCGATTATCAGGGAACTTGGAAAAGGGAGTTTAAGGATCTTTCTAAAAATGATGTAGATCGGATGTCTGCCCGGAATATGTATCAAGGAACAATCCGACAATACCGCTGGAATGTACCTTTTGATGTTATGGGATTACGTGAGTTAGCCGGCGGTAAAAGTGCGTTTACAGCACAATTGGATGATTTTTTTGATGGTTATTATTTTAACAGAGCGAATGAACCCGATATGCAGGCATTGACACTTTTCTATGCTAGCGAAAAGCCATGGCGTTACCAGGAATGGGTTCATCGCATAGCTTTAGACACCACCATACAATACTATTTCAATGATAACAGTCGTGGGATTGGGGCTCATATTGATCGTATCTACAAAAATCAAACTCAAGCTTTTGTTCGAACGATGGACGACGACGCTGGAGCTATGTCAGCTTGGTGGGTTTTGTCGGCAATAGGCCTGCATCAACCTTTAGTTGGTGAGCCTGTTTTTTATCTCAGTGTGCCTTTCTTCGAATCGGTTGAACTAACAAATAATGGAAAACCTTTACGTATCGAAGTTGCATCTTGGGATAAAAATAAAAAATATATAAAATCCGTCGAATGGAATGGTAAAGATCTTGGTAGATTATGGATTCGGCATGACGAACTTCGTCAGGGAGGCGTACTTCGCATCGTCAGTTCAGAAACACCAACAAGTTACGGCCTGAACAACATATGGATTAGTGGAGGCGGGGTCGTACCGAAATAAATCATAAAAAGAGCAAAGTGTCTTTAAACTTTGCGCTTTTTAATGGATATATATGTGCTTTTAGCTTGCGATCGCTAATTCGTCAGCTTCGTTTGGCTCCTCCAAAATAGCCATTAACAATAAATAGTAGCCTTTTTCTAAACCTAACTTTGACGCTTTTATTTCGATATTTTCCATAATCTTGTTGTTTAAGTTTTTTTCCTTCTGTTTAAACGAACAAATTCAAAGCTTATGCCAAAATCTACAGGAAAGACCAAAACGATATTTTTATGTTTTTTTTAGGTGTTTTCGATCATTTTTTATGTTTTTTTCAACACATGTTTGAGGAAAATACCTATCGATGCGCATTAATTGCTTTGTTTTTTTAGCGTAAATTGCGTGACCTCAGGACGTACATTAAATCGTACTTTTATTGAATGGCCCAGACCGCGATTAATGTATAGCAATCGTCCATCAGGGAGCTCTTTCAAACCTTGATCGTAGTTTCTGTTTTTCACGGGAAGTATCGGAGCTGGAAGAAAAGGAGGTTTGCATTGCCCACCATGAGTATGTCCCGCTAATATCCATCCTGCATACTGATTCCAGACATCGAGATCGCATACATCAGGATTATGGCAGAGTACAATATTTGCTGCCGAAGCATCATAATACGACATCGCTTTTTCAGGATGAAAATTTGTTCCCCAGTAATCATCTATACCGATAAAATGTAAACCATCAGCGGCGATGCAGTTATTCCGAAGAACCTTCACTCCTTGACGTTCAAGCATACGGCTGATCTCATCGGCTGTATTCGATTCCCTCCAATGGTAACCATAGTCATGATTACCCAAAATGGCAAATGTACCTTTTTTACCTTTGGTAAGATGGGGAAGGAGTTGTTTTAATGCTTCGTAGGGTACCTTATTCTCCACCAGACGAATAAAGTCTCCTGTGTAAACAACAAAATCAGGGTGCTGTGCAGTTGTTATGCTTAAGGTACGAATAATGAAATTAAGGTCTACATATTCACCGATATGAATATCACTAATTTGGATTAAGCTGTTATTTTCAAGATGGTCGGGGAGAAATCGTATTGGCATAGGGATTTTTGTCCATTCTACCCAAGTGGGTTCAATTTGCCAGGCATAGAGACCTGCAGCTATACCTGAACTTACTAAGCCTATTGCTCCTTTCTTTAAGAATTGTCTGCGGTTCATGGAAGATGTAATAATTTCTACAAAGCTAACCGCTGATTCGGAATATAGCTGTTAAATTGTGTGAAAAATTCGATATGCTATTGATATGAATTTATTATCCTAATTGAAAGAATTGGAGCTTGTATTTCGGAGGAAAAGGTTTATAGGTTTGCAGACAACCTAAAATAAAAAGAGCAGGAACAATGAGGTTCCCGCTCTGCTTTAAATTGAAGGCGTTATTATTTGTTTAATTCGAACTGATCATAACATTTCCCATCTGCTGTATATGTTTTGAATTGCAGTTGATTGTTATCTATGGTAATCGTTTGATAAAGTTGTGTGTTTTCTGCAGATTTTTCCATCCAATCCTTTTGCGGATCTATCTCATACATCTTGGGACCAGAAACGGAAACGAGATACACGGGCTTTTTTTCATTTTTTTGCGGAAGTGGACTTCTTGCGTAAGTGTGATCATGCCCTTGAAGAAGTAAATCGACACCATATTTTTCAAAAAGAGGCTGGAAGAGTCCTGAAAACTGGAAGTTGTCTCGCGATTTGGAGGTCGAATAAACAGGATGATGACAGACAATGATAGTCCATTTCTGCTTGTTATCCTTCAGAATATTCTCCAACCAAATGGCTTGAGCTTTTCTGTAAGCACTATCCAGCATAATCACCTGAGTATTGAGGGCGATAATGCGTAAAGGGCCATAATCCATATAATAATTGGACTCTTCAAGCCCGGCAACACCATTTGTAGGTAGATTAAATTGCTGTTGCCAATGAGGATCCAGTGTCAGCTTCTTTTCTTCATCGCGAAAGTATTCGTGATTTCCTGGCACCATCACTTGGGGATAAGAACTGTTGATACCTGTTCCTGCATAAAACCATTCTCCCCATTCCGCATCGGTATTGTTGCGGTTGATCAAGTCTCCTGCATGGATCACAAAATCTGCTTCTGGGAAAGTTTGCAACGCTTTACGATAGACACGTGTCCAACGGGAACGCAAGTCATTCTGGGCATCACCTAAGTATATGAAAGAAACCTGATCTGTGCCATCAGCCGTTTTAAATTGAAACCATTCACTCCAAGCACCTTCTTTTCCGACGCGATAGTTGTAAACTGTTCCACTTTCTAATTCCGTTAACTCGACGGCGTGATAGGCCGACTGTCGCTTCTCATTATCGGTGAAGAACGTTGTCTTTGCTTTGAAAACGCGTAGACTGCTGTCCTGAAAATCTGGAG
The DNA here is from genome assembly GCF_965644235.1 of Sphingobacterium sp. LRF_L2. Classification (NCBI taxonomy): domain Bacteria; kingdom Pseudomonadati; phylum Bacteroidota; class Sphingobacteriia; order Sphingobacteriales; family Sphingobacteriaceae; genus Sphingobacterium; species Sphingobacterium sp. LRF_L2. Next base: position 75,425 of record NZ_CBFFRI010000008.1, on the reverse strand, counting down.
AATTATTCTCTATGCGAAGTTGAGCGATTTGTCCCTCAGCCTGCGCTACCGTTGTACGCCAGTTTACCGCTTGTGTATGTTGGGCATCGGTAGTCAAATTTAAGATGACGCGATCAGGCTCTTGACCCGCAGGATATGTTTGACCCTGCGCAATTCCATATGCAAACAGAAAGATAAAAATAGCAATGTACTTCATAGTCATGTAGGGTATCGTTAGTTGATGGTATATTTTACACCTATATTGCCCCAGCGTTTGTAGTATTTATGGTCATTTGGACGGCCGTCACCAAAATTTAAACGAACTTGTGCATTATTGATGTTGCTTAATCCCATAAAAACAGTAAAGTTTTTATTGATTTTCTGTGAAGCAGAGAAGTCCAGTTGTGCTCGCCCCTTTTCTAATAGATCATTTGCTTCTTCACTAGCTAACTCACTAATAAATGTTTCGTAGAAGTTTAAGGCTAAACGACCGGAGAATCCGTATTTTTCATAAGAAAGAGCAAAGTTTCCAACACGGGGACGCATATCCGGTAAGCTTACTTTTCGTACAGACTCCTCTCCAGGTACTTCGAATGAAGATTTGATATACGTATAGTTGGCGTAAACTCCGAATCCGTTCAAGAAACCTGGCAAGAAGGTCAACTGTTGTTGCCAAGCAATTTCGAAACCATAGACATCGGCTGCTGCGCCATTTACTGTTTGCGTAATACTGTAGCCATCGTAAGTTCCTCCAGCTTGCGTATAAACCGACTCATAAATGTAATCATCTATTCGCTTATAAAATACACCTCCAGATAGTAATCCAATAGGGTTCAGGTAATGTTCAAAAAGAAGATCAGCATTCACGGAAGTACTTTGGTCTAGATCTGGATTTCCTTTTTTCATGCGGTTTCTGCGAACTTCGATTTCTTCCCAAGGAACGAGATCGTAATAAGATGGACGAGATAAAGTACGTGTTATTGCTCCACGTAAGTTGGTTTGTTCGGTAATTTTGTATTTTACATTCAAAGAGGGGAAGAAGCCTGCGAATGAGGCTTTTGTATCTACCGGATTTGTGGCAACATAGGCTCCCTGGTCATCGAAAGAAACGATATTTCCTGTATAATTAAAACCTGTTCTTTCGTAACGAACTCCCAAAACACTTTCAATTTTACCTAAGGTAAGCTTACCCATGATATAAGCTGCTGCTAGGTTTTCACTACCTTTGTACGAATCTGGATCGGTGTTTTGGCGGATGTAAGTGTCATTTGGCTGGAACAGATCTTTATTTTGTTGGTAGTATTCTTCCATCAGGTAACCATTGGCAATCGCGCCAGAGAGGTCATATTTCCCGCCAAAATAATCAGGCCTGCTGTAGTCTGAGGTAAACTGATCCATTGTTAACGAGCCAGACTTCAATGTATATTGGTAATAATTTCTTGTATGCGCATCTTCTTTGTAACGTAAACGTCCACCAGCCTTAAGATCTAAAGCTCTTCCATTGCCCAGAGCAAAGGTTCTTTTAATGTTTCCTGATAGTTGATAATCTTGATCGTGTGCAAACTGGTGCCGGTTGTTATAACTTGTGCTGGTGTATTTTGAAGGATCGTTCGGATCGACATTGTTGAACAGAAATTGAGGAGTTGCAGGTTCGCTATTGTCTACCGTTGCGCTCAAACCAGAATATGTGAAATATCCATCGTAATAGAGTGGTTGATCGTAGCGTCCCCGTGCAAATGTTGCATCCAAATCTGCTTCATAATTGTTGAAAGCTGTTTTTCCTCCAAGTGAAAAGGTGATGATATCCCGGTTATAATCTCTCGGGGTACCGGATGAACCAATGCTAATATCTTCCGCCTGTGTCAAACTACTATATTCCCCAATATTGTAGGATTTAGTCCCACGTGTTTGCAACTCAAAATATTTGTTGTAAGACGAGCGCAAGTACAATTTGGTGGCATTATTTGGATAATAATTTAATTCCAATTGTAGCCCTGTATTTTTACGTTTTAGGTCACTGCCTTCTAGTTCTAGATTGGACATGAGGACATGTTCTTGCCCGTCAATTTCGTAAGTATCGTAATCGACCTGAACTCGATCTTCTCCACGGTAGGTTTGACTGTAGTTGACATCGGCAAGATAGCCCCAACGGTTATAACGTTTGCCAAACACGGTCCCGATGTTATAGTTTACTTTCGATAGTAACTGATTGTAACCACTTCCTAGATTAACCCGGAATTGTTCTTCGCCGGCTTTAGGCGATTTAGAAACGATGTTTACTGATCCAGCTGTGGCGTCGGCATCCATATCTGGTGTAAATGTTTTATTGACTTCTATTGCTTCTACGGTGGACGATAATATACCATTTAAATCGATCTCACGGCTGTTCGTTTGAGTAGAAGGAAGTCTAGTGCCGTTTAAAGTCACCGAGCCCATATTCTGACTCAATCCACGCATGATGACATTTCTAGGCAATCCGTAGCTGTATTCCATAGCTAAACCGGGAACACGTTGTAAAGCCTCGGCTACTGTTGCATCCGGAAAACGTTCGATTTGTTCTTGGGATAATACGTAACGTAAGTTGTCTGCAGTTTTCATGTTACTTAGCGCTAAAGCTTCGCCACGACGGATTCCGTTGATTGTTATCCCTTGGAGGTTGTTATCTTTTGCTTCGAGCAAAATGTTTACTGGTGTATTTCCTGCTGGAGGTACTGTGAATTCTAAAACTTGGTCTTGGTAACCTATATAGGATACGCGTATTTGAACTTTTCCTGGCTTCAATCCCTGCATGATAAAGTAGCCATTTGCATCCGACATGGTCTGCAATTGCGTCGATAAGTTTACGAGTGTAGAGTGGGGAAGAACCTTTCCTGAGGCAGCATCTTTAACATAACCTGTGAGCACATGGCGTTGTTCGGGCATTTTGGTTATTGTTGTCGTCTTTTTGGCGGCGGCAACAATGACAATGTTTTCTTCCACAATACGGTAGCTTAATCCATTGTCGGCTAAAAGATTTTCGAGTACCCGATGTGGGGTTATATTATTTTGTTTTGTTGTTTTTACTGACTTGTTTTGAATAAGATTCTTGTCATACGAAATTGTTACGCCTAACTGTTTTTCTAGTTTACTTAATGCACTGCCTAATGAACCTTCGCTTGAAGTCCAGGTAATTTGTTTGTCGTGAAGCAATTTGGCTGTTTGTCCATCTGCTGACGAGGCCGATAACACGCTGAGTTGGAAGACAGTCATCATGAACATGAGTCTGCTGGCAGCCTTTGTGTTTTTTTTCATACTTTTGATGTGATTAAAAATGTTTAATGAATTTGAGGTGTCGGTATTCTTTGGCGAGAGACCGACATTTCTATTTATTTAATGTTTATTTTGTTTTGTTGAACTGTTGTTGGACGGTTTGCTATTGCGCCAATTAGCTTGGCTATCTCCGTTGCTTTCATTTGTGCTTTTAATTTCATCTTATATTGTACCTGGCTATATTGGGTATTTGTATCTATTAATTCTATTCCATAGTAATCGAAAAGCACCTGTTGCAATATGCTGATATCAGCTCCATCAAGTTCTAGCGAACCATTTTCCATATTGAGGTGTACATGGTATGCTGGCTTGACCTGCGCCTCTTTCTTGGATGCTGAATATGTTAATTTTTCATTTGGTTTAAGTGTATGTTCTGTGTTTACATCTTGCAGTCTTACAACCACTTTTCCCTCTTCTAACAAAACACTATGTCGATCGGCGGGCTCTATCGCACTGATAAAAAATCGTGTCCCTAGTACTTCGGTTTCTAGATGTTTGCTATGAACAATGAATGGTTTTGTTTTGCTTTTTGCAACTTCAAAAAAGGCATTCCCGGTCAAATAAACCTCTCGCTTGTCGTTGTTATAGTTTCCTGCGAGATGTAGTGCACTGTTTTGTTGGAGCACAACCACGGAGCTATCGGGAAGGATGATTTTTTTTATCGTATTTTCACTGTAAAAAACTTGAGCATTGTCTCCGCTGGTTGAAGGGAATTGATTTATTTTACCCCATTGCCATATAGCAGCACCAGAAGTGAGGAAGACGCTGATCCATACAGCTGCTAGACGCCAGATTTTACTTCGTTGATTTTTTCGTGTGTTATACTCGTCGTAAGACTGTAAAACGCGCTGATAAAGTTTGCTGGAAAAATCCTCTTCATTCATTTCCTCTTTTGTCTTCTTCATATAGGGTAATACGAAGAAGGGGAGGGCTTATCCCGACGGTTTTTTAGATTTAATAATTAAAAAATATAGCGTTTACTTTTTTTTAACAAAGTTGGGGGAATTGAAGCTTGAAAAACTATTTTAGGAACTTTTGGAGTGCTATTTTTAGTTTTTGATTGGCTAATGAAAGTTGATTTTTTACAGTTTTTGTTGAGATAACTAATCTTTCCGCAATTTCTGTGTGGTTTAGTCCCTCTTTTGCATTTAGTAAAACTACGCGGCGCATCTGTTCTGGAAAACGCATCACTTGTTGATCAACAAATTCTTCAAATTCTCGTTTTAAGGTAAGCTCTATGCTTTTATGCTCATGCTGGCTATACCAGGTAGGAATTTCCTCTTCGAGTTCTAATTTAAGTTTGTTTTTTCTATAGTAATCAATTATGCGGTTTCGAAGGGATGCAAATAAAAAGCTTTTTATTCTTTCATCGTCCTCGAGATATTTTTCTGTTTTGAGAAAATTTAAAAAAACATCATGTAGCAGATCTTCCGCAACAGCGTGATCGTTCACTCGTTTTGAAGCGAAATGATAGAGGTCTTTCCAATGTCTTTTATAGATCGTATTGAAACGGTCAATTTTTGGGTCGGAATGGTTCATTTTCCTAGTTTAGTATGCGGTATTAATTGCGCATCACAAAACTAAATAAGGAATGTTAACTCATTGTGAAGCCAATAAGAATATTCTAATCTACTTGGTTTCACGTTCGATCGATATTTATTTGTTTCGAATAAAAGAAACAACGAATTCTATAATTCGTTGAGCATCCTCTTGTACACCAAAAACAAGACCAGATTTTTTCTTGGTTAACCAAGGTAAACCTAAGCAGTAAATGCCTTCTAAGGCTAGTTTTCCTTTTTCCTGTAAAGGAACTCCCTTTTCATTCAGCAATGCAGTAGGTAAATAGCTGAAATCCGCACCAAAACCAGTCGCCCAGACTACACTTTTAATTGATGATGAGACCATATCGATAGCCTTTCTATTACTTGCAGCAGAGAAAGAGTCGTCGGATAGATCGGCCTTATCGATAAATTCTTCATCCGACTCAGTGTGTCCCTGTCGCAAAAGATAGGTGTCTATTCCTTTTTTTAATGCTTTAGACGATTGATCGGCGAAGGCAATATTTTCTTTGTTGTTGTCCTCAAAGAAAACTATATTCTCTTTAATGTCTTTCAAACTTCCTAGTATCTCGACACCAATTATATGTAGCGATTGGTAACTCACCGTGTGCCCTAGTTCTCCCTGGCCAGAAGTCTGAGGTTGGGTCATTTGTCTTGTGGAACTTTCTTTTTGTTGATCGACACTGCAGTCCATTGCTCCCATACGATTCATCCAATCCATAATATCGCGACCCTTGTACCTTCTGGGCGCACGAGGAACCTTACTGGAGCATAGGTAGACTTTTCTCCCTGAAAGAGCTAGCTCTTCAGCAATTTGACATCCCGATTGACCAGCACCCACTACAAGGACAGCGCCTTTTGGCAATTGATTCGGATTTTTATATTCTCCAGCATGAACTTGATACAATGTGTTTGGAAAAATCTCCGCTATTTTTGGATATTGTATTTTATTCATACATCCTGAAGCAAGTACAACAGTTCTGCTGTACAGTTTTGTTTCTGTACTACCATTACGTGTTTCGACTACGAAATAGTTGTTCTCTTTTTCAACCGATAATACCTTGACACCTGTTCGAACAGGTAGATCGAACTTTTTTACATAGTTTTCCAGGTAGTCCAGAAATTCATTCGTACTCATGAAAAACATATTTTCGCCATCGAGTAAAGGTAGGCCTGGCAATGTAGTCATCCAATTGGGCGTATTCATCTTGAAGGAATCCCAACGTTGGCGAGACCAAGATGAACCGATTTCGTGTTTTTCTAAAATGATATGAGATAATGCCGCATGTTTAGCATAGTAACTTGAAGCCAATCCCGCTTGTCCAGCACCAATGATAATTAGATCGTATATTTTGTGAGGATTCATTTTTTATTTTTTTGTTCAATACAAAGATGATGGTGAGAAACAGTATACAGATAACGAAAAATGAGTTAAGAATTACGGAAAAGCGTTTAAAGTATCCGGTTGTTTTTGCGAGTTCATCCGACTAAATTGCTGGATATGATCTACTACTTTTCTAGTGATACTTTTTTTAGGTGTAAACATTCCATATATTTACGTTTTTAACGATAAGGTGTTGCACGTTTTTGAGGAAAAATCAGATGAAGATCTTATTCGCCTGTTACAAATAGGCGATCGCAAAGCCTTTTCCGTGCTTTATGATAGATATTGGCTTGATCTTGTAAAAAAGGCAGTTTTTAAACTCGGAAATCAGGATGATGCAGAGGAAGTGGTCCAAAATGTATTTGTCAATATTTGGAAATGGCGTCAATCTATTCATCTTAAAGGATATTTTAAGCCGTATCTTTATAGAATTTTAAAAAATGAAGTTTTTAGATTTATTGCTGATCGATTAAAAGAAAAAAATCATATTCAGTTAGATGAAATATCCGGATTAGATGCTCCAAGCGATATAAGCCAGATGAAACAATTGGAATTTAAGGAACTGCAAGATCAAATTGATTTCCATATTCAGGGATTGCCTGAAAAATGTCGATTAATTTTTCAGATGAGTCGGGAAGATGGTTTAACGGCAAAGCAAATTGCCAATGAACTCCAGATCTCGCCAAGAACAGTGGAGACCCAACTCAGTAAAGCTGTTCGAAAATTAAAGGACGCCATCCAAAGACTTAATATATTGTTGTTTTTATAACTAAAATTCTCTTTGATTGCATATTTTTTAGAGATGCTGTGAAAAAAATAAAAATATTTTTTTTTGGCGTACGTAGTATCCTTGTTTTTTTACTCTTATTATATAGACGATCATATTAAATGAATAATATACCTGAGAATATAAAATTTTTGATCCTCAAGCGGAAGGAAAACACGATCACGGTTGACGAGCAACAAGTGCTCGATAACTGGTATGATGAAGAACTTCCCGATCAATTGTCATGGTATGGAGAAAGCGAGGATGAGCTAAAAGATCGTCTATTTTCTCGTATAGAGATGCAATTAGAACCGGTTGAAGCCGTTGTGCCGATGTATTTGCCATACCGGAGAATGATGGTAGCGATTTCTGCTGCTGCAGCGCTATTTTTGTTGTATTTCCTATCAACGCATTATTTCTCGGATGATTTTCAATCGACGACGGAAATGTTTACTGCTAAGAGTTCAGGTAAGAATGTGACGAAGGTTATATTATCTGATCAGACTATTGTTTGGTTAAAAGGAGATAGTAAGATCAGCTATCCCGAATCTTTTACCGGTCATACACGGGAAGTTCAACTGGATGGAGAGGCATTATTTGAAGTTGCTAAGGATAAAACACGACCATTTATTGTACATGCAGGCGATTATAAAATGAAGGTACTCGGTACTAGCTTCAATTTGAAAGTAAGTAAAGCGGATGGGCAATTGGATCTCGCTGTATTAACAGGGATCGTTGAGGTTTCCAAAAAAGAAATGGGTTTAGGAACGAGAAGTGCGAAAGTATTAGTGGAAGCGAATGAAAGTTTACGCACATCTAAGGAAAGTCCTGTAAAGGAGGAACTCAAACTTCCAGTCACAGCGGTAATCAATCTGACAGATGGTACAGAATATGATATGAATTTCGTTTCGACACCTGTAGAGGAGATTATGAAGCGTTTTGAGAAAAAATTTAACGTGGAGTTCTCAGGCTATACAGGGGAATATAAATCTTGCAAAGTAACCGCAGACTTAACCGATCAGTCGCTTGAGACCTCGTTAAAGTTGCTAAGTTTGAGTATTAATGCAAACTTTCAGATCGACGATACAACTATTAAATTAACAGGAGGAGGCTGTTTTTGATGTATTAAGGATATAACTAACTAACACCAATAAAAAATGAACAAATAAAGATAGACATAAGAAAGCGGAGATGCTCGCAACACCTCCGCAAAGATCTTGGTCTAATTAATTTACTCAATCAAATTAACCACTCAAATGTATAAAAAAAATTTGACATGGAGGAGCTATGTTTCTTCAAAAGAAGACATAAAAAGTAGACGTAGCAAGTCTTCCATTTCGTTCACCCGGAGCAATCGCCTCCTTATGATTTTCTTTTACTTTTTACTTATTCCGTTTGCTTACGGACAGGCACTGAAAGAACAGGTAAACGTAAAACTTAACAATACGTCACTTGAAAAAGCATTAAAAATTCTTGAAACCAAATCCGCTGTAAGATTTGTGTTTAATGATAGCCATACGAAGTCAACATCTCGTTTAAATGGTACATTTAGCGGATCATTAGAGTCTGTGGTTTCCCAAATTTTGGCACCTTTCCAACTAGAATATAGTTTTATTGATAATCAATATTTTGTGTTAAAGCATAAAGGGACGACAAGTAATACCCGCTCGATTACGACAGTTGCGATACCTGTTAACCAGAATGGATTTGTACAATCGGGAATCGTTACAGACGAAAAAGGTAATGGGCTTGCTGGTGTAACTGTTACTGTGCGTAATGCGAGTAACATAGTACAAACGGATGAGCAAGGTTTTTTTAACATTGGTATCATAGACGATCGTTATGTGTTGGAATTTCACTACTTAGGTTATAAAACCGTAACACAGAAAAGTCAGCGTAACGGAAATTTACGCATTCTATTGGAAGAAGATCCCTCCAATTTGGACGAGGTAATGATTATAGGTTACGGTACCACAACGAAAAGATTCACTACGGGGTCTTCTGCTGGTGTCTCTGCAAAAGATATTCAAAATACACCTACTACGAATGTCGCGAATGCACTTCAAGGGAGAGTAGCTGGGGTATATGTTAATCAGGCGAATGGTCTGCCCGGAAGTCCAATGTCTATCAGCATTCGAGGGAATAATTCTATGGTTCCTTTAGGAACAACGATCAATAGAAACGCTCCTTTGTTCATTGTAGACGGCGTTCCTTTTTCATCTGATGCAATAGCTTCTTCAGTAGGTACAGGATTAGTGGGAGCCAATGGCGCTGCGAGCCCTTTAAATCTTATCAACCCGATGGATATTGAAAGTATAGATGTGCTAAAAGATGCAGACGCAACAGCAATATATGGTTCTCGGGCGGCAAATGGAGTCGTGTTGATTACAACAAAGAAAGGAAAAGTCGGAAAGACGCAGTTTGACGCTCTATTCCGTACAGGAGCAGCCAAGGTGGCAAATTTCGTAAAGACATTAAATACTGAACAGTATTTGGCTATGCGTAGAAGAGCATTTGATAACGCTATAGCACTTAGAGCTACGAATACTCCAGAGAATCTAAATGCTTTTGATTTAACTAAATGGGATCAGACTGCTTACACAGACTTTCAAAAACTATTGATCGGAAACACGGCTAAGACGACGGATGCCAATCTTGCTCTTGGCGGAGGTGACCAAAGAACCAATTTTAGGTTGAGTGGAACTTATCATAAAGAAGGGAACGTCTTCGTTGGCGATCAGGGATACGACCGTACCGCTTTAAATTTCAATTTGCAACACAAGACCTTAAACGAACGTTTTACAATAGGGTTTTCAGCGATATATACAGCTGATAAAAATAATGTATCCGTTTTAGATCAAACAGCAATAGCATACAATCTCCCTCCGAATTATCCTTTATACAACAGTGATGGCAGCTTATATTGGAGTGGATTGACTTTCGGTGTTCCTAATAATCCTTTAGGACAGTTAAATCAAACTGTAGAGAACAAGGGGTCGAATCTGATTGGTAATTTGAATCTTGATTATAGAATTTGGAAAGGACTATCTTTTAAAACTAATCTAGGTTACGGAAGAGCCGATGCTGATCAAAAGCGTTTGGTTCCTCGTTCTTCAATGGATCCAAGTTTAAGTTCAAGTGTTTCAAATTCCCAGTTTGCTTTTATCTCGAACAATAATTATACGATTGAACCTCAAATTAACTACAACACCGATTTGGGCAAAGGCAAGTTAAGCACTATGGTTGGAGGTACATGGCAACATACGCTTTCAAAGCAACCTTTTTATACTAGTGCTAGGGATTTTCCATCTGATGATTTCTTAGAAAACATTGCATCGGCCGCAACCGTTTCTAATTCGAGAAATTCAAGCGAGTATAAATATGCCTCTTTGTTTGCTCGTGCTAATTATAATTTTTCAGGCAAATATATTGCAAATGTAAATTTTAGAAGAGATGGCTCCTCGCGTTTTGCAAAAAATAAACGATACGGAAATTTTGGTTCATTCGGTGGTGCATGGATTATATCTGAAGAATCGTTTTTTAAATATATTCCAGTAGTTAGCTTCGCTAAACTTCGCTCAAGTTATGGATGGGTTGGTAATGATAAAATAGGTGATTATCAGTATTTTGATTCTTACCAATCTGTTTCTTACTTATATAATGGTATAGCAGGGATGGTTCCAACGAGACTTGCGAACAGTAATTTCCAATGGGAGACTACGCGGAAATTTGAAGTAGCATTCGATTTATCAATTTTGAAAGATCGTTTGTCTTTGTCTGCTGCATTTTATAAAAATCTTTCGGGGAATCAACTTATAAATTATAGTTTAAGTCCTCAAGCTGGATTTTCAAGTTTTCAGTCAAACTTCCCTGCCATAGTAGAGAATAAGGGTTGGGAATTTACAGCAAGTTCCCAAAATATTACAAAATCTGATTTCCGTTGGACAACAGATTTTAATATTTCCTTCAATAGAAATCGTCTGGCTGAATTTCCTAATATCGATAAAACGTCGTACTACACACAGTATATTGTTGGTAATCCATTGTCGGGTTACTATACTTATGATTATCTCGGTTTCGATCCCGATACTGGACTTCCTTCCTTTGCAGATTTAAACGGAGACGGCAGAATCAGTTCTGGATTATTTGAAATTGATAGAGGTGATAGATCCTATAAAGGAACAAACTTACCTAAGTTCTACGGTGGATTATCAAACACGTTATCGTATAAAAACTTGACGCTTGATTTTCTTTTTCAATTTGTTAAGCAAAAAGGTAGATCGATTTTAGCAAGTTCCTATTATAATCCCGGTTATGACATGACGAATTATGCGGCAGAGCCTATAATGGAGTATTTAAATCAAGGCTTAGAGAGCCAACCACAAGCGTTGGCCGTGTTTGGCGATGCTTATACTGCTTTTTCCAATTATGTCGCATCTGATGCTACTTTGGTGGATGCTTCTTTTATTCGATTAAAGAATGTAAGTCTGTCTTATGATGTACGTGGTCAATTTATAGAACGCCTAAAACTTAAGAATCTGCGTTTACAAATCCAAGGACACAACCTATTTACCATAACCGATTATCTTGGATTTGATCCAGAATCACAGGGCTTGTCTTTACCTCCACTTCGTACTATCGTAGGTTCTGTACAATTAACATTTTAAAGACATTAAGCATGAAATTCAACATACAACAAATAGTACCCATTTTATTGCTAGCAGGGAGTTTGTCTAGCTGTGAAAGCCTTTTGAAAATCGATAACCCTCTGAATGAACGTCCTTCTGCTGTGGTTTTTAGTTCGCCCGAAGCAGCAAAAATGGCATTGTCAGGAGCCTATAGTCAACTAAGTTCCAACAGCACATTTGCGTTCACGTTGACCAGTTTTAACGGTATGGCCGCAGATGAAGTACGGTATAATTCTGCTGCACAATTCGGGGATGTAATGAGCAATACATATGACCCGGTTACTACGACTGCACTACCCACTATCTGGACAGATATCTATGCGAGTATTTATCGCTTTAACAGTGTTTTGTCTGGTGTACAGGATAATTCGGCATTATCGATAACGCTAGCACAGCAGATGCGAGGGGAAGCACTAACCATGCGGGCTTACTGCTATTTTCATCTTATCAATATGTTCGGTGAGGTTCCATTGGTATTGATTACCGACGCCAATATTACAGGACTTCAATCTAGAACACCTGTTTCAGATATTTATGCACAGCTTGTGTCAGATCTAGAAGAGGCTAAAACGTTAGTTGCCGAGGAATATAGTGGCACAAATCGTATGCAGGTTAATCGTGCATCGGTACAAGCATTACTAGCTAGAATATACTTGCATATAGGTAATTATACGCAAGCTGCTGCCAATGCAGATGCTGTAATTGCGCAAACAAATAGGTATTCTTTAGTCCCAAAGGAGCAGCTCAAGAACGTTTTCTTACGAAATTCCACCGAGGCAATTTTACAATTGGGGCCAGCATTAAATGCGAACAATGGCTATACGACAGAGGGATCTAGCTTTATTCCTTATTATGAAACAAGTATTCCAAATTATGTTCTGACTGCTTCTCAATTAGCTTCATTTGAGACGGGAGATACCCGTAGGGAAGTCTGGGTCGCTGAACGGACCGTAAATAGTGTTTTATATCAAATACCCTTTAAGTTTCAAAATAAAGATCAAGCAACAGCTACAGCCTCCGGCCGAGTGGAAGTTCCTATGATATTACGCTTAGCTGAGCAATATCTAATAAGAGCTGAGGCTCGTTTCCGCACAAACAATGTAGAAGGGGCACGCGAAGATGTGAATATTATTCGACGTCGGGCTGGATTGGATGATGTACCAACGGGAACAGATATTGCGGCTGCAATTCTAAAAGAACGTCAAACAGAATTATTCTGCGAGCAGGGGAACCGGTGGTATACTATTAAAAGAACTGGGGTTGCTGATGCAGTTATGTCAGTGTTACGACCGTCTACCTGGCAAGCATTTGCAAAGCTTTATCCTATACCACAAAGCGCTCGTGATACGAATCCAAATCTAACGCAGAACGAGGGTTACAGATAAGCATTAGATATTATTCATAAAAAGATATGGGGAAGTGCTAAGCCATTTCCCCATGGATTAATAACTTATTAAATGGAAAATACAATTGTAAAGATATCCCATCTATGGCATCGCTATGGATCGTCATGGGCAATACAGGATATCGATTTTGAAATTAAAGAATACGGCGTACTAGGGCTCTTAGGATCCAACGGAGCCGGTAAATCGACGACAATGAACATTATGTGTGGTGTCTTGAATCAGGTGAAAGGGGACGTAAATATCGGAGGCTATGATATGCGTAAAAATCCTATAGAAGCGAAAAAACTAATCGGTTTCCTTCCCCAAAATGCACCACTTTATCTGGATCTTACGGTACATGAGTATTTGACCCAATGTGCACATTTACGCTTGATTCCAAAAAAAGAAATTGAGCAATCTGTTGATAAAGCGATGGCAAAATGTGGCGTTTCTCATTTTCGCAATCGATTAATTTCAAACTTATCAGGAGGCTATAAACAACGTGTGGGGATTGCACAGGCAATTATCCACGAACCTAAATTGGTTGTATTGGATGAACCCACAAATGGATTGGATCCCAATCAGATTTTAGAAGTAAGGAAATTGATCAAGGAAATTGGCGAAGAAAAGTCTGTTATTTTTTCATCGCATATTCTCTCCGAAGTACAGGCAACCTGCGAACATGTCAAAATGATTGAAAACGGTCTTATGGTATTTGAAGATAGCATGGATGCTTTCAATAACTACATTGAGCCTGATAGTCTATTGATGACTATGGTCAACCCGCCACTACCTGAAGTCCTAAAATTGATTCCCGGTGTAAACGAGGTCGAAGTTCTTTCAGCTAAACAGTTTCGCATTCGTTTCACAGATGCAACCAACATCAGTGAAAAATTAATTGAAGCCAGTGTAGATGCTGGTTGGAGATTGAGAGAGCTCACCTTAGAGAAAAGTTCGCTGGATCAGATTTTTGCGCAATTATCTAATAAAACGCCTAACAAAAATTCATGAAAACTACCTTACGTATAGCCAAGATAGAGTTAAGTCAACTATTTTATTCACCAGTCGCTTGGATTGTTCTTATCGTCCTTATTGTTCAATCGGGATGGCAATATCATGCCACTTTAGAGCGAATTTACCAAGCACAGGAAATGGGACAAGGGATGGCAGGAGCTACCAGCCGTATATTCTCGGGATTTAGGTCCTTATTTCCACAAATGCAGGAGTACCTGTATTTATATATTCCGCTATTAACAATGGGCTTAATCAGTCGCGAAACCAATAGTGGATCTATTAAACTTTTATATTCTTCTCCAATAAAAGTCAGCGAAATTATTTTAGGAAAATATTTCGCCATGATGGCCTATTGTTTCATTCTTATATCTGTGCTTTTGGGATTGGGGCTATTAACACTCTTTACGGTTAAAGATGCAGAGTTTACCTTAATTCTATCTGGTATAATAGGATTGTACCTTTTAATCTGTGCCTATGCAGCTATTGGCTTATTCATGTCAAGTTTGACTACCTATCAAGTGGTCGCGGCAATAAGCACATTGGTGGTTTTGGCCGCTTTAAATTTTATAGGTGGACTGTGGCAGGATATCGAATTTGTAAGGGATATCACTTATTTTCTGTCCATTTCAGGGCGCGTAGAAGAATCTATCAATGGACTGCTGACCAGTAGTGATATATTGTATTTCTTTATTGTGATCGTTCTTTTCTTGGGTCTCACTTTTTTGAAATTGCAATTTGAGCGACAAACATTAACAGCCTTCAATAAGGCAGCCCGTTATGTGACTTTCATCGCTATTATGTTGCTTGTAGGCTATTTTAGTTCGTTACCACAATTTATAGGCTATAAAGATATGACTGCTAATAACAGCCGTACCCTCACAGAAAGCAGTCAAAAGATAATTAAACAATTTGAAGAGCCAGTACATATCACGACCTATGTCAATTTGTTGGATGAAAATTATTTTTCAGGCTTACCATCAAGTCACAACAGTGATAAGAAACATTTTGACATGTATTTCCGTTATATGCCGTATTTGAAAATGGATTATGTATACTATTGGGATCATAGTGTAAACGAGCGATTATATAAAGAAAATCCGGGATTAAATGATGAGCAGATAGCGCAGAAAATGGCTAAAATTAATAAGCTGCCTTTCTCGATGTTTCTAACGCCGACCGAAATTCAAAAACGTATCGATCTAAAGCCTGAAAGAAATCGTTTTGTAAGGACACTAACATACAAAGATAAAACTGTGAATCTTCGAGTCTACGATGATCTTTTTAGACACCCCAACGAAAAAGAAATGTCTGCCGCATTTAAGCGATTGCTGGTTGAATCACCACGAGTAGGATTTGTGACTGGACATAATGAGCGTAGTATTCAGCGCACAGGAGATCGGGATTACCAAGTCGCAACGACGGAAATAGCCTTTCGATATGCATTAGTCAATCAAGGTTTTGATGTTGAAAGTGTAGATCTTCATAAACAAGCTGTAGATGAAAATATTGATATTTTGATCATTGCCGATCCGATGTCAGCCTTCGAAGAAAATGAATTACGTAGTTTAAAAGATTATATCGCCAGCGGTAAAAATCTAATGGTTCTGGCCGAACCAGAAAATAAAGCGAATGTCGGCCCTATTTTACAATTGTTGAAAGTGCAATTTGAAGATGGATTGCTTGTGCAGCAAAGTACAAATTACGAGCAAAATTTTGTATTGGCGAACGTATCAAAGAGCAACTGGTTAGCTACTGTTGGAGAAAGCAACTTCCTAAAAGGAGATAGTGTTTTCGTATCGATGCCATCTGCAGGTGCACTATCGATTTTGCAGGATTCGCCTTTTAAGGCTAAACCGTTGCTTGTTACTCAGGCTGCTAATACATGGAAACAAAGTGATTTGACGATCGATCGAACGAAAGAACTTGTCGACGTAAGAGAAAACGAAGACAAGAAATCCTTTCCTTTAGCTTTGGCCTTAACGCGGAAGGTAAATGAAAAAGAACAACGGATCATCGTGGCCGCTGATGCCGATTTTATGAATAACGCCGAGTTAGTGCGCCAATCACCTCGTACGGCAAATTTTTCGGTTATGACAGATTTATTTCGCTGGTTTAGTCACAACGAGTTTCCTATAGACACCAATCGACCAGAGTCCATTGATACTGGAAACGTGACTGCTACGGAGTTGAATTACATCAAATGGGGTTGGTTATTGGTATTACCACTAACCATTGCGGGGGCGGTTATCACTTTATTAGTAAGAAGAAAAAGAAGATAATATGAAATATTCATGTTAGACAAAACACAAACACACATGATTACGAAGTAGCATGAGTGCCAGTGAAAACAAAAGTAACACGAATAATATTCCATATGGTCATTAAAGAACAAACCGAGTGAAACGAGCTCATTTATTCCATAGGAATCTAGTACTTATAAATAATAATTAACACATGAAATTCAAATTTTTAGTCGCAGGAATCCTTCTGGGATTAGCCCAGATGGGTACCGGCACTGCACAGCAGCTTGAACTAGATGCATCTGTCCGGATGGGCGAGTTGCCCAATGGTTTTCGCTATTTTATCAAAGAAAACAAGTCCCCAGAAAATCGTGCTGTACTTTATTTAGCGAACAAAGTGGGGTCTATATTGGAAGAGGAGAGTGAACGTGGTTTGGCGCATTTTATTGAGCATATGAATTTCAAAGGCACCACGCATTTTCCGAAAAATGAATTAATAGATTATTTGGAAAAGGCAGGTGTAAAATTTGGAGCTGACCTTAATGCCTACACTTCTTTTGATGAGACAGTCTACCAACTTCCTATCCCCACCGATGATCCGGTTCTTTGGAAAAACGGGCTGCAAATCATGCGCGATTGGGCTGCTGAAGCCTTATTGGATAAAGCGGAATTCGAAAAAGAACGTGGGGTTATTTTAGAAGAAAAAAGACTACAGCAAAATGCAGCTGGACGTTTGCGTGAACAATATATGTCCGGTTTATATAACGGATCCCGCTATGCAGATCGTTTACCGATCGGACTAGAGCAGGTTATTGCACATGCAGACATACAAGTGCTTCGCGATTTCTATAAGAAATGGTATCGCCCCGATCTGCAGGCTTTAATTATTGTTGGCGATATTCAAGTAGAAGAAGTAGAACGTCAGGTAGAGACTATTTTTGGTGACTTGAAAAAAGCCAATGATGCACCAGCTCGTCTTTCGTACGAAATTCCTTTGCTTGATTCTGTTCGGTTTATTCAAGCAAAGGACAAAGAGTTGTCGCAATATCAGATAGAGTATTTGATAAAGCGGCGAAAGAATCCTCTTATCAACGAAGAACAGTTTAGAGACGAACTGGTTCAGCAATTGTTCAACAACTTAATTGCAGGGCGTTTACAGGAAATTTCTCGGAAAAGCAGTACTCCTTATATCGGTATGCAAGTTTCTTCTGGTGGCTTCTTAGCCGATTTGGAGATGCTTAATGTACGTATTGCTCTGTCACCTGAAAGATGGGAAACTGGTTTTAAGGCTGCTTGGACTGAACTACAGCGCATACAGCGTTTCGGATTCACTACAGAAGAATTGACGGATGTTATTGCACGGTTTAATTCCCGGTTAGATATGCAGTTGAAAGAAAAAGACAAAATAACTTCCCTAAATCTTGTTGAAGATTATCTTCAATATTTTCTGCATGGAGATCACTTTTTGACTGTAAATGATAAGATCGCTTTGACTCGCAAGTTCCTTGACTCCATCACACTTGGTGAGATTCAAAAATACCTCAATGACTTTCTGAAAGAAAAAGATCAGATTTTTCTTGTCACTGGAGCAGACAAAGAGGGACAAAAATTACCTAGTCGTACCGAAGTTTTTAGCTGGGTAGATGCTGTCACAAAAGAAAATATTGCACCTTATGTACAAGATAGAAAAGATGTTTCTCTTTTTGAAACTTTACCCGTAGGAGGTAAGGTGTTAAGCGAAAGCACGATTGCGAAGTTTGGTATTACCAAATGGACACTAAGTAATGGTGTACAAGTATATGCTAAGCCAACTACCAACAAAAATGATGAAATTCTTTTTACGGCATTTAGTCCCGGAGGAAGCTCTCTTTATGCGGATTCGGACTATTACTCAGTAATGAATGCTCCTGCATTTATTGTCAACAGTGGAATAGGAATGCTGAACGCAAATCAGCTTAGCCAGTTTCTCAACGCAAAAGGCGTACAAGTTATGCCTTACATTGGCGAGCGCGAAGAAGGAATTAGTGGTGCAAGTATAAGTAAGGATTTAGAAAGTGGATTGGGGCTATTGCATCTTTATATGACCAATTCGAGGATGGATACAGCGCGTTTTGAAGTGATTATGGATCGCTCGAAAACAGCAATGCGAAACCGTGTTGATGATCCCAAACGCGCATTTGCGGATACCGTTGGGAACGTACTTGGAGGCTACCATTTCCGTAGACAACCTAGTTCTATGCAGACCTTGGATCTGATTAATAGAGATCGAATCAAAACAGTTTTTCAAGAGCGATTTTCCAATGCAGCAGATTTTACATTTATTTTTGTCGGAAGTTTTGATTTGGACTCTTTGCAACTGTTGACGGAACGCTATTTAGGCTCGCTTCCTGCAAGTTCGACAAGAGAGCAGGCAAAGGACTTGAAAATTCGTGTGCCTAAAGGAAAAATTCGTAAGGATCTAATCCAGGGGGAAGGCGACAAAGGGACTGTACAATTGGTTTACAGTGCTGAATATACATATAACGACAAGAACAATATTTCTTTAGATGCACTTAAAACCGCGGTAACCTTCCGTCTGACAGAAAGATTACGGAAGCAAGAAGGGGGTGTTTATTCTCCTTCTGTACAAATTACGAAGGCCAAGCAGCCGTTAGGATTTTACGCCTTGGTTATTTCGTTCGATTGTGATCCAGCTAGAGAAGAGGATCTTATTGCGGCGGTTAGAGAAGAGCTTTCGAAACTGCGTAAGGAGGGATTGACAACAGACGAGCTAAGTAAATTTGTTGCTGAAGAGCAACGGGATTACGAATTGCAAGCAAAATCTAATCAGTTTCTACTAAGCTATCTTAAAGGGCAATTGGATAAAAACGAGCCTTTAGATTCGTTTGCTTTCTACCAGGAAACGTTGAGGAATTTAAAATTGACTGATGTTAACAAGAAACTTTCAAAATTCTTGAATCTAGACAATGAAATTATAGTGACACTTCGTCCACAAAAATAATGAGATAAAAATCTATATACCAACCCATGGTATTTTGTTTAGTTAGTAGTGAAGGCTGCTCCGCTCGGAGCAGCCTTTTTTAGTTAGTATAGCTTGTGGTGCTTGTTGTTTTTTTAATCTAGTTTGAATTTTTACGCAATTATTTATGCTTGTTTTCTGTGTGATATTTAATATTATTCTTATAAATAGTTCGAATTTATGTTTTTTTGTATATCGTAAACGATTGTGACATCACGTTAACGAATACATATTTGTCAAATGTCGACCATTAATCGGTCAATCTTTAGGAGATCGGATGTTTCGATTTTTGTAGGTTCTTTTAATTACTAATTTTGGCTTTGCTAAGAGTATAAACCCAAGCTATCCCATGTTAAGATCTATTTTCATAGGTATTTTGTTTTTAACGATGTTTCCTGTTTTTGTACAAGCTCAAGAACATAAGGTATCTCGTTTGGGGGTTGAAGACGGTCTTTCCAGTAATTATGTCGTAGGTATTGAGCGCGATCGTCAGGGTTTTCTTTGGTTTGCAACCGAATCAGGATTGAATCGGTTTGATGGCAATAGATTTGTTGTCTATAAAAAAGGCGAAGGACAAAAAAGCATAAGTGCGAACGAACTCAATAGTATATATGCAGATCCAAATGATGATATTCTTTGGATAGGCACACAGCGGCAGGGACTAAATGCTTTATCGTACAGAACTGGTAATATCGTACGTTATGGCAAAGAAACTAATAGCGAATCCAATTTAGGATCTAATGATGTAACTGACATCAGTGGAGCAAAAAATGGAGGGCTCTGGATCGCTACTTTTTCAACGGGAGTGAAGTGTTTTGATAAATCTACAAAAAAGTTTAAGCAATATAACAAAAGGACATATCCCAAAATCAGTAGTGATCGTGTATGGTCGGCACGAGAGGATAATAAAGGTCAACTGTTTATAGGGCATGTGGATTCTGGATTGACCGTTCTTTCCTTAAGAACGGGACAAGTTAAAAAATTTAAAAATAATCCATCTGATAGCAAAAGTTTACCAGGTAATTCAGTAAAGCGAGTCTATGTTGATAAAAATAACAATGTATGGCTTGGTACAGACAATGGTTTGGCACTTTATGATCCGCAAAACAATAATTTTCTGGTATTTAGACATGTTGTTGGCCGCGAAAGATCTCTACTGTCTAATACCGTTCACGATATTGCTCAATTGAACGATGGGAGGGTTGCTGTAGCAACAGAAAATGGAGGGTTGAGCATATTGGACATTAACCGCCCTTTCATATCGGATATCACAGACATCGCAATTGAAAATATAACTTATAGTGATGAAAATCGCGGTTTATCCAATTCTTCCGTGCGCAGTATTTTTGAAGATTCGTTTGGTAATATTTGGTTGGGTACGTATGGAGGGGGGATTAATTTTCTTTCCCATCGGAAGGTTCTTTTTGATAACTGGCGCTACTCGTCCATACAAAGTAAGACGGATGTGTTGAGTAATAAAGTGGCCTGGGGGATAACCAGTGATCATGCGAATTCAATATGGATAGGTACAGACGGTGGCGGAATAGATATTTTTTCCAATGGAAAAAGAAGAGCTGTTTTAAATCAGGCATCTGGAAAATTGAATGATAATGCCATCTTAGCTGCGATGTGTGACCGGGATAACAATTTATGGTTTGGTACTTTTCAAGGCGGCCTTCATGTTTTTAATTCCCAAAGTTCATCGCTGTTGAATTTTGTGATTGGCGATAAGAAAAACGATATCAGGGCAATCTTTCAAGCAGCTGACGGTAAGGTATGGATTGGTAGTACATTAGGTCTCTATCGATATGATAAGGTCGAACGTAAGGGCGAATTGTTTACAAAGGGAAGATATGGCAATAGTTCTTATGAATTGGATCTGATTCGTGCAATTTCTCAAGATAAAGAAAATCAATTGTGGTTAGGTTTTTTTGGTCAGGGGATAGGCGTTCTTGACGAGAAAATGAATGTACTATCGCGGTATAATGAAGACAACGGTTTCCCTTCTAATCGTGTAAACCATATTTATCGAGATAGAACTGGAATGATTTGGGTAGCTACGGCAGAAGGATTGGCCTGTTTTCGTAATCGCGAGACCTATACGGTCTTTGGTGAGAAGAACGGATTAATCTCACAAGATGTTAGAGCCATTGCCGAAGACCAGCAGGGCAATATTTGGATAAGTACAATAAATGGTATAAGCCGATTCGATAGAAAAAAAGAAATTTTTTACCATTATGATCAACGGTATGGAATTTTGCCCGGGGATTTTATGAGTGGTTCCGTAACAACGACAACGGATGGCCTTATATATTTTGGATCACAAAATGGCGTATATAGTTTTGATCCGCTATCTATACCCTTGAATACGGAGCTTTCAAAAACACTTATAACAGGTGTTCGTGCACTTCAATCTTCCAGTTCGGTCGCTGACTCATTTATTGATGTCGGTATTGATGGCAATACAACATTAAAACATGATCAGAACACCTTTAGTGTCTCTTTCCATATTCAGGATTATTCGCTCAGCCCACTTGTAGAGTATACGTATATGCTTCAGGGCTTGGACAATGCTTGGCACCCCTCGGAAGACAGTGAAGTTACGTTTCGAAATATACCACATGGTAAATATAAGTTTTTGGTACGAACAAGGGTAGTAAACCAAGATTGGGGAAAAGATATAGCCTCGTTAGACATTGAAATTAGGCCGCCTTTTTGGTTGAGTTGGTGGGCGAAAGCGTTCTATATACTTATGATTGGACTGCTTATATTCGCCATTGTAAAATTCTATAAAAGGAAGTTAGATCTCGAAAATTCACTCTTGTTGGCGAACGTGAATAGTAAACAAGAAATGGAACTGCATGATGAGCGTATTCGTTTTTTTACAAATATTACGCACGAACTCAGAACTCCTCTTACACTGATTTTAGGCCCATTGGAGGATATTCAGCAGACCAACGATATTTCTACAAATGTACGAGCAAAAATTGCGGTCGTGCATAAAAGTGCGACGAGACTGATGACGCTCGTTAGTCAGATTTTAGAATTCCAAAAAACAGAAAGCGACAGCAAACAGTTATTTGTTAAAAGAGGAAATCTCCTACAGGTCATTCAAGATATAGCCGCTAAATATAAAACTTACAGTACGAATACGGCATTGTCATTTGAGGTTATTCAGGAAACGAACGAGGCTGTTTTATATTTTGATGAGCAGGTGCTTACAACTATCCTCGAAAATTTACTTTCCAATGCATTTAAGTACACAGCGAAAGGTAAAGTTGTTTTATGCATTCGACAGATCAAGGATCAAGAGAAAGAATATATAGAAATCGAAGTACGTGATACAGGAAAAGGGATTGCGAAGGCAGATTTAGAACGGATTTTTGATAGATATTATCAAGTAGAAAGCACAAGATATGTGTCGGGAACAGGAATAGGACTAGCGTTAGTAAAGGGACTTGTTTCTTTACATAAAGCACAGATCAGTGTCGAAAGTGTCGAAAAAAAGGGTTCTTCTTTTCGTGTTCAACTGGATATGGCAAATACTTACCCTGAAGCAATTCACGCAGCGGCAGAATTACCGAGCGGAGAAAGCATAATACAGGAAGATTTGCATAATGATGCTCGACCTATTGTGCTCGTTGTTGAAGATGACTATGACATTGTCGATTATATTGTGGCAGCGTTATCTGACACTAATATTGTTTTTACGGCAAATAATGGTAGAGAGGGATTGGAGAAGGCATTCACTTATATTCCAGATATCATCGTGAGTGATGTTATGATGCCCGAACTAGACGGCTTTGAAATGGCCAAAGCACTTAAGGCAGATATTCGCAGTAGTCATATACCGTTGATTCTTTTGACAGCTAAAGACGGAGTACAGTATCGACAAGAGGGATACAATATCGGTGTAGACTCTTATCTGACAAAGCCGTTCAGTATTGGCTTACTAAGAAGTCGAATCGAAAATTTGTTGCGTTCTCGCAATAGGCTAGCAGAGCTTTTTGGGAAAGAAAATGTGCCCAGTAAGGAACTAGATGCAGCGGCTCCCCTCCAGCAAATTGATCACGAGTTCTTAAAGAAAGTCCAGTCCATTATCGAAAAAAGTATTGCAATGGATAAGATTGACGTGGTATTTATTGCAGAGAAGATGAGTATGAGCCACTCTACTTTATACCGAAAAATAAAAGGTTTATCGGATAAAACACCAAATGAATTTATTCGATTGGTGCGGTTTAACTATGCAGCTGAACTTTTACGTACGGGGGACTACACCGTGGCAGAAGTTTCTTCGCGAATTGGTATCAGTAGCATCACTTATTTTCGACAATGTTTCAAAGAGCAATTTGGTGTATCACCGACAGCTTACATAAAGAAAACCTCAACATAGATTGATTAAATGTGGAAAAATTAACGACTAAGCAAATAAAACCGATGAAATTGAGATTTTTTGTAATTTACTTTTTGTTATGTGTTTCATTATCCAAGGGATATGGGCAAACGAACAATACTCTTTGGTACGATAAACCTGCCAAAGAGTGGGTTGAGGCACTCCCGTTGGGTAACGGCGAGTTAGGAGCCATGATCTTTGGGGGAGTGGAAGATGAGCTTATTCAGCTAAATGAATCCACACTTTGGTCTGGAGGTCCTAGAAAAGATAATGTTAACCCTCAAGCGTATTCTTATTTGAAGCAGGTTCGCACAGCTTTGCAAAACAAAGATTA
Organism: Sphingobacterium sp. LRF_L2; assembly: GCF_965644235.1. Taxonomy (NCBI): domain Bacteria; kingdom Pseudomonadati; phylum Bacteroidota; class Sphingobacteriia; order Sphingobacteriales; family Sphingobacteriaceae; genus Sphingobacterium; species Sphingobacterium sp. LRF_L2. The sequence goes on along the minus strand of NZ_CBFFRI010000008.1, from coordinate 51,355 downwards.
TGAGTTAGCCAAGGAACTTACGAAAAAGATGCAGGGACATTATACGGAAAGTTTTCTTCCATTAGGTGATCTACATATCAAGCAATTATTCCCGTCGAAAGGAAAGGTAACATCCTACTATCGGGATCTTGATATAGCACATGCTGTTGCCAAGGTTCGTTTTGAGCAAGACGGGAATGTGTTTACGCGCGAAATGTTTGTTTCCGGAAAAGATAAGGCATTGGTAATTCGTTTAAGTTCCGAGAAGAAAGAACAGTTAAAACTTGATATAAAACTCAGTAGCATGCTCCGGCCTAAGTTTTCGGTTGAAGGAAATGCTATTTTTGTTATGGATTCCAAAGCTCCAGCACGTGTAGACCCTTCCTATTATAATAAAGAGGGACGTAATCCCGTCGAATGGGAAGATGTTACCGGTTGCAACGGAATGCGCGTGCAGAGTTTAGTTAAAGCCGAATCTAAGGATGGCAACATTATTGTCGATGAAGAGGGAATTCATGTGGAAGGAGCTACGGAAGTCATGCTTTATCTCACAGCAGCAACTAGCTTTAATGGTTTTGACAAATGCCCCGATAAGAATGGCAAAGACGAGAAGAAAATTGCCCACAGTTACATTGATGCTATAGCAGGTAAAACTTATCCGATGCTTTTTGCAGATCATGTTGCAGATTTTCAATCATTTTTCAATAGGGTTACGTTAGCATTAGATGAAGGGGGGCAGAACCCTGTTTTAAAGAATCTTCCCTCAGACTTTCGATTAAAACTTTATTCTTACGGAAACCAAGATGCCGAATTAGAAGAATTTTTCTTCCAGTATGGTCGTTATTTACTGATCTCCTCATCACGAAGTTCAGAGGCTCCGGCAAATTTACAGGGAATATGGAATAAAGAATTTCGAGCACCCTGGAGCTCAAATTATACGATTAATATCAATACGCAAATGAATTATTGGCCAGCTGAGCCCGGAAATCTTTCGGAATTACATCAGCCACTATTAAATTTTGTAAAAAATCTTTCCAGCACAGGTCGTAAAACTGCCCAAGAATATTATAAAACTCGTGGATGGGTTGCCCACCATAATACGGATATCTGGGGACTGAGTAATGCTGTAGGTAATTTAGGTGATGGAGATCCCTCTTGGGCAAATTGGTACATGGGAGGCGCTTGGTTATCACAGCATCTGTGGGAACACTATGCTTACACCAGGGATTTAGATTATTTAAAAAATGAAGCCTATCCCATTATGAAGGAGGCTGCCTTGTTCTGCGTAGATTGGTTGATCGAAAGAGATGGGAAACTGATTACTTCGCCATCCACCACACCAGAAAACCTTTTTTGGTATAAAGGAAAACAGGTTACTGTTTCCGAAGGAACTACTATGGATATCGCCATTATCCGAGATCTCTTTAAGCATGTTATTGAGGCATCTAAAATACTTCAGATCGACGATCGATTCCGGAAGTTATTAGAAGTAAAACAGGCGAAGCTATGGCCTTATGGTATTGGAGCCAAGGGACAACTCTTAGAATGGATGGAGGATTATGAAGAAGTTGATCCACAGCATAGACACCTGTCTCACCTTTTTGGGCTTCATCCTGGTAACGACATCTCTCCGTTACGTACACCAGCGTTAGCAAAAGCAGCCGAAAAGACATTTGAACTTAGGGGAGATGAAGGTACGGGGTGGAGTAAAGGTTGGAAAATAAATTTTGCAGCTCGGTTGCTCGATGGTGATCACGCTTATAAGATGATTCGTGAGATTTTACGTTATTGCGAGCCTAATCAACAAGGGGCAGGCGGAACCTATCCGAATTTTTTCGACGCACACCCACCGTTTCAAATTGATGGAAATTTTGGAGCAACGGCAGGATTTATGGAGATGTTGATGCAGAGTCACCTCGACGAAATCCATTTACTTCCAGCTTTACCTACAGCTTGGAATAGCGGTAAAGTTACGGGGCTTGTTGCTCGAGGAAATTTTCTACTCGATATAGCATGGGCGCAAGGCGTACTTAAGGAAGCCTCTTTAACATCGCGAATGGGGAGTGATTGTAAATTAAGAACCTCTGTTCCCGTGGTTATTAGCGGCGTGAAAAGTACGGAAACACAAGAGGGAAACTATTTCGTCTATAGTTTTTCCACGGATAAAGGTGCTACATATTCGATTAGGAGAAAGTAAACAAGCCGGTAAGAGACAGTAAGATTAATTATTGAAAATGATGAGAGAACATATATTAAATGTGAAACAGGTTGCTTGGACGGTTTTATTTTTAGGACTTTCTGCCGTGTGTACTTCGCAGCTGCAGGCGCAAGAGATTGTTTCACCGAGTGCTAAAATTCGGGCAGAGCTAAAAATAAAGGGAAAGAAGAGTGGGTACGGTAAACCAGAATTACAAATATGGTCAAAAAATGGAAATTCGCAAGAAATTGCCTTATCAGCCATTGGCCTAGGTCTACAAACATCAACGTCCAATTTAAGCAATGCACTTAAACTTGTGTCGGTAGGAAAGGAAATTTTCATAGCGGAAGAGTACGAAATGCTATCTGGTAAACGTAGCCACTGTAAAAATGAAGGAACCGAACGAACATTTACTTTTCAAAATAAGAAGAAAGAAACGTTAAATGTCGTTGTTCGTGTCTTTAACGATGGAGTGGCATTTCGCTATGATCTTGAAAACAAGACTATCGATACTCTTTTGCGGGAAAATACAAGTTATGCCATTGAAAATGGTAGAACGAAATGGATGCAACGATACAAAAATGATTACGAAGGTTTCTTTCCAAATACAACCGAAAATGTATCTGGAGAATGGAGCTATCCAGCTTTAGTTGAAAAAAACAAATCGCTATATGTATTGATCTCTGAGGCTAATATCACTAGAGGTAATGCCGGATCTCGTTTAGATAATAGGAAGATAGCGGATGTTTATACCGTAAAGTTGGGTCAGGACAAATTACCATTACCTACTTTTTGGAAGTCAGCGTGGAGAACGCTCATTATTGGTTCATTGGCAGATGTTGTTGAATCAACCTTGATAACGGATGTTTCCGAACCAGCGAAAATCGAAAATACCGCATGGATAGAACCTGGAAATGTGGCTTGGATTTACTGGGCTTATAACCACAGTTCAAGTGATTACGAAAAAGTGAAATCCTATACCGACCTAGCTGCAGAGATGGGCTGGAAATATAATCTGATCGACTGGAAATGGGACCAAATGTCTAATGGCGGAAATGTAGAAGATGCCATAAAATATGCCCAAAGTAAAGGGGTAAAACCATTGCTATGGTATAATTCAGGAACGGGTTGGATTGGCGAAGGAGCACCAGGTCCTTTGGATAGACTCAATACTGCTGAAAATAGAAATAAAGAATATGAATGGTTAAGTAAAATTGGCGTTGCTGGCGTGAAGATCGACTTTTTCGATGGTGATGCGGCGCCGATGATGGATTATTATATTGACCTGTTGGAAGATGCAGCTAAGCATAAACTCATGGTAAATCTTCATGGTTCGACTACACCGAGAGGATGGTCACGTACGTATCCGAATCTCATGACCATGGAAGCCGTATATGGTGCGGAATGGTACAATAATAACGATACATTAACGAGCAGAGCCGCTATACATAACGTCACATTGCCTTTTACCCGTAATGTAATAGGCCCAATGGATTATACGCCAGGTACTTTTTCCGATTCGCAACACAAGCATATCACCTCTCATGGTCACGAACTCGCACTGATGGTGGCTTTTGAATCTGCATGGCAGCATAGGCCTGATCGTCCTTCTGTGTACCGGTCACTACCTGAAAAGGTTAGACAAGTGCTTTCCGAACTTCCTACAGTTTGGGATGATACGAAGCTACTTTCTGGCTATCCTGGTAAACATATTGTTATTGCGAGAAGAAAAGGCACAAAATGGTATGTAGCTGGATTGAACGGGACGGACGAGGAGCTGAATCTTGCATTAGATCTATCGTCACTTCCCGGAAAATTGGTCAACGGCTATATTGTAAAAGACGGCAATAAACCTGATAGTTTTACTATTGAAGACCAATTGGATGTGAAAAGCAAACTTAGCTGTTTGGCTCGAGGAGGATTCCTTGCGGTGTTAGAAACAGAATCGCTATAAAGTAACGAAAAACTATAACTAATAAATATGAACAAATTCTAAAATCAAAAACGAAGACGATATTCCGAAAGAGTAGTTCGTCTGTATGTTAACCTTTTATTCAATTAAACTAGATGTAAAATGAAGTCAAGTAACTTTGTAAAACAAAGTCTGGGGACGCTTTGTCTCCTGATTTTAATGACCGTAAGCCAGGTTTATGGGCAAACGGTGAAATTTGAGGGTGTTGTAAGAAATGCGCAAGGGCCACTAGCAGGTGTAACCGTATCAGCCGAAGGAACCTCTGTACAAGCTTTGACGGATGAGCAAGGACATTATAGCTTATCCGCTACTGGAGCAAAATTTTTAGTATTTTCCTTTATAGGATATACCGAACAACGTATCAATCTGGCTGAGCGGTCAGTATCACAAAGCGGCACCAATACGATTGATGTCACGCTGATGGAGTCGGAAGGAGACTTGCTAGATGAGGTAGTCGTAGTGGGATTCGGAACTCAAAAGAAATCCAATTTGACGGGGTCTGTGGCGATTGTGGATGCCAAACAATTGGAAAATAGACCTGTAAGAAATGCTACGCAAGCCTTACAAGGCTTAGCTCCGGGGTTGAATATTTCGCAAAATAGTGGAACGATGGATAGCGATCCTAGTATAAATGTGCGGGGTACGGGCACAATTAGTTCTTTTTCTTCTTCGGCTCCTTTAGTATTGATTGATGGTTCCGAAGGATCTTTGGCTGCTTTAAATCCCCAAGATATTGAAAGTGTGTCTGTATTGAAAGATGCTGGTTCATCATCGATTTATGGATCAAGAGCGGCCTTCGGTGTTATTCTTGTCACCACAAAGTCAGGGAAAGCAGGACGTACGTCGGTAAACTACAACAATAGTTTTCGTTTAAATTCACCAACTCTACTTCCTAAAATGATGGATTCGTATACTTTTGCACAGTATTTTAATCAAGCAGATATTAATGGAAATAGTTCTCCTCAATTCTCCGAAGAACATCTTCAACGTATTTTAGATTATCAGAATGGTGTTATCAACAGCTCTATTATCGTTAATCCGGATAATGCAGAACGTTGGGCGGATGGCTATGCGCATGGAAACGATAACATTGATTGGTTTGCTACGATGTATCGAGACCAGGCTTTTGCGCACGAACATAATTTAAGTATTAATGGCGGCACGGAAAAGACGACGTATTACCTTTCTGGTAATTTTATGAAGCAGCAGGGAATGATGGCTTTTAATACAGATCATTATGGACGATATGCTGTTTCAGCCAAGATAAACACGAAAGTATCCGATATATTTACTGTGGGGTACAACGCTCGTTTGGTACGCGAAGATTACGAAAGACCATCGAGTCTTACCGAATCTTTCTACAATGATCTTGGCCGTCAGGGCTGGCCAACATTGCCTTTGTATGATCCAAACGGTTATCTGTACAGTTCACCGTCTCCCGCTTTGAGTATGCGTGATGGAGGAAATGATAACTCCGTGAAAGACTATGTGTACCAACAATTGCAGCTTATTTTGGAACCAATAAAGGGTTGGAGAACCTTTGCTAATTTGAATTACCGTACCATGACGCAATTTCGGCATTGGGATTCACAACGTCTGTATAACTACGATGTAAATGGCAATGCATACCTTTATAAAAACACGTCGAATGTATACGAGTTTGGTTACAAAGAGAATTACTACAACATCAACTTATATTCTGAATATGATAAATACTGGGGCAGTCATCATTTAAAAGGCATGCTAGGTTTTCAGGCTGAAAGTACAGCTTATAGAAATCTGGCTGTGCAACGTGATGGAATCATCGTCTCTTCCCAACCTGTCCTTGACCTTACATCTGGCACTGATCCCAATGGCAATGTCGTATCACCTGCAGTTTCTGGTGAATATCAGAATTGGGCTACAGCGGGATTTTTTGGACGTTTAAATTACGATTATAAAGATAAGTATCTTTTAGAAGTTAACATGCGCTACGATGGATCGTCTCGATTTAGATCGAGCGACCGTTGGGGATTATTCCCTTCCGTGTCAGCGGGTTGGAATCTTTCGAAAGAAGACTTTTTTGAAGATGCGCTCCCCTTTGTGAACATGCTGAAATTACGGGGATCATACGGTGAATTGGGAAACCAGAATACAGATAATTTGTATCCAACCTATCTTCTTATGCAGACAGGAATGGCAAATGGCAGTTGGTTGTTGAATGGTCTACGCCCAAATACCGCTAGTTCTCCTGCGTTAATCAGTACTTTGTTGACTTGGGAATCCATTAATACATTGAATGCAGGTGTTGATTTTGCTCTTTTGAATAATAGACTTTCTGGATCCTTTGAAGTGTTTCAACGTAAGACATTAAATATGGTTGGTCCAGCACCGCAATTACCAGCAGTGTTGGGAACGGACGAACCAGCAGCAAATAATACAGATTTAAAAACTAGAGGGTTTGAAGCATCGATAGGTTGGAATGATCGCACGCAAGGTGGATTCAGCTATGGAGCAAAGTTCTTAATTTCCGATTACACAACGACAATTACTCGGTATCCCAATGAGTTAGGGATTATTTCTCCCGCCGATGCTGCTGATGACGATCGTACATATATCCCAAATCATAAACTGGGTGATATCTGGGGATATACTACGGTAGGTATCGCAAAGTCGCAAGCTGAGATGGATGCGCATTTAGCTAGCCTTCCTAACGGTGGACAAGATGCTGTTGGAGCCCAGTGGTCCGCAGGTGATATCATGTACAAAGATTTAAATGGTGATGGAAAAATCAGTGAAGGAAGTAATACTGTAAGCGATCCTGGTGACCAGTCTATTATTGGTAATACCACTCCGCGTTATAATTTTGGATTGAACTTGAATGCTGAATATAAGAATTTTGATTGCAGTTTGTTTTTCCAAGGTGTGATGAAGCGTGATGTGTGGCAAGGAGGTTATTATTTCTGGGGTGCTACGTCAGACAAGTGGTGGTCTACAGGTCTTGTTGATCACCTAGATTATTTCCGTGAAGCCGGGAATTCGCTTGGCGAGAATCTTGATAGTTATTACGCGAGACCAATCTTCGGAACGGATAAAAATCAACAGGTTCAAACACGTTATTTACAGAATGCGTCTTATATCCGCTTAAAGAATATACAGTTGGGTTATACGATACCCACAGAAAAAACAGCACACTTTGGGGTATCTAGATTAAGAGTATATGTTTCGGGCGAAAATGTCTGGACAGCCTCGAAGGTGGCAGGTATGTTCGATCCAGAAACAATAGACGGTGGAAGCAGTGGTACGGTTTACCCACTTACAAAAGTGTGGTCCGCAGGTTTGAGTGTTACTTTTTAAATTTAAAACAATGAAAAACGTGAATTTACGCAAAAATAAACTATGGATTCTTGCCGGATTTGTTGTTACAATGGCTTTCGGATCTTGTCAAAAATTCCTGGATGTGACACCTCCCTCTGAAATTGTGCCAGAGGATTATTTCGACGATGAATCGCAATTAGCAGCCTACACAATCGCTCGTTATGTTGATATTCTTCCATCGCACAGCAATTGGTCCTTAGGTACTTTCGGAACGGATGCGGGCACGGACAATCAGGTTGTAAGAACTGTAGATACGAAGTTTGTTCCAGGTCAATGGCGTGTTGAATCGGAGAAAGGAGATTGGGACTTTACAAATATATATGAGGTAAATTATTTCTTAAATCAGGTTCTTCCTAAATGGAAAGAAGGCCAGATTTTAGGTTCGCAAGAGAACATCGACCACTATATTGGAGAAGCCTATTTCTTGCGGGCACATGAGTATTTTACGAAGTTGCAAGCATTAGGCGATCTGCCTATTCTTCGCAAGGCTTTGGATGATAGTGATAACCAGATCTTGGTAGACGCGAGTAAAAGGTCGCCAAGGACGGAAGTTGCGCGTTTTATCCTTTCTGATCTTGATTCGGCGATAACGTTGCTCAAAGACGCTGCTCCTGGCGGAATGAAACAACGTATTAGTAAGAATGTTGCCTACCTACTCAAATCGAGAGTCGGACTTTTCGAAGGTACTTGGTTAAAGTATTTTAAGGGGACTGCTTTCGTACCAAACGGAGAAGGTTGGCCAGGCGCTGCTAAGGATTATAATGCTGACTTTCAGTTTTCTTCGGGAAGCATAGATGGTGAAATTGATTTCTTCCTATCGGAAGCCATGGAAGCTGCAGCTAACGTTGCCGACAATGTCGTTCTGGTAGAGAACACCGGTATTATCGAATCTGCAAACAATGAAAACCCTTACTTCAGTATGTTTGGCGCGTTAAACATGTCTAGCTATAGTGAAGTGTTGTTATGGCGTCAATACAGTGAAAGTTTAGAAAATCATAATGTGCCGGTTTACATGCAGGGTGATAATTATGCTGTTGGATTGACACGTAGTTTGGTGGAAAGTTATTTGATGGCCAATGGTTTACCTATTTATGCGGCAGGAAGTGGTTATCATGGCGATGATTACATCGAAGATGTGCGAGAAGATCGCGACGATCGCTTACAGCTGTTTTTAAAGCAACCAGGACAAACCAATGTTTTAGTTAATGTAGGACAAGGAACGCATGCCACAGTTACGGAACCGATTCCACGTGTATATATCGCTGGTGGATCACAAGGATATAGTTCCGGATACACCATAAGAAAGGGAATATCTTATGACGGGTTGCAAGCAAATAATGGAAAAGGCTACACAGGTAGTATTACATTTAGAGCATCTGAAGCTTATCTCAATTATATGGAAGCATGCTACGAAAAAAATGGTAGTTTAGATGCTAAAGCCCAAAGTTATTGGACACAATTAAGAGCTAGAGCAAAAGTAAATACGGATTTCAATGCAACCATTGCTGCAACAGTGATGTCAAAGGAAGTATTAGATTGGGGAGCGTATTCCGCGGGCAATTTAATTTCACCTACATTGTATAATATACGAAGAGAAAGAAGAAGCGAGTTGATGGCTGAAGGATTACGTTTAATGGACCTTAAACGTTGGAGAGCGATGGATCAGATGATAAACACGGCGTATCATGTCGAGGGTTTTAAATTATGGGGTCCTATGAAAGATTGGTATACGTCAGGTCAATTAGTTTACGGTGCGAGTAATGACAAGGCTGTAGTTTCAGACCCTTCTTTAGGACTTTATCTCAGACCTTTGGAAATTCGTAGTAACACATTATCATACAACGGGCTAAGATTTGCATTGGCTCACTATCTGGCACCTATAGCTGTAGAGCATTTTCAGTTGACTTCAACAGATGGAAGCATTAACAATTCTGTTATTTATCAAAACCCCGGTTGGCCTACGACAGCAGGAAGTGGCGCTATTGGCTACTAATAATAAGGTGCTTACGAACAGATCTGGAAATTGCTCCGGTTTCGGAATCAATTAGTGATTTTTAGAGATGCCGTACATATTGTACGATGGCCGTTAAAAAAAGAAACCTCGCTAACAAGCTGTTAGCGAGGTTTTTATTTAATAACTCCTCCGTTTTAAATAGACTGTATAATATCCTCCATTTCAAAACGAGATTTAGGCGAAATTGAGGGATGATTGAAATCGCTTAAGTCTGCATATCCTACCGTTACGGCAAATAAAGGCGCATATCCTTCTTGTTTTAATATTTGCTTATAAGCATTGCGGTCAATTCCTTCCATAGGTGTTGCATCAAGGCCCATACTTGCGCAAGCACTTAAAAAATAGCCTAATGAAAGATACACTTGATGCTCCATCCACGATTTGACAGCGGCATCACCATTAGATTTTATCATCGGCTCATAGAATCCGCTTATCCACGCCTCGGGTAAGATGGAAAGGTTACGTTTTTCAAAATGTGTGATGTCGTCTATCACACTGAATACAACTAAAAGTCCGACATTATTGATGGACTGTTCGTTCATGTAAGATTGTGCCGCCAGTTCGCTTTTTACCTCGTCATCAGTGACGAATGTGAATTTCCATGGTTGACTATTGATTGAGGAAGGGCTTAATCGGATGATCTCTTTCAATTCTTCAATCTGTTCCACTGAAATTTTACGGGCGATATCGTACTTTTTGGTGGCGTATCGACGTTTTGCAAGGTCTAAAAAAATCATATCTATTAATTTGTTAACTATACTTTTTATAGTTGCAAACTTAATGATAGCTAATTATCTTTGCAATAACGGTCAAAAATGATAGTAACAGATGTATTCTATAGACGATAAAAAATATCCATGTTCCACCAGTTTGACAATGAGATATATAGGGGGTAAATGGAAAGCAGTCATATTGATTCACCTCATCGAAAAAAAAAGATATAGTGCGTTGAAAAAGGCAATTCCAATGGTAACCGAGCGTACCTTGAGTCTACAATTAAAGGAATTGGAGGAGGACGGAGTGATCACACGAACCGTGTATACCGACAAAGCACCTTTAAAAGTAGACTATGAGATGACAGCATTCGGTAGAACACTTATTCCGTTACTTCTTGAAATCGCGCGATGGGGAGATAATACGGCAAAGAAAAATGAAAAGATAATTTATACGCCTAACAAAGATATGGATTGCGCAGTATTAGCTGAGGATGAGCAATAGTGAGTAAAAACAAGAAATATAAAATCTGGCAAACAGACGATATTGGAAGAACTCCTTCAATGTTTTTTGAATATCGGATAAAGTCGATAAAATGCTAATTAATGTCGATAATATATGTGGTTTCTGTTTGCCGAACTGCCTAGATTTATCCTTGCTAATCTTAATTGAATTACAGGACGCGAAATCGATATGAAAAACTCTTTGGCTGATATATTACCCCCTGTTATTTTTGGAACAAGTGGGCTCGGAAATCTGTATGTAGATGTTCCGTTCGACGAGAAACTGGAAATTGTCAAGCAGTGTGTGCAATCATCCAGGGGACAGGTCGTCTTTGATACTGCAGGGAAATATGGTGCGGGTTTATCCTTAGAAGTCTTGGGTAAATGTCTTGCTGAACTCCATGTAGATCCTTCGACGGTTTTGATCAGTAATAAATTGGGCTGGTATCGTGTACCTTTACGGACCGACGAGCCAACATTTGAACCTGGAGTTTGGAAGGGATTGAAAAATGATGCGGAGCAAAGGATTAGTTACGAAGGTATATTAGCTTGTTTTCAACAAGGTAATACGTTGTTAGGCGACTATAGTGCACAGCTCGTATCTGTTCATGACCCCGATGAATATTTGGACTGTGCAACTTCAGCGGCAGATCGGGAAAGAAGGTATCAGGATATTTTGGAGGCTTATCGGGCTCTTTCCGATTTAAAGGCTGAAGGAAAGGTATTGGGAATAGGTGTGGGATCAAAAGATTGGCGTACAATCCAACGTATCACAGAAGATGTTGCTTTAGATTGGGTAATGATCGCAAACAGTTTAACGATACACGATCATCCGTTAGCTTTAATTCAGTTTATTGAGCAGCTTGCTGCGAAAAATATTATTGTTATCAATTCAGCTGTCTTTAATGGTGGTTTTCTAGTTGGAGGTACACATTATAACTATAAATTCGTGGATCCAGAAACCGAATCTGGGCAAAGCTTGTATCGTTGGCGCGAGAAGTTCTGGGCACTTTGTGAGCAATTTCAAATCAAACCTGCAGAAGCTTGTTTTAATTTTGGGTTTAAAATTAATGGGGTTGAAGCTGTCGCGCTCAATACCACCAAAGCTGAAAAGGTGAAGATTAATGTGGATATGGCGACAAAATCCATTCCACAGGCATTTTGGGAATCCATGCAAAAGGCAGGCTTACTTTAAGAATTCGTCTATTCTACTTCTGAAATGCCTTTAGGCGCGCTTTGTGTGCCGATGGATTTTCACCTGTTAGTTTTTTAAAGAGACGATTGAAGTAAGATACATTTTCAAAGCCTAATTTAAAAGCTATTTCCTGTATGCTGGTATCTTCAACTAGCATCATGAGTTGTGCTTTTTCGATTTTCTTTTGATTGATGTATCTACCCGGAGTGCTGTTCATCTGCTTTTTGAATAAACGAATGAGATGATCTTTTGTAAGAAAAGCAATTTGAGCCAGTGTGTCAATCGCTATTGCATGTTGGATATTTTCGTGGATAAAGTCCAGTACTTTCAATAATCGCAAATCGACATCGGGTGTCTTATCGTTTGCCTGTGCAAGAAACCGCGATAGAATGATCTTAATGATGCCTTCGTTTTCTGTTTCTACAGCAAGTGGTGAACTGATTTGCAGAGCGATATTTCTTATCAATTCGGAAGATGTATCATAGGTCTGCGGATCGTAAAAAGAAAGTTGACGATTCGGATTGGTTTCGTGTAAACGTTTGACAAGATTCCAAAGTAAATCGTCCATAACAATTTCCGAAGGAAAAGAATAGCTGTCGAATATGCTCGATGTTCGTTCTGGATTTTCATAAAGGTGGATATAAAACAAAGAGAATTTCCCTTCACATTCATAGCCGTGATGTACGTAGGCAGGAGTGAGGTACATGTGGTTTTTCTGCAGGCTTGTTCGATATCCATCATATACTATTGCCGCGTTGCCTTCGACAACAACATGGATCCTTGCAAATGGACTTTTTATATTCTTGAAATTCCAATCTCCATTATGTGTTGCATACCCTATATTTAAGAGTAGGAAGTCCAATTGATTTTTGTTTCTAGTCATCTCTTTAGCTGAAAAAAACAACGAATGATTTGCAAACGCAATGTAAGCATTCTAAGGGGCGGTTGCAAGCACTTCTTCGTATCGGTGATATCGATTTTGTACCATATTTAGTCGATAATGTGATGCTTTTTTTTAGGTTGTTTCATTTAGTTTTGCTAGATTAATAGAGCATTATAAGCCGAATCGGTCGTTTGGAAGTCTTTTATCCAACGGCGTTCGACATAGTTTTAATCATCAACAAAAATGAAAGCGGTAAAAATAACCTCCATTGGTCAGGCAGAGCTGTTAGATGTTCCTATGCCTGAAGTTAAGCCTGGATATGTACTTCTCAAAGTGAATAGCGTTGGATTCTGTGGGTCGGATCTCAATACTTTTAATGGAAAAAATCCACTGGTTAAATTGCCTGTAATACCGGGACACGAGATCGCGGCAACAATTTTCAAAATCGGGGAAGACGTTCCTGCTGATTTGAAAGAAGGTATGAAAGTAACGGTAAACCCGTACTCGAATTGTGGACGCTGTTCGGCTTGTGTCAATTTTAGACCAAATGCTTGTCAATTTAATGAGACTTTAGGGGTTCAGCGGAACGGCGGGATGTCCGAGTTTTTGTTGCTCCCGTACGATAAGGTTATTCCTGGGGATGATTTTTCGGAACAGGAATTGGCTCTAGTAGAACCAATGAGTGTTGGGTTTCATGCGGTTGATAGAGCGGTGGTCTCTGATACAGATATTGTGGTGGTTATCGGATGCGGAATGATTGGTGTAGGTGCAATTGTTAGAGCTGCGAACCGCGGGGCTAAGGTTATTGCTGTAGATGTTAGCGATGCGAAGTTGGAGCTAGCGAAATCATTAGGTGCGTTCGAAACTGTTAACAGCAGTCGGGAGAATCTAGAGAAACGTATATTGGAACTCACGCAAGAAAAAGGAGCTGACGTTGTTATCGAAGCTGTGGGAAGAAAAGAAACCTATATCGCTTCTATCGAAATCGCATCATTTACGGCTAGAGTTGTATTTATTGGATACGCGAAAGAACCTATTCCTTTTGATACACAGTTTTTTGTTAAAAAGGAGTTGGATATTAAAGGATCCCGAAATGCACTTCCGAAAGATTTTCAAGCTGTTATGCGTTATCTTCGGAAAAAGACATGCCCAATAGATCAACTTATTACCTCTGTTTATACGCCCGAGAAGGCACATGAAGCATTGGATTACTGGGGGAAAAATCCAGGAGATGTCTTTCGTATTTTAGTGAAGTTTTAACTCGCTTGTCCTTATTGTGAAGGCGTAAAATATATCGATACTATTCTATCTTTTTTGATTTTTGGTTTACAGCCAAGGTGAATAACCTTGGCTGTTTTTGAATAGTATGCAAAGCTTGAACCATGACTGAAATAAACGGTATGCGTTTTGCAACTAAAATGTTGGGTAATTCAATATAATGCGGCCCCATTACAATAGACTTTCCTGCATTGCATCTATTTTGGGTAGGCTCTTTAATCGTTCTATCCATTCTTTTCTGTCTTTTTCAGTCAGCTCATAAAGAGGCCCAATAAAATTGTTTTCAATGGAAGATACGCCACAATATTCCAAAATACCTTTTTTTAGCTGTACCAGTCCGCTAGATTTATAGGTTTCTTCGTACATGTCGATGGATAAATCACCTGCCGTTGTTATTATTCGGGCTGTTTTATCGGTTAATAAACCCTCGCTACTTCCTCCTTTATTGCTTTTAAACGTAATTCCTGGAAGAAAAAGCCGATCAAAAAAACCTTTCATTATCGCAGGCATTCCGAGCCACCATAGGGGATGTATCCATACTTGGTGATGGCTCCATTTTAGATCTTCCAATGCCTTTATTAGATCGGGTTCAAGCTCCATCCGTTGTCGATAACCAAATGCGAGATTGGGATTGAAATCCAATTCTCCGATAGCAATATACCGTACATGCAATCCTAGATATAAAGCGGAGGTTACATAAGTTTGTGCGATGGCACTGTTGAAACTTTCTTTATCGGGATGACCGTTGATGACTACGATGTTTTTCATTTCTATTGATGTACTATATGTTTGAATAATTCTATCTGTTTCTCATAAAAACTGTCGGACAATGAACAAGGGAAAAAGTCAAAAGCGTGCACTGCTCCCGGGATTTCCAATAGATTGACTGATACATTAGCCTGCTTTAGTTTTTGAGCATATTTCTTCCCTTCGTCTTTTAGGGGATCAAGCTCGCAAACTATAATGGTTGCTTTTGGTAAATTTTCAAAATTGTTTTCCCACATCGGAACCGCATATCTTGGAGGAGAGTCGATCTTATCCTGTAAATAGTGTTTCCACATCCATGCTGCAGATTGTCGTGTCTGCATGGGGGCATTGGCCAATTCATGCATTGATAACGTCCTTAAACGATGGCATGTCGGAGGATAAAGTAAGTATTGGTGCTTGATATCTACTTCCTTTCTGTCTCTAGCCATGTGTGTGATGGATGATGCAATAGTGGCTCCAGCACTGCTACCACCGATTAGAATGTTGCCGCAGTTTCCTCCTATTTGATCAGCCTTTTCTGAGAGCCACAACAGTGTATCATAGCCATCATCCATGCCTGCTGGGAAAGGATTTTCAGGGGCGAGTCGATAATCAACGGAGACAATTAGCATACCGACATCTAAGGCCAGCCGAAAAAAAATAAAATCATATTGTTCCGGTGTGCCAAATATAAATGCCCCTCCGTGGAAATACAATAAAACAGGTAGATCGGCTTTCTCTTTTGGTCGATATGTTCTCAATCTTATATTTCTTAACTTATCAGAAGAAGGAATCCAGATATCGTTTACTTCAAGCTGTGTTGGCGCAATGAGAGGTATTTCTTTTAAAGACAGATCCTTTTCTTCTTTTCTAATCTGCGCTGGATTATCTACTATTAGATTAGCATAATCTATAGCATTCCACTCACTTGTTGATAATATAGCTAATAATTCGGGATCTATTTTTTCTTTCATTCCCAATGATCCTTCTTTAATCTTCATCTCCTTAGTTAATTTTATTCTTGGAAAATTCTTTATCATCCATTCTTTTTCTAGAATTTGACAACTACTTTACCGACAGTACGTTCCGTTTCGATCTGTATATGTGCTCTAGCCATTTCCTCAAATCCGAATACATGAGAGACATGCGGTTTTAGTATGCCTTTTTCTAGTAAAGACGCGATATGTTGCATATCCTGCCCGCAGGAATAAACGGACATAAAATAGCAAGCATGCAGCTGTTTCTCTTGTGCTTTTAACACATCTTCCTCTGTATGTCCTGAAGGCAACGTAACAATGGTTCCAAACGGTTTCAGCACTTGTACTGATTTCCGGAAATTAGGTCCTCCAATGGCTTCCAATACAAAATCAATGTTGTATAACAGCTCTTCAAAATGAACACTTTTATAGTCGATAAATTCGTCCGCGCCCAATTCCAATACAAAATCCTTATTTGCGGCAGATGCAGTAGCGATCACAAAGGCCCCGATATGTTTGGCAATCTGTACGGCAAAATGTCCAACACCCCCTGAAGCAGCATGTATAAGTACCCGATCTGTTGGTCGCAACTTACCATAGCTGACAAATGCTTGCCATGCTGTCAATGCGGCCAAACAACTTGCCGCAGCCTCCACATGGCTGATGTTTTTGGGTTTCAGAGCAAGATGTCCGGCAGGAGCTGCTACATACTCAGCATATGCGCTACCATGTCCTACGAAATTGGCCATACCGAATACTTCATCGCCTATGTTGAATTCTGTTACTTGATTTCCTATTTCTACTATTTCGCCAGAAATATCCCAACCCAAAATCAAAGGATCGTATTTTGATAGATCCTCCGCCAACGGAGCTTGTCGGTTTCTGACTTTGACATCGACAGGGTTTATACCGATTGCTTTTATTTTGACCAATACTTCGTTTGCTCTTATTCTAGGTTGTTCAATATCTTTGTAGATCAGGTTTTCGATACCTCCGAATTTTTCCAATACAATTGCTTTCATTTATTCTTAATTGATATATGCAAAAATAGACCGATAATAAATGTGAAAACAGGTATATTTCAAGCCTATTTGGGTATCTTTGCTATTATGGCGCGCGAGAATCTACACAAATCATTGGAGGTTTATTACGAACAGGTCGATAGTTGTCCTTTACGCGACCGACAATTCAATTTTTTTGAATTTGTCTATGTATTGTCTGGTAAGGGAAGCCATTCCATCAATGGTAATCGTTTACCTTTCAAATCCGGTGATCTTTTCTTGATTACACCAACTGATAGTCATACGTTTGATCTTGAAAACATGTGTGAATTTATGGTCATCCGTTTTGCTCCGGGTTATGTCAAAGCCTATAGCTGGCAAAGTATCGATCATATCGAATGCTTATTATACTATGCGTCGCATCTTTCGGGGTCAATTTTGAAAAATGTTGAAGACAAACGAATGGTTGCATCTATCATGGATGGAATACGACATGCAGTGGAACACGATAATATCTATAATGAAGATTTGATATGTCATTTTGTAAACGCTGTTATTGTGATCGCTGCTCGGAATATTTCAGTCATAAAACCAGAAAATATTTCACCTCATGCAGACCTGCGCACGTTAAGCATTCTGGATTATATACAAGAAAATATCCGTGAACCTGATCGATTAAAAATTGCAACAATAGCCAAAGAATTCGGATTATCGCCTACATATCTTGGCAGCTACTTTCGGAAGCAATGCAATGAGCCGATACAACAGTATATCTCTTCTTATCGGATACGGCAGATTGAACATCGATTACGTTTTAGTGATAGGAGGATTCATGAGATTGCGGATGAATTTGGTTTTGCAGATGAGAGCCATATTAATAAGTTTTTCAAAAGACATAAAGGAATGAGTTTGAAGAGCTATAGAAAAATACAATCCTCTGGACCGATGTAAACAGGTTGTATATACTCGTTCTTCAGCTGTAGATGGAAAGCATATTTCTGCATAAAGGACGCTGGAAGTCATTTTAAATTTCGGTTAAAATAAAAGCGAAATGCGCTAAATTTTACAGGTACATTTATATCCCTGTTTTCAGCCATTTGTCCCTTATATGAAGCTGTTTTATTTGTCGGTAATTTGAATACTTATATATTCGCATCAAATAATATGCAATGAATTCTAGACGTGAGCAAATGAATAACGTATCTCTATTTTTTATATTGTGTTTTTTGGTTATTGCTGTTGGATGCAATTCTCAAAATAAAACGACAGAGACCACCAAAGTAGAAACTAAAGCTGTGCAAAAAGGCATCACATTTGCTGATTTTAAAAAGATAAAAGGGGTAGATAATGTACAAGATGTACCGTTTCAATTATTTACCAAATTAGATTCTGTTCACTTTTTTACAAGTCCAGACAAAGATGCTACGTTCCTAAAAATCCCTTATCGTAAACTCGATAACTATTATGGTTTTGAGGAGTTTGACGATTTTTATTCCATTCATTATAGCATAGCGAATAATATAGCCAATAGTGTTGAAGCCTTTGTTTTGAAGTCTGAATTTACAGGGGCATTTGATTTGATGTTGAAAGGAGTGAATTTGTATGAGATTAGAAGTAGCGTGTATATGGATAAGTCTGATCTTAAGGATAAATCCTTTGCTAAATATGGGGAGGTGGAAGAAGTGACAGCTGAGGAGTACCATGCTGCTTTGAAAACAAAGGCAGAGGAGATTTTTACGAAAAGTCCACATGTAAAGTTAAAAGGTAACGATTGGATATCCGACAAAAACGGTCAAGAACAGAAGATTCAACAGTACGAAAATTTGGAAACCGAAGATGGGCTGTTATCTTACTATTATATTGGCTATTCCAATTTTTTGGGCTTAGAAATTTTTAAAGAAGAGAATCAAGATTCTAACAATTCTTACTATACCTTTTACAATCCTGAAGAAGGATTCTCCATGGATTTATTTACCTCGGGCTACCCTCATATTATTCCTTCTATCAACAGAGTCTCTTCTATCAGCAGTAATGATGATACGGGTTCAGATTTTCTGGTTGCTCAATATTTGCCGGAATCTAAGCAGCAGATCAATCAGTTGTATGTAAACTTTACGGGGTTTAAGATCGGCGATGAGAAAAAAGGTTTTTGGATAAACCACGACACGTTTTATGCAGAAGTTTATCCCGTAAATTCAGCAGCCATAAAGGGGGAAAAACAAAAAGTCGCTTACCTGAAAATTCAATTGAAAGCCGATCTGTTTTAATAATTATTTAGATGAAATGTCCGTGATTGGAAACCGAATGTAATGAGTTCATTGATTCCATTAGAATTAAACAAGGTCAATAAACACAATCACCGATCAAAATAAGTCGGATATTCCATATCGCTATTAGAAAAGAAAAAGCGTGAAACGAGCTCTTTTATTTCAATGAAATCTAATCCTTACGAATAAAAAATTACATATGAACCGAATAAGTTTGTCGATTCTTTTTTTCTTATCTGCTTTAATAGCGTCTGGACAATCTTTGCGGGTCCTCGTTAAACAAGATGGAAAAGTCATTGAGGCTGTAGACAATGTTTACAAACTGCAAAAAACACCGTTTCAATTTGAAATATCGGCGACAGATGTAGAAGGTTTTTTACTAGGCGTAACTACAGATGAAAATCATTTTGGAGAAGCCGTTGATTTTTTCGAGCCAGACGAACCCTGGTTTCAAAATACGGGTATGGCAGAAGTGTTCTTTAATCAAAATAAAGAGCTTTACTTGATGGATATGGCTCCTTCTTATTGGTATTACACGGATGAGAATGATCATCGATTTGACAGAAATCCGAAAGGTACAGCGAAGCAATGGCAAGGCACGCGTACCATCACAAGGCTTTATGATATTACTGCCGATCAAGTTGTCGAATTGAAAGATATTGAAGTAAGTTTATATATTTATATGTTTGATCCGATCTATAATGATGACTACGATATGGTCGGGAAAAAAAGTTTGTTTTTTGGAGAATTAAAGTTTGGTAATTAGCAGGTAAACGAGTGCTGGTGTAGGAGAGCAAAATTACGGCACATCCATAAAAAGAAATTCTGATTGATTTGGTTTGTCTGAATCCGGAATGCAATAAGAAGCAAAAGTTAGCTTTAGTGAAGAAGATAAAGAATTAAGTGTTGAACTAGTGTTTGATTTACCATGGATTGCTGAAATTGCACATCAATCTTTCAATAATAACGAGGCTTGCATAGGTTGTGAAAAAATAAAAATATACGATAATGTCATGAATAAAGTTCTTCAAATGTTCTTTCTTTTATTCTTTTTGGCGTTCTCTGTATTGCTATTAATTCTTGCGTTAGATGATATATATTATTTTTTCAAAAATGATAAATTACAAAATGAATATAATCTACCGTATGGGCTGAAATTTGATTACTGGGGATACGACATATCTTCCGATAATTATGGTCTTGTCGTTGTGGATAGTACTGATGCTTTAGTATTATATTCAGGGAAATCTATTCTAGGAGGAGGTCGTATACAGAAAATTTACGAATACTTCTATAGTGATAATTTTTTGGTGTTTAAGATTTCAACAGATAAAGCTAGACAACAATTTGTAAGTATTGATGAAAATATTCGCGTCAGGGAAATTGACTTACGGGAGATTACGGACGTACAATGCACTTCAATTAAAAGCTTTGACAGTAACAACGAATTAATGAACTGGGTCAAATTTAATATCGGATATCGTGTGAATTTCGTTTTTCTGATTATAGGATTGGGGATTTTATTGGGAATAGATACATTACTAATTCAAAGGTTTTTCAAAGGTCTGAAACTAAAGTGAGTTATTTGGTAATCTATAAAACATAGGGATCCGTACAAGTATTGGAAGGAGGAGGGAAATAAGAGACTATTTTGGCCGAGATGATAAGTTGTATGATCCGCACCGAAAGAAATTCTAATAAATATTTAAATTACAGAAAATGAGATTTTTATTTTTAATTGCGGTTCTTTTATTACAAAGTTGTCTTTTTTCAAATAAAATAGATAAAAATGTGGATTGTTCTTTCGATATTAATACATTTAAGACTAATATCAAAGATACTTTTGATGCTGATTCAGTTATTTTTTTTACCGTAAAACTGCAGGAGGAAATATATTTTCCTGAACTAAATGCTGTCGTTATTAAGATTTACAATCCTACTACTAGGGTGTTAGATT
This sequence comes from Sphingobacterium sp. LRF_L2, assembly GCF_965644235.1. Lineage (NCBI taxonomy): Bacteria > Pseudomonadati > Bacteroidota > Sphingobacteriia > Sphingobacteriales > Sphingobacteriaceae > Sphingobacterium > Sphingobacterium sp. LRF_L2. The sequence goes on along the minus strand of NZ_CBFFRI010000008.1, from coordinate 30,314 downwards.
TTAAAAAATTGATTGGTTCCAATATACGCTTTTCTGATTCTGAAAAAATAGAATCACTATTAAAAGATGAAGGTATGCCTTTTGCAAATAAAGTGATAGGTGGTTGTAAATTAGATAAATATAACGATGTGATCATTGAATTTTTGAAGTTGGGGCCGGATGGTAGAACACCATATTATCAATTTATTTGTCATTACGAAGATATGATGGATACCCGTTAATTTTATCTGATAGGATTTAACAGTAAGTCAATATTTTTGCATCTTTAAGATGTTAAATCTGGTAAAGATGATGTGCTCAAATTGTCCTATATTTATCTATTATCGATTTTTTTAACCAGATCAATTTGTAAAGAAAGGGAAGAAGCAATTTACAGTATAGAAAAACAGGTAAGTCTACCTATGAATTATCATTTGCTGTTTTCTCTTAGAACATCCCTATCTTAAATATTTTTACATCCGGATTTGAAGGGTTTATTAATAGATGTTACACTTTTTCATCTATATCCGGTGTCTGCATAACGATAATTTTTTTGTTTCTTAGACTAAAAAGGGTATTATAAGCCGAATAAAGCTCTTAATCGGCTCATGGATTTGGTATATTTGAGCCGATTAATGAATGTAATTGGCTCATGGCATATAATTGGCAATTAGTGGATTGGCGCAGATTTACTTAAAATGTGGCCAAAATTCAATCTATCATTCTTGCGTTGGCGCAGGAAATAGGTAAGCCTACCAAAAAGGGAAGGCTTCATTATGTGTAAATTTTTATATAGCAACCATATAAAACGGATAGTTATTCTGTTTTTTGTTTTGTTTATATGCTTCAATATCTTTTTAGGAGAGTTTAATGCAGTAAGTGATGGTTTTACTCGGATTGGATTTCCTTTTGTTTTTTTGCAAGATACAGATGGAAAATGTGAGGATTGTGAGAGTTTAAAATGGTTTAATTTATTTTATCTTATTGTTGATATTATAATCTGTTTATTATTAAGTACTATCATTCTTATGTCTTTAAAGCAAATTAATAAAAAAGATGTATAAGTGTTATAAAACAACAACGCCCAATCCGATAAAATACTCGTAGAGATAAGGATGATTACAAAAAGAATAAAGGGGAAAAAGGTATATATCTATTAGTATAAATATATACAAGAAGTAACAAAAAAAATAATAAATAATGGGGTATTTCGGTCAATACTTTAATGAGGAATTGCCTTCCTTTTCAGTTATCATAGAAGATGATGACAAGGTGTGTTACGCATATCTATTGGAAGAAAATCAGATCATAAGTGATGTTTGGCTTTATAATCATATAGACACGCCTGAATCGGTGGATTGGAAAAACAAAGAAGATCTTCCATTTGCAAATCCTACTATGTTTGTTAAAAAAAATATTTCACCTTTTGATACATCTACATCTATCAATATTCAGTGGGGAAGTTATGATGGGAAGGTTTGTGTGAAAGTTTATGCTTCTAATATCTTGTTGGCAAAACTCGAAAAGGATGCTCTTCCTGGCTGGTCTACGCTTGTTGAAAAAGATGGCCCATTGGCGTTAGTTTACAGAACTTGATATTCACAGAGTGGTGGCTCCGATCATGGAGGTTAAAAATATGGTTCTATAACAGACCTGCATAAATTAGCACGTACCCAATAAAATATTGCAAAATGAAAACAGCGTACTCCATAATTTTAATACTTTGTTTTTCGGCAGTATGTAAGGAACACGAAGATTGGAAAAGAAAATCCGATTCTTTGGCAATGGTCAGCAGGGTTAAAGCAAATGTGGTATTGAAGAAAAAGGTGATCCGGTTGTAGGTAAAGGTAAATCAGGTGTTGAAAAATTGTCGGCGTTCAAGAAAAAAAGTTAATATGGAGGGCTGGAGACAATCAGAACCTTATCACTTCAAAAGTCAGGTTAGATGTTAGATTTACCGTGTTGATTTGAATACATTTTATTTGTAACTTATTTTGCTGCTTACAAGTAATATAGGTTATTTTTGTTGGATTCTTTGATTTTAACTTATGACTTTAGATCTATTATTTTTTAGTCCTCCTTTTATTTTTATTTTAGCAGTTTGGTTATTGACCAGGCGCACGGTCAAAGCGGCATTCCGAGAGTATATTGATTTTTATTTGGAACAGAACGAACTTACCTTAGAGTATCATAGGGTTTTATGGTTTTCTTCAGGCAAATTTCGTAAACCTTGGTATGAAATTTTAAAACCTATGACTCCAATGGGAAGTTCATCCACGAGTATGTACATAGATCTATATGCTGTTGATAAAAACGGAGAAGATAAGCAGATCACTTGTTGTATAAAATCTCATTATTTTGACATCATTGATGCAGATTTTAGAGAATAGCGACCAAATTAATATCTATTTTATACGTCGAAGTACTCCTTAAGGATTTAACCTAATGTGTCTAATTTAGTTGGAAGACGTACAATTCTTTGAAAAAACGGATGAAAATTATATATATACTATTTTTTATCTTAATCAATACAAATGTTAGTTTCACACAGTGTATTGAGGATGCTCATTTCAAGTTTTTAGAAATAAATTTGTCTAAAAAATCTAAAGATAAATACATTTCGATTAAAATGCCTCCAATTAAAAGAGAGGGAATAGTTAATATTACAGATGATAGGACGGTTTTTGTTATGTATTCAGCAAAAAATAGACTTAAAATTTTACAAGAGTATTTGCTCTTTAATGGGGATACAACTGTTAGTGATAAATTCTTCATAATAAATGCAACCAGTCGAACAAGAAAATTTCAAGGAGTAACACTAGAAGTAGAAGCATTATTCACTTTCTCATGGTTGTTAACACGAGGTTATCCAAAAATTGAACCTAAGCTGTTCTTTCGGGAGACCAATATTCCAGTAACAAAAGATGAGGATTTGAAATCTATATATAAAATATATAAAAACTATTTTGAAAACCTTAAACGAAAAAAAGGAAAAATTAGTTACTGGCCTCTTGACGGTACACCATATTGCTGGAAAGGAGAACCTTTTGAAAAGGAAATCTATTTAAGTAACTCGCTATATTAAAATCTTTCAATGTAATATCAGATAGATTGATGCTTGTAAAATGATAAGTACGTTTTATAGCTTAACCGAAAAAGGTTCATACGATGTGAAGTTTCGTATTTCTCCTAACTCATTAACAAAAATGTTTTTAAGATCAGGTGACAATCATTAATAATAAAATCCCTAAAAAAATGAAGATACCTTTTCTTACAATAATAGTGTCGTTTTTTATTTTCTCTTGCGGTGCAAATGAAAAAAAGAATGGTAATAATGGTGTTACGCAAAACGATAGTATTGCTAGCACGAGAATAGAGAAACTTAAAACAGCTGTTGAGCAGAAAGATTATACAACCTTTTTTAAATTGTTTCCTGATACATACCATGAACTTGTAGATTTTTACGGATTCAATGATGACACAGGGGAAAGTCCATTATATTTTGAAGCGAAGCATCATATACCTTTTTTGTTTAATGAACCTAAAGAATACTTGATACCCCTTATAAAAAAAACAATAAAAATTTCCATCAATGGGAAATGGGAAGCAGATGCTGTAAGTTATTTTCAAGAAGAACTTTCAGATTTAATAATTAAATATCCTGAAGAATTTTTAGTAATTCTGATTACGAAACCCGAAGAAGAAATAACAAGTTTTTGGCATTTTGTTTTTGATGGCTCAGGTAAATACGATTTGCAGAACAAAGAAAAGTTTGAAGTCGTTTACGGAAAAATTAATACTATCAATAGACAGCAAGGTGAACTATTAAAGAAAGAATTTGAAAAAATGTATAGATAAATAATACAAGATATTTGCCCTTTACATCGTTACGCTTTCATGAAGTAGAGAACTTGGAAATCAAATAACTGTGGTCGGTGATAATGTTAGTGCATCATCCACTATTATAACCATATTAAATGTGGAATTCCAACATATAACCGAAGACTTTTTTAATAGTAAAGTATAGAAATACACACGATATTCATCCCAATACTTTGACGGGTCTAAGCGCCAAAGCTGTTGCTCATTTGGAACATAGGTAAATACATAGCGATCAAAATCAGTCCTACTACTAGTCCAAGAAAAATAATAATCAGTGGTTCCAATACGGTTGATATCGTTGCGGTTTTATATTCCACTTCCTCGGTCAGCTGGTTCGCTATTTTCTCAAAAAAGAACTCCAATCGGTTTACTTCTTCGCCTACCCGGATCAACTGTATTACCTTCGCGGGGTAAAAGGAAAATGCAGCCAAACTCTGGTGTAAAGATTCGCCGTGCATAATAGACTTTTCCGTCTCTCTTAGAGACTCCTGAATAGGATAGAAATCAGTCATCTGCTCTACCAGCTGAATAGCATATAGCAAAGGTGTATTCGTTCCGACTAATAAGCGCATCGTGTTGGCAAAGCGTGCCAGGTGAATCTTTCGCACAAGCTCTCCAGCCAACGGTATTTTAAGAATGATACGGGATGACCATTTGCGGTACCATAATTTTTTGCGGTTGCTGTATAAAAATACAATGCCCCCACCGAGTAACAGTATACCCCACAAAAATGTGCCGTCGATAAAATTGGAAACACGAAGAATAAATGCCGTAATCCAAGGAAGGTCGCCACCAAAACGGGTGAAAACGTCTGCAAACATCGGTACCACGAATTTCAGCATAAAGAAGACGGCCCCAAGCGATGTACAAAGTACGATGATCGGATATGTCAGTGCGGATACGATCTTACGACGTTGGGATATCTTACTTTTGTAATAGAGGGCCAGCTCTTTGAGCACTTCGCCAAGCTTCCCGGTTTCCTCGCCAATACGAATACTCTGAAACTCATAGGTGCTAAATTTTCCACTCTGTTGGATAGCGTTTGAAAGCGTTGAGCCTTTCACCACGTTCTCTTTGATATCCGTAAAGATCTTGGAATCTTTACTATTCTTCTGATCAACCAATACCAGATCGAAAGCCGTTCGTATATCAATACCAGATAGAAGAAGGGTACTAAATTCCAGATAGAATTCTTCTTTTTTCTTGTCAGATAGCTGTCCACTGCCGAATGAAATATCCTTATTGAGAAAGGCCATAATATCGCCGCCCTTCTGTGTATCGCCGACAGTGCCCGCATTCCTGACAGCAGTTACGTTTTTCTTTTTATAAGACGAGATATCAACTTTTGGCATAAGGACTTTTATTCTTGCGTATTTTGAGATAAACTTACTAATTCTTCTGCACTATATATCTTTTGTAAGACAAAAGGGTAGGCCGCATCCTCGATCTGTAGGTCGAATGAACAGGATTGTACAAGTTCCTGCTCCAAGTCTTTTAAATAACGAACATCCAAATTAAGAATATGCCCACGCAGTGTATCGGTAGCAACATCGCCTTGTATGCGCACGATTGCCGAATCCAAAAATGCATACTGGGTCGATAATCCGCTACGTTCCAACAGTAAACTGTTTTCTGCAAACCAAATACGTTCAGCTTCAAAAGCTTCCTTTTGGAGTCTGTATTGAAATAGCAATAGCAAATAACTTTGCTGCTTTTCTTTTTGTTGATTGATACTGATATGGCTGAACGTGTTTAATACATAAAACGCAATACCTAGACATATCGCAGCAATAAGCATGGCAATTGTCAGTTCCAATAATGTAAAGGCCTGATATTTTCTGCTACTCTTCATCAATCGCTATTATCTTAACAAGGCTATCAATCACCTTCTCCTGTTCTGTATCAAATGCATAAAACTTAACTTTCTTACGGTCCTTATAATCTAACAGTTCTTCCTCTTCGATGATATATTGAATATGTCCATCCGAGAAAAACAGTTCCTCATCCCCTTTATTTTGATCGTAGTTCAAGCTGATCTGTTGCAATTTAAATTGGATAACCTGTTGGGTGTTGCTCAATGCCGATCGGTTCAGGCGTGCGAATATTAACATTCCCAGTGCAAACACCGTCAAAAGGATAACCAATGCGATCAACACCTCCACCAATGTAGAAGCTTTCAAGCGCTGCCGATAGCTCGATGTTACTTTAACCATTGTACAATAGCTTGTTTTGTCGATTTATCAGGTAGCCAGAAATGTGGTCGTACATAATAAGGGTGGAGTTTTTGCCGCTCTAAGGTTAAGTTTATTAAATAGTTTTCGTAGAGCGAGCTCGGTCGTTGGGTGATGAATCGGTAACAGTACACAGCACCGGATACCTGGATAGGATCAGTATACTTCAGAAGTCCGAAGCTAACGATATCGCCGTGCACTTTACTTTCTTTTCCTACCGATAACACGTCTTTTTGATCTCCGACCTTTGCTCTGTGCAATAAGATAAGTCCCTCCACGGTATTATTGTCTCCCAATGAGAGTTGTAGGATACCACCCGAACTATCCGGAGTTAGAAGTGCAAGTACAGATGGATAATGAAGTTTCACACCTTTACCCGTACGTATGGAGTCCAGCGCAAAGAACTGCCCCTTTCCGCTGAAATCATCTTCCAATTTGATGTAAGGAGCAATCACGATGGCATCCTCCCAAGACGTTCTACTGGAGATGGTTATAGCGGAGTCTGCGATAATGACAATGTTTCCCTTGATGGAATCCTGTAAAAGTGTCTCTGGAGCTTTTAAGTGATAATACTTTGTAGGCTGAAAAAAACTTTGTTTCAATACAGCATCGTAAGAAATCGGTTCGTAGCCTGAACCGGAAGCATTTTTATAAAACCGTTTTATCTCGCCAATGCGATCCTGTTCATGTGCAGGAAGGTTCATCGCACTTTCTTTGATAGTGCCATCCACCATTTCCTCTATACCTTCGTAATAACTGCCATCAACGAAAGCAGGGCGAATGCCCGATTTCGGAAGAAAAGCTGTTCCCTCCAACAATGTTTTACCACTTATGGAAATCGGTCTGTCTTCATCAACGATATAAAGCACTGTACTATCTTTGAGTGTTACTCCTGCAAAAAAACTGCGATGCAACGAATCGCTGTTACGCCAACTGTGTAGCGTTACCAGGTCGAAGAAGCCCCAATGCCTCTTTCCGATTAACATGCTATCTGTTAAGGTAACAGGAGACAGTATTAAACTGTCTTTATCCGTGTAGGGAAAATAATTCGATAGAGAAAGTATCGTTCCTGATTGTATTTCCTGTTGAAGAATATCCCAACGTTTTATCTTTTGCTGCTCAGTGCGGTAAAAGGAATGCAAATAAATCAGGCTGCCAAGCAAAATGCTGACAATAAGCGCAATGACCAGCGACAGGTGTAGGGCAGAGGCTTTAACCATCGTTATTCCGGGATGACAACATCCGTTTCCTTTTTCCGATGGAATGTTCTATTCCAAAGATTTCCAAAAAAACGCCCCGAGCGACGGAATACGCTCGCGTTTATATACGATTCTTTGCTGATCGGCTTTCCTGCTTTGTAATATGCCCATTGGTAGGTCGTATCTGCAGGGCTGAAGGTCCATACTTTTCCGTTCCAGGTTCCTTCTTTCATTTGCCCCCTGCTAAGTAGGTGGCCTTGTTCATCATAATACGAAGCCTCGCCATTCTGATGTCCCTTTTTCCAGGTTTCTTCCTTAGATAGACGATTGTTGTTATTCCATGCTTTCCATTGTCCATGAGCCAATCCACGCTTATAAGAACCCTGTTTGGCCAATTGCTTACTGGGGTAGAAAAAGGTGTATTGGCCATCCAAAAGTTTGCCCGTGTAGCCTCCCTGTGTCTGCTGTATTTTTTGCGATTGATACCAGTAATATAAGGCGTTTGATTTTGCTTTTATAACTTTCGGTGTCACGGTAAATACTTCCTTTGCACCGTTGTCCTGATTGATGGTGATGCGGTTTTGCAAGTTTTCAAAGAATTCCAGTTCGGCCTGCGCCTTTACAGAAGAAACAGTTAGTGAAAGCCCACAAAAAACGAATAGTATGCTAGTTAATTTCATTGTTTGTTGATCGTAAGAGTTTGATAATCGGTTTTTACCTTAATACTGCCAGTAGCAATCTGAAGCAATTTTACACCATCCATTGTTTGCTGTTGGCGCATGTAGTATTGCCTGCCATTGATCTGTACCAAAGCTACTCGTTGCTGCTGTTGTTCATTTTCGATAAAGCCTAAGTATTGAATATCCATTGCCGGAGCATACGCCATCGGATCATAAGATTCCATAACGGGGTTTGTCTGTAGATCAAGGCCTTCATCGCTGTTCTCCTTCAATGTCGCCATCGCCGCATCGGAAGAAAAAGGAGATGTATAAACACTATCATAACGCAGAGAATCGCGCCAATGGTAATAATTAAGGTTTTCTTGCGCGACTGTTTTTGTAGCTTGTTGTACAGCGAAATCGTCACCATCGTTCACTTTTGCCAGAACGCTGTAGATCACATAGCCCCATATCCCGACAACGAGGGCTAGCAAAACATAGGTCATGGCTTTATTGTTCTTCATTTATTTTAATCATGTTGGAATACCCGATCGATCCAAATATCTTGTGTTTTACTGGCGGGGACTTTACTCTGTAATATGTAAGCTTCGTTCTTCCTTGAATAATCCCACACTGCCATCGTTTTCCGGTCGAACACGCCAGGCAAAGTTTCCTCGCTGTAATTCCACTGTAAGTTGGTTCTTCGTTACCAACGAATCCATAACTAAGGTCTCGATCTCTTGAAAATTTGGACGTACAATCTGCAGGCGGTAATAGCGAGCATCCTGATGCGTTTCCCACCAAAATGTAAGTACCGTATCCTGTGTTTCCAAATTATCCGCTGGGGCCAAAAGAACGACAGATTCCTTCTCTAAAGGATATTCGATAAAGTCAGCACAGGCACATAACCCCAGTCCAACGAACAAACAAACCGCTAATTTCTTCATAATAATCAGTACGAAGTAAATATAAAGAGAATTTACTTGTTACATGCAACTTTTCTCTGATTGTTAAATAATGACAGCTTCTAGTTCGTTGTTTTACCCCATTTTATAATCGAAAAAAAAAGTTAATAAATTCATTCTGAATAAAATATTCATCTGTTTTTTGTTTATCGGTTGATTTTTTAAGTTGATGTTTTATTCAATATGGAGTCGATTGGAAAAGTTTCGAAACATTCTATCCTAGGCTAAGAAGATAGATCATGAATTTTAAAGCTCGTATGATACTTCCAAATTATCCTATTTTCATCCATTATTGATTTTTTTTACCAAATCAATTTAATTATCTTCGTCAGGTGATTAATTTAAGTTATGAAGCATAAAATTTATACCAAGCGATTAAAGGCTTATACCTTGACGGAGATTCTCGTGGTGTTGGTTATCATCGGCATTCTGGTGTTATTGGTTCTGCCCAATCTATTGCCCTTGATTACAAAAGCAAAAAGTACCGAAGCGAAAATGCAGTTGCAGCACGTGCAGACGCTGGAAAAGAATTTCTTTTATGAAAAATCCAAGTACTCGACGAGTCTGGAAGAAATCGGATTTATACAGGAAAAACTGACGACAGAAGGCGAGGACGGAAAAGCAAATTACCGCATTGAAATTATTCAAGCCGATAGTAAGGGCTTTCTCGCTCGTGCAACTTCAGTTGTAGACTTTGATGGCGATGGTGTTTTCAATGTCTGGGAAATCGATCAGGATAAAAATCTAAAAGAGGTTACAGCGGACTAATCGTGCTCTGGCTGGGGATTGCAATAGTCGCTGCATTAGGCATCGCCTGGGAAGATTTTCGCTGGCGCATGGTGCACCTTTGGTGGTATCCGATGTTATTGATCGGACTATGCGGTTTGTCCATGCGTTTCATCGGGATTTACGAGCTGCTCTTGCAGATGGGCTTCAACCTGGTATTCGTCGGATTGCTCTTGTTACTCCTGACACTTTATTTTTCCGTGAAGGAAGGAAAACTGGTTTTTATTTTTGATCGCTATCTAGGCTGGGGCGATGTGCTGTTCTTTTTAGCGATCACGCCTTACTTCGATCTGCAAGAATATATTCTTTTCACCATTCTCACCCTGATTGTTAGTTTGATCTTCACGCCACTATTTTTTCATATTCAAGGAAAAGATCAACATATTCCCCTCGCCGGTATGCAATCAGCCTGTCTGTTATTGTATTTACCGGCCACTTTTTGGGGCTGGTTCGCTCTTTCTAATCTGTTCCAACGCTAATTAGGGAAAATATGAAAAGCAAATGTATTGTTTTTTTGAATATTTCAAATGCAATGTCTATTTTTAGCGATACGTAACATAACCGTATAATTTTTAACGCGCGATTATTAACTTTTGTTCCATGACGATAAAATCCTTGTCATACACTGTAGACGAACAGGTCATCAAGCAATTGCCCCGGCAGTTGGCAAGGCATTACCGTATTATAGCTGTTGATCGGCAGAACGAAATTGTCACCCTGTTGACTGATCAGGATACCTCTTCCTTGGAAGATGAGCTGGCAATGGTTTTAGGATTTTCGTTTAACTTGATTTCTGTCGAAACGGAAGAAGTTGATCACCTCTTGCAACGCTACTATTTTGAAGACCATAATGCCGCAAACGATAGGCCTCTGCAACAATTAACTTTCGATAACAATTTTCTGGATAACCTCATATGGGAAGCCAAGCAACTCAAAAGCAGTGATATCCATATCGAGAGTTTTGAAAATAGAGGACGGGTACGGATCCGTATAGATGGTCTGATGGTCGAACGCTATTCACTATCCAAGACCGATTATCCGGCGCTGATCAATAAGATCAAGATCATGTCCACGATGGATATTGCCGAAAAGCGTCTTCCCCAGGATGGTCGTATACATTACGCCAAAAACGGCGAAAATTTTGATATCCGCGTTTCGGTATTGCCTACATTACACGGTGAAAAAGTCGTCTTGCGTCTGTTAAATAACAACGCGACCAATATTCATATCGAATCGTTGGGCATGTCGGAGAGCGATCTCGCAAATTACCTGCACGGTGTGAAAAAGCCGAACGGTATTTTGCTGATCAGCGGACCTACCGGTTCCGGAAAGACAACAACACTTTACGCGACCTTAAAATACCTCAATAAAGATACAACCAATATCCTGACGATTGAAGACCCTATCGAATATACACTAGAAGGAATTAATCAGGTGCAGTTGCGTGAAAATATTGGACTAACGTTTGGGGCAGCCTTGCGTACATTTCTACGTCAGGATCCGGATATTATTATGGTGGGCGAGATCCGGGATCCCGATACCGCCAATATGGCTATCCGTGCCGCTTTAACAGGTCACCTGGTGCTGTCCACGATCCACACGAATTCAGCCTGGGGAACAATCTCCCGTTTGATCGATATGGGTATTCCCGGCTTCCTTATTGCAAATACATTGAATACTACTGTAGCCCAACGGCTTGTCCGATTGCTTTGCCCGCATTGCAAAACGACCAAACCTATGGATGCAGGCCTCTATCCGAAACAATTCAAGCCCTACTATGAAGTAAACGAGCATGCTGTAGCTACAGGATGCAGTCAATGTTACTTTACCGGTTTCAAAGGCCGTAAAGCGGTATACGAAATTATACCATTGGATCGGGATTTAGCCGACGAAATTAAGAAAGAAAATATGCAGGTCGAACAATTACTGAAAGAAAGGCAGATCAGAACATTGGGCGAAAATGCCTTTGAACTGTTTGCGCAACAATTGACTACGATTGAAGAAATATACCCCTTGCTTTTTAACTATTAAGAATGAACTGGAAAAGAATTGTTGTGCTTCTTGGAGTGATGTGTTGCAGTCTGTCGATGTTGATGGCACAGCAATCTGCTGAGCAGCAATATCAACAGGTGGAGCAACGTTTAAAAGTGTTGTCGGTGATGGTACCCGGATTGAATGAAAAAGTGCAACTCGCTGTTTCGGGAGTGTCTTTACAGGAATTTGTCCGCGCACTGGCCGAAGCCAATACCTTAAATATCAATGTATCGCCCGATCTGCAAATGCCTATCGTTAATAACTTTAGGGATGAAACCGCTCTGAATGTGTTACTTTTTCTAAGTAAGACCTATCAATTGGATATTCAGGTTATCGGTTCGATCATGTCGATCAGTAAAATGCAAGGTCTGGAGCCCGTTATTCCGCCCAAACAAATCAAGGTAACCTACAATATAGCTGACAACAGCCTAAGCTACGAGTTAAATAATGATGTGCTGCGTGATGTTGCTCAGGTGATTTCCTCCTTGTCAGGAAAAAATATCGTAGTACCTGTGGCTCTACAAGGGAAAACCATCAGTGGATTTATGGCCGCTGCACCTTTTGAAGTGGCTTTGGAAAAATTGGCCTTTGCCAATAATTTACGTTACAACCGTACACAGGACGGTGTGTATGTTTTCGAAGATCTCATTCCGGGAGAAGAACTATTTATCAACCAACAGAAGGAGACCGCAGTGCGCTACAGAAGCAATATGGCGCAACAAGGGCGCAACGATATGGGAGGGATGCAGCAATCTATGGGGGCTCCCGGAGGCTTTACTGTATATGGTCAAATGCAGGATCGTGGCAAGCTATTTACAATCCAGGCAGAGAACACGCCGATCGTTGACCTTATTAAGCGCGCGGCCCAGGATGCGGAAGTTAATTATTTTATCTATTCTCCATTGCAGGGGCAGGTGAGTGCAAACGTCCGTGATATATCATTCGACGATTTTCTGACATCCATTTTTCAGACCACACAGTATACCTTCCGCAAAGAAAATGGAACCTATATGATCGGCGACCGGAAGATGGAAGGACTGCGTGATAGCCGTATTGTACAGCTGCAGCACCGCTCTATCGACACACTTCTAGCCATGGTGCCGATGGATTGGCGTAGGGATGTTGAGATTAAGGAATTTAAGGAACAGAATATGTTGTTGCTTTCAGGTTCCTCGCCACAGATCAACGAGATCGAAGCATACCTGAAAAAATTGGATAAGCTAGTGCCTATGGTACTCATCGAGGTCACCATTTTGGATATTCAAAAAGGACATACAATTTCTACGGGTATCTCGGCAGGCATTGCCGATAGTACCACCGTTATGGGGGGCAAACTTTTGGGAGATGGCGTCAACTTCACCTTTGGTTCAGGAGGCATCAATCGTTTTCTGTCGCAGATCGGAACAAATGGTAGCTTTAATCTGGGGAGGGTATCGCCCAATTTCTATTTGACGCTCAAAGCGCTGGAAGAAAATCAAAACGTCGATATGCGCTCCGTGCCCAAGCTTTCCACCTTAAATGGGCATAGTGCTTCGCTAAGTATCGGAAGCAAGCGCTATTACCGTACAGAAACACAGAATGTAATTCCATCGTTTCAGTCGCAAACACTGTTAACAGAACAATATACACCTGTAGAAGCAAATATGGATATCAAAATCCGCCCTGTTGTATCAGGTGATGATCAGATTACACTCGATATTAAGGTAGATATCACTGATTTTATCGGTACAACACCAGCGAATCAGCCGCCACCTACTTCTACGAGTAAATTTCAATCCATTGTGCGCGCACGCAATGAAGATATGATTGTATTAGGAGGAATAGAACGTATGGAAAATAGCGATTCTGGAAGTGGTGTACCCGTACTATCCCGTATTCCCGTCTTACGCTGGCTCTTCAGTAGTAAAGAGAAAACCGTTCGTAAAGTAGTTTCTGTGGTCTTTATCAAACCAACGATTATCTATTAACGATGTGGAATAAAGTCGAGGAACTATATGGCATTCGAGAAGCTATCGGTCTAAGCTGCGTTATTGGCGTGCATGGAGCAAGTTATGCGGCCTGCCGTCTAAAACGCGAGAAAGACGATATCGATATCCTTGAGCGTAAAACCTTCGATGCCAAGGAAGGATTGATCCGTTATTTAAAGACGAATAAACAACTTCCAGTAGCACTGCACTTGCAGGGCCGCGGTATTTTGTTGAAAGAAATGCCTGTCTTAGAACAGATCCGCCAGGAGGATATTCTGCCTGTTTTCCCCAATTATCGTGAAGGCGAGTATGTGTTCAGTTATTTTGCTGGTCGGCAAAAAGGATGGTTAGCGCTGGTACGCGGCACGATGTTGTCCGAATTGCTGTCCTTCTTTTGGGAAGAAGATCTAGCTTTGGTTCAACTTTATATTGGTCCTTTCGTCGCTGATAACATACTGGATCAGCTCAACAGCTACAATGAACATTTTTCTTTTGACGGACATCATATTGTCCGCTCCGTCGAGGAAAAAATATGGGAAAGCTACCGCTATTCGGCAGAGGAACGGGCCGCGTTTACGCTTAAAGTGCAGGATACAGCAATCGCCGAGGATTATGTGCAAGCCTATGCTGCCGCTTTTTCATTATTGATGCATCGCTTTTTGACGAGATTGGATGTGGACTATCCACTTGTCAACGATCGCTTGGAAGAATTTAGGCAGCAAAGGAAATTTAAAGTCAACGGTTTGGGGCTATTACTGTTCTTTTTCGTGCTCTTACTGATCAATACGGTGGTGTATACACATTATTCGAGTGCCTATGAGGCGATGGATTCGCAGCATAAAGAAAATTTCTCTAACGCCAATGAATTGGAAAAGCTTAGTGAAAAGGCGGAAACCAATGATTCTTTGCTTGTTGCCTTGGGTTGGAATGGAGGTTTACATAAGTCTTGGATTTTGAATCAGTTGGCGGGGTCCTTGCAGGGGCATCAGGGCGTTGCCTGGCAATCGCTCAGTATTAACCCTATCGCTAGCAGGCGTACTGGAACAACGATGGGAGAAACGGACAACCGCTATAAGATACAGCTCACCGGCACCTGTGAAACGTTAAACCAATTGGAGGGCTGGACGCGCAACCTGAGTCATCAGGTATGGCTCAGTTCGGTCGAAATTAGTAAGTTCTTGGATCAAAATAAGCCCAACAGCACGCTCAAAGATTTTGTGGTAACTATAGTGTATAAATATGATTTTTAAAGACTGGACATATCGGCAGAAGAATAAGGGCTTGCTGGTCTTCGCTATTGTGTTGCTCGTGTTATCATGGTATTTGGCCTTTGGGAAAACCTTTGCCTTAATCGGTGACTACAATAGACTGCGTGCAGGTGTAGCAAATGGTCAAACCAGAGCGTTGGCCAAAGTGCAGCTTCGCGAGAAATTAGCGCGCCAGGATAGCTTGTTGCAGCGATATGCTGCAGATTCTACGCTTTGGGTCGGCAGCCTGCTAAGTCAGGTCGGTGGTTTGCTCTCCACACAGCCCGTGGGCGTTAGCTATGAAAATAAAGCAGTGGGTACAAATTCCCTCACCGCCGAGCGTGATCTGGTTTTGAACGGCTCTTTCGCTCAACTTCAGAAAGCCTTGCGAATTTTGGAAAAAGATTACTTTGTTAAATCTATCCGTGCCTATGTGGAGAAAGAGCAATTGAAATATAGTATACGCCTTGTTAGCCTAAAGACAGAGGTCTGATTAATTTTGTTCCTCAAAGCGTGCTCTTCGTTTTAAGATTGCATTTACCGGCAGGAAGTTCTTAAAACGTATTCTAATAGAAAGCTATTCCTTTTATCAAGTATTTTCTAATTACAAATAAAGTGAAATAATTTTTTGTTATTTTCTGATTTTTCGTAGATTAGTTCACAATATGTGCCATTTATTAATTGTTAAAATTAACGCTATAATTTAATTTCACTTTATTCATGTATGGAAAGTAAGATTACCTGTGGTATTTCTTTTTGAAACAATTTTTAATTTACGGTGAATTTTAATATGTGTATTCCATTTGTTATGAACAAAACCTTGTATTTACTTATCCTTGTTATCTGTTTTATCGCGGATCTGAGAGTACAAAGTTCGGGTAATATTTACAAGGGTTGAGCTATTGGAAAGCAGAAACTGTATGGTTATCAAAGTTGACTGTCGTATTTGAATATTGGTAAATGACTTAACGATTGATATAAATTATGAAAAATTTAAAAGAAATACTGTTTGTACTGTGTTGTATTGGAGTTTTAGGGAGCCACGCGCAGACGAATGTTTTTCCTACGAGTGGAAATGTAGGGATAGGAACCACCAGTCCCACACAGCAGTTGGAAGTAGTTGGTACCGTGAAAGCTAACCAATTGAATTTTCCATCGACATATTATAATTTTTCTCTAGCACCACGGACACAGCTTAGTCCTATGAGTATAAGGCTGTTTGATGATTACGTCACTTACAGACCTGGTGGAGGTGAAGGTCCCGGCGGAAATCGATACGGAACTTTGTTGGCAATTTATGGTCGATCGTCACATTGGGAGACTAATTTGTATTTTGGCGCTGATCGGAAAATGTATTTTAGAGTGAGTGGTTGGAACAGTGGCGCAAGCGAGAATGGACAAGGTCAGTTTAACAACTGGCGCACGGTATTGGATTCACACAGTGACGTAATATCTTCTGGTGTACTGCAGTTAACGGGTAGCGGTAATCATTCTATAGCGAATGGAAATTTAGGTATTGGTACGACAAATCCCACGGAGAAATTAGCTGTAAATGGAAATATCCGTGCCAAAGAAATTAAAGTAGAGGCTGCCAATTGGCCTGACTATGTGTTCGAGGAGAACTATGATCTTCCATCGCTTCAATCAGTATATGCATTTATCAAAGAGAACAAACACTTACCTGGGGTCCCTTCGGCAGCTAGGGTCGCAGAACAAGGTATTTCCTTAGGGGAAACTAACGCCCTTCTTCTTCAGAAAATAGAGGAGCTAACACTGCATCTAATTGAGAAGGATAAAGAGATCGAAAAACAGAACGCAGATATTATTTTCTTAAAAGAGGCTGTTGAACGTATCAATACAACGTTAAATATTGCTAAGCCTTAATTTATTTAACTTTTTATGAAATGTCTACGATTACAACACATATATGAATTAAAATAATCCATTGAAGATAGCCGAACGAAGTGAACTCTCCAAAAGAAATCTGGATATTCCATAAGGACTTTAGGACGCAAACCAAGTGAAACAAGCTTATTTATTCCAATGAAATCAAACAGTCATAAATAGTTATTAACATATGAAATACATTCTCTTCCTATCTTGCGGGTTACTCTGTTCATTATCAGTGTATAGTCAAGAATTTTTTTCTGGTAACAAAACGACCACAGAAACAATATCGAGAACTGGAGTAACCAATTTTGGTTACACGCAGTTTAGGAACAATGTAGCCATTGGTGCAACGATCCTAGAGCACGTTAATCCTACCGGAGATCTTTACATCCGAAGTGTGACGAATACGATCGCTAATGATATCGGAAATATTATAATAAACGATACGGGAGGAAATGTAGGTATTGGTACCAGCAATCCAATACAAAAGCTGGATGTGATTGGTAGTGTTAAAGTTAACCAGCTAAACTTTCCATTAGTAAATTACAATTTTGCATTAGCACCACGCACACAGGTGGATCCGATGAGTATCAAATTATTTGATGATTATGTTACAGCGCGGCCTGGTGGGACGGCACCGGGAAGTAATAGTTATGGAACTTTATTGGCAATTTTCGGTCGCACATCGCATTGGGAAACGGATATATATTTCGGGGCAAACGATAAGAAAATGTATTTTAGAGGTAGTGCGTCGACGAGTGGTTCCAGTGACAATGGACAAGGCAACTTTAACAACTGGCGCACGGTATTGGATTCACACAGTGATGTAATATCTTCTGGTGTGCTGCAGTTAACGGGGAGTGGTAATCATTCTATAGCGAATGGAAATGTAGGTATTGGCACGACCAATCCTGCAGAAAAGTTAGCGGTCAATGGAAATATCCGTGCCAAAGAAATCAAAGTGGAAGCTACCAATTGGCCGGATTATGTGTTCGAGGAGAACTACGATCTACCCTTGTTAAAGGATACAGAAGCCTTTATTAAAACCAATAAGCATTTGCCTGGTATTCCTCGTGCTAAGGAAGCCGAAGCAGAAGGTGTTTCTTTAGGGGAAATGAACAAAGCTTTACTCCAAAAAGTCGAGGAGTTGACGCTTTACATCATCGAACAAGAGAAGAGAATTCAAAAATTAGAAGAAAATAATAAATTACATTAATCATTTATATATTATGAAGTCAATTCCCGTTTTTTTACATCAACTGGTTGTCGTTTTTATCGCTTTGTTTTCCTACTTAAACGTAGCAGCGCAAACCTCGACTTTTTCAAAGCAAGTGACAGTGAGCACGAGCAATAGGGTCGAATTGAAAGATGGTAATAATCTATCCTTGACCAAAGGAGGGCTCTATAGAATCAAACTTTCGATAAAGGTAACCGGTACACAAATGGGGGCCGAGTATCTCGTATGGTTTAACGGTACGGATAGTACCTGGAATACCAGAATGGTTTCGGCTGCAGCGTTGATTTCTAATCACCCTTTCTTAGTGGTGGAGGGTAATATTGTGAAAGTTGCAACCAACCATCCAACAAATTATGGCGTGATGGTATTTGGAGAATTTTTTGATGCTACGAATGCTAATACGAAACCTTTCCTTTTCGGGGCCTCTTATCAATGGCAGCGCCTAGATACTAAGCTTTACTACACGGATGGCAATGTGGGGATCGGTACTACGACGCCAGCGGAAAAGCTAGCTGTCAACGGTAATATCCGCGCTAAAGAAATCAAAGTGGAAGCTACGAACTGGCCTGATTATGTTTTTAGTCCCGATTATGCGTTAAAACCGATAGGTGAAGTGAGGGATTTTATTGTAGAAAATGGACATCTTCCTGAGGTGCCTAAAGCCAGTGAAGTGGAAGAAAATGGCCTTTCAGTGGGCGAAATGAATAAGTTGTTGATGAAAAAGATAGAAGAGCTTACGCTGTATATTATCGATCTCGAACAGCGAATGAAAATTATGGAAACCAAACATTTCAATCATGAAGAAAATTAAATATTTATTTCTTGTTTTATTGCCTCTATTCTTTATTGTAGATGTGTCTGCACAGGAGACCACATTAGCACTGAATTATAAACATAAGAATATAGACGCAACGGGCAACAATGCTTATGCAAAAGCACTAATCTTGCTTCACCCCATCTATAATGGAGTTGATTTAGCGAATAACTATGTGGTAGGACATCTGGTTGCGCGGAGAGGAGGAGCAACAGGTTTAAACAGGCTGAATACTGTATTTGTCAATTCCTCTTCAGCTTATAGGAATATCGCGGCAACAGTGTCATCCTTTGATGATACAAGGGTGGATACGCCTTGGAAGTTGAAAACCTGTCTTTATAATGGTGTAAAATACATGGCGCTTGATATTCCTTACTCCGCAGCTCAACACTCTTTAGGTTTCCAATTTACAGGATGGGCGACCTCGTCAGGTGAATCACTGAAATTTGTTGTTTACGACGTAAACGGAGTTGCACAAAACACCTCGGTGTTGACGGATATTACGGATTATGTTGCTAATATGAGCAACACACAAATGGTTAGTAATTTCAATATTTTAGGAAAAGTAGGTATTGGAACGACTACACCTAAAGAAGAGCTCTCTGTCAACGGTAATATCCGGGCAAAGGAAATCAAGGTCGAAACGGCGAGTTGGCCCGACTATGTTTTCGAAGAGAATTACAAACTCCCTTCCCTGAAAGATACCGAAGTTTTTATTAAAGAAAATAAACATCTTCCGAATATTCCTTCCGCGAAGGAGGTCTCCGAAAATGGGGTAGCTTTAGGAGAAACAAACGCCTTACTGCTGCAAAAAATAGAAGAATTGACCTTGCATCTCATTGAAAAAGATAAAGAAATTAAGGAATTGCAACGTCAAGCCTCCCAAATTGACCAGTTAAAAAAGTCTATTGAGCGATTGGAAAAACAGCTGAATTAAAAAATAATCTATTGTTAACCTCGCCACAAACTTACACAGGCGTAATGCCCACGAGATCGTACGTTTCTCTCTCTGAACAACGAATAGGTTTGGGGACTAGGACGCCCGAACATCGCCTAGACGTAGTAGGAACGATAAGAGCCCATGAAATTTTAGTAAATACATAGAAAACGGCTGACCATGTTTTTGAGGAGGACTATCAGCTGCGCACGCTAGACTCTTTATCTTCTTTTATCAAAGAGAATAAACATTTGCCTGAAATACCATCGGCGAAAGAAATGATGGAGAGTAATGTGAACCTTGGTTCTTTCCAGATTGATCTTTTAAAGAAGATCGAAGAACTTACTTTATATGTTATTGATTTGCAGAAGCAAATTCGAAAACTAGAGTCGAAAAAAGAATAAAAATAAAGAACTAGATCCGAAAGATATCAACCTCTTTTTCAACAGGAAGATTTGTTGGAAAAGAGGTTGATCTGATAGAAGCTGCTATTTAGTTGCCCCGAGCCTGCTCTTTTTGTTTAAGGAGATCTATTTCCTTTTTATGGTCGAGGATATACAAGGTAAGTTCTTCGATTTTTTCCAGTAACAATTTATTCATTTCACCTAAACTCACACCATTTTGTTCTACCTCGTTTGCAGATGGAAGATTAGGGAGGTGTCCATTTGCGGAGATAAAATGTTGCAAGCTGTCAAGCGGCATAAGGAGGTGTTGTTTATCAAAAACATAGTCCGGCCAGTTGGCGGCTTCCACTTTAATTTCTTTAGCGCGAATGGTACCGTTGACCGATAATTTTTCGGATGGTGTGGTAGTGCCTATCCCTACGTTTCCGTTTGAAATTACCTTGATGGCATGTATACCAGATGTAGATGCTAATTGATCACCTACTATTAAGTCCCAGTCAGAAGTCATCGAAAGGTATTGTATATTTCCCGTAGTATTTCCTGAGTTATTCAGCGCGGTAAATCCGGAGACCATGTTTATAGGTCTTATTTTGATGCTGACAGGTAGTGTCGAGGTATTTGTTCCCAATGTATTTATCGCCCGAATTCTAAAGCTATGTGTACTTGGGTTGACATCTATTGTAAAGTTGAATTTATTATTTCCTGTGGTGTAGATGTTGTTGTTGACGCGCCCCGCTTCCCGCCATATGCTAGGGTTGCCACGCGATGCAGAAGCGATGTGGGTTGCTGCTGCCGCTATATTAGGACGTGTATAGGCAATAGAGATTTCATAATAACCAGAGGCGTCCGCAGCAGTAGGGATAGCTTTTGCAAACTCGATATAATCTCCAACGACAAAGTTTCCTGGAAAGGTTACGGTAGTGGTGAAGATGTCTGTGCTCTGAGCAAAGCTGATCGCGATATTGCCTACGAGGAAAAAGAGCATTGAAATGAGATTTCTTTTCATACGGTTGGAAAAATAAAAAGTTAACAATTGAAATTTTAACAAATTAAATAAATGTTGATTGAAATCTAAAATTTTAATAGTAGATTTGGAAAATAACAAAATTATTCAAACCAATGGGTTATTAACTACTAATGTTTTAATTACAATGATTTAATATTTTTTGAGTATAAAATGCCTAAGGCTTTTCTGTTGATATATTCCGATACTCTTTAGATTGAAGGTTATATTAATGCTAGGCGAAATAATTATACCATGTTTGATAAGTAACCAAAAACACCATTTTAAAGAAATGGATTAGGATATATGATTGATTTTTGAAAGTATGATAAAACACGTTTTATTAGGTATAGCTAATGTGATTGCAATTATAGGCATAGCGATGGCACAGTCGGATTTTTCATTTCCACATCCGGATAAAAATACACTTGGAAAGCTCAATAGTTCAGCGGAAGTTGTTCCATCAACTGGGCAACTCAGTCTGAAAGTGCCTTTATTTGGTACTGCAAATGCAAATTTGAATACGTCACTTTATCTTAGTTACCAAAGTGGCGGTATAAAATATCAAGAATATGCTAGTAGCGTAGGTTTGGGATGGCGTCTAAACGGTGGCGGCAGTATTACAAGAGTTGTACGAAGTTTTCCTGATGACGCTGTAAATGGGTATTTAGGTCCTGGATCACATGGAAAAAAAATTGAAGCTGCTTTTTCAAGAAATGAATATATACATAACAATTATCTAGGTTTTGAGCAGAAGTATGATAGTGAGCCCGATCTTTACATATTAACGACTCCTTTGTTTTCTGTAGAATTTACATTTGACGCCGACGGAAATGTTGTGAAGTCTTCAGAAGATGGTATTATGATTACACCTTATAATTTTAAAAATAATACCAATTCAAATAATAATTCTTATTTCTTAGTTATTGACGCATCTGGAAATGAGTATTCTTTTGCACAGGTGGTGGGGAATCGGGATTTGACAACCGAAAAAATCCGAGGAGACGAAGTTACGTATACTTCTGTTTGGCATTTAGATAAAATTGTTAATGCATCTAAAACGGAAACATTAAATTTTTATTATTCAAAATATGGTACAGAAAATGAGACGTACAACTATTATTCATGGATAAGGCTACAAGGTTCCAATCCCGCCGAGAAGTCAACTTATACGCAGAAGTTTAATAAAAAATATTTAACGAGAATAAGTTCGAAAAATGGCTATCTTACACTTTCGTATTCTAATGATAGACATGATGTAGAGGGGCAAGCTCCTCGATTGACTAGTATAACGGCATATCGGGACAACTCTAAAAGTATTTTTTTGCAGAAGATACTGTTTAACTATTCGTATTTCGGAAATACAGCTAATTCGACATCCTATAAAAAATCAGATAGATGTAGGTTAAGACTGGATAACCTAAGAATTATCAATATCAACGAAGATAGTTTTGGCAAACCGCTTAATGTCTTTACTTATTTTTCCGAAGATGATGTAAATAACCATATATATGATAGGACCGCAGATCGACAGGATTTTTCGGGCTATTTTACAGTTTTTACTTCTGGAAATCAAATGGTTGATCCTGAATTAAGGCAACCTTACTCTTTGTCGCTTACTAAGTATTGTCAACTTACTAGAGTTACGGAGCGGTCTGGATCTTTCAAGGAGTTCGTATATGAACATAATACTTTTAATAAGCAGGGGGTAGATTCTAATTATGTTTTTGGAGGGTTGAGGGTGCAGAAAATCCTGACTTATGAACGGGAGGGGGCTGTTCCGTTGAAGCAGGAATATCTATATTCGTTTAATGGAAAATCTTCAGGCATTGTACATAATACATTATATGATAGGTTGTTGATTAATGATGGGTGGATACTAGATCCTACTTGGGCTGTCACATCAAATTCTATTTTCGGTATCATGGCTCCCTTGTTAAGTTATCAAAAAACGAAGCAAATAGGAACGAATAACTCATCAGTGTCCTATGAATATGAGATATTTCCCGATAGTATCATACGTGTTGTTATACTGGATAATTATATTGTTAATAGAAATCATTTCGCAATTAAAAGTTCGTTAGATGTTTCGGGAAGTAATAATACATATTCTTATGTTACAGGTTCTACAATAAATCAGGGTCCCAAAAGAAACACTCTCAAAAAGATTACCCATGCAGATGCAAACGGCCGAGTCATTAGAACGCAAGAGTTTTTTTATAAGTCTCTTTCTGGGAAAAAAGGCGGGTATGGCTTAAAAAGTTTTACCTATACTCTAGGAGCTTTTAGTGCAGTCGACTACGCAAAGTTTGTTTATTATACTCTTAATGAAAGTTGGTCTCTAGATAAAGAAATTGCGAAGATGTATGACTTGAATGGCGATTCGATGGTTCAAGAAAAAAAATACACCTATCATGGTAATAATTTTTTATTAAGGTCCTCTGAAACGAAAAATTCAAAAGGAACGATAATCAAAAGTACGATGTACTACCCCGAAGATGGTGCCATCATTCCGATGTTGGATGCAAATCAGCTACCTATTTTAAATTCTTTGAAAGCCGCAAATGTAAGAAATGTTGTCGTACATAAATCGGAAGAACCCTCGTCGAACGAATTACTCCAAACACACAATACATTTGATGTTCCCTATAAACTGTTATCGGAGAATATGTTTCGTCGGATTTCGTTCAATCAGACAAATGAGAAGTTATCGAGTAAAGAGTACTATTATGAATCTGGAAACATAAACAAAAGGTTGGGAGCGATTAAAGGAGAAAGTGGCAGATATAACTTTGTACGCTATAATGAGTACGATCAGATGGTTGTAGAAGTTGGTAATACAGTTGCATCTTCGAATATTACAGGTTCCGTCATTGGCTCCGCAATATTTTTCTATGAAGGGTTTGAAAGTCAGGCCTCTCTGTCACGGTTTGCTGGTTTGGGATCAGGAGCTTCTCCTTATCAAGTTACTTTTGTTGGTGAAAATGGTAGAAGGTACTTTGTCGACTTTTGGTACATGGATGCTGCCGGAACTTGGAAATACATGAAATTGCCGTATACTAACAATATGAATTTAAACTATGGTACAAGGATTGATGAGGTAAGGGTATATCCAAGAGATTCCCAGATTAAAAGTTATACCTATAATGTTTTGGGGTTGAAGGACAGTGAATCGAACGGCTCTGGGCAGGTACGTTTTTATGACTATGATTATGAGAAAAGATTACAAGCGATAAGAGATGAAGATGGAAATGTACTAAAAACCTATTGTTATAATTTAGCGGGTGAAAATGTAGACTGTTTTAAGAATTTGTCTTCAGAACAAGGACAAGGATGTGTTGCTCAAGCTGTACAACATTGGGATCTTTATTCCTCAGATATCGTACGATCTAACCTAGGCCTTACAATAAATTATTTGGCACTTGGACTGCAAAGCAATAACTCTTACTATGATTATGACTGGTATACCAATGGAATAACAGTAGCGAATTTACAAGGAGACTGTAGGCCGTCAACTGTTATTTCAAAGCAAGTTTCTCTGAATTCGACTCTTTATGAAATTTCAGTTCAACCAAGCGGAGATATTCGAATAAAGCTGGTTAATAGATCATCGCCTATGCCACAACCAGGTTACCTAGGAACATTCCAAAATATAGTATTTTAATAAATAGCACTATTATGCGCATTATATTATCCATAATCAACCTGCTGTTCATTTATTTTAGCTGCTTAGCTCAGGAAAATAAACAAACCCTTTCAGCATATAATAATCAGTTGGAGATTACTGCTTTTGAAAGTGTGGTCTTACAACCGGGCTTTCACGTGTCCTCTGGAAAAAACGTTCGAATCTTCATAGCGCCAAGTACGCCCTCCAACCGTATATTAAGTAGTGCCCCCAGTTCAAATAGAAGTTTTATTCTGGAACGTAGTTTTAAAGTTGCGGGCGTCAGGCTGAACACATTGTCCGATAGTAGGAACCTGGCTGAGGAAAGTCAACGGGTTACTTATTTCGACAATTTAGGGAGGGCTATACAAACCAACAACGTCATGGCATCAAATAGCTATAGAGATGTTATTACCGCAATTCGGTACGATAATCAGGGACTAAATTCAACCGTTTACATGCCCTATGCTGATCAGGCTTCGTCAGACGGTTCGTTTAAGACTGATGATCTTGAGCGGCAACTGGCATTTTATAGTAGCACCGGTTGGGATCCTTTGGTAGCAAAAACGACAGCTCCTTTCAGCAAAGCAATATATGATACAACACCAGAAAGTAAAGTGACCCAGCAGGGATCCGTTGGAACAGCCTGGCAGCCTGATGGAAGAACACTGCGATTTGAAGAGCTTTTCAACAATGATGTCGACTTTGCAAATGTCGCGAGCACCCGTAAGGTTCGGAAATTTACAGTGAATAGCCAAGATACAAGTGTGGTCAGCATGCCCACATCGGCGGGCTACTATGCCGTTGGAGAGTTAAATGTTTACATCTCAAAAAATAATAACTGGGCGGCTTCGGATGGTCGATTAAATACTGCTGAGAAGTATGTGGATAAGCGGGGGCAAACTGTATTAGAGCGTTCTTTTGTAAAGAATGATTCGGGAGCACTTTTGATGCTATCGACCTATTATGTTTATTCCGATCTTGGAGAGCTGTATTTTATCCTTCCTCCGATCCTGAACCCAGATGTAGCTACGCTAAATGCAGCTGCACTCGATATGTATGCTGTTCGGAATACATACGATAAAAAGAGAAGACTCGTACAGAAAAAAGAACCAGGTGTAGCCGCAACTTATTATATCTATAATTCAAAAGATCAGCTAGTTGCTTCGCAAAATGCAAATCAGAAAGCTAAGAGTCAATGGTCTTTTACAAAGTACGATTCGCAAGGAAGGACAATATTGAACGGTGTATTCATTTCTACACTTTCTTACTATAAACTCCGTGATAATGCACAAGCAGCGACCAATACCTATGAGTCTGTGACGGTTCTCGGACAGGGTTATTCCAACGTAGCATGGCCCACAACGGGTATATCTTCATATAGTTTTATTAATTACTATGATGATTACGATGTTGTTGGGTTGCCCTCAGTGATGGGATATACAGCTAATGGTCAAGGAGCAATGGTTACGTATCCTACGGGACGTGCAACAGTACGAAAAACCTGGTTAGCTGATAATGATAATTCTGTGTTGTGGACTGTGTCATATTATGATAAATACGGACAAGTGATACAGGTGAAATCAACTAATCATCTTGGGGGAGTGGATCAGATAGATAATAATTACAACTTTGCTGGCGAACTTGTCTCATATGTTCGAAGCCACTCTGGACCTAATAGTCAACAGTTAACAGCAACAACCTCTTATGAGTATGACCAAAGTGGGAGAAAGCGATCGGTTCGCCAACGTATAGATGGTCAGGAAGAAATAACATTGGCCGAATATAGCTATAATGAATTGGGAGAGTTGATTGATAAGAAACTACACAAAAAGGCCTCTTCTAATAAATTTCTACAAAGCGTTGATTATAGATATAACGAGAAGGGATGGTTAACCTCTATCAACGATCCAAATCTTGTCAAGATCTCTGGTATGAATGATGGTGACGAAAGTAGTGATTCGGATTTGTTCGGAATGCAATTTCTATACAATACGGATTCTCAAGCACCGCAATATGGAGGGAATATAGCCTCTATGCGTTGGAAAACTAGTCGTGTTGGAAGTCAGTCTGTAGCGCCTCCCAAAATGGGTTATCAATTTCGGTATGATGGATTAAATCAAATTATAGCAGCGATTGCTGAGCGTGATGATGTAATTGATAATTCGCACAGTGAATTTGTTAAATACGATTTTGGAGGGAATATTACCAATTTAGGCCGATATGCATTTACGTCTAACAGCAAACAACAAATCGATTCTTTGGTATACATCTATGACGGTTATCGGACAAAAAAGATAGATGATGTTAGTGCATCTTCATCTAAAATGTTAGGTTATAATGACAAAGTTAAACTAAGCGTTGAATACTTTTATGATAATAATGGGAATGTTATAGAAGATAAAAATAAAGATATTCGAATCGTTTATAATGATCTTAATCTTGCAACTCAAGTTAATTTCGGACCTAATCATAACCTAGATCTTCTTTACGATAAAACAGGTGAAAAATTACAGGCAAAGTATTCTAATGGGACTTCGAGTTTTACCATCGATTATATAAACGGTATACAGTATCAGCAAGGACAGATCGTTTTTATACAGACCGACGAGGGTAGAGCGCGGAAAAATGGAAATTCTTATGTATTCGAGTATGATATCAATGATCATTTAGGAAATAAGAGAATCACTTTTATTCCAAATCCAACAGATTTAACTCAGTCTACAGCTAAAGTTGTCCAACAAAATAGTTATTACCCTTATGGTATGACAATGTATGGCGATGGCCAGAATGGATTTCATTTAGCTTATGTAGATGGTGAAAAGAATAAATATTTATATTCGGGTAAAGAGTTATATGATCAGGGAGATTTAAATTGGTATGACCACGGAGCTCGCATGTATGACCCGGCTATAGGTCGTTGGTCGGTTATGGATCCCGCAACACAATTTATAAATCCGTATTTGGCGATGGGTAATAATCCCGTTGTGTACGTAGATCCCGATGGTCAATTTGCTCCTCTCGTACCCGTTATAGTAGGGGCGGTTATAGGTGGTGCTGTTAATACTATTGCACATTGGGAAGAGATTCAGGCACAGGGTTGGATTGCAGGACTCAAAGCATTTGGTGTCGGTGCATTTGCTGGGGGATTATCTGTTGCCACTGGAGGAGCAGCGACTGGCGGACTTGTGTTTTCTAGTTCTGCGGTTTCCGTTGCAGTTGTGGCGGGCGCAGTGGGAGGTGTTTATGGTGACATGGCTCTTGGAGTTGGTAATATGTTAGCTTTTGGCGACCCTTATGATATGTCCGCTGAAAGACTTGTAAAAACAGCTGTAATTTCCGGCGCAACTGCTGGATTAACACAAGGGTTGGGGAATGTCATAAAAGGAACTAATTTTTGGACTGGACGCCCAACTGTTTTTGCTGAACAACCTATTCAGACTGGCTTAAAAGGTGACAATGGAAAGATAGAACAACCAAGCTCCGCTTTTCAAGAAGCTGATCCAGGACCTAATTATTTAAATTCGAATGCTGCTAATGGGGTAGGACAGTTGGGTTTTAAGGAAGTTCAAGCACTTACAAAGACCTATTCCACTGAATTGAATACTTTCTTTAAATCAGGGGGAACTAAAATAGCATCTAAAGACGCGTTACTTTCTTACAAAGAATTAGCTACTAGAATTTTGAATGGAACGGGGGGGGCACCTGCAACCAAACTTACAGAAACAGCATTAAAAGTTCAATCCCAAAGATTGGAAATGATAAATAAAGCACTTGAAATAATGAATTAAATATGAGTCAGTTAGAAAAACTTAAACTAAAATGGGAAGACGAAAGTCTGAATAAATTCCACTCTGTTGATTTAGAGTCTGTTCAATCATTTGAGCAGAAAAACAATGTTGTTATTCCAGACGGTTTAAAAGAGTATTTCAAGACGTTAAATGGAACAGGTGAAGAATATACAGATGAACTTTATGAATTTTATTCTATTGAGAAAATAAAAAAGGTATCAGAGGAGTTTCAAGAATGGGAAGGTGTTCCAAATCATCAATCTCTTGTAAATATTGATATGATTAAAGATTTATTTGTTTTTGCAAATTTTAGTTTTAATCAATTTGTATATGCAATTAAATTAAGTCAAGAGGAAACAGAGAGTAATGAAGTATATATTCTATGTGGTGAAGAGTATAAAAAAATAGCAAACACTTTCTCGGAATTTCTTGATTTGTATTTAAGTAATTCGGTAGAATTACAATTTAACAAAGAAGAGAGTTGATGAAATAAGGTAATGCTGCTGCTAAGACTGGAACGGAACTCTTACCAGACGCTTATAGCAGATTTTCTAGATTTGAACATCACTTTAATAAACATGCCGGGGAATTTGGGGCAGTTACAAAGGATGCTTACTATAAACGTGCCTTATCATTGTTAGATGGTCCTTTAGGAGATAATGTTCAGGGATTTACAAATTCTGCTGGATACACTTTTAGAATGAATATGCAAACAGGAGAATTTGGTGTATTGAGGCCAAACGGTGTCGTAGAAACTTTTTATAGACGATTAAGTGATCCTGCTAAATACTGGGCAGAGCAGGTTGCAAAGTGGAATAAATAATGAATATAATCAATAAAATAAAATGTTCTTGTTGTGATTTTTTCACCATAGAAGATAATGCTATTTCTGATATTTGTCCTGTTTGTTATTGGCAAAAAGATTTTTATCAAGAACAACATATTGATGACAGCGGTGGGCCAAATTTAGTTTCGTTACGAAAGGCAAGAGAGAATTTTAAATCCTTTTGGGCAGCCGATATGAAATTTATAGACCTTGTGAGACTGCCTGAAAAAGAAGAAATTAAGGAATAAAATAGAGTTTCCACTAAGGGGGGACTGCAGAAGGAGGTAAGCCTACCGGTAGATTTTAAGTTTGAAAAGATATTTATAGAGTCAATTCAGGAAAGAAAATTAACTTATTATGAGGCTTTTCATTCCCTTGATACCGATTCTTCTAAGCGATTGGAAATTGAATGATATCGTATTGCAATTCCACCACAAGAAACGATATTTTTGCGATAGAGAAGGTGCCAAATGATACGAGATATATTAGCACAATCTTCATCGGATTTGGCGGTGTTGTTTATGTGTCCCATGTCTCTGAGTTCAATGGTAGCGTACATAAGGGGATAATATGGGGGGCTGTATTAAATGGCTATACCGGATAATATCAAAAGGACATTGAACGTAATAAGTAGCATCTCATCTAAGAATCCAATTTGTGGAGCACAATTGCAAAGAGGGTATGAACTTTTGAAATCAATTTGTTATTAAAGTATGGCGAGAATCAAAGTCGGAGATATTTTTGAAATAGATACTCCTAAAGGAAAAGCATATTTGCACTATATACATAAAGACCCGGT
>NZ_CBFFRI010000007.1:252447-405778 GCF_965644235.1 Sphingobacterium sp. LRF_L2 | reverse complement strand
AACAGGTGGGAGAGTAGGTCGGTGCCTAATTTTATACAGGCCCCTTCAGTGATAACTGGAGGGGCCTTTTTTATGTACACAGATTCCAGCTGCTATACAGCCAAAACTTAAAGATCTTCCCTATCCAAGATCTTACATTCTTTACTACCTTTGTAATTATGGCTATATATGTGTACGGCGCTACTGCGCAAGCGAAAATGACTATAGATTTGTTGGAGAAGTTAAAGGTAGATGTGGCTGCCTGTGTCGATAAGTCTCTGCTATTGGATACTGTACTTGGTTATCCAGTGCTATTAAATCATCAGCCAGACTTGAATTCGAGCTATATTTTAGCAATTCGTAATGCCGGCCTCCGCAAACGAACGTTTGACGACTTAGCAATATCTAATTATGCTACGTTAATTGATCCAGAAGCATCAATATCGGTGCATACCGAGATTGAAGAGGGGACGGTTATCTTTGCGAAAACGGTGGTTTCTCCAGATGTACAAATTGGAAGACAGGTACTAATTGATGCATGTTCGGTCATACACAGTAATACAATTATCGAAGATTTTGTGAATATCGGAGCCAACGTATCTATTGGATCTAATGTTCTGATAGGTGAGGGGGCCGAAATAGGAGCGAATGCAGTAATTGGAGATGAAGTTACCATTCCTCCATTTACTACAGTTCCTGCGCATAGCGTATTTTCTTAGACAAAGCGTAGAGTTGGAAATTAAAACACATGTGTGTAACTTGGCAAGGTTAATTTATCTGTTGAGAAAGGGAGTAAGTTTAAACTATGATTACGAAAGAGACTATAGATAAAGTTTTAGATACTGTTCGGATAGAAGAGGTCGTTGGTGATTTTGTGGAATTGAAGAAGCGGGGAACGTCTCTGATAGGCAACTGTCCTTTCCATAATGAAAAAACACCTTCGTTTCATGTATCGGTAGCTAAAGGTATCTATAAATGCTTCGGCTGTGGCGTAGGAGGGGATTCTCTGAAGTTCGTCATGGAATTGGAGAAGTATTCTTATCCGGAAGCAATTCGATATTTAGCCGATAAATACAATATAGGAATAGAGGAGGTACAGCGTTCGCCTGCGCAGTTAGCTGCACAGGATAAACGTGAAAGTCTTTACGTGCTTAGCAATTGGGCAGGTAAATTTTTCAAAGAGCAACTCCTCCAAACAAGCCTTGGACAGACTATAGGTCTTTCTTATTTTAAGGAAAGGGGCTATCGTGAAGATATCATTAAGAAATTTGATCTTGGATATTCGCCAGATCAATGGACAGCATTGTCTGATGCAGCTGTTAAGGATGGTTTTCATAAGGACTATTTGAAAGAAATAGGTCTTTCCATTGAGCGGGATGATGGAAGTATTTACGATCGGTTCCGAGGACGAGTTATTTTTCCGATACATAACTTAACTGGCAGAATCATCGGTTTTGGAGGAAGAACATTAAAAACGGAGAAATCTGTTCCCAAATATGTCAATTCTCCCGAAAGTGAAATATACCATAAATCTGATGTTTTATATGGCCTTAATTTCGCAAAGAAGGCCATCATGGATAAAGATACCTGCTACTTGGTTGAAGGGTATGCTGATGTAATCTCTATGCATCAAGCTGGTGTAGAGAATGTTGTCTCATCTTCAGGAACTTCGCTTACAACAGGACAAATACGTCTGATCTCTCGTTTTACAAAGAATGTCGTCATCTTGTATGATGGTGATGCTGCGGGGATAAAAGCTTCACTGCGTGGTACGGATATGTTACTTGAAGAGGGGTTAAATGTGAAAGTTTTGCTATTCCCTGATGGCAATGATCCCGACTCGTATGTGCAAAAATATGGTTCTTCTGCTTTTAAAGAATATGTTGCCGCGCACCAAGAAGACTTTATCTTCTATAAGACGAATATTTTATTAAAAGATACCGGAGGTGATCCGATAAAAAGAGCCGAGGTTATTCGCGATGTTGTACAAAGTATTGCGCTAATTCCCGACGAGATAAAGGTTTCTGTATTTATCCAGCAATGTTCAAATCTCTTAGATATGGAGGAGCGGGTGCTCCTCACCGAGTTGAACAAGATTAGATTACAAAAGGCTAAGACCCAAGAAAAGAAAGAAGTGGCTTCTTCCCGTCCTGCAACAATGGATTCGGGGCCTCCAGAAATGCCTCCTGCTGATTTCTTTTTAACCGACCAAGAACGTTCGGAAATTGGTTTGCCAGTAGCGGAACAGCCACAGGTAATTACCCCTGAGATTCTACAAGAGCGTGAGATCGTACGTATTCTTCTCAATTATGGAGCCGAATTAGCCACATGGGAGGGAGATGGGGATGTTCCGGTAGCTCCGCTATTGTTGAATGCGTTGGATGATATTAGTTTCGAAGATCGTCCGAGTGCCTTTATTGTTGATGTGTTCAAGAGAAAAGCGGAGGATTTCGAAATTCCAGAAGCTCGATTCTTTTTTTCTCATGAAGACAAAGAAGTGCAGGATCTTGCTATAAGTTGTGTATCGAGCCCGTACGAGCTGAGCCCCAATTGGAATGATGATAAACGGAAGATCTATGTGAGTGAAGAACGTGAACACTTGAAGGAATTGACGATTCAGGCAGTTTATCGTATTAAAAAACGAAAAGTAGAAAGAGAAATGTTTAAGATCCGTGAAGAGCTTAAATTGGGCGCTTCAGCGGAGGACATGGAGATTCTCTTATCAAAATATCAAAAACTGAAAGAGGCTGCAAAGCTGCTCGGTGGATTTTTAGGTAATATCGTTGTCAAGTAAAATGGCGAAACATCTTGAAGATGGCAAAAAAGGCGAGCAGCTGGCCTTGGATTTTTTAAAGAGACAAGGTTATGATATTATTACAATCAACTGGCGATTTAAGCATTTGGAGGTTGATATTATTGCAAAAGAAGATGGTATATTAGTATTCGTAGAAGTAAAAGCTAGACGATCCGTGCTTTATGGTGAGCCGGATTCTTTTGTAGATTGGAAAAAGCAACGATTTCTACTTAGTGCGGCACAGGCTTATCTAAGCTTTAGTGGCTACGAAGGGGAAATAAGGTTCGATATTGTTTCGGTTTATTTAGGAAAGGATTTCCGTATTGAGTTAATTAAAGATGCGTTTTGGAGTAATTAAATATAGAATGAGAATTAAAAGTATAATTAGCCTGCTCGGATTAGGCGCTTTGCTTGTCGTAGGATGTAAATCACAACAAGGAAAATTTGAGTTTTTAACTCCTAAATCTGGAGAGACGATTGTATTGGGTCAAAAAGTCGCATTGCGTATGCAATTTCCTGATACCACGATTGATTCGGTTGTTTATGCAGTTGACGGTGAAGTAATCGGGCGTCAGAGGGATACGGCAGCGGTAATTTTAGATACGGAAGCGATTGGTTTAGGAACAAGAAATTTGGTAGCAAAGGCCTATAAAGGAGAGAAAGAAGAAGTTGCTTATAGTAATGTAACCATTGTGCCTGAATCGCCTCGTCAGTATACGTTTGAAAAGTTAAACGATTATCCTCACGACACAAAAGCGTTTACACAGGGACTAGCTTTCGAAAATGGCGTATTGTATGAATCTACAGGCGCAGGAAATCAGTTGATTTCTTCCTTAAGAAAAGTGGAATTGGAAACAGGTAAAGTTCTTCAAAAGAAAGAGTTTACGGGCAAAAGTGCCAACGGTCAAGAATATTTTGGTGAAGGCATGACTATTCTTGGAGATAAAATCGTGATGTTAACATGGCTAAATAATGAAGGCTTTGTTTTCAATAAATCTACTTTTCAGCAATTGGCTTCTTTTGATTTTCAAGATAGTAAAGAGGGATGGGGGATCTGTTACGATGGAAGCCGCCTGATCAAATCTGACGGATCGAACAAGCTTTACTTCTTAGATCCTACGACCTACAAGGAGGTCGGATCGGTCGCTGTTTATGGAAGCGAGGGATCACAGGATGCGTTAAACGAACTGGAATTTATTGACGGGAGAGTATATGCGAATGTTTATGGAAAGGATATTATCGTCATTATAAATCCGCAAACCGGGGCTATCGAAGGACAAATAAATTTACTTGGCCTACATACGAATCCATCTCAACCGGATAAGGAGCTCAACGGCATTGCTTATGATAAAGATACTAAGCGATTATTCGTTACGGGGAAACAATGGGATAAACTTTATGCGATTCACGTCGTGGAAAGATAAAAAAGAGCCCTAAAGGCTCTTTTTTATCTTAAGGTAAGAATGTTCCTTTTTCAACCGAAAACTGTATGTTTTCATTCAGAATCGCGGTTTCTTTTGTTTGTTGTTCTTCCAATCGATCGGGAAAAAGAATGCCATACAGATGGTCCACTTCGTGCTGAAAAATAACCGCTGTGAAGCCTTCTACAATCTCCTCCAAAGGTTTTCCAGATTTCTGGTCGATATACTGTATTTTAATCGCGTAACTCCGTATAACATCTTCTTTCTGATTCGGAATAGATAGACATCCCTCAGCTCCTTTACGTAAAAGCTTCGAACGCCAAATTATTTTAGGATTGATATAAAATTCGAAGGGTTGCTGCACTTTGTCGAAACGCTGTACCCATATCAAATTTTTGTTAATGCCAACTTGAGGCGCAGCAATACCTACTCCGGGATGCTCTGGATCTCGTACGGTGGCAAACATTTTTTTAGATAGCGTTGCTATTAAAGGGTCGTCGTATTGTATGTCATCCGATTGTGTTCTTAAAATTACCGAATCTTTTGTTTCAGTTGTTTGTAATACATACATCTTTTCAGTTGGATCGCCAGCGTTGATAAGCGATTTTTCCTTCTCTGTGAAACTCTTATTCATAGTCGTATCCTGTTCTCTCTGATTTTTTGGTCCGGTATATTTTTTTTCGCCTGCCGTAATAGCGATATCCAAATAATTTTCTTTAGGTGGCTGAGGACATCTATAGCCTGAACTGTACGCACAATACGGATTGTAAGCCTTATTAAAATCTATGTGGAGAATTCCATTCTGGATGTCCTGTCTTTTGACATCGATGTAACGCCCACTTTCGTAAGTACTTTCGCCTGTCGTAAGATCTAATATAGGTAAAAATAGGTAAGATGACTGTACATTTGTTTGAAATAGGCTCACATTTTCATACAGCGGCAGGATGAAATCCTGTCCTTTGAGACTGAAATGCAAAAGTGCGAACCGCTTAAATTCTTTACTCGTTCCATCTGACGTGGGCATGCGAAAACTAGGTTCCTGAAATAAATATTCTACTTTGGCATCCACTTTAAAAGCCTCGTCTGCATCGTAGTAATTTAGAAAAGATAAGTTATGTTCTGCGATAGGACCTTTTGCCTTCTGATTTAGAGAAGCTAACTGTTGTTGCCTGAAATCGTTGATTTGTTGCTGATAAGTCTGTGCTTTGCCCGTACATATAAACCCTATAAGAAAAGTTAGAATAAAGACCTGTTTCATGATGTTGTTTATTTAATCTATCAAAGGTATAGATTTTTTATTTGCAATTGAACCCTCGATGCTGGATTGGGAATCGTACTTTTGCATAAAAACGAAGATGTTATGCGGATAATGGCTTTTGATTATGGAACTAAGCGTATAGGTATAGCTATTACAGATCCTATGCAAATTATTGCAACAGGACTTTCTACAGTACATCCGAAAGATATTTGGACTTTTTTAGCTGATTACCTCACAAAAGAAGAAGTGGAGACTTTTGTGGTAGGCAAACCTCTTCAAATGGATGGTTCGGCCTCTGAATCTTTTCAGCATATCAAAGGATTTGTTCGGAAATTGAAAAAAACGTATCCGTTGATCCCCATCGTGGAAGTAGACGAACGCTTTACTTCAAAAATGGCTTCTCAAGTTATTGCACAAAGTGAATTAAAAAAAAGTAAAAGGCAGGAAAAAGGGTTGGTAGATACGGTTTCGGCAACAATTATTCTTCAAACGTATATGGATACTAAAATTTAGGAGATGGCTTTAAAGGATATATTATTTTTTAGTGAGGATGTGGAGTTTATCGTTAAAGAAAAACAGAAACTTCGCGAGTGGATTGCAGGGACGATAAAATTGGAAGGTTTTAAACGTATTGGTGAACTTAATTTTATTTTTTGTTCGGATGCTTACCTTTTGGAAATAAATAAACAGTACCTCAATCACGATACTTACACCGATATTGTAACTTTTGATTCCTCTGAAGAGGAAGACGTTATTGCTGGGGATATATTTATCTCGGTGGAGCGTACTGCCGAGAATGCTAGTAAATTTTCAGTTTCTACACGTGATGAGCTACATCGTGTGATCATACATGGGGTACTTCACTTGTGCGGCTATCATGACAAGAAGAAAGAGGATAAAGAGCTCATGACACAAAAAGAGAACGAGCACTTACAAAAGCGTAGCTTTTAGCTGTTGCTCTTTTTCGCTCAGATTTTGCTGGAGAGCTTTCTTTCTAAAGATAAAAGTGCAGCATATTGTTACAAGAAAGAGTGCATATGAATTCATCTGTAGAATATCTTTGTAGATAGTAGTTAAGAAATCTATGGCTCATCTTTATTTATCACTTGTTACCTTTCTTTTGGTATTTGTACCTCTTTTTACGGAGGCGCAGCATTTGCAGGGCTGGGGAATTTATTTTGGAAACACCGCTTTTCGGAATAGTAAATTGTCTATTCATCACGAGCTTCAACTTCGCGATTATCAGATCGTTGGTGACCATCAACAGACCTTAATGAGATTAGGTCTGCAATATCAGGCTTCTTCGGCTGTTAGCCTCACGTTAGGATATGGCTATATTTATACCGAGGCGGAAGGTACGCCTAACCTTCCTTTTTCGGAGAACAGAATCTATCAAGAAGCATCTATCAGACAGAATTGGAATATCGTTCGAATCAGGCATCGTTTTCGAACGGAAGAAAGGTTTTTGAAAGATACGTTTAGAGGAAGGGGAAGATATTGCCTTTTTATCGATGTTCCAATCAATGGTAACCAAATGAATAAAGGATCGCTGTATACCGCTTTCTACAATGAGGTTTTCTTGAATGTATTTGCGGAAAACACAACGACTTTTGATCGGAATCGTTTATACGGCGGCTTTGGGTATAAATTGTATGATAATCTGGGGTTGCAACTAGGGTATATGCGTCAACATGTCGGTACTACAAAAGGAACCAACCACGCACTACTATCGTTGCATCATCAAATTAAGCTATAAATAAAAAAAGAGGCCTAAGCCTCTTTTTTTATTATGCTAAAATCGCTCAAATTGGGAGAAGTAGAAGTTTCCTTCAATTTCTGCATTTTCGTCAGAATCTGAACCGTGGACAGCATTTGCCTCGATAGATTCCGCGTATTTATTCCGAATAGTTCCTTCTTCTGCTTTTTTAGGGTCTGTAGCACCAATCAATGTACGAAAATCTTCAACAGCATTTTCTTTTTCCAAGATCGCTGCGACGATAGGACCAGAAGTCATGAATTTTACCAAGTCTGCATAAAAAGGTCTTTCTTTATGTACCGCGTAAAAATTACCTGCTGCTTCCGTAGTCAAGTGGATATATTTCATCGCCACAATTTTGAAACCGCCAGCAATAATGTCATTTAAGATCGCACCGATATGACCATTTGCTACAGCATCGGGCTTAATCATGGTAAAAGTTCTGTTTGTTGCCATTTTACTTTGTTTTTTTGCAAAGTTAATAAAATCATCGAGCTTCAGAGGAACTACAAGGGGGAAAA
The DNA here is from genome assembly GCF_965644235.1 of Sphingobacterium sp. LRF_L2. Lineage (NCBI taxonomy): Bacteria > Pseudomonadati > Bacteroidota > Sphingobacteriia > Sphingobacteriales > Sphingobacteriaceae > Sphingobacterium > Sphingobacterium sp. LRF_L2. The sequence goes on along the minus strand of NZ_CBFFRI010000007.1, from coordinate 398,049 downwards.
CCTTTAGGAGATGAGAATAATTCTTGTGCGGAATTTCGTGATAAACTTACTTCTAATACGTAACTTTGTTCTATGGCTAAAAATCTTCAAGTTACCATTGATAAGGATTCGGGCTTTTGCTTCGGCGTAGTGTATGCGATTGATATGGCGGAAGAAATCTTGGAAGAAGATGGATATCTGTATTGTCTAGGTGATATTGTACACAACGACGAAGAGGTAGCGCGTTTAAAGGCAAAGGGACTCCGGATCATTGGACACAATGATTTAACAGACTTGAGGAATGAAAAAGTGCTTATCCGTGCGCACGGAGAAGCACCAGAAACCTATAGAACCGCACTGGAGAATAATATTACCCTGATTGATGCCTCATGTCCCGTTGTATTGAAACTGCAGAATCGGATAAAAACATCACACGATGACCAAGAGAAAATTCTCATCTTCGGAAAACACGGACATGCTGAAGTGATTGGCTTGCAAGGACAGACAAATAATGAAGCACTTGTTTTTCAGGATCTTGAAGAGTTAGATCACGTAGAGTTGCCATCGTCATTTACATTGTATAGTCAAACGACAAAAAGTGTGGATAAATTCTATGCGATTAAAGAAGAGCTTCTTAAAAGAGGGTATACGGTGAAGGCAAATGATACAATCTGTCGCCAAGTGTCCAATCGCTATGAAGACTTAGGTGATTTTGCAAGGCAATATGATAAAATTGTTTTTGTGTCAGGTAAAAAATCGTCTAATGGAAAAGTGCTATACGATGTTTGTAAGCAAGCTAATAGCAATAGTTACTTCATCTCAGACCCTGATGAGTTGGATTCCTCTTTATTTGAAGAGAACCAAACTGTAGGGATATGCGGTGCTACATCGACACCAATGTGGTTGATGAAGGATGTAAAACAGGCTTTAGAACAGTTATAAGCTTTGGTCATGTTATTCTCATTTTATAAGGCCTCACCGATCTTCCTATAAATTATAAGTATTTTTGTATTAATGAGTAAGAGTGCGACGAAGGGGGTTCTTCTAGTGCAACTAGGCACGCCCGATGCCCCGACTACGCCCGATGTGCGTAAATATTTGACAGAGTTTCTCATGGATCCTAGAGTGATCGATATCCCTTATCTAGGACGAACGTTATTAGTAAAAGGAGTTATTGTTCCTAAGCGTGCTCCTCAATCTGCGGCAACATACCGTACAATCTGGGATAAGGAAACAGGTTCCCCATTAATGTATTATAGTGTGTTGCAAAGGGATTTGCTACAAGAGGAACTTGGTGCAGAATATCACGTTGAATTGGCCATGCGCTATCAAAATCCATCCATAGCCTCGGCGCTGAAAAAGATGGAAGGTATGATGCTCGACTCCATCCGTGTTATTCCTCTTTTTCCACAATATGCATCCGCAACAAGTGGTTCAGTGATCGACAAGGTTATGGAAGTTATGCGTTCTTGGCAATATTTTCCACAGCTTTCTTTCGTGAGTAACTACTGTGACGATGAAGAGATGTGCGAAACATTTGCAAGACATGGCCGGAAATTTGATCTAGACTACTATGATCATATTTTATTTAGTTACCACGGTTTGCCTGTAAGGCAGCTTGGTAAGGTGGATCCAACTGGTCAATTAAGTTGTCCTGATGCAGGTTGTGATCGTTGTAAAGTAGAAAAAAATAACTTCTGCTATTTGTCACAATGTTATGCGACGTCTCGTGCCATAGCGGCTAAGTTGGGCATATCAGAAGAACAGTACACGGTGTGTTTTCAATCAAGACTAGGGAAAACACCTTGGATTCAGCCCTATACTTCGGATACACTCCATGATCTTGCTGCGAAAGGTGTAAAGAAACTTCTGGTTTTTAGTCCGGCCTTTGTGTCCGATTGTATAGAGACGTTGGATGAAATCCAAGTTGAATATGCGAATGAGTTCAAAGAGCTCGGTGGCGAAGAAGTTGCAATGGTTGAAAGTTTGAATGATGATCCGCAGTGGATTGGCGTATTGAAAAAATTAGCGCTAGGTTAATAAAGAATGAATTATGTTGATATTTAACGCGATATTACTTCTCGTATTTGATTTTTATATCTTTTTTGCTCTTCGGGCTACGAAAATAAAAATTGTACAGAAGAAGTGGTTTCCTTTGGCTTGGTGGGGCTATTCCATCGGCTTACTTATTGGACTATATATTTCAGCAAAGTTCAATATTCCGCTATCCTATAGGTCTATTATATTGGTGGCCTTTTTTATGACGGCGGTCAGTAAATTTATCTTTATCATTATCTTATTGATCGATGATATCAGAAGAGGGGGGATTTGGATATCGAGGTTATTTCAACCTAAAAAGGGGGCTAGTCTTTCAAAGCGTATAGATGAATTAGCAGAGCCTTTACCAGAGTCGGCTAAAGACGGTATCACGCGCTCGGAATTTTTAACGAAGTCGGGTATTCTTGTCGCTTCATTACCCATTTTTCCATTATCCTGGGGAATTATTTCGGGAGGATACGATTATCAGATTCGTCGACAAAAACTGTATTTACCAAATTTACCATCTTCCTTTCATGGGATGCGTATTGCACAGATATCAGACGTACACTCCGGTTCATTTTACAATAAAAAAGCCGTATTAGGAGGAGTAGAGATGTTGCTGAATGAAAAACCAGACACGATATTTTTTACCGGGGATTTGGTGAATAATGTGGCGTCTGAAATGCGGGATTACCAAGATATCTTTTCCAAAATAAAGGCGGATTTAGGGGTGTTTTCTGTACTAGGAAATCACGACTATGGCGATTATTATTATGGAAAAGAGGATTCGCCTGCGAAGCGGAAAAATTTAAATGATCTTATAAAAACGCATGCGGTCATGGGCTGGGATCTTCTGATGGATGAACATCGGGCATTGAAAGTCAATAATGAAGAAATAGCAGTAGTCGGTGTACAAAATTGGGGAACAGGTCGTTTTCCAAAAAAAGGGGATTTAAATAAGGCCTTGAAAGATACGCAGGAACTTCCGGTTAAACTATTGCTCTCCCACGATCCTTCGCATTGGAGGGCACAGGTGCTGAATACGGATGTGGATGTCATGTTTGCTGGACATACGCATGGTATGCAGTTTGGGGTAAGGGGAGAACATTTTCAATGGAGTCCAGCAAAATATATTTATAAGGAATGGGCTGGCATGTACGAGGAAGAAAACCAAAAGTTGTACGTCAACGTTGGTTATGGTTTTCTGGGATATCCAGGGCGTGTGGGAATATTGCCAGAGATCACGATCTTTGAATTGATAAAGGGAACAGATCCTGTTCGCTCTTAATAAGATATTACATTTTCATTAAGCCTATGTTTTTCATAGGCTTTTTTTTGATTTTAAAATTAAAAAGATGATATTTACAAAAATCTAGCCATGCTTAATTTTTCAGAACAACCACACAAACGTAAGAATCTCTTAACAGGAGAGTATATTTTAGTATCTCCGCACCGTAGTAAACGACCTTGGCAAGGACAAGTGGAAGACTTGGCGCCAGATAATAGGCCTCAGTATGATCCGAAATGCTACCTTTGTCCAGGAAACGCCCGTGCGGATGGCACACTAAACCCCGATTACAAAGATAGTTTTGTATTCGTGAATGATTTTTCAGCTTTATTGGAAGACACCCAGCTGGATCAGTTTGCCGAGGAAAATCTATTGATTGCCGAAGCGGAAAGAGGAATATGTAAGGTGATATCATTTTCGCCAAGACACGATTTGACATTGCCCGAAATGAGTCCGCAGGAGATTAAGGCTGTTGTAGACCTTTGGCAAAAAGAATTTCAGGAACTGTCGCAGCATGAATGGATAAAATACATCCAAATATTCGAGAATAAAGGAAGTATCATGGGCTGTAGCAATCCGCATCCACATGGACAAATTTGGGCTCAAAGTTCATTACCCGTGGAAATCCAAAAGGAAAGTACAGAGCAAGCGGCTTACTTTAGCAAGCATGGGCGAACGATTCTTCAAGACTACCTGGCTTTAGAGCTAAAAAAAGATGAACGTATCATTGTTGATAATACCCATTTTGTAGCACTTGTTCCTTTTTGGGCAGCATGGCCTTACGAAACAATGATCATCAGCAAACGTCCTGTATCCTCTATTTTAGAGTTTACCGAAGAGGAAAAAGTCGATTTAGCTAAAACGCTGCAGGAATTGACAATTCGTTATGATAATATTTTTAAAACCTCCTTCCCTTACTCTGCTGGTATGCACCAAGCTCCGGTAAATTCAGGTGATCAGTCCGCTTGGCATTGGCATATGCATTTTTATCCGCCGCTTTTACGTTCAGCAACAGTAAAAAAATTCATGGTCGGTTATGAGATGCTCGCTAATCCACAACGTGATATTACACCGGAGCAGGCCGCAGATACGTTGAAACAACAAGCCACAGTACATTACAAAGCAAATAGAAATGATAGCTAAAGCGCAAATAGAAGATAGATATAAGACCGTTTTTGAAAGTCAGCCCACGCATATTGTGCGTTCGCCAGGAAGAATTAACGTAATCGGTGAACACACCGACTATAATGAAGGATTTGTTCTTCCTACAGCAATTGATAAGGCTATATATGTAGGTGTTGGAAAGCGCGAAGATGATTTAATACGTCTTTATGCTGAAGATTTTAAAGCTTATTTTGAGATTTCTCTAAACGATATCCGACCTGTTGATGAAGGTTGGCCAAATTACATCCTTGGGGTTGTGAATCAGCTGAAAGAACGTCAAGCACATATAGGTGGGTTCAACATGTATATCGACGGTGATGTGCCGTTAGGGGCAGGACTATCTTCGTCTGCCGCATTGGAATGTGCCGCAGGTTATGCCTTGAATACGTTATTTGACCTTCAGATAGAACGTGTAGAGATTGCAAAAATCGGCCAATTAGCGGAACATACTTATGCTGGTGTAAAATGTGGTATAATGGACCAATTTGCATCGGTAATGAGTAAGGCAGGACATGTTGTTAAATTGGATTGTCGCGACCTTTCTTTTTCCTATAAACCTTTGGAATTGGGAGATTATGCTATTCTTTTACTCAATACCAACGTGAAGCATTCGTTGGCTTCGTCAGCATACAATGATCGACGGGAGGCATGCGAGTCAGGGGTAGCATTGGTGCGAAAAGAATATCCTGAGGTCAATAGTTTACGCGATGTGTCCGTTGCTATGCTAGATGCACTAGTGAAGCCTGTTAATGAGGATATGTATACAAAATGTCGCTTTGTTGTTGAGGAAAACCAACGGTTGAATGCCGCTTGTGATGCTTTAGAAAGTGGTGATTTGGAAGAATTGGGAAGACAAATGTTCCGTGCACACGATGGCCTTAGCAAAGAATATGAAGTCAGCTGTAAAGAATTGGATTTCTTGGTGGATTATGTGAAATCATTTCCTGAAGTTTTGGGCGCGAGAATGATGGGTGGCGGCTTTGGAGGTTGTACCATTAACTTGGTGAAAAAATCATTTCAAGACTTGCTTATCGAGCGTTTGGCTCCTATTTATAAAGAGAAATTTGATTTGGAGTTGACTGCCATTAAGGTTGTCCCTTCAAACGGAACAGAATTACTATAGTCGCTCTTGTTTACGAACGAAAAAAGGACATCTTCCAACGGGAAAGATGTCCTTTTTTCGTTTATATACGATTGTCATTTAGAGGCTATAGTGCCGAAGGTATCCCTTCTTCGAGAGAAGTTAGACGAACTTTTTCAAAAGCCTGTTTAAAGTCAGCAATCAGGTCATCGACATGCTCTATTCCTACTGATACTCTTAAAAGTCCTTTCGTTATTCCGGAGGTCTGTTTCTGACTATCGCTGTGGTGAGCCCCCCACATACTTGCCGGGTGTACAACGAGAGATTCAACTCCTCCTAAACTGGCCGCATTGATAAATACCCGAAGGTTACTCAAAATAGACTGTGCTCGTTTGTAGGCCTCTTCTTCATCTACTCCTGCAATCTCTAAGCATAGCATTCCTGTTGTTCCCTTCATTTGTTTCTGCGCTAGCTCATATTGTGGGTGAGAAGGAAGCCCGACGTAGGCTACGTTTTTTACAAGATCATGCTGGTCTAACCATAAGGCTAAAGTAGCTGCATTTTCATTAATTTGTCTTACGCGTAAAGCCAAAGTCTTCAACCCACGTAATAATAACCAAGAGTCGAAAGGGCTTAACGCTGCCCCCAAAACCAAAGAGCGTTGCCAAACTTTCTCTATATAATCCTTATCCCCGCAAACGACACCAGCGGTGAGATCGCTGTGTCCGCCAAGGTATTTTGTAGCACTGTGAATAATGATATCGATCCCGAACTCCCTTGGTGTTTGATTGATCGGCGAAGCGAAGGTATTATCCGCCATGGTAAGAATGTTGTGCTTTTTTCCCAAAGCACCTACAAAAGCCAGATCAGTGATATCAAGGTTGGGGTTCGATGGTGTTTCTACATATATTAATTTGGTATTTGGTCGGATTGCCTCAGTGAACGCGTTATTGTCTGTTTGGTCTATTTGCGTGACCTCTATGCCATATTCTGAAAGAAAATTTTTAAAAAATAGTGTTGTTCCCGAATAATGGGCATGCTGTGCAATAATATGATCTCCAGCTTTTACAACGGCCAGAATTGCTGTACTGATTGCCGCCATACCTGTTGAAAGGACCAACGCATCATCGGTTCTCTCTAAATTGGCGATAACTTTGGCTACCTGGCTGCTTGTGGGGTTTCCGTGGCGATGATAAAATTCGGGGTATTTTGGAGCAGTGGCAGCATGTATGTATGTTGATAAATCCGCATCTGCTAAATAAGTAGATGTTTGATATATAGGAGATACGACTGCCTTGCTGGTATTGAATTCCTGGCCCTCGTGAATTAAAGATGTTTCTAGCTTCGCCATATGAAGGATTATTTGTTGGCAAAGCTACAAAAAAATAAAAATACTACTGCTTTAGTAGTATTTTTATTTATGCCATTTCATTTAATAGGTGAAGTGCATAATCAATGTTTGATACATTGCTCAGTGCAAGACGAAGCTGCCCCTTGACCTCTTTCAAGTTTGAAATTGTCGCATGTCCTTGAACAAAAGCAAGTACCTTTCCAAATTGATCCGATTCGAAATAACTTGATTTAGGATTGCTTACGAAATATCCCTTTAGGGTGTTCTTTTTGAATGAAATCTTTTCAAAACCGATCTGTTTTCCAAACCATTGCAGGCGCAGCGTATTAAACAGTTCAAATACTGCTTTTGGTATAGGACCGAATCGGTCCTCCAATTGCTTCTGAAAAAGTTGGAGCTGCTCTTCGTTTTCAAGTTTAGCAATCTCGTTATAGAGATTATACCGTTCGCCGATATTGGTAACGTACTCATCTGGAATCATGACCTCCAGATCGGTATCAATTTGTGTGAAATTTACGTATTTTCGATTGCGGTCATCAGCGAATAATTCGCCGAATTCGTCGTCTTTTAATTCCTGTACAGCCTCGTCGAGTATCTTGTTGTACATTTCAAAGCCGATCTCCGCAATAAAACCAGATTGTTCTGCCCCGAGCAAATTACCTGAACCTCGGATATCGAGATCCCGCATCGCGACATTAAAGCCAGAACCCAATTCAGAAAACTCTTCTAATGCCGATAGACGTTTATATGCTTCACTGGTTAAAGTCGACAACGGTGGACTGAGTAAATAACAAAAAGCTTTTTTATTCGACCTACCGACACGTCCCCGCATTTGGTGCAAGTCGCTCAAACCAAACATATGTGCATGGTTAATGATGATGGTATTCGCATTTGGAATATCAAGCCCTGCCTCTATAATGGTTGTTGCGACCAAAACGTCAAACTCGTGGTTGATAAATTTAAGCATCACATCCTCAAGATCATCACCTTCAAGTTGTCCATGTGCTATCCCTACCCGTGCGCCAGGGACTAATTTTTGAATCATAGCGCCGAGTTGTTTTAAGTCGGCTACACGGTTGTGAATGAAGAATACCTGTCCGTTTCGATCGAGTTCGAAAGCTACAGCCTCCTGAATAAGGGTTTCGTTGAAAACATGAAGCTCCGTTTGTACAGGCTGACGATTAGGGGGAGGAGTTGAGATAATAGACAAATCACGAGCACCCATCAGTGAAAAGTGCAAAGTGCGGGGAATCGGTGTAGCGGTAAGTGTTAATGAGTCTACATTCGCACGCATGACTTTAAGTTTCTCTTTTACAGAAACACCAAATTTTTGTTCTTCGTCAATAATCATAAGCCCGAGGTCTTTGAACTTGACGTCTTTGCTCACCAAGCGGTGTGTTCCGATTATGATGTCAACTTCTCCTGCCTCTAACTTTTTTAGCGTCTCTTTAATTTGCTTAGACGATTTGAACCTGTTGATGTAATCAATATTTGCAGGAAACCCCTTTAATCGTTCGCTGAATGTGCGAGCATGTTGTAATGCTAAAATCGTTGTAGGCACTAAGACGGCTACTTGTTTGCTATCCGCTACCGCTTTAAATGCAGCGCGTATAGCTACCTCGGTTTTTCCAAAGCCTACATCTCCACAGACCAAACGATCCATAGGATGTGGTGACTCCATATCTTTCTTTACATCGTTTGTTGCTTTTTCTTGATCGGGAGTGTCTTCATATAAAAATGACGCTTCCAGTTCATTTTGCAAGTAAGTGTCAGGGCTAAACGCATTTCCGGTTTGCGCTTTGCGCTTTGCATAAAGCTTAATAAGGTCGCGGGCAATGTCTTTAACTTTTTTCTTGGTTGTCTTTTTTAGTTTCTCCCAAGTGTCTGTGCCCAATTTATTCATTTTGGGCAGTGTTCCCTCTTTTCCGGAATATTTAGATATGCGGTTTAACGAATTGATATTTACATACAGCAGATCGTTATCCGCATAGATCAACCGGATCATCTCTTGTGTTTTGCCATTCACTTCTACTTTCTCAAGACCCGCATATTTCCCTACACCATGGTCAATGTGTGTGATGAAGTCGCCAGGCTTTAGATCGCGTAACTCATTTAAGGTTATCGCTTGAGAGCGTTCATATCCTTTTTTACGTTTGTATTTATAATACCGATCAAAGATTTGATGGTCTGTGTAGCAGGCAAGCTTGAGTGTATCATCACGAAATCCCTCTCGAAGCGCACGATGAACAGGAATAAACTGTATTGATTTGTCAATATCCTCCAGGATACTAAATATGCGCTCAATTTGTTTTGTTGAATCCGAGAAAATGAGATTTTTAACTCCCTGCTTTTCATTCTCTCTAAAATTGTGGATGAGTAAATTGAAGTCCTTGTTAAAAGAAGGCTGTGGATGTATATCAAATGAGATGGTATAATCCGCCTTGTAAAAAAACTGTTTACCATACTCTATGTGCGGGAAGTCAAACAACATCTCACTGAAACTCCGATCAGTCGTAAACGTAACCCGTGGATCCACCCATTCTGTGTTGATTTTGATGTCTTTCTCCGGTAAAGCTTTCCAAAATTCAGAAGCTTTTTTATAACCATCCTTTAAGACATCCAATGTAAATTGTACATCTTTCTGCCAAAACACGGTATCCTTGTCTACATATTCTAATAAAGAGATATGATTATTGCTTAAGAACTTTGCTTGTACATTAGGAACTATCGTGACGGTGTGGATCTTATTGACAGATAGTTGTGATTCGATGTCGAATGTCCTGATGCTCTCAATTTCGTCACCGAAAAATTCAATACGATAAGGAAGATCATTAGAAAAAGAAAAAATATCCACAATACCACCGCGAATAGCAAATTGTCCTGGTTCATAAACAAAGTCTACGCGTTCAAAATCGTACTCGTACAAAAACTCGTTGATAAAGTCAATACTAAGTTTACTATGTTGCGTAATGGGGAGCGTATTTTTATCTAAATCCTCGCGATTAATGACTTTTTCAGCAATAGCTTCTGGATAAGTAACGACAATCTTAGGTAACTCCGAGGTATGATTGAGCGCGCTTAGTGTTTCCGCTCGTTGGAGTACATGTGCTGCGTCCGTTTGGGTAAACTCGAAGGCCTTTCGGAAAGAAGCAGGAAAGAATAGGATCTGTTTGTCCAAAATACTTTCCAGATCGCTGAGAAAATACGAAGCATCTTCATGCGTAGGCAAAATAAAAACATAAGGTCTTTCTTGGAGTTTATAGGTCGCTGCTGCAAACATCGCATCGGAAGCTCCTATTAAGCCCTTAAGCTGTACTTTCGGATTTTTTGATTGAATAGCCTTTACAAATGATGTCGCCTCTGCGCTCTGCGCATATTTTTCTAGAACTTCTTGTATACCCACGTGTTGCCTAATCTTTTTGCGAATTTAAGAAAATTTCTTTTGTCTATTTTGCGTAGCATGTGTAAAGAGGTAAATGAATGAAGCAAAAAAAGGGAAGAAGACAATAAATAAAATCCAACATATCGCTTTGTTTCGCTTTTCAGTTTTCAAAACTAATTTACTTGCATACAGCAATACCGCCAAATAGAGCGTGGTGATAGGTACAATAATCAGCCAAGTGGAAAGTGAAATAAATAGTAATGTCATAAAAACGTGCTCGGCTTTATACTGAGTTTTTGATTTCCGATATACGATTCAAAGTAGGGAGACTAGGTTTATTTTGCAACCCGTAGCATCCTGTGGCGCGATGTCACAAGTCCAAGTCCTATAACAAACCAGGGGCAATACTGCTGTACTGCCCCTGGTTCGTGATTGCGAAAGGATGATCGCTATTATTGAAGCGTAATCTTCGCAAAATTAGCTACATATCCCTCTGCAACACCAAATAGTTTAGTAGCTGTCGTTCCGTTTAATTCATAAAACCCACTAAAACTAGCACTTGGTGCACTGATACGCAATAGAATTTTATCATCTAAAGCAAAAGCAGCATATGCACCTCCCGAGTTTGTCGATAGAGGAACGCCTTCAATCGCGGTATATTTTTTGTCACTTACATCTACAGAATAAAATTTCCATATTTCACCAGCATTGATGTTTCCTCCTTGTGCGGGTGTTCCATTGATAAGGGGAACATCGTTGATCGTTACGATTAATTTTTGGTCTTTCGCAAATACAGCTGTAAATTTGCCTTCATCCGTACTTTTAAATTCACTGAATTTTAATTCCCAGCTATCAATACTTGTTTCATCCGCTTTGATTCGAACAATTTTAGAGTTCTTACCTAATGCACCATTTGTTCCCTGACAAATAATATATAAATCTCCGTTTGAATCGAAGGAATACATCTCATTATCGTTTATGTAGCCAATAGACCCCGTGTTCTCTATAGTCAATGTTTTTTCGTAAGCTCCTGTGGTTAGATCAATAACCGCTAGGTAAACGTTTGGAAAAAAGTCATTGAACATTCCACTTGCACTTCCTGTCCCTTTACTGTAAACGATATCCGCATACAATTTTCCTTTCTTTATCGCAAGGAAATGCTGCCCTAAGCCCTGAAAGCCTATACCAGCATCACTCTTTTTCAATTTCGTTTCGAAATCATAATCGAGTTTGCCGGTTCGTTGTACTGTAGTAGGGTTGAATGTCTGGATATTCCAAGGATCATCAGCGTCCCAGTAATAACCTTTTGTCTCACTTTCAATGGCAAAATTGCCAGATCCATTGATGGTGTTATTCGTCTTTATGGATCTCGTATCATAGCTGATTTTTCCATCAGCAGCGACATTTAATTTATAAATTCCCCGCTCGAATGAAGCGTTGAACATCTTAAATACCTGACCATTGTACGTACGCCAGCCTTCATTTGCTTGTCCACTTACGGAACTACTTTGTGTGACGTTTGATACTGTTCCCGTTGGAACAGCCTCATAAGAAGCCATAAATCCGGGTTTCAATTGTGCGATTTCACTTATGGTTTGTAGGATGTACCTGCTTTCTGTTGTGCTCGGCGGCGTGGTTTCATCATCGTTAGATTTAGAACACGATACAAAACCTATTAACAATGCAGATAGTGCGGCAATGATAGATTTGTTTTTCATTTTTTATAAGACATTTGATAAGTTACTTTGAGATGAAAACTACGTCCGGCACGTTGGACGCGAAAGTAGTCGTACACGCGGCTATCCATCAGATTCTTTACTTCTACACCAACGGTATATTTGTTTTCGAGAAAGCGGTAGTTGGCGCCAGCACTTAACAAGTGCTGATTCGGAATCGTGACATCGGATTGAACAGATGCTTTTCCCCATAACCCTAGGAAGCCTTGAGGTTCCGATTCTTTTGCAATGGTTTCTAAATAAAATTCGCGAACGAAATTGTAATTGAGATAGACGTCAAGATAATTTCCAATTTTGCGTGTTTTAAATCGATTATTTAAACCAATATTGTAAAAGAAGTATGGCATATTTTGCAATCTTGCACCGTTTTGCCATAATTGTTGGCTCTCTGTGTATCCAAATAAGCGGAAACTTTGTATTGTCGCATTTCCGGTAGCTCGTAGCGAAGGAATTGGATAATAATGCATGTCAAACTCCAATCCATAACCTCGGACGTTTTTAAAGTTCTTGTATTGTGCGTAAGGAGAAATCTCAGAAACTAGCGCAATCAGATCTTTTGTTTTTCTATAGAAAGCATTGATCTCATAATGAAAATTTGTATGGATGGCTTGATGATATCCTAAATTAAAATTGAGACTTCGTTCTGGTTCTAAGGAGAAGTTGGGTACAATCCAAACAGCATCACCAAATACTTCGTCACTTTCAGGAAGGCGATACGCGTACTCGGTAGAAAATCTTAGAAAGTTGGTGGCTGTAAAGGCATATTTGAGCGCGCCTCCAGCTCCGAAATAATTTTTTGATAAGGAGACTTCTTCATCTAAATTTATCGGTCTATTCGCCCAGGCTTCGATTCCTTTGGAATTGAAATTGTACCACTTTCCCATCAATGAAAAATCCCATGTGTTTTTGATCTTTCCCGACCATTCCATCCCCAATACCTGTTTCGCATAATCTGAAGTAACGGAAAGCACATCGATATCGGTATCAGTGAAGCGCGGGCCGAGAGGGTTCGATCCTGATCGTTGGCTGCCGGTATACACATAGTTGAGGGAAATCTTTTGAAAATCATCTAGCACCCAGCCCAGATTTGTACGCGATGTAAATTGACGAAGCGCTATATCGGACAAGGCAGGAGCAGAACTTTCTCCCACTCTTCCCGAAATTGGGGTGAAATTTCCGTACCAATCAAAGGAACCCGCCGCGGTATCTACCCGCTCTTGGTGAAGCGTGTTTAGCACCATAAAATGGTCTACAGACAGACGGTCATCAAAAAAGTTGGCTTTGTATCTGACTGAGGGCACAAATGAGTGTTGTTTGCTTAAAATCTTTCCGTAAGACTCCGTCATTAAGGCAGGATGCTGCTGTTCGCGCTCGGTATTAAAATAAGCTAAACTCAGGTGCAGATCCTTTGCCCATAGCTTATCCGCTATTCCTAAGATGCCCTCCACATAAGTGCCGCTGTAACCATTGTGATACATCGTAACCTGCTGTTCCGTTGAGTTCTTTGTTTCTGGATCTGGAACCATCACGTAGGCTTTATAGTCATTTTTAGTAGCGTTGTGAAAAGCTTCCAGTGACGTATACCATCCGTTTTTTAGGTTGTTTTGCATGTTTAGCGAAAGTCGATGCGTACTGAAAGAAGCAATTTCATAACTTGCATTCAGGGAATTTTCCGCTGTCCGACGAGGAACGATATTGACGGCTCCGCCTAAGGCATCTGCACCAAGGTATATAGGAAGGACCCCTTTGTATACTTCCACGCGTTCCAAAGAGTTGATGGGAATATTGTGGATTCCATAACCATTACCCAAATAAGTCATCGGTATGCCATTTCTGAAATAACGGATGGCGCGGCCTTGGAATCCATTCATGGAGAGATCGGCGGGACTGCCGAGTCCACCGATCTGCCGTACACGCAACCCGGGGGTCCGATTCATCAATTCGGTCAGCGTTGCTGGCTGTTCTGCCACAGCCCTGGTGTCCACAATCGTTGTACGTATGGCTTGTTCCTTTAATCGCTGTGTTTCTGTTCTGCCTGTGACCTCTACTTGCTCGATCACATGATCTTCTTCTAGTAATTGAATCGTGAGACTCTGATCTTGACCCGTTACGGTAATACTATCCTGATACTCCTTATAACCAATGGCTGTAATGCGTAGTTGATGCACACCTATTCGGGTATCGGGAAAGAAAAATGAACCTTTCGTGTCGGAAGACGTGGTTTGGCCAGCGAATACAATCGTTGCATCTGCTAGCGGATGATTGTGTTTATTGTAAACATGTCCTTGCACTCTTCCTCCGTTTTGCCCATAAGCAAATGAACAAATAAACAAAAGCATGAAAGACAGCAAGCTGTGGGAGTATACACATTTTATTAAATATCTCATCTCAAAACATAATCAGATCGGGCACAAATATAAGTTAATTTAGATTTAATTTAAATAATTCTTGCATTTTGTTTAGAATCTATCTAAATTAGTAGCGCATTGCAACAGGCTTGAGCCCCGCTTTCGAGTATTGAATCAACAAATGGCGCAAAAAATCGGATTTCAAATTACAGTTCATATTATCAATAAAAACCTTGAGTTTATTGGAACACCCTGTTATTTGGCTGGAAGTTTTAACAATTGGTCGGTTGATGGCTTTTTTCTCGGAGAAATACCGCCGGTAGGGGAAGTTTTAACGGCTGTTTTACCACCTGTGGATGCGGGCACGCTTGAGCTAAAACTCACACGAGGGAGCTGGGATACTGTACAATCTGGAGCTGACGGTAAATTGCCTGGTGCTTTTACAGTCGAGGTGGATCGAGACATGGATATCACGTTGGAAGTAGAAGCATGGCGCGATCAATTTTCTTTGTCGACGGCCAGCAAACAGGTGCATTTGTTAGACGAACGATTCTACTTTCCGCACCTAGATCGTTACCGTAGGATTTGGCTCTACCTTCCCGCTGATTACGAGAAAGGAGCGGCGACGTATCCCGTATTGTATATGCATGATGGACAGCATCTTTTTGATGAGGCAACCTCAGTAGGGCGGGCGGGTCCTGTAGAGTGGATGGTGGATGAGACAATAGATGCTTCACGCGATCAGTCTATTGTTGTAGGTATTGAACATGCGCCGACGTATGCTGAGCGGCAGGAAGAATTTTTGATGCATAGTGATGCCGCGGTGGTTCGAGGAGAAGCTTATTTGAAGGATTTGGTGTTCATACTGAAACCTCATATCGATGCACATTTCCGTACCAAGAGCGATAGATTGCACACAGCTATGGTTGGTAGTTCATTGGGAGGGTTGATCACGTTGTATGCCGGATTCCGCTATCCCGATGTATTCGGCAGCTTGGGTGTATTCTCTCCATCTATTTGGATAGAAAAGGACTTTCTGCTGCTGGAAGCAAGGGGGAAATTAAAGGATTGGAAAAGGCGAGAAGATCTGCCCTGGTTCTACCTCTACATTGGAGCAAAAGAAAGGCGGTCCGATCGATCAACAGGTGTACAAGATATGTTGGCCGATGTAACCACGTTTGCTGATTTATTGATCGAAGAAGATAAGGTAACCGCGCATGTAGATATCGATCCAGAAGGAAAACATGGCGCACTATCCTGGCAAAAAGCTTTCAAGCGATTTTACAACTGTTGGCAAAAAGAAATTAATTAAGATACATTTTTATAACTAATAGCAAGCATATGAGTAAGTATAACGTACGTTTTAACAAGTCAAAAAGCTGGAAGGTTTTATTGGCGGTTTCTGGATTGACACTTCCTTTTTTATCTGCTGAAGCACAACAAGTGCATAAATCGTCTCCTGCTGGAAAAGGAGTGTATGAAGCAGCAATTAATGCCAAAGATGGACATATTTATGTAACTGCTGCAGGATCTCGTACTGCTCCAGGAGGAGCTTTGTATAAGATCGAGCCAGGTAGCCTTTCTATCGTAGATAGCATCTCTTTAAAAGAAAATCCTCCTTTCGGAATCGCTATTAATAACAAAACACAGGTAGCGTACACAAGTAATACCCGTACCAATTCGGTTAGTGCAATAGACTTGAAGTCGGGTAAGCTTTTGGCAACAATTACACATGGAAGTGAAAAGTCACATACGCGTGAAGTTCTTGTTGATGAGGATAACAATTTGGTATACGTGAGTGATGTCGGCGATCCGAGTAGTATTTGGGTAATTGATGGAAAAACAAATACCTTTTCCCATCTTATTCCAGATCTTGGAAAAACAGCTACAGGAATGACCTTTCTTGGGAAGCATGATAAATTATATGTAACCGTTATGGGGAATAATACCGTCGCTGTTATTGATACAAAAACAAGAAAAATTGAACGTTCGTTTGACTCTGGCGGCGAAGCTCCCGTAAATATTGTGAGTGACGGCAAACGTTTGTTTGTTACGAATCAAAAATCGGGAACAGTGACCGTGTTGGATAAAGAAGGTAAGTTGTTAAAAAGTATAGCCGCAGGAGAAGGAGCAATTGGTATTGCCTATGACCCTGTCAAAGACCGTATTTATTCTGCCAATAGACAAACGGGGACGACGACGGTAATTGATGGTAAGACATATGAAGTCTTGGCCGATTTGGCTACAGGCTCACACCCTAACCACGTTAAAGTTGATAAGTCGGGTGTTGCCTATGTTATCAATAAAGCAAAAGGAGGACGTCCAGTAGAAGGGCAAGCTCCAACGGTAGATACCAACGGTGATACCGTTACACAGATAAACTAGTGATCCTTTAGTATTGTAAAGCTGAAGTTGTTTTCTGGACAGGAGTTGCTTTTATGTGCTCCTGTCTCTTTCTAACTTCAGTACATTTAAGTAGAGAGGGCCTTAAATGTACTCCAGTATATAGTGAAGAATCAAGAAGAGAGATAATTTTGAATAGATATTTACGAACTTTAATGGTACAGTTTGCCGCTGTGCTTTGTGTCCTGCTTCTTGTATGGATTTCCCTGTTTACGGGAGTGAAAGATATCCGGGTGTCAGAACTGTTTACGGATAGCGATAAACTTCTTTTTTTTCTCATTAGCCGAATTCCTAGAACGTTGGCATTGGTTCTTGTTGGCGCTGGATTAAGCATTTCGGGCTTTGTTATGCAACAGCTCTCGCAGAACAGATTTGTTTCTCCTACGACTGCAGGATCGTTGGAAGCTGCCAAAATGGGGATACTCTTTGCCTTGATGTTCATTCCGCAGGCGAGTTTGCCTATGCGCATGCTGTTTGCATTGATTTTTACCTTCTTATCTTCTTTTGTATTTATCCTTTTTGTAGGACGTTTGAGGCTCCGTAACACGGTGTTTATTCCGTTGGTAGGCTTGATGTTTGGTGCAATCTTGAGTGCGATGTCCACATTTTTTGCCTACAAACAAGGAATCGTTCAAAATACACAAGAATGGCTTCTCGGCGATTTCTCTGCGGTGTTGCAGGGCCAATATGAGTCGGTTTATTTCATTCTGCCTGCCGTATTATTGATATATATTTATGCCGAACGTTTTACAATAGCGGGTATGGGCGATAGTTTTGCAAAAAATCTGGGATTATCTTATACCCGTATTGTTCAGATTGGACTCTTTACGGTATCCTTAGTCGTAAGTGCAGCAGTAGTGACCGTAGGAGCGATACCCTTTTTAGGGCTTATCATTCCGAATGTTGTTCGATTATTTGTGGGTGATAATCTTCGCCGTGTGCTTCCTCTTACAGCTTTTATTGGAGCGTCTTTTCTGCTTGTTTGCGATATCGTTGGACGACTCGTGATCTTTCCTTATGAGATTCCTATAGGGATGACCGTAGGAATAATAGGAAGTCTAGTCTTTTTAGTTTTGATTTTACAGCATAAAAGATGAAACCTATATACAAGTTAATTGGAATGCTGCTCTTTCTGGTAGGGGCTATCGTACTGTTCATGTACTACGATGTACATGGAAATAGCACTTATGTGTTGAGTAAGCGCGCTATACGTGTGGGGAGCATGCTAGTGGTTGGAATGAGTGTGGCTTATTCTTCCATTATTTTTCAAACACTTACCAATAACCGGATTTTGACTCCATCCATTATGGGGTATGAAGCAATTTTTATACTGTTTCAAACCGTAATTGTGTTCCTCTACGGAGATAAATCATTTAAAGTTCTTTCACAACAACAGAATTTCTTTTGTGCGGTTCTTTTTATGCTTCTTTTTTCCTTCTGCATGTATATGTTGATGTTTGGCAAACAACGGCGGGGAATGTTTTATTTGTTGTTAACAGGAATGGTATTGGGTATTCTGTTTCAGACATTAAGTCAATTCATGCATGTGTTGATCGATCCGAATGAATTCTCCATCGTGCAGAATTTTATGTTTGTTTCTTTTGCAAAGATGAACACAAAGCTGTTGTCGATTGCTTCTATTACCTTATTGGGCGCCGTGTGTTATGCAATGTATTATGCGAAGTACCTTGATGTAATGTCACTCGGAAGAGAGCACGCAATTAATTTAGGCGTCGATTATCAAAAATGGGTACGACGGTTTATGTTGATTATTTCACTGTTGGTATCTGTATCTACGGCGTTGGTTGGGCCTATTACTTTTTTAGGTATTTTGGTGACCAACCTCACCTACGAAATGTTTCGAACACGTAAGCACGTAGGAATGTTGTGGATAGGAAGTGTCATTGCCTGTTTATGTTTATTGATTGGCCAATTTCTCGTAGAACATGTATTTAGTTTCTCCACAACGGTCAGTATTATTATCAATTTTATAGGAGGCGTATATTTTATGTATTTACTATGGATGTCGCGGAAAAAAGTAAGTTAACCTTCGAAAAGGTAGGAAAGAAATATGGAAAAACAGAGGTGTTGAAAAACCTTTCAGGGACTATTCCTACAAGGCAGATCACCTCGTTAATAGGGCCAAACGGTGCGGGTAAAAGTACGTTACTCGCCATACTTAGCCGTTTGCTGGTACAAGATTCAGGTTCTGTTTATTTCATGGAGAGGGATTTGACTTCTTATAAAGGAGAAGAGCTCGCGAAGAAACTTTCGATTCTGAAGCAATCAAATCACTTGGAGATCAAGCTGACTGTTAAAGACTTGGTTTCCTTTGGCCGTTTTCCTTACAGCAAAGGAAGACTGACAGCAGAAGATTGGCGTAAAGTATATGAGGCATTGGTCTTTTCGGATCTGACAGCAATGCAAGATATGTATATCGATGAACTCAGTGGCGGGCAAAGACAACGTGCATTCATAGCGATGATCATTGCCCAGGATACAGATTTCATCTTATTGGATGAACCGCTGAATAATCTCGATATGAAGCATGCGGTACAAGTGATGAAAACACTGAGACGATTGGTCGACGAGTTGGGAAAAACGGTTGTCATTGTGATTCATGAAATCAATTTCGCCGCACAGTATTCAGATCATATTGTTGCATTGAAAGATGGTGAAATTCGCTACAACGATCGGACGGAACATGTGATCCATGCGGATGTCCTTCGTGAAATATTTGAAATTGACTTCGATATTATCGAAACCGGCACAAAAAAAATATGTAATTATTTTAATTTATAAAGAACAAATGGAAAAAAAATCTGCTTTTAACGCTCTATTTTGGACGTTACTTCTGTTATTAGCCGTATTTACAGGATGCCAATCATCAAGCACCACGGCAAATGAAGGACAGGATTCTGTAGAAATAAAACATAAATTAGGACTGACAAAAGTACCTTCACAACCGACACGTATTGTGGTGTTAGATATAGGTGCTTTGGAAACTTTGCACGAGCTAGGAGTAACACCCACTGGAGTTCCCAAGAAATTTATGCCCGATTATCTTGCTGACGTTAAAGCAGACCCTAAGGTAAGCGATGTAGGATCAGTAATCGAACCCGATTTTGAAGCCATCAGCGCTCTTGCCCCACAACTTATTTTAATATCAACGCGGCAAGAGCGATTTTATCAAGAGTTAAGTGAAATAGCACCTACAGTTTTTATCGGAACAGACACAAAAAATTATATACCGTCTTTTATTGAAAATGCCCAGCTTTTGGCCAAAATTGTGGATAAAGAATCCTTAATTCAGCAAAAGCTAGATTCCTTGCAACTGCAGATTGCCGCAGCACAGAATAAGTTTAAAACAGATCCCAAAAAAGCATTGTTTTTAATTTACAATAATGGGCGTTTTAGTGCCTTTGGTAAAGGGTCTCGATTTGGGTTTATCCATGATGTTCTTCATATTAAACCTGTTATGGAGTTGAAAGATGAGTCGGTACACGGGCAGCGAATTTCGAATGAGCTTATCGCAGAGGCAAACCCCGACTATCTATTTATTGTCGATCGTAACGCTGCAGTGCTGAGTAAAAAAGCAGATCGAAGTGAAATTGAAAATACATTGGTTAAGCAAACAGCAGCTTATAAAAACCAACAGATTTTTTATTTAAACCCTGACGTGTGGTTTATTTCTGGAGGAGGACTTACCTCTGTCAAAATGATGATTAACGATATTGTTCAACTTTTTAATTAAGCAGGAGTGATGGAAAAACCGACGATAGCAAAACACCTATTTGAAGTTGTAGAAAAAGAGTTTATTACCCCCCATTATATTCGGGTGAGGCTCCGTGGTGAAGGAGCGAAAGATTTTAAACAATGTAGTCCAGGAGCAAATAATAAAATTTTTATTCCGCCTGCGGGAACAAAGGAAGTGCAGTTTGCTTCCTTCTCTGCCGAAAAAGGCGAATGGGTCATGCCTGACGAACATGTTAAGCCTATCGTCCGTACCTATACGCACCGCGGTATCGATGTAGAAAAGAATGAAATCATCATCGATTTTGTAAACCATGGTGACAATGGTCCGGCATCCTCTTGGGCGAGAAATGCAATGCCTAAGGATCAGCTAGGTGTTGCGATGAAGTTACGGCCTACGGTGTTGTGCCCAAATGTAGCATGGTATCTGTTAGTTGGCGATGCCACAGCAATACCGGTTTTAAGCTGTATTTTAGAAGCGTTACCGCAAGAAGCTAAAGGTATCTGTATTATAGAAGTGCCGTCAGCCGCCGATATCCATCCGGAAGTCGTCCATGAAGGATTTACGGTGCAATGGGTGTTTAATGAACATCCTGAGAAAGGAAGTACATTGGCCGAAGAAGTTAAAAAAGTGGAACTCCCTGTTGAACAAACTAAATTCGCTTACATAGCTTGTGAATATCAATCGGTAAAAGCAATTCGTCACTATTTTCGCGAAGAGTTGCAATGGAGTAACCAAAATATGTACGCATTTTCTTATTGGAAAGCGGGCGTCGCCGAAGATCAATCTGCACAAGAGCGCAGAGAGGAAAAAAAACAGGATTAGAAAAAATGATATCCTGAGATACAATAAAAAACGCCCCCTTTTCATATCGATTAGGGGGCGAAGATTAAAATGAAAGATGGATTTTTTATTGACGCCAACCGCCACCGAGGGCTCTGTATAATGTTACGACTGCCGTAAGCTGCTGTAATCGGTCGGCTACGCCTTCCAGTTGAGCGCTTAATAAGTTCTGTTCTGCCGTTAACACATCGGTATAATTTGTGTTAGCCGTGTAGCGAAGTAATTCTTTCGTGAAATCTGTCGCTTTTTCCAGATCTGTAATTTGTAGTCTGCGAATTTTCTCTTTTTCCAGAGCCATTTCATACGAATAGAGCGCGTTGCTTACCTCTTGACCGGCTGTAAGGAGTGTGCTTTGAAACGTGTAGTAAGCTTCCTTTTGTGTTGCTTTAGCCAGCTCAAATTGTTGTCTGTTCAAACCTTGATTAAAAATAGGTTGTGTTAGACCGCCGATTAAGTTGCCGTAAAATGTGCCTGCGAAGAATCCTTGTAACGTATTTGCTGTAGCCCATCCTGCTGTTCCCGATATGGTGAGTGAGGGATAAAAGTTCGTTCGTGCAACGTTCGTTAATTCAAAGGCATTTTGGAACGCAAATTCTGCCTCTTGTACATCAGGTCGGTTTGCGAGTAGCTGAGCAGGTACCCCGGTTGCCAATTTCTGATCGATTGTTTGTGCGGAGAACGAACTTCTAGAAATACTGTCCGAAGGAATAGCAAGGAGAAGGCTTAATGCATTTTCTATTTCTCTTCTATTTTGATTTAAATCTGGCAACTGAAGCTCCGCAGCTCGTACATTTACCTCACTGTTCACGATATCAGCTCCTGTAACAACAGCACCTTGCTTTAATGCTTTTACAATTTCCACATCCTTCTTACGGTTTGCTATAGTAGAATTGACAATGCGGATCTGTTCATCGTAAGCTAAAAGCTGGTAATAGTTCGTCGCGATAGAGGCGATAAGTTGTGTCTGCACAGTCCGCCTGTAGGCATCACTTGCTAAGAGTGCCGCAACCTGTGCCCGTTTTGTGCTGCGAAGTTTCCCCCATACATCAAGTTCCCAACTTGTTGTTGCGGTTAGCGCATATAAGGTATTGTTGGGAAGAGAGCTCACATCCACCCCATTTGCCCGTACCTGTGCCGTAGAAGGCTTACTGTAGGTCGTTTGCGCCTCTGTTGATAGCGTAGGGAAAAATGCAGCCTTACTTTGCTTTAGATTGGCGGCAGCACTTTCCATCCGTGCTAAGGCGATCTTTAAGTCATAGTTATTTTCTAACCCTTTTTGGATTAAACGTTGTAGTGCTTCATCTTTAAATAACCTTTGCCAAGGAATTGATGCGATATTGCTGGTATCACGATCCGACGAATCGCGATAAAGCTTTGTGTTGCTGTGTAAATCGGAAGGGCGTTCATAATGCTTTGTGATGCCGCAAGATGAAACCAGTACGATACCGATAAAAATACTATTTCTATATTTTTTATACATGGACATAACCTGTTTTTTTAGTGAACTGAAACGACCTCTTCTTCATCATCATCTGCAGGATCTCGAGGAGGGCCGCTTATCTTTTCCTGTAAACCTTGGAAAATCATAAACAATACGGGTATAATAAATACCCCGAGTAATGTGCCTGCAAGCATGCCTCCTATAGATCCCACACCAATAGATATGTTACCATTTGCACCCGCTCCTGATGAGAATAATAACGGAAGTAGACCGAAGATAAAGGCGAAGGAGGTCATAAGAATAGGTCTTAAACGAGCTTCTGCACCTTCCAATGCCGCTTCATAAAGAGAGAGACCATGCTTTCGTCTTTGCAATGCAAATTCTACGATAAGAATCGCGTTTTTAGCGAGTAGGCCAATGAGCATAACCAGTGTGATCTGAATGTAAATATTGTTATCTAATCCCCAGAGATTGACAAATGCAAATACGCCACATAATCCGATAGGAAGGGAGAGGATAACAGCTAGAGGCAATAGATAACTTTCGTATTGTGCACTCAACAAGAAATAAATAAACACTAAACTCAAGGCGAAGATATATACGGATTGCGTACCACTTTTCTGTTCTTCTCTACTGATGCCTGAAAATTCGAAGCCATAGCCAGCAGGAAGGGTTTGTGCAGCAACTTCTTCGATGGCTTTTAATGCTTCTCCGGAGCTAAACCCTACACTTGGTGATCCATTCACGGTCATGGAGGTGAAGAGGTTGAACCGCGATATGCTCTCTGGACCATAAACTCTCTCTAGTGAGATAAACTCGGTAATTGGTGCCATATTTTCACCATCATCTGTACGTACATATATTTTGTTTAGCCCATCAATGTTTGCTCGGTATGCAGTATCAGCCTGTACCAACACCCGATATTGTTTACCGAATTGATTGAAGTTGCTCGCGTAAGATGCACCATAATAAATTTGCATGGTGCTAAGCAATGAGCTGATGCTGATTCCTGCCTCCTGCGCTTTCGCAACATTGATATCCATCTGGTATTGTGGAAAGTTGGGATCGAAAGGGGTTGCCGCATACTGGATTTCAGCACGTTTGTTTAGCGCCTCCAAAAACTTCTGTGATACCTCATAGAATTCAGCCGTTGTGTGTCCCGCTTTATCTTGCAGCTGGAATTCAAATCCACCGCTGGCACCGAACCCAGTGATCGTTGGCAGAGACATGAAGAAGATTTTGGCGTCTTTGATATGTGCCGTTTTGTTTTTTAGCTCCTGGATCACATCTTCATTTGAAATGCCTTTGCGATCGTCCCAATGTTTTAACTCCACAATTTCCATTGCATAGGCACTTCCACTACCAGCCATGAAATTTTGTCCTACCATTCGCAGGGCATTGTTTACTGCGGGTACGCTCCGCGTGATACTATCTATCTCATTTGCTATGGCTGCAGTACGCTCCATGGAGGATGCCGGAGGAAGACTGATACTCACAAATATGGTTCCCATGTCTTCATTTGGAACAAAACTCGAAGGTGTTTTTTTCATCATATAAAATAAACCTCCAGCAAAAAGGATAACAAAAAGTATCGTCAGCCATTTTTTAAAGGCAAGAAACTTAACGACAGATTGGTATCTATTTAACAGGTTGTCATACCCCGCGTTAAAGGCTACCCCAAAACGATACATAAATCCTTTTTTCTTTTCTTCCTCACCGGTGACATGATGTGGAGGTTTTAGAAATAAAGCGGCCAAGGCTGGGCATAAGGTAAGCGCATTGACGGCGGATATTATAATGGCTATGGCGAGTGTTATACCAAACTGCTGGTAAAATACCCCCGTAGATCCACCGATAAAGCTTACCGGTAAAAAAACGGCCGACATGACTAACGTAATCGATACAATAGCCGAAGATATTTCAGACATGGCATCTATGGCCGCTTTGCGAGGCGATGTATAGCCACTTTCTAATTTAGCATGGACAGCTTCCACCACTACGATGGCATCATCGACTACGATTCCAATGGCAAGCACCAACGCAAAAAGAGTAAGTAGATTAATGCTATATCCAAAAAGATAAAGAAAGAAGAAGGTACCTGCAATAGCTACCGGAACGGATATCCCGTGGATGATTGTGCTGCGGAAATCTTGTAAAAAGATGAATATCACCAAAAACACGAGTAAGAAACACTCGATCAACGTATGGATCACTTTTTCAATCGAAGCGTCCAAAAATTTGTTGATGTTAACCATGTTGGTGTTATGCAAACCCGCTGGGTATGATTTAGCGGCTTCATTAAGTACTTTTGTCGCTTCTTCAATTACTTTTTGTGCATTTGCTCCCGCAATTTGGTTCACGGATATGTTAACAGTTGGTTTACCATTTACCAAAGCTTCGCTACTGTAACTCTGTGCGCCAAGTTCGACACGGGCGACATCTTTCAGACGTAAGAATTGACCGTTACCTTTTGATTTTATGATAATATTTTCAAACTCTGTTACCGATTGTAATTTCCCTTTATATTTGATAACATATTGAAAACTCTGGTTGCCATTTTCGCCGAATTTCCCAGGGGCAGCTTCAATATTTTGCTGGTCTAAAGCATCTGTTACATCTTGCGGTATAAGACCATAGACAGACATAACATCGGGTTTCAGCCATATGCGCATGGAATAATTTCGAGAACCAAATGCCGAAGCATCCCCCACACCATTGATCCTTTTCAGTTGCGGAATAATATTGATCTCCGCATAATTTTGTAAAAAATTCTGATCGTAATCTGCATTTTCACTGTAAACTGCTGTAATTAACAAGTTGCTACTTTGCCTTTTTTTGACGGTAACACCGGCCTGGGTTACTTCCTGAGGAAGTAAGCTGCTGGCTGTAGAAACGCGATTTTGAACGTTTACAGCAGCCATGTCGGGATCTGTTCCTACTTCGAAGTAAACACTGATGGTTGCGCTTCCATCGTTGGTCGCCGAGGAAGTCATGTAGGTCATTCCTTCCACGCCGTTGATCTGCTCTTCTAATGGTACAATGACACTTTTTAACACAACATCTGCATTTGCGCCTGTATAGGATGCTGATACTTGTACGGTAGGAGGGGTAATATCGGGATATTGAGCAACGGGTAAGGAAACCATTCCCAATATACCTAACAAGACAATCAGTACGGATATCACCGTACTAAGTACAGGACGGTCTATAAATACTTTTAAAAAAGTGGATTTTTTTTTCTTCATTACAATGTCTATTTGCCTGTACTATCTGTTAAATTTTTTGGATCGACGCTATGTGGAACGATAAGAACACTGTCTTTTAACCCTGTAATCCCGTTTAATACAACTTTTTCACCTTTCGTTAAGCCAGACTCTACAATGAAATATTGACCATCATTCGTGGAAGTTGCTGTAATAGATCTACTCAATACGCGGTTGTCATTACCTACGGTATAGATCATTCGTTTATCTTGAAGTTCATAGGTCGCCGATTGCGGTACTACGAGTGCACTGTCCAACTGACGCGGTATTCGAATTGTAGCACTGCCTCCACTTTGTAGTAAAGCGCCTTCATTGGGGAAGATTGCTCTAAAGTTTGACGACCCGGTTTCTGTCGTGATGAGGCCGCTGGCTGTCTGGATGATTCCCGTTTTCTCATACATCGATCCGTCGGCGAGAATCAATTGAACAGCCGGCAGATTTTTTAACTTCTCTTGAATAGTATTTCCTGTAAAGCGACGGTTGAAATCCAAGAGTTGTTTCTCATTAAGAGAAAAATATACATACATGTCTTTATTTGCCGACAGCGTAGTTAAGGGGCTTGTGGAGGTACTGCTTACTAGGCTTCCTTTCTTGTATGGAATTGTTCCGACAATACCATCGGCGGGGCTCGTAATTATTGTATAACCTAAATTTGCCTGTGCATTTGCTAAGGTCGCATTGGCTTGTGCAAGAGCCGCTTTTTTCGCTTTTAGTGTATATTGAGCAGATTCGAGTTCATACGCGCTTATTATTTCTTTTTCGACAAGCGGTCGCGTTTTTCGGACAGTCATTTCCGCGGCATCTACATCGGCTTGTGCTGTTTGTATAGATGCTTGTGCACTGCGTAGTTCTTGTTCATATTGTGGGCTGCTTATACGAAATAAACGCTGTCCTTTTTGGACCCGAGCGCCTTCGTCGATATACAATTCTTCTAAATACCCTTCCACTCGGGGGCGTATTTCAACGACTTCTTCACCTTGAAGCGTGGCCGGATAGTCGGTGTAAATATGTACTACCTGTGGCTCGATTTGCAGTACTTCATGTTGCTGTTCCTCGCTCGTTGTTGATTGCGCCGGCTGTTGCGAACAAGCGGAAATCGTTATCGCGAAAATTGATGTTAAACCAATCAAGGGGAAGATGTTCTTTGTATTCATCCTTTGTTCTTGTTTATTATTCTGATGGTCAAAGAAAGTGACTTTTTGGTCGCTAAACAGATATAATAGACTGACCCCTTTTTTTCATAGACGGAAGTTGGATTATTATCGATAAATCCAATGTGCGACAATGGTATTCGCTTCCTGATGCCTTTTGTCGGTTAGTAGATCCTTTTGATAGAGAGCAGGTCCGCTTTCGTCTATTGCTTGTTCTAAAAATAGTATTTGTGCTTAAATTTGTACATTGTCTTATTCGTGTAGCATTAGCAACCAAAAATGATTGTTTCATTTCGAAAGTATATCAACATAGGAATCCATCTCTTAGGATGGACATTATTAGGCTTCTTACAGCTGTACTATATCCCCCTAACATGGAATGTGGAAGTGCCTACTTTCTTTTGGCTTTGGCAGTCCTGTGTACTCTTGATGATGATTGTAATATTCTATGTAAATGCTAAGCTCATTGTACCCCGGACAATTGTTGCGGATAAGCCCATCTTATTTATCATATGGTTAGTACTCTGTCTTTTACTGCTACAACTGATAGCCTACTACTATATCTCTACAACACATATGCACGAACGTATTTCAAAATTGTTAGGCAATACGTTTCGTGGCGAGCGTGTCTTCGATAATTTTGTGTTTACAGTTACCTTACTGGTATTAGCTTTAAGTACGGGCTGGGCTATGCTTACCCACTGGCAAAAAGCTGCACAAAGAGAACGGGCATTGGAAAGGGATAAAATGATGACGGAATTGGCATTATTAAAAATGCAGATCAATCCCCATTTCTTTTTTAACTCGCTCAATAGCGTCTATTCGCTCACTTATATCGATGTTGAAGATTCCCGAAAAGCTCTTCTAACCTTGAGCCGCATGATGCGTTATCTATTGTATAATACCGAAGAGGAGATGACCAGCCTATCAAAGGATGTTGATTTTTTGAAAGATTATGTTTCCATTATGCAACTGCGGGCAACGAAAAAAGTGTCTATTGATTTCCAGATACCGGACCTGTTGATCGACTACCCCATTGCCCCAATGTTGTTATTGCCATTTATAGAGAATGCTTTTAAGCATGGCGTAGATGCCACAGCTAATGGTAAAATTGCAATCCATCTATCCCAACAAGAAGGGCGTATCACTTTATCGGTGATGAATACTGTTTTTGAACAACGTACGCCGCTGTTAGCAGGAGAGGGAGGGGTGGGACTGACCAATACACAGCGACGTTTGCAGCTACTTTATCCTGACAGGTACTTGCTACAGACGGGGATAAATAAGGACGGGAAATACGAAGTGTTATTAACGATAGATCTTGCTTCATGAAGGTTTTAAAATGTATAGTGATCGATGACGAACCTTTAGCGCTACGCCTAATGGAGACTTTTATTGCACAGACGCCGTTTGCAGAATTGTTGGCTACTTGTGATAATGCGATTGAAGGTATGGAATTATTAAGGAAAACGGATGCAGATCTTGTTTTCCTAGACATCAATATGCCAAAGTTTAATGGGATGGAGCTTGCCCGCTGGATGCAGCAACAATCGTTTAAATTGCCTTATATTATTTTCACTACAGCATACAATCACTATGCAATAGAGGGGTATAAAGTCAATGCTGTAGATTATTTGTTGAAGCCCTTTGGCTATGAGGAATTCTTAAGAGCTATGGGAAAAGTGCTACAAATGATCGAAAAGGAGGTGGTTGTCTCTACCGCGAAGAAAGATGAAGATGTATTATTTGTCAAAGTTGAATATCAATGGGTGAAGGTTTATTATGATGATATTCTTTATATAGAGGGATTAAAAGACTATGTCCGTTTTTATCTTCGTTCCCAAGAGAAGACCTTATTATCTCTGACTTCGTTGAAAGTATTGGAAGAAAAATTGCCATCGTCGATGTTTTTAAGAGTACATAGATCCGTTATTGTAGCCTTGAAAAGTATAAGCAGTATTACGAAAAACTCTTTGTTCATTGATGAAAAGGAAATTTCTATTGGTGATCAATATAAAGAAGCCTTCAAGACTATTGTAGACCGTTGGTTGCTTTAGCAAGAAATAAAACAGCCTCTCCTGTGGAAGAGAGGCTGAACCTTGACTAACCTAATATGAAAAAAACTCCAAAAATTACTTGTTTAGTATGCTTGTAGTTTAGGCCTTTATGACTCGCGAGAGACATTCAACCCAACCTTAATCTCCGAAAATTACTATAGATTTCTCCGTAGGATTATTTTGGTAATTAGCATAATACAATAGTAATGCTTCTGCTCGTAAATGGCAACCTGTACTATCCTGATGAGCTTTCCTGAATCGAAGATGGGAATAAAGTGAAGTTACAAAATGAGGCATGGACATCCTGAAAAACGACCACCGCAAAGGATGGTCGTTAGTCGCACTAAATTTTATGTGAAATGAAAGGCGTTAACACTATTAAGGGCAAGCTTAATAGGTAACAGTTCGATTATGCTTTTTTGTCTTATGGATGAACGTAGAGAATTCCATAAATCAGCTTAATCGGATAGTTTATGCAATAATAACCAATTGTTGTAGAGCTTGCAACCTGAGCTGTCCTGTGCGATCTGGAACTGTTTTCGTTACTCCTGTTTGGCATATTCACTTGGAGAATATCCAAATTTTAGTTTGAAATTTTTTCGGAAGTATTCGGGGTCGCTGAATCCAACCATGTAAGCAACTTCACTCACGTTGAACTTCTTATCTCGAAGTAACTGCTGTGCTCGTTTTAGACGGAGTTCTTTGATAAGATCAGCAACACTGCAGCCTGTTAGTGCTTTCATTTTTCGATAGAGCTGAGCCCGGCTGAGCCCGATAGATTGACAGACTTTGTCGATTTTTAAATCCGAGTTCGAAATATGTTCCTCTATATAGGTAATCACTTTTTGGAGTAAAATCTCATCGGGCGACTGTACGGTTAAAGCAGACGGTTCTATTGAAATTTTCTGTTTAAATTTTTCCTGCATACGAAAACGGGCAAGGAGCTGGTTGCGCACTTTTAAAGCGAGGATCGGGAGGTGGAAGGGTTTGACTAGGTAATCTTCTGCGCCTGTCTCCAAACCTTCGATTTCATATTCAACAAGGGTGCGTGCTGTTAGTAGAATGACCGGGATGTGACAGGTCAACAAGTTTGCTTTGATCTGTCTGGTAAAAGAAATTCCATCGACCTGAGGCATCATCACATCACTTATAATCAAATCTGGAATTTTCTCCTGGGCGAGTTGAATGCCCAAGTATCCATTTTGAGCTTCAAGAACGGTATATTCCTTGGCGAAAAATTGAGCCAAATAGCTGCGAAGTTCATCGTTATCCTCCACCAATAGGAGGGTGCATTTTCGCGGAAGCAGAGGACTTTGCTCGCTAGGAAGGAGTTCCTCTCGTTCGTTTTCGGACATGAATACACTCGGGGCTGGAAGAGAATCCGCAGGAGCACTTGCCGGCCCAAAATCAATAGGAAGCGCAATTCGAAAGATGGTTAATTTGAATTGTGCCGTTGATTGTCGGCTTTCAACAGTAAGATTGCCACCATGCATTTCTACTAATGACTTGCTGTAGGTTAACCCTAATCCCGTTCCACCAGGCACTGTCGCTTCACCTTGTAAAAAAGGTTTGAATATCTTTTCCAGATCACCCGTAGAAATTCCTGTCCCATTGTCGAATACATCGATAAATAGTGTTTGATCTCTTTCAGAAAGTTTCACCTTAATCGTGCCGCCGGAAGGCGTAAACTTGAAGGCGTTGGAAAGTAAATTATACAGTACTTTCTCGATTTTATCTGCATCAATTTCAGTAAAAGAAATGGTATTTCTAAAATTTGTCGCCAAACGTATTCTCTTCTGTCGGGCTTCTTGCGAAAATGAATCGACGACTTTTTGTACAAGCAGATTGATGTCTGTTTTTTCCAGATGAAGCCTTTCGTGTCCTGTTTCGAAACGTCGAATATCTAGAAGTTGATTCACCGTTTTTAGCAGCCTATTTCCATTGTTTTCCATGGTCTGTAGCTGCTCCCGGATGTTTGTATCTTCCTTGCTCCAGGTTTTCATCTGCTGTATGGGAGATAAGATCAAGGATAATGGCGTCTTTATCTCATGGGAAATATTGGTAAAGAATTGGACCTTACTTTCGTGTAGCTCGCGTTCTTTTTCATGAAGGATAGCTTCATAGGCCAGCTTCGATTTTAAATTTGTGTACCTTGTTATATAGTAGTAGAAAGCATATAAAAGTGCCAAGAAAATTAGAAAATAGATAACATATGCGCCAGTGCTTGCCCAGATGGCCGGTGCGACCGTGATAGGGAGTGTTGTCGCTGTTGCGGTCCAAATGCCATCGCTATTGGAAGCTTTTACCTTAAAAACATAGTTGCCCGGATTAAGATTGGAATAACTGGCAACTCTTTTGCTTGCATCGGTATAAATCCAATCTTTGTCGAATCCTTCCAGCATATACGCATATTTGTTTCCCGCAGGATTTGCATAATGTAAAGCTGCAAACTCAATACTAATGCTTTTATCTTCGTGGGTCAATTCAATATTTGGACTAAGGTACAAGGGTTGATGAAGAACAACACGACCATTTACATTTTGGTTTACTTCGACAGCTTGATTGAGAATACGTAACTCCGTAAATACAATGTTAGGCGGTGTAGGGTTTGTTCGTATACTATCTGGAGAAAAAAAACTCACGCCTTTGTTGCCACCAAAATAAAGTCGATTCGAAAATGAACTACGGTAAATAGCCCCCTCTGCGAATTCATTGTTCTGAAGTCCATCTTGTTTTGAAAATGTCCGTATAGAGAAGTCTTTCTTCGCAATCCGGGAGATACCTTGTTTATGACTAACCCATATAAAGCCACTCTGATCCTGTGTTATGCCTGCTATCGTGCCTTTAGGCCAAAGATCAGATTGCTGTGATAGGTGTTGTATACTATCGATTTTTGGATTATAGTAGTCCAACCCATTTCCTGTTCCTATCCATAAATTTCCGGAGTTGTCTTCGAAGATACTATAGATTCTGTTGTCACTTAGCGACTTTTGCGCATTTGTGCCATGTTTTAGTTGCTTTTGCACCACAAGCTTGCCATCTTCCTTTTCTTTTAGGACGACTATTCCGCCCCCTTCAGTTCCTACCCAAAGTTGTTGCTTACTGTCAAGATACATGTACCATACATGCGCATGAGGAAGGAGGTTTTCGACACCAAAGTGGATCAGACTGTCCCTGCTGCGGTCGTATTTAAGAAGACCATTCCAACTCGCTATCCAGATGTTACGTTTTGCATCTTCAACAAAGCTAAATACTGCCGTCCCCGCAATAGCAAGAGCTTCAAAATGTTCGATTTGATTTGTTTTTGGATTGAAGCGATCCATACCTCGCTGGTGTCCAATCCATATCATTCCTTCAGAATCGCAAAAAATACGCTTGATGTAATCGCTTTTTATAGATTTTGGATCGTCTGGATGGTGTTTGAAGTGCGTATATTCTCCTGTTGGAGATATTCGTGTAATTCCTTTGCTGCGTGTGCCGATCCACAGATTACCAGCTTTGTCTTCACAAATTGACCGGATCGTGTTTTCAAGCAACGAGTTATGACGATAGGGGTGATGGTATAAATAACGAAAGGGAGTAGCGTCGAGATAACTCCTATTTATGCCGTTGCTGTAGGTACCCACCCATAACACTTTGTTGTCATCGAGAAAGATGTCGCTCACATACGAATCATTAATCGACCAAGGATTCGAAGGGTCTACAGTATAGGTTTTCTTTTTATTCGAAGGGATATGCGTCTCGACAAGTGTCGTACTCACATTGTCTAATGACCAATGTGCATCTTTATAGGTGTAGTTTACTTGCAGTCGATGATCCCGTCTATTGATTTTGCCTTTTAGTCCTTGTGGTATTTCCGTGAGCGGTATACGTTCAAAATCATCGGTTTCATAGTTGTATCTACAAAGCGAATTCTCATCAAAAGTGGAAATCCAAATATTACCATCAACATCCTTTAGTACATTGTGAATGCGATTGTTGATAATGCTCTTCGGGTTATTGACATCATAACGATAAACACGAATACTGTATCCATCGTAGCGGCATAGACCTGACCATGTCCCAAACCACATAAAACCGTATTTGTCTTTCGCTATTCCATGGATCGTACTGTGAGGAAGTCCGTTTTCGGAAGTGATGTGGTCAAATTTTAATTGTAGAAATTGTGCTTGGATAGCAAGGGGGCGACTTGTCAGTAGCAAAACTGAAAGTGCAACGATAATACAAGTATATATTCTTCCCCGGGTTAGCATGTTAGCCTTTTTTGATCGTGTTAAATGTAGAAAAAAAAGTGGATGAATCAAATTTACGGGATGTATGACGCTTTTTTACGGGGTAATGTTTGCTTGTCCTTTCTAGTTTTGAATGTTGACCAACAGGTATGAGGTCATCACTTGAATCACATTCAAGATTAAGCTAGTCAAATTACCTGTGTTAAACCTATTTATTTTTGTATGGAAACTTTAGTTATTTCTTCCAATGCGCGGACGGTCACGAATGTTGATCTAATCAAATCGATTAAAATCAATGATTTTTCATCAACTCCAAAGTATGTACAATTAGCGGATGCTATTGTAGAGGCAATAAAGAATAAAGTTGTTGAAGTGGGGGATGCACTACCTTCCATTAACGACTTAAGTTACCACTTGCAAATCGCAAGAGATACGGTAGAAAAGGGCTATCGTAAATTGCGGATGGAGGAGGTGATATCCTCGTCTCCAGGTAAAGGATATTTTGTTGCGAAGGAACATGTATTTCGTTTGCGTATAGCTGTATTTTTAAACAAACTCAGTGCGCATAAGAAAATTGTTTATGATGCCTTGGCTGGAGAACTTGGTGATCAAGCTTCGCTAGATCTATTCGTGTACAATAGTGATATCACTCATTTACGTAACTTACTACAGGGATTACCTCAGCCTTATGACCATTATGTTGTATTTCCTTATTTCAAGGAAGGAAAAGATAAGGCTCCTGAAGTACTATCAACGATTCCTGCAGATAAGCTACTGCTGTTAGGCCGTGAGGTTGAAGGGCTGGAAGGGGTATTTCCAATCGTATGCGAAAACTATGAAAAAGATATTTATGAAGCTTTAGAAAGTATCCGCGAACCACTATCTAAATACGATGTATTAAAACTTGCTTTTCCGGACAACAGCGATTATCCGAAAGCAATCATCAAAGGTTTCTATAAGTTTTGTCAAGATTATGCTTTTGAACATATCCTTGTGGATAATGTTAAAAGAGAATCTATTAAGAAAGGGACCTGTTATATCAATTTGGCGGAGGATGATCTTGTTTACCTTTTGGATAAAGTAAGCTCGAAGGGGATGGATATTGGAAAAGACGTGGGCATTATTTCGTACAATGAGACCCCTTTAAAGAAGTTTATTTTGAATGGTATAACGACATTATCTACTGATTTCAAACTGATGGGTGAATATGCTGCTGCTTGCATCACAAATAACCTGAAAAGTCGTCTAGAAGTGCCTTTTTATACCGTTTTACGCGCTTCTGTCTAATATTTTTAGTGTAAATAGACCAGATTTGACAGGATGGTTCAGGATGCCATTCTTAGATATATTTATTAGTTTCGCCGTATTATAAATCAATAGAAAAAAACCTATGGTTCCATTACGTTTCTGTGCTTTTTGCTTATTAACAATGTTTTATGCTATTTGTGCAAATGCACAGGTAACGAAGCAGGTACAGTATCTATCTGGAACAGATAATGAGCACACTGTCGACTGGGATTTTTGGGTAACAGGTGGGCGAAATGCTGGTAAATGGGGTAAAATTGCTGTGCCGAGCCATTGGGAGCAACAAGGGTATGGGGCCTATAACTACGGACGCGATTATGTCACCTATGGGAAGAACTTTCAGTTTCATGATGAAAAGGGGCTCTACAAGCATACTTTTTCCATCCCCAACAGTTGGAAAGGAAAGAAGATCGCTATAGTTTTTGAGGGAGCAATGACCGATACAGAGGTTAAAATTAATTCTCGCACAGCAGGTCCCAAACACCAAGGATCTTTCTACCGTTTTAAATATGATATTACCGACAACGTAGTTTTTGGGAAAGACAATTTATTAGAAGCCACAGTTGCTAAAATGTCGGAAGATAATACCGTTAACAATGCGGAACGCTTAGCTGATTATTGGATTCTAGGCGGAATATACAGACCAGTGTATTTAGAGGCAACACCTGTTGCACATATCACATGGACTGCTATTGATGCGAAAGCAGACGGTACTTTTCGTGCCAATGTTTACTTAGAGGGGATTAAAAAGAAAGGACTTTTACAAGTCGAACTCAAGGATAATGCAGGGAGAGTTGTCGCTACGGAAACCGTTACAGTCAACGCAGCGGATACCTTAAAAAATGTTTCTTTAAAAGTCAAAAATCCACTTTTATGGACGGCAGAAACGCCGCACTTATATCATGCTGTATTTTCATTAGATCCAAAATCAAAGGACGGGTTCCAAACCAAGGAGCGCTTTGGTTTTCGCACAGTGGAAGTCCGCGAAGGTGACGGAATCTTTGTGAATGGCACAAAAGTTAAAATGAAAGGTGTAAATCGTCACGTATGGTGGCCTGAAACGGGTAGAACAGTCAATAAACAACTTGATTTGAATGACGTTCGTCTTATCAAGCAAATGAATATGAATGCGGTAAGATGTTCGCATTATCCGCCTGATAAGTCGTTTTTAGAGCTTTGTGACTCGCTAGGCCTTTATGTTCTTGATGAATTGGCGGGTTGGCAAAAAGCTTATGGTACATCCGTAGGAAAGAAATTAGTCAAAGAAATGGTCGTTCGTGATGCGAACCATCCGTCCATCATCTTGTGGAGTAACGGAAATGAAGGTGGACATAACAAAGAATTGGTGGGCGAATATGAGAAATATGATCTCTCCGCCCGCAAAGTTATACATGCTCATCATCGGCCCGGAAATGAAATCAATGGAATAGATTGTAATCATTACGAAGATTTTTATTCAACAAAGAAAATATTAGAAGGACCAAATATCTATATGCCTACGGAGTTCTTACATGCTCAGGACGATGGGGGAGCAGCAGCAGGGTTGGCTGATATTTGGGAGTTGCATTGGAATTCAAAGTTGGGTGCAGGGGGATTTATTTGGGATTTTGCTGACGAAGGAATTGTCCGTACAGATTTTAATGGTGTAATTGATGTGAACAGAGTGAATGCTCCCGACGGTATCCTAGGGCCTCATCGGGAGAAAGAAGGAAGTTTTTATGCGATTCGGGAGATCTTTTCACCTGTACATATTACCTTGAAGAAACTGACTGCCGATTTTGATGGTACGATTGATGTCGAAAATAGATACCACCACACCAATTTAG
Source organism: Sphingobacterium sp. LRF_L2 (assembly GCF_965644235.1). Taxonomy (NCBI): domain Bacteria; kingdom Pseudomonadati; phylum Bacteroidota; class Sphingobacteriia; order Sphingobacteriales; family Sphingobacteriaceae; genus Sphingobacterium; species Sphingobacterium sp. LRF_L2. Next base: position 361,405 of record NZ_CBFFRI010000007.1, on the reverse strand, counting down.
CGTCATGTCAATTTGAATACAAGTTGGTTAATTTTGAGAAACCTTATGCGGATCGTTCGGGAATGGATTCGGTATTGGTAGGCAAAGTGACGAGCCCTAATATTGACCCTACACAGCAAGGTAAGATCAATTTGGCCCTTCCTAGTAATTGGCAAACATTTGATGCGTTGTTATTGACGGCTATAGATCCGTATGGAGAAGAAATTTACACTTGGTCTTGGCGTGTTAGAAATAATGCTGCAATTGCGGCATCCGTTCTGCCTGTGAAGACGAAAACAGCGGTAGAACTAAAAGAAGATTCTGTACATTACATCTTTAAGGCGAATGGTATAACAGCTTTTATCTCGAAGAAAACAGGATTGTTGGCTGATCTTGCCAACGACTATAGTATGAAGCTTTCCTTTAATAATGGACCGCAATTGGTCAATGGCGAATCGGCCCTCCAAGCGGTGAAAGCGTTTCAAGAGGGAGATCTTCCTGTCGTTGAATTTTCTTACCAAGGTAGTTTATCTTTTATCCGTTGGAGTATGCAGCCCGATGGCTGGTTGAAATTGGATTACGCTTATCAGCTTCAGGGGCCTGTTTCTTTTGCTGGTGTAAGTTTTGATTTTCCAGAAAACTACGCTATCACGGCGAAATGGTTGGGGAATGGACCTTATCGCGTTTGGAAAAATAGGTTACAAGGGGTGAGCCTGAATACCTGGGAAAATATGTACAACGATTCTAAAGCAGGTATTGGTCCTTGGGTGTTTCCAGAATTTAAGGGGTATTTCTCTGATGTCAGTTGGATACAATTTAATACCACACAGGGAAAATTCCTTGTTGTCACGCCGCAAGACGATATGTATGTCCGCCTGTTTGATTTTTACGGAATATCAGGGCCTCAAGGCTATCCAAAGCTGCCACAGGGAAATATATCTTTTCTAGATGCCATTCCACCCATTGGAACAAAATTAGCGATGGGAATTAATAGCAAAGCAGAAGTAAATGGTCCTGCGGGTGAACTCAGTACCTTCGACAAGCCGCTTAAAAGAACACTTTATTTCTATTTTGGATTGCCAAAAGGAGAAAAAGAAAATACACAATTTGTGATGCCGAAAGAAAATATACTCACGGATTAAATTCCATTTTAATCCTATAAAAAATCCTTTAGTTTAGTTAGTTTATGTCTTGGGATGGTGGCCGCCTGGTCTACCATCCTTTTTTTGATGAAGTCTACGGGATCTATGTTCTTGCTGCTTACCTTTCAGGTTTCCATATTATGTCTCTTACGATAAAGCTGTATTATGCAATTTAGATAGGTATGATATACAGATGCCGCTTTTTGCCCGCAGCATAACTGTTGCTTGTGGTGTAAAATGATGGAAATAAGAAGCCCCTCAACCCGTTTATTTTGTGACCTAAGGTTGAGGGGCGATATGCTTTTTTTATTAACTACTTTTTACGTAAAGAGCCTATTTACAAGGATCGGATGATGGTGTACGTTCCTGAACCAAGATTCGGAATTTCCAAATAATCACCATTGATCGTGGCATCTATTTTGTTTCCATTGATGCTGAGTTGTCCACTTTGCCCGTTCCCTTTGGGTACGGCGATATGTGCACTGATGTTGACCGGGATCGTGACTTTTAATAGGTAGGTCGACTCATCCTGTTGCCAAGCGACCGCGACATCACCTTTATCTGTGGTATATTTGCCAGAAGCTCGTTGAAGTTGGCCTTTAAAATCTAGAGGTTTGATTTGTATTTGATCGTGTTGTGCACTCAATGGTTTAATACCGAGTACATAGCGTTGGATCCCCATTAATCCAACGGCTCCCCAAGGGTGGCACATACTTTCATTACGTTGATCAGCATCCCAAGATTCCCATGTTGCTGTTCCCCCTTTGCTGACAGTTTGTGCCCAACCGTTCCAATTGGGATTTGTCAACAGTTCAAGAAGGTGCGGGCCTTCTTTCTGTTCGCCTAAGGCTTCCAAAAGAAATCTGACGGTAACCATACCGACACTCATTTTTCCTTCTTTGACTTGTGCGGTTACTTTTTCTACCGACGTAGCGGGAGTCATATTTAATGCCAGCGGAAGCATGTTCGCATGTTGTGATATGTGGAGACTTTGCTGGTTGTTCTCAAGTAAGCCATCAATGTACAGTCCATCTTCTTGCAGGAGTAAGCGATTAAATGCATCTTTCAATTGAATGGCTTTGGTATGAAAAAAAGATTGATCTTCTTTGTTGCCTACCACATGCGCTATTTTCGACATAATATCGAAGTCGGCGTATGCATAGGCATTAATCACGGTGCGCGCTTCAGTATTCATATCGTATCCGAAACGCATAACTGCGGGCCAATCGATAATACCATATTTATAAGCACCGCTACCACCTTTCAAGTGGTGGATAAGTCCCGTTGTTTCGTTTTGGCAATTGGAAACATACATCGCAACCTTGCGTAATTTCTTATAGTTGTCATGTAAAAAATCCAAATTACCTGTTTGCAGGAAATAATCCCATACCCATATCAAGTACTGTTGTGTGTAATCTGGAATATCTCTTTTTCCGTCTACATTAGGGTAAACAGAATTCAAAGCACCTTCTTCAGACCAATATTGATCTTGTGAATCAAGAAATTCCAACAAGGTTCGTAATGTTAGGGCACGCTCACCCATACAGGACATCGTGACTACACTTTGGCTCCATGCATCACCAAGGAAGGCCCCCTTTTCTCTAGTGGGGGTATCAACAAAGCTTTCCTGGGCGCCGAGGACCAGAGAGTGCTGCATCAATGCCCAAACCTCATTGAGCATAGAATTAGAAGAAGTAAAAGATGCCTGTTCAGGTTCGAGTTCAAAATGTCTCGTTATAAAATGGACGTTTGCTACATTAAGTTCGATTGGAGAGTGATCAACTTGTAAATAACGGTAACCGAGATAAACAACAGGTTGGAAGGTCGCTTTGTTACCATTTAATATAAATTGATAGGACAGGTCGGTACTTTGGTTCATTTTTTTAGAAACCTCTCCCGTCGGTTCTAATACAAAACCTCCCCGCATCTGCACGGTATCTCCTGCGTTTCCACCCTCAAAAGAGATTTGAGGAACACCCGCATAAATTTTTCCCAAGTCGATGATGTAACTCCCTGATCCGATTTTTTTTACCGAAACTGGCGTTATTTCTTGTTCTTTTAAATCCGTTAAATCGGGTTGCAATATGCCGTTAAAGGAGGCGGACGGTTGAGCTCCTATAAGCTTTGCGTTCTTCCAGTCGTTGTCGTTAAATTGTGTTGATTGCCAGTTTTCTATGGTTTTTCTGCTATCTATTATGTCGATAAAGCCTATTCCCTCACCATTACGTCGTTTTGTTCCTGGAAGAATATGATCTACAGCATGTTGTCGCCAGGTTTCATCTGTTCCTATGACGGTCTGTGTACCATCTGTGTAGTCGACGATGAGTTTAAGTATAAAACCTCGCTCTCCTTTGGGACGCCCTTGCCCCCCTCCGTACCAATGGGTCATCGACGCGATGCTGTTGGCTCCGTTTTTTAGCTTCGTTGTTACATCGTAACCTTTATAATAAGCGTACTGCGGATAGTGGAAAGCAGCGCCTTTACCCACCGCTTCGCCGTTGATATAAAGTGAATAGCTGTGGTACGCACTGATATATGCAATAGCTCGTTTAATAGGTTTGTCTTTCAATGTTGCTTGTTTTCGGAAATAAGTGTAGTCATTGGCTTCATCGTTATCTCTTTTAATCCAATGAGCACCTTTCCAATCGACATTTGTCAAAAGACCGGTATCGAAATGATGTGTCTCAGACCAGGCTCCAACCTGCCCATCTTTATCCCAAGTACGTACTTTCCAATAATAACGTTTTCCAGCATCTAGCGCCTTGCCTCCATAATATACGTAGTTTTGTTTTCTGGAAATGACCTTCCCAGAATTCCACTGTTTAGCCTGATGCTCTGTTAAGCTTGTCGGTTCTTCAGAAACCAAGAGTTGATAGGCGGATTGGATTTCGTTTTCGTCATCATCTTTGATATGCCAACCGAAGTAAGGCGTGTTATCCGTTCCTACAGGATGTATTTTATCGCTGGTTCGAAGATGGAAGGGAGAACCGGGCATTGCGGCTAAGGCTACATGTGGCCCTAGAAGTATACTGTGGGTTAGAAATAAGAAAAATACAATGCTATTTTTATTCATAATCGGGTTTCTTCTGTTAGGTGTTAAAATCGAAAATCATCCACATAGCTGTTCTGCACTTCTTTTTCTGTTGCCTTCTTTAAAGTCACGTTTTCTAAGAATACATTTTTTACAGGAAGCGCAGCATTGCCATTTATTTTGACGATGAATTTTCCCTGTTCAGCATGGATGTTGGTCAACTGGATGTTTTGAATGGGCGTAAGTTTTTTAACTTTTGTAGGCACCAATGTTCTCCATTGGTACAATACGTCCGTATCGATGCCTAAAATGCCGTCTTTCAAATTATGCGCTTTTACATCATTGAAGTAAATCCCATTGACATATCCGCCCATACGTTCATTTGTTTTAATAAAAAGCAGATGCATAAGATTCGCTTTTGGACCAGCTTCGCAATGCTGTACGGATACATTTTCGATGCCTCCAGACAATTCGCTACCAATTGCTACCAGTTGATGACCATCATTCATGATGCAGTTTCTGATTACAATATTTTTAGAGGGAGTTTTTAGACGCCATCCTTCTGGATTTCGCCCCGATTTGATAGCTACAGCATCGTCGCCCTGATCAAAGATACAGTTTTCGATAAGGATGTTTTGACTCATTTCCGGGTCTATTCCATCGTTGTTATGACCATGTGCATATACATCGATATTTCGTACAACGATATCTTTAGATAGATACAGGTGAACGGTCCAAAAGGGGCTGTTTCTAATTTTAATATTCTCCACCAATACTTGCTCACAGCGATTGAACTGTACAAACTGTGGACGTAAGTTCGATGTATCGTTTACCATGTTTCTCTCCGTTACAGGGAGGCCATCTTGTGCCCAGTTATAGAGTCGTTTGATGCTCTCCATATGTGCTTGTGGCCGTGGAAACCATTTTTTCCAAACCTCCATTTCAGCTTTTATTTCTCCTTCGCCGGTGATAGCTACATTTTTGGCTTCAAAAGCATAGATAAGTGGAGAATAATTGTAACATTCTAAGCCCTCCCAAGAGCTAAAAACAGCTGGAAGGTAATCTTCAGGATCGCCCGAAAATAAAAGTGTAGCTCCTTTTGCGAGATGCAAGTTCACATTGCTCCTGAGGTGTATTTTTTTTGTGAGCCACTCTCCGGCCGGGATAACAACCGTACCCCCTTGTTTACTTGCTGCGGCAATAGCGTTTGAGATTGCGTTAGAAATACGCTCTTTGTCTCCGATAGTGGCTCCAAATTCTGTAATATCAAATGTTGGTGCCGCGCTGAAATCAGGAATCGTGATATCGGGCATGGAGAATGGGGCCTCTACTTTAATTTTCTTCGTTTTAATTTTCGTTTCCTGCGCAAAGCCTGTGCTGACAAGTAAAAAAATGAAGCTTAATGTAAAAATAGATTTATATGTCATGATTATAGGGTTTATAGGTTTATAAAAATAAGGATAATAGTATCTTCTTGCGAATTTTGGGATGCAGGACTGTGCAGGTTGCGCTATTGATGTACTTGCTGAAAAACGTTGCATCGGTCCTTATCAAGATCGGCATAACAAACATTTTACAAACTTCAATCTGTTAACCTATGCATCATAGAAGGGGATAATTTGTCGGTTTCAAAAGCAGGACAGGACACTACAGGTTGCCTTTGAGCGCTTTAGTTGATAGTTTAGAACATCAATTGAAAGTAATTACGCTGACCAAGGTTGATGAACTCATGTTCCACCCTATTTAATTGAAATTATTAAGAATGAAGAGAATATTTATACTATTTACGTTGGTGACTGCCACCCTTTTTTTTCAACAAGCATTGTTGGCTCAAGAACGATTTCCTGATGGTACCCCGATATCTGAGTGGTTTAAAAAGACGGATGTTGCTGCAATTTCCTCACTGGGTAAATCGTTTCGTATTACCGATTTTGGAGTGCTGTCTGACAGTACTATTTTACAGACGGAGAAGATTCAGGCCGTAATCGACAAAGCTGCTCAAGCTGGCGGTGGTGTTGTTATTGTGCCGCGAGGTATTTTTCTGAGTGGATCGTTGTTTTTTAAAGCAAAGACGCATTTACATCTTGAAGAAGGAGCTGTATTAAAAGGGAGCGACGATATTAGTCATTTTTCATTGTTGACAACACGTATGGAAGGTCAAACAGTGAAGTATTTTGCAGCATTGGTAAATGCGGATAAAGTGGATGGCTTTACGGTTTCTGGAAAAGGAACATTGGATGGAAATGGACTTCGTTATTGGAAATCGTTTTGGTTACGTCGTGGATTCAATCCCAACTGTACCAATATGGATGAAATGCGCCCACGAATACTATATATATCGAATAGTAAAAACGTGCAGGTATCAGGAATACATATGAAAAATTCTCCTTTTTGGACTTCCCATTACTATAAAGTTGAAAACCTAAAGCTGCTTAACTTGAGGATTACTGCTCCGGAAAAACCGGTTAAAGCACCGAGCTCAGATGCAGTAGATTTGGATGTTTGCAAAAACGTATTGATTAAGAACTGTTACATGTCGGTAAACGACGATGCAATTGCGTTAAAAGGTGGTAAAGGACCACAATCAGATAAGGATCCAAATAATGGGGAAAACTTCAATATTATTATTGAGGATTGTGAATTTGGTTTTTGCCATAGTGCACTTACTTGCGGTAGTGAGTCTATTCACAGCTATAACGTCATATTTAGAAATAATACGCTGGATAAAGCGAAGAAACTGTTGCAGTTAAAAATGCGTCCGGATACCCCACAGGAATATGAAAATATCCTTATCGAAAATGTGAAAGGTAATGCGTCAAGTCTATTGTTTGTTAAACCTTGGACGCAATTTTTTGATCTGAAAGGTGAAAAGGAGATCAAGATGTCTTACGCTAAAAACATTACTTTACGCAATGTGACCTTAGAATGCGATATATTGTTTGATGTGAATAATTCAGATCAATATAAATTGTCTGATTTTACATTTGAGAATATGAATATTACGGCGAAGAAAAAGTCCTATATTCAACAAGAGTATATTCAAAATTTTCAGCTGAAAAATGTAGTTGTTAATGGAAAGAAAGTGGTCATGAAATAATTTTCCTATGAAATGTCTATGCTTGCAAAGCACAAGCACAAATGAAAGTAACCTGGACATTCCATATGGCCTTTAAAAGTCAAACCGAGTGAAACGAGCTCATTTATTCCAATGAAATCTAACACTCCTAATTAATTATTTACAGATATGAAACGTGTTTATCGACTGCATATAGACGCTATTAAGAAGTTGTTATTGCTTGGCATGTGTATGCTCGCAGCAATGGCTACCTATGCACAACGTCAGGTTGAGTTTCTTGATCGTGGGCTCGTAGCAATGAAAGCAAATGAGCATGCTGCATTTTTGAGTTGGCGTCTTCTGGCATCTGATGCCTATGAAACGCCGTTTCATATATACAGGCAGTATGAGGGAAACAAAAAAGTTCGTCTGACGGACAAACCGTTGCTACAGGGTACGAATTTTGAAGACAAGCAGGTCGATTTGAAGCAAAATGTTACCTATTTCTTGACGCGTATAGATGGTAAAAAAGAGCGAGCAGAAGGGCAGATAACACTTTCGTCGGATGCAGCGGTGCAACCTTATTTGGAACTCCCTTTAAAGACTCCTGCAGGATATACACCCGGTGATGCTTCCGTAGGTGACTTGGACGGAGATGGTATTTATGAAATTATCGTGCATCAAACCGGTAAAGGACACGATAATGCACATAATGGAATCACGGATGAGCCAATTTTTCAGGCTTATAAATTAGACGGAACCTTGCTTTGGGAAATCAATTTAGGGAAAAATATCCGTGAGGGGGCTCATTATACACAGTTTATGGTATACGATCTTGATGGAGATGGCCGCGCAGAGTTTGTATGCAAGACCGCCGATGGAACACGTGATGGCTTGGGTAAGATTATTGGAGATAGCAAAGCGGATTGGCGAGATACGATTCCAAATTCTCGTACCCTAGGCCGTATTTTAGAGGGGCCGGAATTCCTTACGGTTTTTGATGGCCTCACCGGAGAGGCGTTGAGTACGGTTGATTATCTGCCTGAGCGCGGAGATCTGCGCAGCTGGGGCGATACAAATGCAAATCGCTCTGATCGCTTTTTGGCCTGTGTGGCTTATTTGGATGGCGTACACCCTAGCGTTGTTATGACGCGAGGTTACTATGAGCGTACAGCATTGGCGGCCTGGGATTTTAAAGATAAAAAATTAGTCAGCCGATGGGTTTTTGATAGCAAGACCCGTAATAATACCTACTCAGGCCAAGGGTATCATAACCTGACGGTTGCAGATGTGGATCAGGATGGAAGAGATGAGATTGTTTTTGGGTCTATGGTTATTGATGATAATGGAAAGGGATTATATAGTACAGGACTGGGACACGGTGACGCGCTGCATGTCACAGATTTAGATCCAGATCGCCCCGGTCTTGAAATTTTTGGAATACATGAGTTGAAGGGGGGAAGAAAAGGTATTGGAGCTGCTCTACTCGATGCGCGAACAGGAGAGATCTTATTTAAAGGAGCAATTGATCAAGATGTTCCGCGTGGAGTTGCTGCAAATATTGATCCCAATCATAAGGGAGCGTACATGTGGTATTTGGGATCGAAGTCTCTTTTTGATATGAAAGGGAATGTGGTTGGCCAAGCGCCTCGATCTACAAATTTTTTGATTTGGTGGGATGCTGATTTAAGCAGAGAGTTACTCAATGGCAATTCCATTGAGAAATACCAACAGGGGCTAATTTTTAAAGCAGCGGGAGCCTCTTCTATCAATGGAACGAAAAGTACGCCAAATCTTAGTGCAGATATATTGGGCGATTGGAGAGAGGAGTTGATTCTACGTTCGGACGATAATCAATCCTTACGCATATATACGACCACTATTCCCACCGAACATCGCCTTTATACGCTCATGCATGATCCACAATATCGCTTAAGTGTAGCTTGGCAAAATGTGGCGTATAATCAGCCACCACATACGGGCTATTACTTGGGAACAGGTATGGAAGAGCCGACCAAACCGGATGTGCAAATCGTTCGGCCAGAGCGTGGGAATGCTATTGCAGTACCAAAGCCTTTGTATAGAGATCCTCTGGAAGATGGTGCTGCGGATCCCGTTATTGTTTGGAATAAGCAAGAAAAACAATGGTATATGTTCTATACCAATAGAAGGGCAAAGTCGGAAGGATTGCAAGGAGTTACTTGGGTTCATGGAACGGCTATAGGGATTGCAAAATCGACAGATGGTGTCCATTGGCAGTATCTTGATACCGCAAAGTTTAGCTCGCCAAGGAGTACAGCAACACTCTGGGCTCCTGATGTCATTGAACATAAGGGTGTTTATCATATGTATGTGACAGTTGTACCTGGTATTTTTGATGATTGGAAGCATGAACGTACGATTGAACATTTCACAAGTAAGGATTTATTGCATTGGAAATATCAGTCTACGCTGAATTTGTCGTCCGATAAAGTAATCGATGCTTCGGTGCTACAACTTCCAGATGGGGGATGGCGCATGTGGTACAATAATGAAAAAGATGGTAAATCTGTTTATTATGCGGATAGTAAAGATCTGTACCATTGGGAAGATAAAGGGAAGGCTGTGGCCACCCGAGGAGAGGGACCAAAGGTGTTTTTCTGGCGAGGCAGTTACCGTATGATTGTTGACACCTGGAAAGGTCTTGCGGTTTATCGTTCCGTGGACTTAAAAAATTGGGAAAAGCAACCGGATTTGTTATTGGATAAACCGGGTAAAGGGACAGACGATCAGGTGATTGGAGGGCATCCCGATGTTTTGGTTCTCCACGACCGTGCTTATTTGTACTACTTTACCCATCCAGGGCGCACGATACAAAATCAGGGAAAGGATAGTTATGAGCAGCGCCGCAGCAGTATACAACTTGTGGAATTGCACGATACAGATGGCATCATTTCCTGTGATAGAGATGTTGTGCAGTTTGCTAATTTAACGATAGACTAGGAAATGAATAAAAAAATGATAAGAAATTTGCTGTTAATTGCAGTAGGAATTTGTCTACTTGCTTTTGGTGTAGAAAGGAAACCAACGGTTTATCTAATTGGGGATTCAACCGTGCGAAATAGTAATGAACAATATTGGGGATGGGGATCTCTTCTTTCCGATTTTTTGGATACGGCAAGAATAAGCGTTGCGAATCATGCAATGGCAGGACGGAGCACACGAACTTTTCGTAAGGAAGGACGATGGGATAAGGTTGACTCACTCCTGAAGAAGGGTGACTATCTATTAATTCAGTTTGGGCATAATGAAGGAAGTAAACCCGATACCTCGAAACAGGGATATAGAGGGGTGTTGCCCGGAATAGGGAAAGATTCGGTGGTGCTCGATTGGGGGAATGGTAATCACGAGACAGTGCGTAGCTATGGAGAAAATTTACGGCGTTTTGTTCGTGCAGCAAAAGAGAAAGGCGTGACGCCTGTCATTCTTTCGATGATTCCCAGAAATCAGTGGGACGATAAAGGGCATGTGAAACGTGCCGATAAGGATTTTGGTCTTTGGGCGCAGCAGATTGCGAAAGAAGAACAAGTTGCCTTTGTGGATCTCAATGCCATAACGGCAAATAAATATGATCAATTGGGCGCCGATAAAGTGAAGAAAAAATATTTCCCGGGAGACCATACGCACACCAATTATGATGGAGCCATGGAAAATGCGGCTTCCGTTGTCGAAGGTCTACAACAGATAAAACATCCTCTAGCAAATTACATCAGATAATGAAAAATAAGAAAAGTTTTGTGTGGCAACTTGTCGCTTGTGCCGCTGTGGTAGCTTTATGTTCCTTCATGTGGAAGGGGGATAAGCCTACATTATTTGTTATAGGTGATTCCACGGTCAAAAATGGACGAGGAGATGGTGGTAACGGACAGTGGGGCTGGGGAAGTTTTATCGCAGGTTACTTTGACACGAATAAGATTGCTGTTAAGAACCATGCCTTAGGGGGAACAAGCACGCGTACGTTCTACAATAATCCAAAACTTTGGCAAAAAGTGCTAGATAGTATAAGGCCAGGGGATTATGTAATCATGCAATTTGGACATAACGATTCTAGTCCGATCGTTGATACCACCCGCGCCCGGGGGACTATTCGAGGAAATGGCGATGAATTCCAAGAGGTAAATAATCCGCTGTTAAAACAACAGGAAATGGTATATAGCTATGGTTTTTATCTACGTCGATTTGTGAAAAATATACAAGACAAGGGAGCGACGGCTATTATATGTTCTCCTATTCCTCGGAATGCTTGGGAAGGTAATCTCGTCCGCCGGTCCGACTACGCCAAATGGGCAGAAGCAGCAGCACAACAAGTGGGTGTGTCGTTTATTCCGTTGCAAGATCTCGTGATCCAACAATATGAAAAATTGGGGAAAGCGGAAGTGGAGACGAAATTTTTCGGAGCTACAGACGCTACGCACACCATTAAAGATGGAGCGGAGCTCAACGCATCATTGGTCGCAACCTACATTGCGAACCATCGTGAAATCGGTTTAAAAAGCTATCTGAAAAAATAGCAAACGCGAAGAAAAGTCTTCATGATTTGTAGGAAGTTCCTTGTCGTCGCAGGATACGACAGGTTGCTCACTGTAAAATATAATGGTATTATAGCTGATGGAACAGTGCTTGTCGGCCAAATTAAAAGGGCAGTTGGGCAGTTTCTTTCGGTGAATAAATGAATTATCCAAAAAAGTATGATTAGAGGAAGAAGAATTACGTATAGTTTTGTTATGGCATTGGTGTTTGTTGTCTTTGGTGCGTGTGCCACGAAGAGACAATCGGAAACAAAATCAACAAGTAAGCAAGAGGTATTGGCTGTGTTGCGCTCTACCAATGCATACTTTATGAATAAATGGCCTGATACGGGTAAGCCTATCTACACCAATCGTTGGCGTCCTAGTAATATTTGGACAAGAGCTGTATACTATGAAGGACTGATGGCATTGTACGGCATTGATGCCGATAAAAGGTACTACGATTATGCAGTGGATTGGGGGACGCAACATAAATGGGGATTGCGTAATGGCATTGAAACACGTAATGCCGATGACCAGGCTTGTGGACAAACCTATCTTGATCTTTATGAGATCGACCCACAACCGGAGCGTCTTCATGATATTAAGAAAAATATAGATTATGTGATAGCTTCCGGGAAGGTTGATGATTGGACATGGATCGATGCTATTCAAATGGCCATGCCTATCTATGCGAAACTTGGTGTTATGTTTAAGGAACCCCAATATTTTGACTATATGTACAAAATGTATGTACATTCCAAAAATGTTGAGGGCGGTGGTTTATACAATAAAGAGGACAAGCTGTGGTGGCGGGATAAGGATTTTGTTCCTCCTTATAAAGAGCCGAACGGAGAAGATTGTTATTGGTCCCGCGGTAATGGTTGGGTTGTTGCGGCCTTGGTCCGCGTTTTGGAACTTATCCCTGCCGACGAGAAACATAGAAATGAGTATTTACAAGATTATCGGGAGTTGATGGAAGGAGCGTTGGCTGTACAGCGAGCAGATGGCTTTTGGGATGTAAGTCTCCATGATCCTACAAATTTCGGAGGAAGAGAAACTTCGGGCACTGCATTATTTGCTTATGGAATGGCTTGGGGCATAAATCAAGGACTTTTGGATGCCAATATCTATCGTCCAGCTCTGGATAAAGCTTGGAACGCTATGGTAAAGGAAGCGGTCCACCCTTCTGGTTTCTTGGGCTATTTACAAGGAACAGGAAAAGAACCTAAAGATGGACAGCCCGTGAGTTTTTCTAGTGTGCCAGATTTTGAAGATTATGGATTGGGCTGTTTCCTACTTGCAGGCACAGAAATTTATAAAATGCTAGATAAAAAGTAAAATCTCATAACCGTCGATCACATGTACAGAGGGAGTCTTTTAATTCTTGTTTTATGTTGCTGGGCAATCCTTCTTCAAGGACAGGAGCGACAAAGCTATAGTTTCAATGCATCCTGGCGGATGCATGTTGGTGATGTTACGGATGCATCGTCGTCGTCTTTTGACGATAGTGCATGGCAAGCTGTTACCTTACCTCACGCTTGGAACGAGGATGAGGCTTTTCTTAAACCAATTCACGAACATAGTACGGCGGTTGTTTGGTATCGGAAGAAGTTTTTTTTGCCAAAAGATGTTCCTCATGAAAAAGTTTTTCTGGAGTTTGAAGGCGTGCGCATGGGGGCAGAGTTCTATGTGAATGGAAAATTCGTTGGCCGTCACGAGAACGGAGTGATGGCGGTGGGGTTGGATATATCACAAGAACTGCTAAAAGAGGGAGAGAATCTTGTTGCAGTGCGGACAGATAACAGTTGGTCTTATAGAGAAAAGGAAACAAATAGTACCTATCAATGGAATGATAAAAATTTCAACGCAAATTATGGAGGTATACCTAAAAATGTTTGGATACATTTTGCGGGTAGTCTGTATCAAACGTTACCGCTGTTTTCAAACCTAGGTACTACTGGGGTTTATATTTATGCAACGGCTATTGACATCCCTAAAAAAAGCCTACAGCTTCATGTCGAGTCGCAAGTGCGTAATGAGACGGGAAAGGAACAAAAAGGAGAGTTTGTGGTCGAAGTATTAGATGCATCGGGAAATTTAGTCAAGACCTTTCGAAAAGCGTATACCGTCGCGGCGGGAGCCACAGACGTGCTGTCGGTCAGCAGTACCCTAGCTCAGGTACATTTTTGGAATTGGGGATATGGCTATTTATATACAGTAAAAACAACGTTGTTGAGTGCTGGAGATGTTTTGGATGTGGTCAGTACGCGTACCGGGTTTAGAAAGACCGCCTTTAAAGAAGGGCAGGTGGTTCTAAATGATCAGGTGCTTATGATGAAGGGATACGCGCAACGAACAAGTAATGAATGGCCTGCAGTGGGGCTTTCGATAGCGCCTTGGTTAAGCGATTTTAGCAATAAGCTGATGGTGGAAAGTAATGCAAACCTAGTTCGTTGGATGCATGTTACACCTTGGCGTCAAGATGTAGAATCTTGTGATCGTGTAGGAATTATGCAGATGTTGCCTGCTGGTGATGCCGAGAAGGATGTTGAGGGACGACGATGGGAGCAAAGAAAGGAATTGATGCGCGATGCCATTATTTACTACCGAAATAGCCCTAGTGTGCTATTTTATGAAAGTGGCAATGAATCCATATCTGAATCCCATATGGCCGAAATGAAGGCTATTCGTGATCGTTTCGATCCACATGGTGGTAGAGCGATAGGATCGAGAGAAATGTTGGATAGTAAACTCGCCGAATATGGTGGTGAGATGTTGTATATTAACAAAAGTGCAAAACACCCCATGATTGCAACGGAATATATGCGTGATGAGGGGTTAAGGAAGTATTGGGATGAATATACTTACCCTTTTCATCAAGAGGGAGAGGGACCTCTTTATAAAGGGAATGACGCTAGTGATTACAATAGGAATCAAGACCAGCATGCTGTTGAGGCAGTTCGCCGTTGGTGGGAATATTGGAAAGTTAGGCCAGGTACGGGAAAGCGCGTCAGCTCTGGGGGTGTTAATATTATTTTTTCAGATTCAAACACTCATTTTCGAGGTAAGGAAAATTATCGCCGTAGTGGCGAAGTTGATGCGATGCGTATTCCAAAAGACGCTTTCTATGCTCATCAGGTGATGTGGAATGGTTGGGTTGATCCCGATCCAAGGGGGCTGCATATCATTGGACACTGGAACTATGAACCGGAAGTAACAAAGGATATACAGGTTATTGCTGCTGGTGAGAAAGTGGAGCTACTTGTTAACGGTAAAAGTTTGGGCTTTGGTGAACGATCGTCTCATTTTCTATTTACTTTTCCCAATATTCGTTTTGAAGCGGGAGAATTGAAGGCTCGTTCTTACGCGATGGATGGCGGGTTGCTTAACGAAAAAACTATCCAAACGGCAGGGATCCCCTATAGACTCAAGCTAAATTATAAACATGGCGAAAATGGTTTATTTGCAGACGGTCATGATATGGTGCTCGTTGAGGTGGAAGTGCTTGATAAAAATGGACAGCGTTGCCCTACAGCGACTGATATGATAGATTTCCAATGGAGCGGACCTATGGATTGGCGTGGCGGCATTGCACAAGGACCAAATAACTTTGTGTTGTCGGAATCGTTACCCGTGGAATGTGGTATTAACAGAGTGTTGCTGCGTACAAGATACGGTGAGTCTGGCAACGTAAAAGTAAAAGCAACGGCGAATGGTCTTTTAGCTGACAGTTTACACTGGGAGGTTTCGCCTGTAGAAGATATACAGGGCTTATTTACAAAGGCTTCTTCGATGGCTTTGCCTAGTAATTTGGACCGAGGTGAAGGATTGCAAGAACCTGTTTTACAAGCAAGCCGGGAAACCTTGGTCATACAGAAAGCTGTTGCTGGATCGAATCAAGCGAATGCTACGGCTTCATTTGATGATAATGAACTTTCAGATTGGGTAAACGATGGTAAGCTGGAAACAGCTTGGATCGAATATACATTGGCCAAACGTTCGGACATTGATGAGATCGATTTAAAGTTGAATAATTTTAGATCGCGCGTTTACCCTTTGCAGATCTTTGTTGACGATAAGCTAATTTATGAAGGAGTTACAAAAACAAGTTTAGGCTATTATAGCTTGCCTGTACCTCGGACAAAAGGACGTCGTGTAAAAATACAATTGCAGGGGAGCTCCTATGTAAGTCAGGTAAACGAACATCTAGAGGTCGGTGGAAAAAAATTAGATGATGGTGTGGCACGCGATGATGCCCATACTAAAGGAACATTAAGTATTATTGAAATAGATATCCATAAAAAATTATAATCATGCAGAAGATAGCTTTTAAAATGAAGTTGAAGCCAGAGATGAAAGAAGAGTATGAAAAGAGACATGCCGAGATCTGGCCAGCGTTAGTGGATCTGTTGAAAGAAAACGGGATATCGGATTATACGATATTCTTCGATGAGGATTCGGACACATTGTTTGCTGTTCAACAATTGACAGGGAGCTCTTCTCAAGATCTTGGGAAAACTGAGATAGTACAGCGTTGGTGGAAGTATATGGCTGATATTATGGAGACCAATGCCGATTTTTCACCTGTATCGATTCCATTAACGAAGGTTTTTCATTTAGACTAAGCTTGCATGAAGAAAAGATGGATTGGATTACTCTGTAGTGGGTTATTGTTGTCAAGTTCCTATGCGCAGGAATTGTGGCCCACAGTAACCAAGGAAATGAAACCTTGGACGCGTTGGTGGTGGCTCGGGTCGGCTGTTGATAAACCAAATCTGGACCGGGAGTTGAAACTCTTGCATGAAGCCGGTTTCGGCGGAGTTGAGGTGACACCGATCTACGGAGCAAAGGGCTTCGAGAAACGTTATATCCCTTATTTATCCACTGATTGGATGGAAATGTTGGGATTTACAACAAAGAAAGCCCATGATTTGGATATGGGAGTTGACATGAATCTGGGTACGGGATGGCCCTTTGGAGGTCCTCAAGTCGAAGAACAATATGCCGCTACACGTTTTTTTTTAGATGAGTTAGGCTTAAAAAAGGGCGAAAAACTTTCTTTCCCTTTAAAGGTCAGTGATGCCAAGCAATCCTTTAGTCAATTGCAGGCACTACGTGCTTTTAATCTTCAAGGTGAAGAAGTTAACTTAGATCATTTCATTGGTCAATCGAGTGGCAGTTGGCAGGCTCCTGAAGATGTTCGTCTTGTCGCACTTTTTACAGGTCGTACACGGCAAAAAGTGAAACGTGCTGCTCCTGGTGGTGAGGGTTTCACCTTAGATCATCTCGGCGCATCTGCTGTACAGCAATATCTTTCTTATTTTCAGGGGAAATTTCAGCGTGGTGCTCCTCAAGTGCGCTCATTTTTCAATGATAGTTATGAAGTCTATGGCGCCAATTGGACGGATGGGTTTCTGAAAGAATTCGAGAAAAGAAAAGCATATAAGTTAGAGGATCATTTGTTAGATTTTGCAGGTCTTGGAAAAAATAAAGAGAGGGAGGGGCGCGTAAAATCTGATTATCGTGAAGTGGTCAGTGCCATACTTCGGGATAATTTCCTGATTCCTTTTACGGACTTTGCGCATCGAAATGGTGCTTTATCTCGAAATCAAGCGCATGGATCACCAGGGAATTTGATTGATTTGTACGCAAGTACAGATATTGCTGAGTGTGAGACTTTCGGCTCCAGTTTCTTCGATATACCTGGTCTTCGTCGCGACAGTGCCGATATTCGGAATGTGGATCCCGATCCGATGATGTTTAAATTTGCATCCTCTGCTACACACACAAGCGGCAAGAAGTATACTTCATCCGAAACATTTACATGGCTCACAGAACATTTTAGGACCTCGCTTGGACAGGCAAAACCAGAGGTAGAGCAGCTCTTTTTGGCAGGTGTCAATCACGTGTTTTATCATGGTACGACTTATTCTCCGCAAGATGCACCTTATCCGGGTTGGTTGTTTTATGCATCCGTTAATTTTACGCCTAATAATTCGTTTTGGGCGCATCTGCCAGGGTTAAATAACTATGTTACAAGGGTGCAGTCGGTTCTACAGACAACGCAAGCAGATAACGAGTTGTTGATTTATTGGCCTATTTACGACATATGGCACGATACGACATCTAGTTTTAAACAGTTGAGTGTGCATCATGTTGATGACTGGTTACACCCTACAGCGTTTTATAAACGCAGTATAGCCTTACAACGTGCAGGTTATAGCTTTGATTTTGGAACGGATCGTATCATTGCAAATGCCGCCGTACAGGGATCTGATATTTTGACAGCTAAAGGGGCTAGACCTTATAAAGTAATCTATATTCCGACGGCACACTATTTTTCCGAAGAGACCCTAATTAAGCTCTTGGATTTAGCAGAAAATGGTGCAACGCTTATTTTTGAGACCCTGCCTAAAGATGTCGCGGGCTTTGATCGGTTAGAGGAACGTAGATCATTGTTCAATAAAACGCTGGCGAAATTAAATTTTCAGAAGGACAAAGACAACCAATATATACGTCTCGGTAAAGGAAAGGTGTATTTGACGAAGGATGTGTTTTCGGCCTTGGAAACAGAAGCAGTTTTTGCAGAACGTGTGGTGCGCTCTGGATTGAAATTTTCTAGAAGAGTAGACGGTGCTGATACTTACTACTACTTTGTGAACCATGGCAAGGCTGCGGTTGATGGCCATTTTAAACTGAATACGAACGCAAAATATTATACTTTACTGGATCCGCAGACGGGTAAGATTTTTTCGCTCCCACTGCAGGAGGATGGACTTTTAAGATTACAGGTTCCTTCGGGTTATTCTTGGATTGTATTGGCCTCTGATCAAAAGAAGGCGACGACACCTTTCCATTATTTCGATCAAGCCAAGGAAGAAACTGTTTTTACGAATCCATGGAACGTTAGTTTTCAGCAGGGAGGGCCTGGCTTACCAAAATCACGAACGCTTTCTACATTAGATTTTTGGACAAACTGGAATGACAAAGCTGCAGATAAATTTGCTGGCACTGGCTGTTACGAGACGTCTTTTGTTTTACAAAAGGCAGTAGGTAAATCGTATCTCTTGCAATTGGGGAGGGTAGCGGAAAGTGCGCGCGTATCTATCAACGGAAAAGAGGCAGGAATTGTTTGGGCGAGTCCGTTTGAGGTCGAAATTGGAGATTTGCTGCAAGAGGGTAATAATACTATTCGCATAGAAGTTGCCAACTTAATGGCAAACCGCATGAGGGATTTAGACCAACAAAAATTCTCTTGGCGGAATTATCATGAAATTAATTTTGTTAATATCGATTATAAAGATTTTGATGCAAGTCAGTGGAAGATCATGGACAGTGGTTTAAAAGGCCCTGTAAAACTACTTCGTTACTAATAGATTTTGAAGGTTCTTTATTGAAACGGCTGTCTGCTCCAGACAGCCGTTTTTTTTACTATGACGATATGAAATGTCCATGATTGCAAACCGAATGAATTTTCGTCATTCGACATGAGAGTGCATGACAGTTCATTCGAGGATACTGATTACATTGGAAATAGAGAACCTTATAAATCTTTTGAGGACTAACATTTATAAATCTATGAGAACTACAATTTGGTTAAGTTGTTTCCTTGCGGTCTTACTTGGTTTTGTTCAAGAAACTATGGGGCAAGAGCAATGGAAAGGAAAAGTGGTCGATGCATCACAACGGCCTATTGCGGGCGTTTCAGTCCGTGTCAAGGAGGATGCTGCTCGAATAACATCTTCGGATGGTGAAGGAAATTTTACGCTTCAGGCAAAGATAGGTGAAACCCTGATCTTTTCATCAGTAGAGTATGCTTCACAAGAGATTACATTGACGAGTTTGGGCGACCTCCTTGTTACAATGAAGTCTAAAGATGAAATTTTAGATGAGGTTGTTGTGATCGGCTATGGATCACAGAAAAGATCTAATTTAATTGCGCCAGTTTCTAAGTTTAATGCACAGGGGTTGGAAGAGCGTCCGGTTGTTCGAGTGGATCAAGCTTTGGTCGGCCAGATGTCTGGGGTGCGTGTAAAGCAAACAACGGGTGTTCCTGGAAAGGGTTTGAGTGTACAGGTTCGGGGTTCGGGGTCCGTTACGGCAGGTAGCGAACCTCTTTATGTAATCGATGGATTTCCTTTAGCGACAGCGGCACCAAATGGTTCTGGCAATTACGCTTCGGGAAACCCTTTAGATAATATCAATCCGAACGATATTGAGTCTATTGAAGTCTTGAAGGATGCGTCAGCGGCAGCAATATATGGTTCAAGGGCTGCTAATGGCGTCGTGTTGATCACTACGAAACGTGGAAAATCAGGGCAACCGAAATTGTCCTTTAACACCTATCTGGGGGCATCTGAAGCATACAAGAAGCTTGATATGTTGAATGGTGAGGAGTGGATCGACCGTGCGGTTGAAATGATCAACGCCCAATGGGTCGCTTCGGGAACGGGACGGATGGCAAGTCAGACTACTGCTGAACGAAGAGCAATTCTAGGGCTGACTGGCGAAAGTGTCAACAATTCCTATATGTACGATGATAGATGGTTGGAAGATGGACATCCGGGGTTATATCTGATTAATTGGCAAGACGAGGCTTATCGTCGAGGCATGGTTCAGAATTATCAACTTTCGGCCTCTGGAGGAACAGATTATGTGAATTATTATATATCAGGTAATTATCTGGATCAAAAAGGAATCGTGAAAGGCCTGGACTATAAGAATTATACGCTTCGCGCGAACGTTGATGTCAAACCCACAAAAAAAGTTGCTTTTGGTCTTAATTTAGCGCCTACTTATTCCATTATGAATGATCCTGGACTCGAAGGGAAAGATAATATCATGCACCAAATCTACTCTATGTCACCTGTTCAAGATCATCCCGCGGGAACCGTGAATGTTTTTGAAAATGAAAAATATGCTTGGAGTACATCAACGAACGATCCGATTGCAAAATTGGAAAATTACATTGGCGAAAATAAAATAGCACGTGTTTTGGCTACAATGTATGGGCAGTACAGTATATTGGATAATTTGATTTTCAAATCCACGTTAAATGTGGATCACACGGATCGGCAAGGATTCAGCTTCGTTCCTTATACAGTTGCAGGAACATTAGCCAATCGTGTAAATAATCCTAATCAAAGTACATCGGGGTCGAGTGGTAGTTATCGTAAACAAACCTTTGTGAATGAAAATACGCTGACTTATAATTTGGAGATCAGCAAACATAGCATAAATGCATTACTTGGGCATGCGTACAATTACGATCGATTGGATATTTCAACGATAAGTTCGCAAGGGGGCTACACCAATAGTTCGATAAAAACCTTAAATGCCGCTGTCGCAACGGTATCGACGACTACAGCTACAAAAAATTTGATGCTATCCTATTTCGGGCGTTTTCAGTATGCGTATGATAACAAATATTTGTTTTCGGCGAGTATGCGTCGCGATGGTTCTTCTCGTTTTGGAGCAAACACAAAATGGGGCTGGTTTCCCTCCCTGTCTGCGGGATGGCGCATATCTGAGGAATCCCTGATGAAGTCGGTTGATTTTATACAAGATTTGAAAATCAGGGGAAGTTATGGGGAATCCGGTAATAATAATATTGGTGATTACAGCAGTATTGCGACATTGGGCTTTTATAATTATTCGTGGAATGGTGCAACGGCATCAGGACAGGGTCCTAGTAATATTATTAACCCGAATCTAACCTGGGAAAAATCAAAGACATTCGATCTTGGGGTAGATTTTGCCCTTTTCGGATCACGCCTCTCCGGATCTTTTGATTGGTATAGACGTACCAGTAGTAACCTTTTATTGAACGTGCCAGCGATGCTTGCTTCTGGTTTTTCTTCGTATTTGGATAATGCGGGTGAAGTGAAAAGTAGAGGATGGGATTTGGAACTGACGTCAAGAAATATTCAAAAAGAAAACTTTTCTTGGTCAACATCCTTTAACCTAAGCAATAATAGTAACAAGGTCACGAAGTTGGTAGGAGATCAACAAGAAATTCTGATTCCTTCATCTTTTGATATTGAACACAGCATTCTTCGAGTAGGTGAACCTATGTATAGTATCTATGTTGTACAACAAAACGGAATTTTAAGTCAGTCGGACATCGATAATGGAGCGGCATTGTATGGCAGTCAACGAGCGGGGGATCCAAGATATGTGGATGCTAATGGCGATGGTGTCATTAATGCGGATGACCGCGTTATTGTAGGGCATCCTAATCCCGATTATGTATGGGGAATCACAAATGATTTTAAGTATAAAAAATTTGATCTCAGTTTTTTATTTCAAGGACAAAACGGAGGTCATCTCTATTCTTTGCTGGGAAGAGCCTTAGGAAGAACAGGACAGGGATCTACGGATAATGCACTAGGCTTTTATCGGGATCGCTGGCGCTCGGAAGAGGATCCTGGCGAAGGGCGTGTAGGTAAGGCATATTCCACCTTTGGGCGTATTAAAAATACGGATTGGCTTTATTCTTCTGATTATTGGCGACTGAGAAACGTGACTGTAGGTTATAATTTTAAAGACCTTCGTCTTGGAGGCCAGTCGAAGTTGAATACAGGACGAATCTATGTGACACTAGAAAATTTTTGGGGACACGATAAGTATGATGGTGGGCTAAACCCGGAATCTGCAAATACCAACCTCAGTGGTAGTACTACCTATCCAGAAGCTGGTGATTATGGGGGATTGGCTCTGCCTAAGACGATTACTTTTGGTATTAATTTAACATTCTAATACAATGAAGAAGATTTTATATTTAGCGCTAAGCGTAATGTTGTTAAATTCTTGTGATATGGATTTAGATCAACAACCCATATCAAACGCTTCCTCAGAGACTTATTTTCAAACTGTTAATGATTTTACTCAAGGATTGAATGCCGTATATAGCGCTACCCGAGGGTATCCAGATCGGCTGTTGAACTTATCGGAGACGCGTTCAGACAATCTATACGCTGTTTCGGATGGAGGTGTACGCGACTGGGAGGGGATTAACAGTTTTCATAAAACGATAGATGCGAATACATATGTTGTGGAGGCCTGGCAAAGTAATTTTACGGGAATATTTAGGGCGAATAACTTTTTGGAACAATTGGCAACCAAGGGTGAGACTGTCATTATAGATGCCGATGTTCGTCAGCGAATGGAAGGCGAAGCTAGATTTTTGCGTGCTTTTTTCTATTTTGATTTGGTCAGGTATTTTGGAAAGCTTCCTTTAATTGACCGGCCCGTTACTGCAGCAGAAGCAAAGACCATCCCAAGGAGTGCGGTAGCCGATATCTACAACTTTATTGAAGAAGATTTGACTACAGCCATAAATTATCTTCCTGTACTGAGTAGTTATGCGACTGCCGATAAAGGAAGAGCAAATAAATATGCGGCAAAAATGCTTTTAGGATTGGTGTATATGACAAAGTCTGGACCAGATTTGGATGTCGAAGGGAGCGGTTTAAATAGTAATGAATGGGGCAAGGCTATTGAACAATTTAACGACATTATTGCCGGAAATGAGTTTAGTATGCTATCAAGTTATGATGCTATTTTCAATTATAGTAATGAACATAATGCTGAAGTGATCTTTAATATTGAGTACTCCAGTGGTGCGAATCCTGTTGTGGGTGCAACATTTCCTTGGGTATTGGTTCCTGATACTTGGTTTCAATCTTATGGATATGGTGCGCAAGGAGGGCTAACGATTCGGCCAGTGGCAGAAGATCTATTAGATAAGTATACGAGTGAGGATGTTCGGAAAACGTTTAGCATCCAGAGTGGATATACCAATGCGAATGTCGTAGAGACTAGATCCTTTATTAAGAAATTTGTTGATATAACAAAAGTTCCGACCAGCAGTAGGTTGGATTGGCCAATAAACTTTATTGTTTTTCGTTATACTGACCTCTTGTTGTTGAAGGCCGAATGTGTGCTGAATGGTGCAAGCGGAAGTACGACGACCGATGTAGACGCAGTGGTTAATGCCGTGCGAACAAGAGCGGGGCTCACTGGTACAGCTTTGGTAGGTGTTACCAAGGCACAGCTTTTGGAAGAAAGAAGAAGAGAATTGATCGGGGAAGGTACGCGTTGGTTCGATCTTATCCGTTCGGGTACCGTGGAAGCAACGATGAAGAGTTGGATTGCTGCAGAAGATGTGGGCGGACAGATGGAGGACTTTATTGTAGACTATGTTCTTTATCCAGTGCCACAGTCCGAATTTAATACGACGCCTGGTTTATACGAACAGAACAAGGGGTATTAAATTCAATATTTTTTAGCTATAGAACCATTGTATAATTAGGCTTATTCGTTCTTTAAGTCGTTATACAATGGTTCTATCGTATGGAGCTTTCCTTCTGAATAATTGCTTTTTCCCCGAAAAAACCGTTTCTTTAGGTCAATTTTAGCTGAATTAGCCATGAACAATCTAGAATTTATAAAAAGTATCCAAATTAGTGATTTTTCGTCTACACCGAAATATTTACAATTGGCGGATGCTGTTATGGATGGCGTGAAGAATAGCCAGCTAAAACAAGGCGATATCTTGCCTTCTATAAATGAATTGAGTGTGCATCTTGATATTTCGCGCGATACAGTAGAGAAAGGATACAAGCACTTGAAGAGCTTAGATGTGATCTCTTCTACACCCGGAAAAGGATATTTTGTAGCAAAGTCTGATGTTGTCAGCAAGCAGAAAATTGCCTTGTTCTTGAATAAACTCAGTGCACATAAAAAAATCGTGTATGATGCGTTCGCTCGTGAACTTGGTCATCATGCCTCCTTGGATCTTTTCGTGTATAACAGTGATATATCTCATCTTCGAAGTTTGCTGCTAAACTTGACCAAGCATTATGATCGTTATGTGGTTTTTCCTCATTTTAAAGAAGGCAGAGATCAAGCCCCTGAGGTATTGGCGCTTATTCCATTAGAGAAGCTGATGCTACTGGGGAAAATGGTTGAAGGTGTAGATGGTAGTTTCGATGCGGTGTATGAGAATTATGAAAAAGATATTTACGAGGCACTAGAGACTGCGCTAGAACCCTTATCGCGGTATCGTACCCTTAAGTTGGTGTTCCCGGATAATAGCGATTATCCTAAAGCGATTATTAAAGGCTTTTATAAGTTCTGTCAACAATATGCATTTGATCACCTCTTGGTGGGCAACCTGTCAAAAGAAACATTGCGTAAGGGTGATTGCTATATCAACCTAGCAGAGGATGATTTGGTCTTGATTTTGGAAAAATGTATTGATAAGGAATTTGTTGTTGGAGATGATATTGGTGTAATTTCCTATAATGAAACACCGTTGAAAAAATTCATTTTGAACGGTATCACGACCATTTCTACGGATTTTGAGCTGATGGGTAAATATGCTGCTCAGATTATTAAAACAAATGAAAAGGCACAAGTGGAGGTTCCTTTCTATGTAAATATTAGACCTTCTATCTAATTATTTCCTTTTTTTCTTATAGTGCAGATACGTAAACCCTTACTATAGGGCGTAAGAGTTTTTTTACCTATTCTATTGCTATTTTCAGAACTATCCTGCACAGGATACGGCAGGTTGCTGTATCTAAGAGCTTTCTATAACTTGCTGCTGTATTGAGAAAGGTGTTTTGCTAACAAAACGAGGGAAGGAGATAAACCACAATAATTATTTATGTATTCGTTAGGATAAGTCGGTCATAACAACGATAGTATCCAATAATCCGAAAGTGCACAAAAGAAGTTTGCAATCGCTTGCAAAAAATGCTATTGTTGAGGAATACGAGTTTTTATCGGTTATGTCTATCTGCTGTCGTCATAAAGAAAATCCCATAATCAATAGAATAGTGTATTATTTTGAAGAATTCCAGAAAAAATGCAAATGAAAAAAATTAGAGAATCAAGCTTTTCCTATGGGCTAACGAAACAGCTCGTATTCATAGGCTTGTTTTTGTTGTTAGCGATCCCAGCGTGGGCGCAAACAAACATTTCGGGAAGTGTAAAGGACCAAGAAGGAAATCCTTTGCCTGGCGTAACCGTGTCGGTTAAAGGGACAACTATTGCTACGACAACAGATGCTACGGGTACATTTAAAGTGAGTGCTCCGGGCAACGGTACATTGGTTTTTACGATGATTGGGTATACGTCACAAGAATTAGCCGTGGCCAATAAAACGGCAGTAGTGGTTACTTTAGCCTCGGAAAGTGAACTGGTAGAAGAAGTTGTGGTTGTGGGGTATAATGTGGTGAAGAAATCGGACGTTACAGGTGCTGTTGCTAGTATTGGAACGAAAGAGCTGAAAGCTATGCCGGTTAAAGATGCGCTACAGGCGATGCAAGGAAAAACGGCAGGTGTCGATATCACGTCCAATCAACGGCCTGGTACTACTGGATCAATTAAGATTAGAGGCGTACGATCGTTAAATGCGGATCAAGACCCTTTGTATGTTGTTGATGGGATGATCCTGCAAACTGGGGGAATAGAGAACATAAATCCCAGCGATATAGAAAGCATTGATGTCTTGAAAGACGCTTCCGCAACAGCTGTTTACGGTTCACGTGGTGCAAATGGAGTTGTACTAGTTACCACAAAAAAAGGTAAGGCGGGCAGATTAACCTTGAATTATGCCGGGACGGCTACGATGGAAAGGATGTATGACGTCACGGAATATATGGATGCTGCTGAATGGCTTGATTATGCACGCTTAGCGAAAAATGGAACGACTACACCCGATTATGCTTCTGATTATTCCCGTTGGGGATCTGTAGCAGCTTCTTGGGCTAATATCGCAAAAGGCTGGACGGAAGGAAATACAAAATGGGATCCATCCTTGGTAGGAAACTTTGATTGGGCAGATTATGGCAGGCAAGATGCTCTTTCTACCGAACATACATTAAGTATTGGCGGGGGAAATGAAAAATCTCAAGGCTATGGTTCCTTTGGTTATCTGAAACAAGACGCGACACAGCCAGGGCAGTTATATGACCGTTTTAATACTAAAATTAGTTTTGAAGCTTCGCCTACTAAATGGTTTAAAATGGGAACAGCAGTAAACTTAGCTTACAGCAACCAAGATTATGGTTATAATTTTTCAAAATCTGTGACAGGTGCTGGAGATTATTATTCTGCTCTAAGAGGTATGTTGCCATGGACAGTTCCTTACGATGAAAATGGTGATTATATTCGAAATCCAGCAGCAGGAGATATCAATATTGTTAATCCTATAAATGAGCTAGATTATAATACAAATCAACGCCAAACATTTGTTGCCAATGGAAGCTTTTTTGGAGAGTTTGACTTGGGAGAGATGTACAGCCCTCTAAAGGGACTACGTTATCGTATTCAATTTGGTCCGGAATTTAAACATTACCGTTTAGGATTGGCTAATGCTGCAGAAGGAATTAACGGAGACGGTAATAACGCGGTAACCTACAATACAGATCGCAGATTAGCCTGGACCTTAGATAACTTGATATATTACGATCGTCAATTCGGGATGGATCATCGTTTAGGATTGACTTTATTGCAATCGGCATCTACATACAATCAGGAAACGAGTACTATGAAAGGTACGGATGTGGCAAGTGCGGAAGAATTGTGGTATAATATCAAATCAGGAGGTTTTAATGGAGATTATGGGACTACCTTGGAAGAGAGACAGATGGAGTCTTATATGGTACGAGGTAATTACAGTTTCAAAGATCGTTACCTTTTAACGGCTTTTATACGTTGGGATGCTTCGTCCGTATTGGCAGAGGGGAATAAATGGGCTTCTTTTCCTTCAATATCAGGAGCTTGGCGTATTGATCAGGAATCGTTTATGCAAAATGTGAATTTTGTGAATAATTTAAAGTTACGTCTCGGGTACGGTGTCGTGGGAAATGCGGCTATTGATGCTTATCAAACGAAGGGTGGTTTGACACAAAATTTCTATAACTGGAGTTCTACGTCTTCATCTTCAGGTTATGTGGCGTCAGATCCATCAGCTTCCAGCCCGCAAAAGATGGCTAACCCTGGATTGACATGGGAGCGTACAACACAGTATAACATTGCCCTTGATTTTGGTGTGTTGAAGAATCGTGTAAGTGGATCATTCGATTTATATAAAACGAAGACGAAAGATCTATTAATGGTCATGGGACTCAATCCCGTTACGGGATATCCATCAACTTGGGCCAATGTGGGGAAAACAGAAGGTTGGGGTATCGATTTTCAGCTAAATACGGTTAATATTCAAAAGGAAAACTTCCAGTGGTTGACTTCATTTACTTGGTCTAAGGATAGAAGTAAGATTGTCGCTCTAAACAATGGTCGTTCCGAAGACCTTTCCAATAATTGGTTTGTAGGACAAGATATTTCAGTTGCATATGACTTTGTGTATGATGGTATCTGGAAAACGTCAGAAGCTGAAGAAGCTGCTAAATATGGTCGTAATCCAGGACAGATACGTGTCAAAGATCTCGGTGGAGTAGATGGTGCTCCTGATGGTGCAATTGATGCGAACTATGACAAGCAAATAATAGGGTCTTATCGGCCTAAATGGTCTGGAGGTATATCCAACACGTTCACGTATAAGAATTTTGAATTGTCATTTTTTATCTTTTCGCGATGGAAATTCTTAGTCAATGCAGGTGCTGCTACCTTGGATGGGCGTTATATGCAACGAAAATTGGATTATTTTATTCCTGGAGTGAACGAAGATGCTGAATATTACCAGCCTGGTTCTAATGGTGAAGCAGCTGACACTTACTCGTCTTCTATGAATTATCAGGATGGTTCTTTTATTAAATTAAGAAATGTCAGTTTCGGTTATAGTTTTCCCTCTTCAAAGTTGGAACGTTTAGGTATCAGTAACCTGAAAATATATGGACAGTTGATGAATCCTGCAATGTTATATTCTAAGACCGATTTCTTAGATACGGATTTGTCGACATACAATAATAACACGACACAGCCAGGTTCGGCTATCACGACTAGGGGTGCAGTTCTAGGTTTAAGTATAGGCTTTTAGTAGGATGTCACGATTGAAATTTGAAAAAATGAAAAAGAAAAACTATAAAATATTAGTTGCTTCATTGTTGGCAGGCGCGAGTTTAGTAGGCATGAACTCGTGTAGCAAAGATTTTATAAAGGAAGAGCAAATTACCATACCTGATACGGATTATTTTAAAACGCAAGCGGGTTTAGATGATTTAGCTACAGGTGTATATTCCAAATTAAAATTTAAGTTTAATTACACTTGGGGAATGGCCTTGTTTAATCTCGGTGTAGATGAGTTTACAGATGCCAATAATCCGTCGCCAAGTTTTAACAGTTATAGTGCTGATTTGAATTCTAATGAGGTTACTTATGGAGGAGGAAATATCCAACCTTTATTTGATAATATGTATTCTGGAATAGAATCAGCCAATACGTTGATTCAGAATATACCGCTTTATTACGACCAAGCTAATAGCAGTTATAATACGCGCTTGGGAGAGGGTTATTTTATGCGAGGCTATTTCTATTTACAATTATTAGTGCAATTCGGTGGTGTGCCATTAAAATTGACACCTTCTACTGGAGTAGAATCCTACTTCGTAAGGGCTTCTGAGGAAGAGGTGTTTGCGCAGATTATATCGGATTTGGAACAGGCCTATAATTTGTTGCCTACTTCGGTATCTGAATTTGGACGAGTAACAAAATGGGCTTCTGCACATTACTTAGCAAAAGCACATCTTACACGGGCGAGTGAACTTTACGCTGGTTGGAATACATCCTATGTTGCGGATGATTTGGACGCGGTTATCAAATATGGTAGTGAAGTTGTGAGTGCACATCCATTGGTTGATGATTTCGTGGAATTGTGGGATTACGAAAAAGCCAACGGTGCAAATGAAAAAGTATCAGAAGTTGTGTTGGCTGCACAGTTTTCAGACGATCAGGCGACTTGGGGACGTTATGGAAATCAAATCCATTTGTATTACCCCGCTGTATATCAAGATTTAGCGGGTACGAGTCGTGATATCTCGGGTGGAAGAGAATTCTCTTATGCTCGAGCGACCAATTATACAATGGATGTTTTTGATCGTGTCAATGACTCCCGTTTCTGGAAATCTTTTGTTACGATGTATGGCTGTAATAACAGCAGTGGAGCACCTGCTTGGACAGCAGCAAATGCTTCTCTAGGTCCAGCAGGAACCGTTGCAAATACAAAAAGGTTTAAAGGAGGTGAGTTGGCTATTAAATATATTGTCAATAATTCAGGAGATACTAGGTATACCAAGGTAGCCAGTGATAATACAGGTGTATTAAAAGACGGTATTATGCAAAATACACACACCTTTGTTCGTTACTTTAACGGCGAAGGGCAAGCATGGGTTGGACAACATGGCAATAACGGTTATTATGGTGTTCAATCTAGATCAGTCGCTTTGTCGAAGTTTAGAGATGGTTATAGAATTAGTATAGCTTCTCAGTTTGGAACAAGAGACGTCATCATGGCTCGTTCGGCAGAAGACGTATTGATGATCGCGGAAGCCTATATCCGCAAAGGTGAAGGCGAATATGCGAATGCGATTACTTGGATTAATAAGTTGCGCACAAGGGCTGGCTATAAAGCTGGAGAAGACAGAGCAAAGAATGTAGATGGAGGTCAAGCCTATAAAAACAATTCGTATGCTACTGGTAAAGGTGGTGGATATTCTGCGGATGGTGCTATTTATTGGGAGGGTAACTCTTATTATGAGTCTAATAGTGATATGGCAGTGACAACAGCTGCAACGTCCATTATTTTAAACTCTGTAAATGATGTTTATAATTCCCCTGTTGACGCGCCAATATACACGGCTCTTGGTGCAACATCGAATACACAAAAGATGATGTGTTTCCTTTTGAATGAGCGTACTCGTGAATTGTGTGGGGAATTGTATCGCTGGGAAGATCTTGCACGTACGAAGACATTGGAATCTCGTTGGAAGACTTTTAATGATGGTTATGTGCGAGGAAATACGGTTTTTAGTGCGACCAAGCATTATTATCGTCCGATTCCGCAATCTTTCCTAGATGCTACGACAGACGAGAATGGGAATGCATTAAATGCTGCCGAAAAACAAGCGATGCAAAATCCAGGTTACTAAAAATAAATTGTTAGCTTAAAAAGCCGACCGTCCATAAGGATAGTCGGCTTTTTTCTTTAGACTAAGCCCTCTTGTTTGTAATAAAGATGTTAGATAAGCTTTTTTTATAGGCTTAAATGCAGTCTTTTGCCGTTTTTTCTTCTTTTGCAGGACAGCGCAGGATACCTATGGAATACGTTTTTAATATCTTGCGGAGTAAACCTACAATGCTAACAATCACAGATAGTGAACCATGATATCTACACAAGGGGAAGATGAAAAGTATTCGAGACGATTTTTTATTCAATCGGGAATTTCTCTATTGTCGGGCATGTGTGTGGCTCCATTCCTTTTTGGAAAGACTTTCTCGCCTGATATCAAGCCTGTTTTTTCGTTAAAACCTATCGGTCGATCGCTCGAGTTAGCGGATTATTATATTTGGTGTTCGTCGCCCATCTGGGGAGAGGATGGTAAGGTGCATCTTTTTTACTCCCGTTGGCGAAAAGAGAAAGGGATGAGCGGATGGCTTCACGGTTCCGAGATTGCTCATGCCATCGCTGACACGCCATATAGCTCCTTCAAACATCAATCTGTTGTGCTTGCACCTAGACCCGAATCTTGGGATAGTACCACCTGTCACAATCCCTTGATCAAAAAGGTGGAGGATACCTATTATCTCTTTTACATGGGAAATTCCAATGGCAAGACAGATACTAAGCGAATCGGTCTCGCCAGCTCATCAAGCTTATTTGGACCATGGAAGCGTACCGATACCCCCCTTTTACTGCCTGGTGATGAAGGGGCTTGGGATGATCACTGCACCACTAACCCTGCATTTGTATGTGGAGATGACGGGTTGTATTGGCTCTTTTACAAGTCTTGGAATACTGCCGACTATCAATCGGAAAAAGGTCCCGTTCGGGGCAACAGAAAGTACGGATTGGCAAAGGCGAAACATCCAGCGGGGCCTTATGTGAAAGTATCGGAAAAGCCGGTTATCGATTTTTCCCAACGCCCCAATAATGCACAATTGGAAGATGCTTTTGTGTGGAAAGAAGGTGATATATATTATATGATTGCCCGCGATATGGGCTTTTATAATCATGAATTTGGCTTACTGTTGACGTCTACCGATGGCATACAGTGGTCAGAACCTACGGTGTCGTATTTGGGATTAAAGAGTTATGTCCAAGAAGCACCGCCGCCCTCTTATTTAAAAAGGTTCGGTCGCTTAGAACGGCCCATGCTACTGTTGGATCAACAGACGGGCAAACCCCGTTTTCTGTTTGGGGCGACACAGGGAGGCTCTTTTGGAACCTCCACAACTTTCGTATTTGATATATTAACGTATAAACTTTGATTTTAGTAATAACCAAAATGATGAAGAAATTAATTGTATGTCTATTATCCTGTTGTCTGTTTGCGATCGCAAAAGGACAAAGTAGCCCATGGAATAGTTCGAAGCAACCATTAGCAGAAATCGCAGCTTTAAAAAAGCAAATTGTAAAACCTGAATTCCGTAAGAAAGACTATCTGGTAACAGCTTTTGGTGCAAAGGGTGACGGTACAACAAAAAACTCGGATGCATTTACGCAAGCGATTGCACAGTGTCATGCTGAGGGTGGAGGCCGTGTAGTCGTACCCGCTGGTGTATTCTTAACAGGAGCTATTTACCTGAAGAGCAATGTGAACCTACACGTCAGCGAAGGGGCAACTATTCTGTTTAGTCGCGATAGCTCGGACTATCCGATGGTTTTTACCCGTTGGGAAGGAATGGAATGTATGAATTTCTCTCCATTTATCTACGCCTATGGCGAAGAGAATATTGCGATTACTGGTAAAGGAACGCTAGATGGCAATTCGGATAACGATCATTGGTGGTACTGGTGTGGGGCGCGTAAATACGGCTGGAATGAAAATCGCCCAGGCGAGCAGAAGCCTGCACGGGCCGTTTTACACCAACAAATGGCAGATGAGGTAGACGCAAAGACAAGAATTTATGGTGATGGCCATTTTTTACGGCCTAATTTTGTACAACCCTATCTCTGTAAGAACGTATGGATTGCCGATGTAAAGATGGTGAATTCGCCTATGTGGAACTTAAACCCCGTTCTTTGTGAAAACGTACTGATTGAAAGGGTTCGTGTCATTAGTCATGGGCCGAATAATGATGGTTGCGATCCAGAAGCTTGTAAGAACGTTTGGATTAAAGACTGTTATTTCGACACTGGCGATGATTGTATTGCGATTAAATCGGGACGCGATGAGGATGGACGAAATATCGGTAGGCCTGCTGAAAATCATATTATCGAAAACTGCATCATGAAGGATGGACATGGAGGTGTCGTTATAGGTAGTGAAATTGCAGGTGGGGCAAGGAATATTTATTCGCTGAATAATGTGATGGATAGTCCTAATTTAGATCGAGCGCTGCGTATTAAGACGAGCTCAAGTCGTGGCGGAATAATCGAAAATGTCTTTTTCTACAATACGAAGGTAGGACAATACAAAGAAGCGGCTGTCCGATTTAATATGTTTTATGAAAAGCCAGGAAATCATATCCCTACCATTCGTAATATCTGGGTAGAGAACCTAAAGGTCGAAGGGGGAGGGAAATACGCGGTTTTATCCAACGCCTATGAATCGTCTCCAGTTACGAATTTTACCATGATAAATTGCCAGATTAACGGTGTTAAAGAACCTTACCGTGTAGATTATTTAAAGAATGTAACCCTCAAAAATGTCGTTATCAATGGTAAGAATACGACTTCATTTGACTAATTATGCGTGGTAAAAGTCTATTTTCTTGTTGTTTACTTTTTTACCTTTCCATTGGGTTATTAACAGCACAATCTCGGCATTGGCAAAAAAATGATCGCCAATTGCATTACACAGAAGATCAAGGTGATTTTCTGTTAGTGGATGGAAAGTACAGGTTTAATCGTGCGCTCTATGGTGATAATAGAGCTTCTCGTGTTGAAGCAGGAGATTTGCCAGAATTTGCACTCTATCTCCCCGGAATGGCCGGTAATCTTCAGTTTGTTGTTCAACAAGGCGATGTGTTTCGAAAACTTATCGAAGCAAAGCATATCGAAACACGTTACAGGCCTGGTGCGATGTTGTATAAAATTCAGGATCCTGTTCTTGGAAAAGGATACCTTCATTTAACGGTGCTCGCACAGGCAAACAATGAAGGGATGGTGGTTAAATTGGAGGCTAAAGGGCTCCCAAAATCGACTGCTGTGTATTGTATTTATGGAGGAGCAAGTGGAAAAACCTTTAGTAGAAACGGCGATATTGGTGCTGATCCAGAATCTGGATTCTACCTGCTGCCGGCCTATGCTATATACAATAGTTTTACGCTCGATAGGAATAATTTTTCGCTACGCTATCTCGGTAAACGTGAAGAAGAGCTCTATGTCAATGGAAGCTTTACCTCAGGGGGAACCGTAGGGTTGAGTGATGCACATGCCCTTTCTGCCCTGTCTACGTTGGAAAATGCGAACAAACAAGGGAGTCCTATTGTTTATGCGAAATACACCCGTTTTGATAAGCCGATTTACATGCAAGTGTCTAAGGGCTATAACAACAATGCTTCATCAGCAGATTTATCAGCTTTATACGCTGAAGCTGATCAGGCTCGATTGGCAATAAGTAACCGGATAAAATTACGTACCCCCGACCGTTACATCAATAATTTTGGAGCGGCTTTAGCCATTGCAGCCGATGGAATTTGGGAAAATCCAACGTTTCTGCATGGTGCTGTCGCTTGGCGAATGCGGTTAAATGCTTGGCGTGGTGCTTATACTGCGGATGCTCTCGGTTGGCATGAGCGTGCAAAAGCACATTTTAGTAGTTACGCAAATTCGCAGGTACTTGAGCCTGTCCAAGGACCTGTGGTAATGGATACAGCACTCCATTTAGCACGTCATCTGGAGAAAATGGGGACTTCCGTATTTACAAGTGGTTATATCTCCCGCAATCCGAACAACAATACCGTACCGCATCACTACGACATGAATCTGGTCTTTTTTGATCAGCTGTTTTCTCATTTTGATTATACAGGTGATCGGATTTACTTGAAGAAGATGTGGCCGACAATTGTGCGACATTTGGATTGGGAGAAAAGAAATTTTGATCGCGATGCGGATGGTCTCTATGATGCCTATTGTGCTATCTGGGCGAGTGATGGGCTGCAATATGCAGGTGGTGATGTGGCACATACCAGTGCTTATAATTATAGAGCAAATAGGGCTGCTGCAAAAATAGCAGATTTACTAGGCGAGGACAGTACTCCTTATCAAGTGGAGGCAGAAAAAATAGGTCGGGCACTACGGGATAGACTATGGCTGGCGGAGAAAGGCTATTTTGCCGAATATCAGGATGCACTAGGGAATAGATTATTGCATGATAAACCCGGACTCTGGACGATCTATCATGTAGCGGATGCCTTTCTATTGGATGAATTTGAGAGTTATCAAAATCTTCAATATGTGCAAAATCACTCACCCAAAATACCGATCAGTGTTACCGGTATGCAACATGAAGGACTGTATACGCTTGCAACGACAAACTGGCAACCGTACACTTGGTCCGTCAATAATGTGGCTTTGGCTGAGAATCTGCAGACAGCCCTCGCATATTGGCAATCGGGCCGCAATGAGGATGCTTATGTATTGTGGAAGAGCAATCTTATTGAAAGTATGTACCATGGGATCAGTCCCGGGAATTTTCAACAGCTGTCTCACTACGACGCTTTCAGAGGTGAACTTTATCGGGATTTTGCGGATCCTATTGGCGTTGCCTCCCGTACATTAGTAGAAGGCCTGTTTGGTATGTATCCGCAGCTGTTGGACAAGGAAATTCTGGTTAAACCTGGATTTCCTGCATCTTGGGATTTCGCAGAAATAGCATTACCGGAATGGCGCTATGCCTATAAAAAGAAGAAAGACAGGGTGCAATTTGATATTCATACGAGCTACCAAAATCCTGTCAAATTGAAGATGGAAGTGCCTATCAGTTATACACGTATTCGATCTGTTAAAATTAATGGAAAACAGATCGATTGGGCCATAAAGGAACAATCTATCCATCAGCCGATTCTTGTCTTTGAAGGGGCTGTGGAACATGATTTTTCGATTGAGATTGCTGGTGAAGGACAGTTGGAATTAGCGTCGTCCGATGCTGTAGTACAGCGTTATACCGAACCTTGGGTGTTCTCTTTAAAAGATGGACAGGAGCTATTGGATGTGTATGATCCTCAAAAAATGGTGCAAAGTCAAGAAGGAAATCAATTTCGATTCGCTCCAAAAAAACATACTGGAACCTTTTTCTTGAAATTGAAGGAAGGACAGATGAATTGGTGGCATCCGGTGAATATGGAACTTGTGGAGCCTGTTTCGCATCGTTTCGAACGAAAGGAAAACAAGCACCTGCTCTGCCTGAAAAACAATACCGATAGATCTATCGTAGTACAGGTGCAGGCGCCTCGATTGAAGGAGGATATCACGTTATCTTCACGCGATTCTGCCGAGATTGAAATACCAACGCATACCTTATCGAAGGGAACAAATAGGTACGAGCTTGGCGTTGATGGAATCAGGTGGACAGTAGATTACTACAGTTGGGATATTGCACAGGATGAGGGGTATATACAGACCGATTTATCGTCGTTTTATAATGCGCGTGTCCAACAGATTTTTGAACAGCGGTATCTCTCTCCTCGTCCAGAAGGCCCTACTTTACAACTGCCTTGGCAGGGCATTGGAAACTGGTGTTATCCGCTGGTTACAGCGTCTATAGACGATTCGGGATTGATGGCCGCTCGTAAGAAGGATGTCGTCACTTATTTGGAGATCCCATTTTTAATCTCTGGTAATAGCAAAAATGTGCTGTTCACAAGTCAATGGGACAATTACCCAACGTCTATAACGGTACCATTGCAGGGAAAGGCAGAGAAAGTGTATCTGTTAATGGCTGGTTCTACCAATCCTATGCAGTCACAATTGGTCAATGCTTATGTTCGGGTGCGCTATACGGATGGCGAGGAATCGCTTCTGCCGTTGAAAAATCCTACAAACTGGTGGCCAATTGAACAGGATTACCTGGATGATAATTATGCTTTTGAGATTCCGGATGATCTTGTTCCGTATCGGGTGAAATTGAAAACGGGGGAATTGTATAAAGGAGGACAACTCGCTAAATATAGCGATATTAAAGGTTTTTCCAATCGTGGAGTAGATGGTGGGGCAGCTACCATAGT
This sequence comes from Sphingobacterium sp. LRF_L2, assembly GCF_965644235.1. Classification (NCBI taxonomy): domain Bacteria; kingdom Pseudomonadati; phylum Bacteroidota; class Sphingobacteriia; order Sphingobacteriales; family Sphingobacteriaceae; genus Sphingobacterium; species Sphingobacterium sp. LRF_L2. The sequence goes on along the minus strand of NZ_CBFFRI010000007.1, from coordinate 324,292 downwards.
AGACCTTCCGCTCGATGCTACAAAAACACTCCAATCGCTTACGCTGATGACCGAAGCAAATGATGTCGTTGTAGGGCTTATTGCTGCGACTTTATGGGCAAGGTAAGTGGCTGAATATGTATTTTAACTAATTACAAATGATGAGAAGAGATATAAATCTGATTTTAGGCTTTGCATTGTTGGTCTTGGCTTCCTGCCAAGCACAGCAAACGAGTAAGATTGATCGACAGGCTGTTGTCAGTAGACACAATGTGGTCAACCATACGATGGATACTTTAGCTTCCCTCACCGTGGGTAACGGTGTGTTTGCGTACACTGTGGATGCTACAGGAATGCAATCTTTTGCAGCATATTATAAAAATGGTGTCTCATTGGGGACCCAATCGGAATGGGGATGGAACAGCTTTCCAAATGATGAACATTACCGGTTTGATGAGACATTGCGATCTTATGATTTTAATCACGAGGGAAGAGACGCGAAATACAGCATTCAATATAAAGAAGGGGATCGGCATAAGGGAGCTACCGAGTATTATCGCGTCAATCCGCATCGTTTACAGTTGGGAAATGTAGGACTGGAGATTTTGTTGGCAAATGGAGAACGCGCTGGCATTGAAGATATTAAAAATGTGGACCAAACGTTGGAGTTATGGTCTGGGATGATTCACAGTAAATTTACGATAGAGAATGAACCTATTGAAGTCTGGACTGTTGCAAGCCCAACGCAGGATCGGGTTTCTGTTAAAATCACATCAGCATTGATGGCAAAAGAACGGATAAAAGTCTTCGTGCGTTATCCTTTTCCTACGGGTAAGTTTCTAGACGAAGCTGCTTATTTTGGTGAAGAGGACAAACACCAAACTGTCCTTACAAAATCAAACAATGCGTCGGCTTTAATTAAACATACATTACCGGGTAGTACCTATTTTACGAGTTTACATTACTCGCCAGGAGTTGTAAAGGAAGCAGCAAAGCACTACTTTACTTATGTCCCTTCAAAGGACTTGAAAAGTGTCGAATTTTCCTTTGCTTTTGCGCCTGAAGATAAATTTGGAAACAGCACAGCTTTTGCTGATGTACAAAAAGAGAATACTCTGGCATGGGAGCATTTTTGGAAAAGTGGTGCTGCGGTTGATTTTGCTGGTAGTACAGACCCCAGAGCGAATGAACTGGAACGCCGGATTGTGTTGTCTCAATATTTGACAAAAGTACAATGTGGGGGAAGTAACCCTCCGCAGGAAACGGGTTTGACATTTAACAGTTGGTATGGAAAGCCTCATACCGAGATGCATTGGTGGCATGGTGTACATTATGCGCTTTGGGGACGTCCTGAAATTATGGAACAAACGTTAACGTATTACTTTCGAACATTTGAAAAAGCAAAAGCATTGGCTGAAAGACAAGGATACAAAGGTGTGAGGTGGATTAAAATGTCCGATAATGAAGGTAATGAAAGCCCTTCATCTGTTGCTGCATTTCTGATTTGGCAACAGCCACATATTATCTACATGACAGAACTTGCTTATCGGGATAAAAAAGATAAGAAGGTGCTGGAGAAATATAAAGATTTGGTTTTTGCTACAGCCGAGTTCATGGCAGACTATGCTTACTATGATAAAACAAAAGATCGCTATAATCTAGGCTTGGGCGTTATTCCTGCACAGGAGGTTTTCAAGGCTGCTGAAACGAGAAATCCGACGTATGAAGTGGCGTATTGGGACTGGGCTCTCCGTATTGCACAAGAATGGAAAGAGCGGTTAGGTGAGACAAGAGTTGATAAATGGGATGATGTTATTCAGAAGTTGGCTCCTCTGCCTGTACAGGGCGATGTGTATTTAGCAACAGAGACAGCGACAGATTCCTATACTTTTCCGAAGTGGATGACAGATCACCCAGCAGTACTGGGCGCTTTAGGAATGGTACCCGAATCTCCGAAATTGGACAAAGCCATCATGCGCAATACATTGGACACCGTTTGGGCAAAATGGACTTGGGATCATACCTGGGGATGGGATTTTCCGATGACGGCAATGAATGCTGCACGGTTGAATTTACCAGAGAAAGCATTAGATGCTTTATTTATGGATATTCAGACCAATACTTATCTGAAGAATGGGCATAATTATCAAGATGGCCGATTACGTATTTATTTACCCGGAAACGGAGGGATACTTACCGCTGTTGCCATGATGTTGGAAGGTTGGGATGCATCTGAGGGGGAATGTCCTGGTTTTCCAAAAGATGGAAGTTGGACGATCAAGAAAGAAGGATTTAAAAAAATGCCTTAATCGATTAGCATGAAGAAATTACTGGTATTCATATTGGCGGTAAGTTTGGGAACTGCTGCCTATGCACAAGATTTTACGACAAAACAAGACGTGTTAAAACAGCTGCGGCTTGTCAACGATTACTTCATGAAAAAATGGCCTGATCCTTCCAAAACAATCGTAACAAACAAAGAACGGCCTGCTAATATATGGACACGTGGGGTTTACTATGAAGGATTGATGGCGTTTTATCACATTGACCCCCAAAAAAAATATTATGATTATGCTGTAGAATGGGCTGAGAAGCACGATTGGAAACCTGTTCGAGGAGAAATTTATACCCGTCACGCGGACAATCAAAATTGCGGGATGACCTATATTGATTTGTATCGTATAGATCCACAGCCCGTAAGGTTGGAAGCGGTGCAAAAAAACATAACATCTGTCATAAAAAGCGGGCGATCGACTGATTGGACTTGGATTGATGCCATACAAATGGCGATGCCTATCTATGTGAAATTAGGTGTAACGTTAAAAGATACGACCTATTTTAATCATATGTACAAAATGTATCAGCACATTAAATATGTTGAAGGTGGAAATGGTCTTTATAATCCCAAAGACAGTTTATGGTGGCGAGATAAGGATTTTGTTCCACCTTATCAAGAACCGAATGGTGAGGATTGTTATTGGTCACGAGGCAACGGTTGGGTGTTGGCGGCTTTAGCGCTGGTTCTGCAAGAGCTTCCAAAATCTGATCCTCACTATGCAGAATACCTGAACGATTTTAAAAGTTTGGCTGCAGCTCTCGCACCTTTACAGCGGACTGACGGCTTTTGGAATGTGAGTTTACATGATCCCAACAACTATGGTGGAAAGGAAACCTCAGGAACAGCATTATTTGTTTACGGAATGAGTTGGGGAGTAAATCATGGTATTCTGGATGCCAAACAGTATAAGCCAATTATCGCAAAAGGATGGGAAGCAATTGTGGAGGAGGCAATCCAGGCGAATGGATTCTTAGGATATGTACAGTCTACGGGTAAAGAGCCGAAAGACGGTCAGCCTGTTACTGTAGACAAAGTCCCCGATTTTGAGGACTATGGCTTGGGGTGTGTGCTATTGGCTGGAAGTGAAATATTTCAGCTCGTGCACTAATTAATCAGAAAATTCTTTTTTTAAGCCTGTGTATTTCTTGTAAAGAGACACAGGCTTGTTTGTTTTATAGGGAATTTTGTTCGAATCTAACATTCCTAGATAATTACTCACATACGAATAATTACCATACTTTGTTTCAAAATAACGCAATGTATATAGTGAGCTGATAAAGAAAAAAAATCAATAAAATTTTACTTTGGGATGCTTAAAAAACATCTTGCTAAAACGTGTTAATAGATTTTAACTGGTTGTGAAGCAGGACAGTACAGGATAATGAAACCGGTTGCAATTTAGATATTTGTTTAAGTCAGTTAATGAAGGTAGGACTTCCTGTTTTCGAATTGATGTAACCTAAGAAATTTTAGCTAACCAAAATGAAACAATTAAACCTAATTCGAGGGATTATTATCCTATTATTAGTTGTATTCAACTGTTCTGTACAAGCACAAGCACTCTTGTCGTTCCCTGGTGCGGAAGGCTTTGGCCGCTATGCAAAAGGTGCGCGAGGACATGCCAGTCCTAGTGTATATTTTGTAACGACGTTGGCCGATAGCGGTCCGGGATCCTTTCGTGACGCCGTTAGTCAGCCTGGGCGATTTATCATTTTCAAAGTAGGCGGTATTATTAACTTACAGAGCAATTTAGCAATTGCCGCCAATACCACAATTGCTGGGCATACTGCGCCTGGAGATGGCGTGGTACTCTATGGAAGAAAGGTGTCATTTAGTGGTGCCAATGAAACCATTGCTCGTTTTTTACGACTTCGTTTGGGAGTCAATGCAGGTGCAGGAAAAAATGATGATGCTTCGGGTATTTCAAATGGTCAAAACATCATATTGGACCACATGTCTTTTACATGGGGACTTGATGAAGTGTTTTCGATCAATTGGGATAACAAGGGGAATGAGCCTGATAATATCACTATCCAAAATAGTATTATAGGTCAAGGTTTGCATAGGCATAATCACTCGGCAGGAGGGCTTATTCAGACTAGTGGAAAGATCTCGATTATTAAATCGTTGTACCACAGTAACAAAACCCGTAATCCCAAAGTGAAGGGAATCAACGAGTTTGTGAATAACGTTGTGTATAATTTTGGCAATGCAAACACCACGTATCCCGATCATGCCATTTCAGCTGATGCCTATATCTTAGGGGGTGAATCCAGTGGCGAGTCGAATGTGATTATTCTTAATAATTATTTTGTCGGTGGGCCTTCCACACCACAGTCGAAGTCTACTCCTTTCTCTCGAGGGAATGGCAATTTCAATTTGTATGAAGGTGGGAATTACTACGATAATAACCAAAATGGACAATTGGATGGAACATTAATTCAGCCTACCGATTCCTGGTATCCCGGATTGGAGTTGTCTAACTTCAAAACAGCGGCCGATTATTCCGATTACCCCAGCATTTCGCCTAGCATGAGTGCAACTCAGGCTTACCAATATCTTATCGACAATGTTGGTGCTACCCGCCCAAGACGAGATGAGGTCGACCAGTTCTTTGTAACGGAACTGGCAAGCAAAGGTACGGCAGGGTTTTACACCTATCGTGAGTCTGATCTCCCTTTAATCAATGGAGGTCTCGGTCGAATGGATGCCGCTCCTTTGGAGGATGATACAGATAGCGATGGTATTCCCGATAGTTGGGAAGAAAGGCTTGGTTTGGATAAGTCGAATGCAAGCGATGCCCTACAATTGAGTCAAGATCCGCAGTATAGCGGTTACTTAAATATCGAGGTTTATTTAAATTTACTGGCTGGCGAACAAGAGGATGCGCTCGTACGCCCTGTGACGGGCTTGACAGCGACAGGCGAGTCTTTTGAAACAGAGACGCCCTACAGTCATGTAAAGCTTAGCTGGAAAAATGCACAGGAAAATACAGTTGTTATTGAACGATCTTCCGACCAACAGACGTGGTTGTTGTTGACAACTACGGCACAAAATGCTGTGGAATATACGGATGAACAAAGTTTGGTGCCGAATACATTATATTACTACCGACTGAAAGCTAAAAACGAAGAGGGAGAGTCTGTGTACGCACAGTTATCATTCCGCACTCCAGCAATACCAACTGCGCCTGTGGCAACGAGTCAACCTGCCCCTGCTCATCAAGCTTCCTCTGTCACATTAAATGCAGGAAGTCTGTTGTTGAGTTGGACAGGAAGTGACAATACCGCATATTATGAGGTTTTCTTTGGAGAAGATGCTGCAAATCTCAGCAAAATATCCACGGGACAGTTGACCGCGCGAAGCCTGACAATTCCTTCGTTAACAGATGATAGAACTTATTATTGGCGTGTTGACGCTATAAATGATAAGGGGATAGCAACAGGTACAGTATGGAGCTTCAAGACGGAGAAAATCTACCCACCCCAACTTATAGGGCATTGGAAATTTGACGAGACGTTGGATGAGGATCAAACGGTATTAATTGACCAGTCAACTTTTCATATGAATGGCGAATTGCTCCACAGGCCAGCAGAGGGTGCCAACTTAAGAAACAATGCCGGTATATCGGGTGGAGCGATTGATTTAGCACAGGCAGATTTTTCATCTTATGCGGCCAGCGTTCCACACGGCGACCACATGCTGTTGAATAATTCTTCGTTTACGATGGGGCTTTGGATGAAAGCTGCTGCTGAATTAAAGCCTGGTACGAATGAAAGTGCTTACATCGTTTGTAAAGGTTCGATCACTAAAAATACAGAAACCGGAGCAACGGGCAATAGGTTTAATATTGAGGTTAAGGGAGATGCGTTGCGTTTTGCTATAGATAATGATGCCTTGGGTAAAGATGAACTGTCTACGTCTTCTATACCTTACTATAATGGAGAGTGGACCTATTTGACTATTGTTCGAGATACGGAAAATAAGAAGCTAAAAATATACCGCAATGGACAGCTGGATAAAGAAGCGACTATAACAAAAGCGCTATCTGGTATAGGTGAAGCTTCTGATTTGGTCCTCGGGAATATAGGCTCATTGGAGTTCCTAAAACAGGGAACAACATCTGCACCCTATAAGGGGCAGCTTGATGAAGTCAAGCTTTTCAATTATGCCTTAACAGCAGAGCAGATTCAGGCTGAGTATATGGGCGAAATGGGGTTAACAGCGCCGCATACCCCTACGCCTTCAAGTGGTGCTGTCTCCAGTAAGGATAGCGAAATGCAGGTTTCTTGGCAAGGTGGGGAAAAGGCAACTCAATTTCGCGTTTTCAAAGGAACAGATGCGACGGCGCTTTCGCAGGTTGCAGAACTGTCAACAAGTGTTACGTCTTATCTTTTTGAAGGATTAACAGCTGGTACAACCTACTTCTGGCGTGTGGATGCTATAAGCGGTACGGAAACGAAATCTAGTGAAGTTTGGTCATTTACAACGACTGCCGCAAAACGTGAATTAGTTGGATACTATCCGTTCAACAATGCTGCAAATATTGGTGAAGACTTGAGTAAATATGCGAATCACGGCACGGCATTGGACTTCCCGAGTACGCCTTATGCCGAATCGGGCAAATATAATGGAAGTATCAACTACGCAACGGGAACCGTTATCACAACAAAACGTTTGGAAATTCCCGCAAAAGACAATAATCTCTTCGACAAAAACTCTTTCTCGGTTTCCTTCTGGATGAAAGGAGCGAGTAATACGTACACGGCATCGGATGTGAACAGTTATATTTTCCATAAAGGTACTTTTAGTAACCCGGGATTATGGTATGGTTTACAGGTAAGTCATAACGGTAACTTGGTATTTGCAGTAGATGATAACGTGACCAAGACTGACGTTAGCGCGAATATTGCTACAAATACTATTTTTAACAATGTTTGGAACCATGTAGTTGCTGTACGTGATCTAGAAAGCAAATCGTTGGTTATTTATGTGAATGGAGTCCGTGTTGCAACGAAAACGAATGTAATTACAGAAGCCATTGGAGATGCTTCTAAGCCCTTAGTGATCGGTAATTCAGCTGAGAATAAGTCGTATAGAGACCAACTGGATGAGTTGAAATTATATAATTACGCATTATCGGATGAAGAGGTAAAGAATGTATATAGCCAAGAAGTTCCTGCATTTAAAGTAGTCAATGTTAGCCCCTTAAATCAGGCGGTTGATCTTGATTACAAGAACGTCGATTTGGCTTGGGAAGGTAGTGAAGAAAGTTACAATGTATATGTTGGTGAAAGTGTCGATCAATTGACTTTGGTACAAGAGGACTTTCTGACCAATAGCTATTCTTTAAGCGGCTTGTCGTCTGGCAAAGTATATTATTGGCGCGTGGACGCTCTTCGTGATGGGGAGGCTGTACGTGGGGATGTGTGGTCGTTCACGACCAAATTTGCAGACCGGCAGTTGGTTGGTCATTATCATTTTAACAATCCGGATCGTATCGGAGAAGATGCTAGTAAATATGCAAATCATGGAACGGTGTATGATTTTCCGGCAACGCCCTATTTAGCAAGTGGAAAGAAAGGTGGTGCGATTAATTACGCAACAGATGCTACTCTCACGACGAAACGATTGGAAATTCCAGCCACGGAACAAAACCTGTTCGATCAGAAGTCGTTCTCTGTTTCTTTCTGGATGAAGGGCGCGAGTAACACCTACACAACCTCAGCCAACAATACCTATATTTTCCACAAAGGAACATTTAGCAATCCGGGCTTATGGTATGGGCTACAGGTCAGTCACAATGGAAACTTGGTATTTGCGATCGATGATAACGTGACAAAGACGGATGTCAGCGCAAGTATCGCAACCAATAATATTTTTAATAACAGCTGGAATCACTTTGTCGCTATTCGTGATGCGGATTCGCAGTCTATATTATTGTATGTAAATGGTGTAAGGGCTGCAACAAAAACAGGTGTCATAACGACTGTGATAGGAGATGCTTCTAAACCACTCGTTATAGGGAACTCGGCTGAGAATAAATCGTATCGCGATCAATTGGACGAATTCAAGCTGTATAATTATGCGCTTACCGATGATGAAGTGAAAAATGTCTTTCAGCAAGAGGTACCTGCTTTCAAAGCGACAAATCCGAACCCTGCTCATCAATCAACGGGGATTGAATACCCAGAAACAGTACTTTCTTGGGAAGGAGAAGAAGATGGATATAGCTTGTATGTCGGAAATACGGCCGATCAGATGCTTCATAAGCAGGATTTTTCGGAGGCGAGCAGTTATACTATGAGTGGAATGGAAGGGCAAACGACGTATTACTGGCGTGTTGATGCTATTCGTGATGGGGAAGTAGCTAAAGGTGATGTATGGTCTTTCCAAACGGCTAGTAAGGATAGAGAAAAACCATTGATCCAAGATCTCGCTTTGTCGGTACGTGAAGATGTCGCATTGGGGGCCTTACTTGGTCAGGTACATGCTGACGTTATCACTGGAGGTGTGTTGGAAAATTGGAGAATCGTCCGATTTGATGATCCGAATGGAAATGGTGTTTCTCCTCTCCGAATAGATCCAGTAGACGGTACGCTGTATGTAGAGGATCGGGAAGATTTTGATCACCTCTTAGGGAATACATTTACATTTGATGTACAAGTGGCCAATGGAGATAATTGGAGCGATAGTACCACACTTTCCATCCATATACTTGCCGTCAATACAGCACCATCTTTTGAGTTGCCATCAAGTTTAGCCATTTGTAATACAGGTGAAGAGCAGGAATTTTTGATTACTAATGTCAACCCTGGACGAGAAAGCGAACAAAAAGTGAAAATTACGCTCAGCACCGTCCAACCATTTTTGTTCAACTTGTTGGAGCTCGATTCGGTAAGTGCGACAGAGCGACGCGTACGATACCGCTTAATGGACAATGTACAGGGATTAGTCAAATTTGTTATAAAAGCGCAGGACAATGGTGGTGTGCAAAATGATGGCGTAGATTCCTATAGTACAGATTTAATCTTAAATGTAAATTCTCTTCCAACAGTTCATATTAGCAAGAATGGTCGACCACGAACTATGGCAGGTAAAGAAGTTACTTTATCCTTGGAAGAAGCATTCCCAGCGAATTATAGCTATAAATGGTATAAAGATAGTCAGTTGATTGGAGAGCAAGCTTTTGTTGTGGTTCAGGCGCAACAAGATGCACTGTATAGTGTGGAGGTAAGTTCGCCTCTTGGGTGCACAGTGATGGCCTCTACAAAACTTACTGCTATAACTAGCGACGAAGATATAGCGATCAAGGTGGGTAATCTTTTGACACCAAATCACGATGGAGTCAATGACGTATGGATGATTGAAAATTTAGAGCTCTTCAATGAAAATGAGGTGTTTATCTACAATCAATCTGGACAACTTTTGTTTCAGAAACGGAACTATCTAAATGATTGGAATGGAACGACATCGGGCAACAGATTAGCGACCGGCGTTTATCTCTACCGTGTCGTGGTGGATGGACAGCAATATTCCGGAACATTAAATATTGTGAATTAATTGGGAGAGGCGTATAGCACACGGGGTAACTGTTTTCTGAGTATGTTACCTCGTGTATACACCATTGGATAGATTAAATCTAAAAAAATTATGAAAATCGTTAAACTTAGGGTTGTTTGTGTGTTTGTTTTCTGCTGTTTACTGCTAAAGAGCTATGGTCAACACGCACCTATCGTATCACGCTTCTTTCAACAAGAATACCTTTTTAATCCGGCGTTGGTTGGTAATCGGCAATTGAAAGCGGTGGATGCTTCATTACGGAGGCCTATCGGACAGAATAAAGATATTATGCGGGAGAACTACATATATGGTATGTATGGATTTAACCGACATGGTGTAGGATTGGGCTTCAATACAAATGCAAACGGTGCGTTCAAACACACAGAGGTAGGCATGGCCTATGCATTACATTTACCTTTAGATGGTGAAAAGAAACTGTTGAGCTTTGGTACTGCTGCACAATATGAAAAGGATCAAATTGATATGAACAAAATCGTTGGTGATGTAAACGACCCAATGATTGCCTATTACAATAGTAAAGGAGATCGTTTTGATCTAAACTTGGGATTGGCTTATACCTCCGAAAGGTTTGCTGTGAATGTCGCTGCAAATAACTTATTTACCGCGAAGGATGACTACCTATTGCAACTTACGCCTTCCTGGTATGCGAATATGAAATATGTAATCCCTGTTCAGGATCTTGCAATAACACCGATGGCTGCGTACCGGCGGATGAAAGGGACCGGCGATGTATACGACTTTGGAACCTCTGTTTCTTGGAATGACTTATTCGCTTTATATGCTGTATATAATACGGAAAATATGCTAAGTCTAGGTTTGTCAACCCGTGTTCACCGCTTCCAGCTCCAGGTAGGCTATATGACACCTACATCGCGCGTCAGCCGCATAGGTAGCCAAGGTATAGATGTGGGACTTCGCTACAGTTGGAAGTAAATAAACCTAACAGTAAAAGCAGGATAGTACAGGATAATGAAACCGGTTGCGTTTCGTATTATTGTCATAACCATAGAGAAATCTAAAGAAATTAAAATAAATAGCTAACCAAGTTAGATAAACTAATCAATTGTATGAAAAGACTCTTTATATACATTATCGGTGTATTTTTGGCCGGTTTCGTATCGTGTTCTAAAAAAGAGCTGGTTTCCCATTACGAACGTCCCGATTGGCTCAAAGGTAATGCCTGGGAAGTGCTGGAAGGCCGGGGGAATTTTACGCAGTTTTTGAAGGGGGTGGAGCGCGCCGGTTTTAGAGAAGTATTGGATGGAAAAACAATCACCACGATTTTTGCCCCTACTGATGATGCTTTTTTACAGTATCTTTCCAAAAATAGCGCTACCGATATCGACCAACTACCCCTAAGACAGCTCAAGAAATTAATAGGTTATCATTTGATCTATTACTCTTATGACAAGCTAAAGCTACAAGATTATCAGCCAAAAGGAAGCGATAATGTAGAACCTAATTTAGCGGGACTTTATTACAAGCACCGCTCAAGAAGTCAAGATAGTATTTCGTTGGAATTAGATAAATCGGATGGAAAAACCAAAAAAGTCTATCATAAAGATCGATTTGTTCCTGTATTGTCGAATATACATTTTCAGACCAAAGGCATTGACGCTACATCGAACTATGAATATTTCTTTGGAGCAGGCAGTTGGAAGGGAAGTGGTGGGTTTAATGTGGCAAATGCTGCTGTTTCGGAATATGCTATTCCTGCAGATAATGGCTATGTCTATGTTATAGATCAGGTGTTACAACCTTTGCAGACAGTTTATGAAACGCTTAATGCAAATGCGGAATACCGGGACTTTCTAGGTGTTTATGATCGTTATCGCACGTTTACCTACGATGAACAGACCAGTGCGAACTATGCGGCAGTGGGCGACTCTTTATTTAACGTGAGTCACGGCATTTTGCCAAGTATTGCTTCCGAATGGACAACATTTGGATTTACAGGGTCCTATGATTATTTTGATCTTGCAGGATTAACTTATCGTGCATTTAATGTCTTTGCACCAAGCAATCAGGCCTTGCAGGCATTCTTTAATACATATTTTTCGCCCTATTACAAATCGTTGCACGATGTCGATCTGCTGCCCTTGGCCATGTTGATGTATAATCACGTGTATACCGGTAGTGTTGTTTTTCCATCGGAAATAGGAAAGAATCCAGATATTAAAACGTCGTTTGGTTCACCGATCGTATTTGACCCACAAGCAGATGTCAAAAGTAAAGCCTTAGCCTCTAATGGTGCCTTTTATGGATTGGATAGGGTATTGGTACCACAGATGTTTAACAGTGTCACCGGACCTGCATTTCGCAATCCAAAATACAAGATGTTTATGTATATGTTGTATAAATCTGGATTGTATCAAACGTTAGCCAGTGAGAATATTGACTTTACTTTGTTTATACCCTCCGACGAGGTGATTTTAAATACCTTGTATGCTGATAGCTACATGTTTTGGACAGAAGGTAACCCACTGATTTTTGGGGATGAATCTGTTCTTATCCTAAATACAGATGGGGTTTATGTCGAACTATCGCAAAGACAGCAAGAACTATTTGTATCCGATCATATTGCTTACGGCAAAATAACATCATTGCAGGGAACCGACGTATACCGTACGCGGAATAATTATTCATATCTCTACGTCCGCAATGGAAAAGTTTATTCAACAGCCGCATTTAATACAGGTGAAGGAGTGAATGTGACTAACATCAGTGGCAACTGGTACAATGGTAGCAGTTATGAAACTGCAGTTAGTTTGATAGGAGAGACAGGAACAATTAAGTTTACTCTTCTCGGTGCAGAGACAGCGAGTAATCCGTTGAATAAATATGCCGAGTTTTCGAAACTGTTGGCAAAGGCGGGATTGATGGTAACCGGCAACTCGCTATCGTTCTTATTTGGTAACCGTTTTCTTTTGTTTGCGCCGGATAATCAAACAGTGTTGGATGGTCTGTCCAACGGCAGTATTCCTACAGATAATGCGGCACTGGCCGAGTATCTAAAGTCCTATTTTGTATCTGTACCTGATAACTCCTTAGGCGATTACCCATTTCCTGGATTTGGCGTGCAGGGGACGTGGAATACCGCACTACGAACCGGTTACAATGAATATCGACAGCTTACCTTGACGGATAATGGTACCAATCTAACGATAAAAGACAAGGATGATACCGTTATTCCAGTGCAAAGCGTATTGCCTCAGGTGTTTGCTGATGGGGCTGTTTATCAGATTAGTACGTTGCTGAAAAAGTAAACCATTAGAACTAAATTATTAGAAATATCATTTAAAAAGAAGAGTAAATGAGGCGACATCTATTAACCCTAATTGCCTGTTTTGGAGTCTTTTTCTCTGCCTTTGGTCAACAATCGAAGGTATTGATAGGCTTGGTTAAGGGGGAGAACAATCAACCACTGCACGGAGCCTCTGTGTTTGTGGAAAACAAAGACAATAGAAACTTAAAAGGAGCATCAACGGATAACGTTGGGCAATATAGCGTGGAAGTTCCTGCAGAGAAAGATCTGACTATTGTTATTGCTTGTATAGGCTATAAGTCAACACGTATTAGTTATACGGGACAGCCGAGTGTGAATGTAGTGTTAGTCCGTGACGACAAATCTATTGAAGAAGTTGTCATCACACGTGAAGGCGCAAACACGAAAAATAGTATGGGGATATCCTACCGGAATCAGGTCTCCGCCACCGAGAAGTTTGAAATGAAAGAGTTGGAAACAATGCCATTTGCTTCTATCGAAAGTGGTCTTCAAGGACGTCTCGCGAATGTGGATATCATATCGAGTGCAGATCCCGGTGCACGGAGCTCTATCCGGATCCGTGGTACATCTTCGTTGAATGGAAATTCCGAACCGCTTATTGTGGTGGATGGTGTGCCTTACCCAACGTCTATTGGCGACGACTTCAATTTTTCAACGGCCAATGATGAGGATTTCGGAGCACTTGTAAATATTTCTCCAAATGATATCGAATCCATAGAGGTATTAAAAGATGCTGCAGCTACGGCAATCTGGGGGTCTAAAGGAGCAAACGGTGTCTTGTTGTTTACAACGAAGAAAGGACGTAAGGGTAAAACACAATTTGCTTTTTCCAGTAAAATTGATGTGAAGAAGGAAGCGGAAACAATTCCGATGTTGAATGGCGGACAATATGTGGCAATGGTTCAAGATGCGGTTTGGAACTCCGTAAATGATCTGGGATACGAAACGGCACTACCTTATTTGAGTCTTTTATACAATACGAAGGAGATAAACTATGATCCGTCCTGGGTTTATTTTGATGAATACAACCGTAATACTAACTGGTTGGATGAGGTAACGCAGATTGGCCATTTCGAGGATAATTCACTGTCCATAAGTGGTGGTGGTGATAAGGCAACATATCGGGTTTCTCTCGGCTTTCTGAACGATATCGGAACGACTAAAGGCACTAAATTAAACCGCTATAATTCGTTGATCAGTGTGAATTATAAATTCTCCAATAAATTCAATATCAACGCGGATATGTCCTATTCGGTGAGTAACAGAAATAACTATTGGACAGGAAAGGTAGCTACTCCTCGGGAGATGGCGATGAATAAGATGCCCAACATGAGCCCTTATGTGATCGATGACTATGGATACTATACGGATGAATATTTTACACCAAGACTTAATTTTCAAGGATCCTTTTTAGGCGATGATAAAGGCAGTATGTATAATCCGGTGGCTATGGTTAATGAGTCCATCAATAAAACGTTGGGGGAGCAGGCTCGGGTTATTTTCAGAGCCGTTTATCAGGTACTTCCGTCTTTGCAGTACACCGGTACAGTTGGTTTTGATACCCGATCGACAAAAAATAGAAAATATTTGCCTCAATCCGTTACTGGCGTTATTTGGACCGATCCTTACTTCAATAGAGGCTCCGATATGTTGTCGGACGAACTGCATTTGAATACGGAGAATAAATTCATATTCAATAAGAGATTTGCTACACATCATAATATCATTGCCACAGCTTTATTGCAGACGAATGAATCACGTAAATTTAGTTATGCGAGTGAGACTTCAGGAAATGCCTCATCGTCCTTAAGTGACCCTACTTCGGGGGCAGCGGTAGTGTCTATGGGATCGGGTAATTCATTGGTTAGAAGCATCGGCGCAATATCGAGTTTGCATTATGCATTTAGAGATAAATATATTCTAAGTGGAACTTATCGTTGGGAAGCCAATACAAGTTTATCTGCTGAACATCGTTGGAAAGGATTTCCTTCATTGGGAGCCGCCTGGCATTTTGGTGATGAGAAATTTATCAAAGAACTTGGTTTTCTGGATATAGGAAAGTTGCGTGCGAGTTGGGGACGTACGGGTAATGCTCCCTCAGGAGCCTTTACATACCTAGGTGTATTTCAGCCAATAACACCGGGCTATATCGATATGACGGCGATAGGACCGGCATCTATTCAATTGGATAATTTGAAATGGGAAACTGTTACCCAAACGGATTATGGTATTGACTTGGCCTTTTTCAAAAATCGTTTGACAATTACCGGAGAGCTGTACAAACGTGTTACAACGGATTTACTGCAAAAAGATATAGAACTCCCTGCTTCTACGGGTTTTGCGAAGATGAAGTATTACAATTCTGGAAAGATGGAAAACAAGGGCTGGGAATTGATTCTTAATGTGGAAGCTGTAAGACAAAAGGATTTTAACCTTTCTTTTAATTTAAATTTCTCGAAAAACAGAAATGAGGTGTTGGAGTTACCTGACAATTTGCAATTTGAGAATTATACATTCAAGAATGGATCATATGCACATAAAATAGTAGAAGGTAATCCTTTGGGTTCTTTCTATGGTTACCGTTATTTAGGCGTCTACCAGAATGAACAGGAGACCTATGCCAAAGATCTGAACGGAAATTTGATTTATAACCTGGAAGGAGAACCTATTGTCATGAGCAATGGTAATCGCAAAGTTTTCGCCGGGGATGCGAAATACCAAGATATCGATGGAAATGGGGTTATTAATCAATACGATATCGTGTACTTGGGAAATGCAATGCCGCTATTTACTTCGGGGGGAGGTTTTAATGTGCGCTACAAGGCCTTTACTTTAAGCACCTTTTTACACGGACGTTTTGGTCAAAAGGTGGTTAATAATGTCCGTATTAATACCGAAAATATGTTTGGCACTTCCAACCAGAGTACGGCAGTCTTGGGCCGATGGCGAAACGAAGGCGATGATACAGATATTCCACGTGCATTGTATGGTGAAGGGTTCAACTATTTGGGGTCCGATCGCTTTGTGGAAGATGCTTCTTTTGTTCGTCTAAAAATGATTTCTTTGAAGTATTCGCTCCCTAAATCTTTTATTGAACGCTTTGGCATCAATCGCTTCGATGTTTTTACGACCATCCAAGACGTGTTCACTTGGACCAACTATTCGGGACAAGATCCTGAGGTGAACTTGAGCAGTAACATTTACATGCTCAGTGTAGATAATGCCAATACGCCTAGACCGCGTCGGTTTGCATTGGGTGTAAACGTTAATTTTTAATTGTTTAGTTATGAGAGTTTTCTGTAAAATAATAGCGTTCGTTTTTCTTTTAACAGCATCGTCTTGTCAAAAATGGCTCGATGTGAAACCGCAGAATGAGCAAGTAAGTGATCTGTACTGGTCGAACAAAGAAGAAGTTGAAGCAGTCCTTGGTGCCGCATATGTTAAGTTACAAGGAACCTTGGAAACGATGTTGATCTGGGGAGAGGCACGCGGAAATACGCTGAGTCTAGGTGGTTACTTAAAAGCTGATCTGACGCGAATTAAGAACTTCTCGGTACTTCCGAGCAATGAGTACGTGAAGTGGAGTAGCTTTTACCAGATTATCAATTACGCCAATATGGTGATCAAATATGCACCGGCGGTTATGGATAAAGATCCTTCCTTTAATCAAGCGATGATGCAGTCTTTTCTTTCGGAAGCGTATTATTTACGTGCTTTGAGCTATTTCTATGTCGTACGCACTTTCGGCGAGGCTCCGCTTATTTTGGAGCCCTATATGAACGATGAACAGGCCTACGAACTGGCAAAATCGCCTAAAGAAAAGATCTTCGAACAAATCGTTTTCGATTTGACAACAGCTTTGGAGAGCGGTAAAGAAGTGTGGCCTACGGTATGGGAAAGTAAAGGTCGATCGACCAAATGGTCTATCCATGCACTTCTTGCGGATGTGTATCTCTGGATCGAGGATTATGATAATGCGATTGTGTCTTGCAATGCTATTCTAGAATCGGGAAAATTTGGCCTGCTACAAGGCGTTGTAAACAACAAAAATAATTGGTTTAACATATTTAGTTTGGGCAATAGCAATGAGAGTATTTTCGAAGTTCAATTCGATAATACGAAAGCACAAACGAATAAGCTCACAGCCATATTTGGTAGCGAATATAATTGGATCATATCACCTTATGCTATTTCGCTTTTCCAAGAAAATACAGAAGATATCCGTGCTGCTGGAGCAACGTATCAAGCTTCTGATCTGAAATTATGGAAATATTTGGGTGCCGAAGCAAATACGACCATCGCACGAAGCTATAGTGACCAAAATTGGATTGTTTACCGATTGGCGGACGTGTATTTGATGAAGGCTGAAGCGTTGATTATGAAAGGAGAATCTTTTTACTCTTCTGCACTTGAGTTGATCTCTACTATTCGGATCCGCGCAGGAATATCCCGACCATTGGATGCTGGAACAACCGAATTGGAAATGCTTGATGCATTGCTAAAAGAACGGTCAAGAGAATTGTTGGGGGAGGGCAAATGTTGGTTTGACCTTCTTCGGATAGCAAAACGCAACGATTATAAATACAAGGATTATTTTATCGAGCAAATATTGTTGGGCGTAGCGGGAGCATCTACACCGGTGATACGGTCGCAGTTGATGAATGTCAACTCGCATTATCTACCTATCCATTCAGACGAACTCCGGTATAACAAATTGCTGGTACAGAACCCTTATTATGAAAATTTAAATTAGTAGAAATATGAAAACGAAAAAAACTGCATGCAATAGGTTCTTCTTGTTTTTTCTAAGTCTTCTAGTCTCTTTGATCTCGGCTTGTAGAGACGATTTCGAAGGAGAGACATTTACGGCCTATGAGGAGACTCCCATAGCAACCTACTTGAAAAGCAATCCTGAAAAGTATGCCTTATGGGTTGAAATTCTCGAAAAGGCTGATTTGTTTAACACGTTAAATCTAAGTACAGTCTACACGCATTTTGTGCCAAGTAACGAAGGTGTAGAGCGCTATTTAAAAAAGATGAATTTGAGCTCAGTGGCGGAATTGAGTAAGGAGGATGCAAACTATTTGGTTCGCTACCACTTGATTCCAGCCTATGCAATAGATCTTGGTCAATTTCAGGCGGGTTCTATCAATGACCTGACAGCAACCGACGATAACTTATTTGTCGAATTTCGTGAAGGAGGGCTGGAATCGATCTACCTAAATGGTGAATCTCGTTTTAATGCGTTTGATATCAAAGCAACGAATGGAATCATTCACGGAATTGACGATGTCTTGACGCCATTGACGGCTACTGTAGCCGATCGTATCGCTGTACAGAAATATAGCTTGTTTAAAGAGATTGTGTCGCTAACAGGATACGAACAACGTTTAGCCACAGTTTATACAGAAGGTACTGATGCATTGGGAAATCCAATACAACAACGGTTTAAATATACGGCATTTGTGGTGAGCGATGATGTATACGCGTCGGAAGGAATAAATTCATTAAATGACCTATTGGTCAAATTGAATGTCTCTTCAGGCAGCGATTACACCAATGTGAACAACGGACTGAATAAGTATGTCGCTTATCACCTGATGGATCAACAGCGCTCTTTTGCGGATTTGGGACAATTCCCCACCGGTACCAAGAAAATGAATCTAGCAACTATGGCCCAAAATGAGCTCGTTAAAATTTCTGAAGATGGTACAGGTTTAATCATCAACGAAGATGTAAAGACGAATGCGGCAATTGGCTTTTTGGAAACCAATATTGCCTGTAAAAACGGTGTTGTACATGAAGTTGATAACTGGATGCCGTTGTTTCTACCGGAACAGGTTTCTGTGGTTTGGGAATTTACAGATTACCCCGATATAGCGGCGAATGTCACACAATATCGCAACAAGTCCTTGGGAAGTCAGTATAATAAAACTTTCCTAGCGACCGATTTGACCAGTATAACTTGGTTGTCGCAACCTGAATCTAAGTCTAATGTGTTGATTTATAGGAATAACAGGAGCGCTGATGGGATTTTTTATACAGGAACATTAAACTATGATCACCTACGCGTGGAATTGGGTGAATCGGGTTGGATACAAATGAAAAGTCCGACGATTGTACGTGGAAAGTATAAAGTGAAGCTCGTTTGGCCGAGTACAAAGTACACATCAAGTACAGGAATTTGTGCATTTGTATTAGATAATGTGATGATCTATCCGCGCCTGATTATGTCAAATACAAGTGCCGATAAAGTAATGACGCAAGAGTTTGGCACCATTGAGTTTCCTGAAACGACTGACCACACGTTACGTATCCTTTCCTTGGATGGGAAGTTGCTGACGCTTGATTACATACAATTTGATCCAGTAGAATGATTCAATAAAATCGAAAATTATGAAAAATATTTTTTGCCTAGCAATCTTGTTTACAGCGGTATTGTTTACAGGTTGCAAAAAGAACTGGGACGCTCACTACGGCGATGAAGGTACAGTATCTAACTTGGATCTCTTGTCTTATCTGAAGACGCAACCCGAGTATTCGGAATTCGTGGCGAAGTTGGAAGAATATGGACTCGCTGAGGAATTGCAACGGGATCAAAATTTGACGATTTGGGCTGTTTCTAACGATAAAATGGCTGCTTTAAGCAGCTTGGGTGATGATTTGAAATTTATTTTAAGTTATCATATCAATAGTTTGGTGTACGATAACACGAAGTTGAAA
The DNA here is from genome assembly GCF_965644235.1 of Sphingobacterium sp. LRF_L2. Lineage (NCBI taxonomy): Bacteria > Pseudomonadati > Bacteroidota > Sphingobacteriia > Sphingobacteriales > Sphingobacteriaceae > Sphingobacterium > Sphingobacterium sp. LRF_L2. The sequence goes on along the minus strand of NZ_CBFFRI010000007.1, from coordinate 304,382 downwards.
GATGGACTTCGGTTGATGACCTTTAATGGGAAATATCTGACCGTGCGAAAAGAAGGCAGTGTTGTTCAGGTTGGAGATGCATCCATTGTGAAAGGTAATCAGCTGTGTAAAAATGGCGTCGTCCATGAAATCAGCCAGTTGTTGAAGCCTGATGTTAGTATTTACGACTATCTTAAAGGGTTGGACGCTGACTACTCGATCATTCGGGATTCTGTATTGGCGATGAACGATACCCTGTTCGATAAAGAAAGTAGTATTCCGATAGGCGTAGATGCTACCGGAAACACGGTATATGATTCGGTTTACGTTATTAGCAATCCAATTTTTGAAAAAGCAAATATTCGTTCGGAGTTTTCGAACGTGACGATGTTTCTTCCAAGTAACCAGGTTATTAAAGGTTGTTTCGATGATTTGGCGGAGCTTTACAGTCAATTTGGAAAATCTTTTCTGAGAGAGGATTCCCTGATTGCGTATAAATGGATCAAAGAGGCTATTTTTTACAATACATTAATTGAAGATTATGGTTCCACAGACCTAACATCGGCATTTGGTAAGCTTTGGAAAACGAATGTTCAGCTTGTTAATTTGGACTATAAACGAATGAGTAATGGCCGTATTTATGAAATAACAAAACTGAAGATTCCGAATAACGTGCATATTTCAATGATCAAGCAATTGTTTCACTATTGGGAGTATATTCCTGAATCCGAGCGTGATGCATTGTTTAAGTTTACGAACGTGACTAACGTTCAACCGAAGGATCAAGATAAAGTGACTTTTCCGACGATAGGTGTTGAATTGACTTATCGCACCTTATTGATCCAAGGTAATTTAGCCGATAACCTACCGGCAACAATGGAATGTACGCCTATTATGCTGGAACGAAAACAGGATGGATCTACAGGGTACAAGGTTGTTGAAGTACCTCCAGGTGAATATAATTTATATATGGGTTTCCGGTCTACAACACATCCATTTATCAATGTTTATGTTGATGATCAAGTGGTGGCCAAAACATTAAACGTTGAGCCATCAACTCCCTGGAATTACGACCGTAGTACCAATACTGTTTCGGGAACAAAGTATAACGGCTGGGGAGGCTTAGTGGGGCCTGTAACGATTACAGGGACATCGGTAAGGCCATTTAAGATCAAAGTTGAATATGCAGGTCTTGGAAAAGGGACCGTAGAAACTTTAGAGCTTTATCACTGGGCATTGATACCGACTGCAAATAATTATTAACTAACCGAATTTTTAGGAATTATATGATAAATATAACGAAGAGGGATAGGTGGAAGGCGTTGTTGCTGGCTTCTTTTGCTTTTGTCACGCTTCCCGGCATGGCGCAAACAACCATTAAGGGAAAGGTTCTGAGTGCGTATGATAAGAAACCTGTCGCGGATGCCGTGGTAACCGTATTGAATACAACAAACAATGTAAAGACGAAAAAGGATGGCTCTTTTGTGCTTGACGATGTAGAGGATGGAGCAAATATCATCCGGGTATGGAGTCCGGGATATTATGAGTCGAAGATCGATATATTGGGAAGAACAGAGTTTGAAATCATCCTGATCGGTGAAGGTCGGGATAATTACCAAAATATATTGCAAGGTGCATTCTCGAATAAAAATGCAAGTTTATTGACCTCGGATGATTTTAGACAGGGCGCATTTTCGGTTGAAGAAGTGATGACAGGCGAGATGGTTGGTCTACAGGTGCTGAATAAGAGCGGCATGGTTACCGAAGGAAGTTTGCTTAATTTTCGCGGTATGCGATCGTTTGAAGGTGTTAATACTCCGTTAATTGTTGTGGATGGAATTCCTTATTTACCAGATGACGAGAACTCTCCAATTATTGGAGGTTATTCAAGAAGCTTGTTTGCTCCGTTTAATTTGAAGGATATACGCAGTATTCGTTTGCTTAAGGGGGCGGAAACGGCACGTTTTGGCTCCTTGGGCTCTAATGGGGTGCTCTGGTTGGAGACCTCTTCTTCGGATGATATGGAGACTGTCATTGAGTTTCGAGGGAATTATGGTATTGCCCACAATTACCAAACTATTCCAGTGCTTAATGGCAGCGGCTATAAAAGTTTGTTGGGTTCTGTAGGAATGACACAATATGAAGATATGGGCGAGTTACTGACGAAATTTCCCTTTCTTCGGGAAGACCCGGATTACTACTACAATTACCTGTACAACAATGAAACGGATTGGCAGGATGTTATCTATAGAAATGCGTTTGTCACCGACAATCATTTACGTATTAAAGGGGGAGATGCGATCGCTAAGTATGATTTGTCGCTGGGGGTGTTGAACCAACAGGGCGCTTTGGATCAAACCAGTAACACAAGATACAGTACGCGCCTGAACTCCACTATTGCCTTGGGGCAAAAATTCGATTTAAAGGCGATTATGGGCGTAACCTATAATACAAGCAAGTTGCAGGAACAAGGAATGTTGAAGGGGACGAATCCGCTGTTAGCAGCCTTATATCGAGCTCCAATTTTGAGCACGCACCTTAAAGATGTCAATAACAACCTGCTGCCCGATTTGGATGGTGTGCGTCAATTTGGTATTTCGAATCCTGTTGCGCTCTTACAGACAGCGGATTTTACATCGGATATCTATGATGTATTTGTACAGGCAAATCTAGGCTTTAAAGCATCCCAAAATCTTAGTTTTAACGGACAATTAGGCCTCTTTAGCAACTATAACAGACAAACTACCTATATTCCAAGTAAATCCATCGTTCCTTTAAACGATGGGATTGCGCTGAATACGGCACGGACTGGAGAAGGTAAAACCGCTAACATTTCTTGGAACGTCTACGGAACCTACCAAAAAACCTGGGAACGGGATGAGGCGCTTGTACGTGGAGGTGTACAGGGTTTGTTAAACTCCCAGGAACACGATGCAGGTGCGGGGCGCAATACAAGTTCGGATTTCTATAGAACATTGGACTACGTGAGCAATGACGGACGTCAGTTTTGGGGATATAATGAAAAATGGAACTGGATGAATATCTATGGTTATACGGAATACAATTGGCGTAGTTTGGCAAAGTTAGATGTTAGTTTAAGTCTGGATGGAACTTCGGTATCAGGCGCAAAAGCCAATAGATTTGGTTTCTTTCCGGCAGCCGATTTATCTTTTCTGTTGTCTAATATGTCGTTCTTAAAAGAGGTTAATTCGGTAAACAATCTGGTATTGAAACTTGGTTATGCGAAGACTGGAAATAGTCGCTTTTCGTCTAAAATCGGTAAATCGTATTACAGTAGTCAGTTGTATCGACAATTAGCAGGTATTGTGTTGGGCAATATACCGAATGAGGGCATACGTTGGGAAGACAATCAAAATTGGCAGGCGAATTTGATATTTTCTGCTATCGACCAGCGCTTGAATGTAAATGTGGGTTATTATTTTAACCAAGCAAGCAATTTGCTGAATGCCTTTGCCGTATCGCCGATTGCGGGTATTGATAAAGTGTTTGTGAATGGCGGACAGATTAACAATCAGGGACTTGAATTGGATGTTAATTTCACCGTTTTATATACGAAAGACTGGTCTCTTACCTTAGGTGGAAACTTATCGACGCTAGATAGTAAAGTGAAGAAACTGGTGGGAAATACAGACATGCTGATTGCACAGGAAGATGGCGTAACCCGACTGAACAGGGTTGGAGAGGCTCCAAATTCGTTCTATGGCTACCGTTATTTGGGCGTTATATCTAGCGAAGAGCAAGCCAATTCTTTAGGACTGCAGGATTACAAAAACAGAAGTTTTGCTGCAGGTGATGCTCATTTTCAAGATGTCAATGGAGACGGAATTATTGATAATGCGGATCAAACATTGTTGGGAACTAGCCTGCCTAATCTCTTCGGAGGAACCTCCTTAAGTGTACGTTATAAGAATCTTCATTTACAGGGCTTGCTCAGTTTTAGTAAAGGTAGTCAGATGTACAATGGCGTAAGACGTAGTCTGGAAAGTTTGGATGGTTACGCGAATCAATCCGAAGCAGCCTTACGTAGGTGGCAGGCGGATGGACAGGTGACTGATATCCCACAGGCAGCATACGGCGACCCTATGGAAAATGCGCGTTTTTCAAGCCGTTGGATGGAAGATGCTTCTTTCCTTCGTCTGGAGAGCGTCACCTTGTCGTACAAGTTTGGGGGACACCGACTTAAGGTCTTGGCTAATTCCGAATGGTATGTTGCAGGCGAGAATCTTTTTACTTGGTCTGACTATCTCGGGTTAGATCCTGTAACGTCTTATAGTAATTCAATAACCTATATGGGAGCAGATTATGGAAAGATTCCGCTGCCACGTACGTTCAAATTAGGTGTCAACATTAAACTCTAAGAAATTGGTAATGAAAAAGAAATATTTAATATATAGTTTGGTTCTTTCTTGTTTTGTTGCGGCCGGTTGTTCAAGCTATTTTGAGGTGGATACAAACGACACGTTGTTGGAGGAAGACTATGTCAGTGAGTCGAACGAGCTGTATTCGGGGTATATGGGGGTTGCTGCGAAGATGCAAGCGCTGGCGGATCAGACCGTGTTTCTTAGCGATTTGCGTACGGACCTCTTGGAGCCTACGGTGAACGCACCTCAAGATTTGTGGGATTTATACAATTACAAAGAGAAGACAGGGAATAGTTTTGCTAATCCCAGAGCGTATTACGATTTAATTGTCAACGCTAATGTCTATTTAGATAAAGTCGTTAGCTACAGAAAGAAGTATCCTACTGCGATTGAAGACTCACATTATCAAGCCCTCATTTCGGGGGTGATCCGATTTAAGGTATGGACTTATTTTACCCTAGGGAAATTATACGGTGAAGTTGCCTATTTTGATGATGCAAAAATCACGTTGGAGAAACTGGGGGAAATTCCCGTGATTTCCTTTGACGAACTGCTCCCTAAATTGATTGTGTTGATGGAAAGTGGAGTGGATGGTGTAAATGGTCGCTACGTAACCAATTGGGGAAACATTTTGTTCCCAGGCGTAAATACAAGCGCACAAGATTTGGTGTGGAATATGATCTGTCCTTCGCCCGAACCCTTGTTAATGGAGCTGTACCTCTGGAATAAGGAATATGCGAAAGTGGTATCTGTTGGTATCCAATTTATTTATGATGCCGCTAGTGGTCGGTATAAAATTGGTAACGACGATTATAATGCAGAATGGATACAGTTTTTCACTCGAGACCCTGTTACAAAAACAAGAGGACTGATTAATATCGTTCCTTACGATTTTGAACGCAATCAGACCAATCGCTTAATCAAGTACTTTTCGAATACAGCGCCTTCGGTTTATTATTTGAAACCAACCACTGTAGCCATGGAGCGCTATCAACGACAGCTTCGCTACGATGGGCATACGCTTGGTGATTTGTACCGTGGAGAAAACTATACGTACTACTACCAAAATGGAGATTGGGTAATCCGCAAATTTTCTAGAGATAGAGAGAGTGCATCGGAAATCTATAAAAATAATGTGCATATCGTTATCTATCGGGATGCTGACGTACATTTCTTTATGATTGAAGCGCTGAATAACCTGGGAAGTTTTAACGAGGCGGAAGCCTTATTGAATGACGGTATAGAGCTTTATTTATCGAGAAATGCGGGCAATTTGCAATATCCATTCAATGACCAGGTAATGAATACTAGCCTTTCTAGAAACTGGGGTGTGCGTCGTCGGGTTAATTTATATCCGGTCTATCCATCAGGTGTAACCAAGGAGGAGGCTAAAACCGATGAAGATAAAAAGAGGGCTTACATGAAAGCTTTGGATGAACTGGTTGTTCAAGAGACGCTTATGGAAAGTGCCGGAGAGGCCAAAGCGTACTTTGCGATGATGCGTATCGCCAAGCGATGGAATGATCCCGCTATCCTCGCGGATATTGTAGCAGCGAAGTATCCCGAAGGACAACGGTCGCAAATGCAACAATACTTAATGACAGGCGCCAATTGGTATGTAAAATATAATTTGCAATAAGAGGCAAGTCTTCTAACAAAAAGGTACGAACATCCCTTCGTACCTTTTTATTTTTAGAGGCAGTATAGTGCAGGATGATTAGGTTACCTATAATTTCTAAATTAGAGCCTGCTAACGTTCTCGTCATAATAAACTGTCTTTGGAAGATACGTGTCGTATTGGATATGTTCAAGTTACTATAAAGTAAAAAAAGGTGTTTGTTCGAAAGAACTTGTGCCAAAAAGGCAAAGAAGCCTCGATATAAAGTCTATGAAAAAATTGTTTTTGTGTGTTCTGGCTTGTATACTCCATACCTTGTTCGGTATGGAGGTTCAAGCTACGCTACGTCTGCCTGCTATTATCTCTGATAATATGGTTATACAATCGGATGCGAAGATTACTTTATGGGGATGGGCATTACCCAACGAACAAATTGAAGTGACTCCTTCTTGGAGTAAAAAGGCTTATGCCACTCGTACGAATAAGGATGGGCGATGGATGGTGCAGATCCGTACGCCGAAGGGTAGCGGTACAGAAATGGAGATTTTATTTGCTACAGCGGCGGAATCAAAAACAGTAGCGCATGTATTGGTAGGTGAAGTGTGGTTATGTTCAGGACAGTCGAATATGGATTTTCCAGTAGCGAAGTCCACAGGATGGCGAACGGGTATTTTGGATGAAGAATCGGAAATGAAAGATGCTAACTATCCTGAAATTCGTTTTTTTCATGTGGCGCAACGTCTGTCTGCTGACAAGGAATTGGAGGATTGTAGCGGGGAATGGAAGATTGTCTCTCCGACGAATCTAACAGATTTTTCCGCTATCGCTTTTTTTTATGGACGAAAACTGTATCAAAATTTGCGTCTTCCTGTAGGGCTTATCCAATCGACTTGGGGAGGCACGCATGCCGAATCTTGGACAAAGATGGCGGTGATGCAAGAAAATCCATTGTATAAAGATCTACTTCAAGCGCAGCAGCAAGCGAAAGAAGAATACCCAACTGCTTTGTTGGCTTACGAACAGCAACTGGTAAAATTTGAACAAGCGAAATTAAAAGATCCGACGTTGAAAGCGCCCAGTAAACCGCAGGATCCTAATAATAACAAGACATTGTCAACCCTATGGAATGGTATGATTTACCCGTTGGTTCCTTACACGATAAAAGGGGTACTATGGTATCAAGGGGAGTCAAATGCTGTACGGGCAGGTGACTACCGACAAGTTTTTGAAAATATGATCAAAAGTTGGAGAAACGAATGGAAGCAAGGCGATTTTCCCTTCTATTTCGTGCAGATAGCCCCACATTATAAGCAACCTCCAGAAATTAGAGAGGCGCAGTTGAAAGCCAGCCAAACGATTCAACATACAGGCATGGTAGTTATTACAGATGTGGGAGATTCAACGGATATTCATCCGCGAAATAAAAAAGTTCCCGGTGAAAGGCTCGCCGATCTTGCTCTGGGTAAATCTTATGGAAAGAAGGTGCTGTACTCGGGACCTGTTTTTCAAAAAGCGACTTTCGGCAAGGGGGACGCAACATTATATTTCGACCAGGTTGCGGATGGTTTGCAGGCTGCTGAAGGTGGAGCATTAGTGGGATTTGAGTTGGCCGGAAAAGATGGCGTTTTTTTTCCTGCAAAGGCAAGTATTGATCGAAAATTGGTCATGTTGCATACCGATAAGGTGCAAAATCCAGTATATATTCGGTATGGTTGGGGGAAATTCTTTCGGGCGAATTTAGCCAATAGTGCAGGTTTACCAGCGAGTCCTTTTCGGACCGATCAACAATAAGCGAACAAAAAAATAAAAGATGATCTTTAAAAGGACGGAGACAACCCTTAAAATAAATATGGCAATCGTCTTGCTGTTGACTTTCATAGGTACTGTGTGGGCACAGCAGGATAAACGCTACAAGCAGTTTGCTCAATCTGAAATAAAACGTTTTCCCGAAGCTTGGCAACTTGATCATGGGAAAAGATTGTATTTTGGCTATGCCCAGGGCTTGGGATGTTTGGCCATGTTGAAGATATGGGAGAAGACAGGTGATCAGCAATACTTTGATTATGTAGAGGCTTGGGCAGATACTATTATCAATGATGAAGGTGAAATTCATTTGTATAAAATGGAGACCTATAACATCGATTACATCAATCCGGGGAAGATTCTTTTTACGTTATTCAACGTAACAGGAAAGGAAAAGTATAAGTTGGCCATAGAGCGTTTGATGGCACAACTGAAACACCATCCGCGAACGTTGGAGGGTGTCTACTGGCATAAATTGATTTATCCGCATCAAATATGGTTGGATGGAATCTACATGGCAGATCCTTTTGTGGCTGCTTATGGGCAGTTTGTCGGTGATACGACTTATTTTGACGACGTGATCCAGCAGATTTTGGTGGCAGCGAAACATACCTATGATGCTAAAACAGGTTTATATTTTCATGCATGGGATGAAAGTAAAAAACAGCAATGGGCGAATAAGGTGACTGGACAATCGCCTAATTTTTGGGGCAGGAGTATCGGTTGGTGGTTCATGGCACTTGTTGACGTGTTGGACTATATTCCTGAAAAGTATCCCAATAGGGATAAGATTGTTCACTTGATCGCAGGTTTGGCAGATAGTCTTCCGAAGTATCAGGATGAAGATGGTTTATGGTGGCAGGTTGTTGACAAAGCGAGGGTTGGAAAGAATTATCAAGAAGCGTCTGTAAATGCCATGTTTATGTATGCTTACGCTAAGGCTGCTAATAAAGGCTATATAAAGAAAAGTTATCGTTCCATTGCCGAAAAAACATTGGAAGGTATAGAAAATAAGCTGCTGAAGCAGGAACCGGATGGAACTTTAACATTGATGCAATGCAATGCGGTAGCAGGGTTGGGCGGTGAACCCTACCGGGACGGGAGCTTTGATTACTATGTGAACGAACGCATCCGCGAGAACGACAGCAAGGCCACTGGTCCCTTTATTTTAGGACTTTTAGAGCTAGACCGGTGATGGGGAACCAGAGCTAATATCAGGAGAATAAACTGATTGAACAGCGACGTCGGGCTAGACTACTGACGATTTAGTTAGGCATTCATAAAGTGCTGGGGTAACTCCCAGCACTTTTTGTTGTACGTTCGTCGAAATGGAAAGAATTTTTCATGTCTCGCTGCTTGAGGTCGAGGTGTATTTAAGTCGATTGCTAGATCTTCAAATGATTTAGAGCAGTCCCGTGAATTTTTGTTTTCTACTGTTGCAACTGCAGATATTTAACCTCACCTATTTTCATCTATTTTTTCTTTAAAAACTAAGAAACTGCTTTTAAAGCGGTTTTTGAAGCGATTTTAGACGTTTTTGAATCAAAATTCAACATGCTGTTGGGGTGCCTAAGCCTATATTTGTGCAGCTAACATGTGTCGCCTAGCGATACACATGAAAGAACTTGATATAAACCCAATACAATACAAACAGTAAAAAAAGCCTTGGTGTGAATTTACCATCGCTAAGTGATAACAGGTTGATTACGGCTATTGGTCGGCGTTGACGATTTGTAAACAAAAATAAAGTACGATTATGATAAGAACCTAACAAGCTAAAGAATGATGGCTTTAAAAGCAAAATTGCATAAGCAATTATTGTGAAAAGCGTAAAATGTTAACCAAACAACAAAAACCAACAATACGATGTTAATACAAATTACTAAACCTTATTTAAAAGCTATTGCTATGCTTTTATTTGCTCTACTATACACGGGATATGGTATGGCACAAGAACTAGAACGTCGAGGCCAAGTGGAGGATGCTTCTACGAAAACGGCACTCGGTGGAGTTTCTGTATCCGTGAAAGGAACGTCCGTTAGGACGCAGACGGCTGCGGATGGCTCCTTTACGATTAAAGCGACACAAGGAGCTACGCTTGTTTTTACTTATATAGGCTTTGCCGAGAAAGAGGTCGTTGTGGGAACAGGCGCAACAGTGAGTGTTTCTTTGGATCCAGCGGATAATCTTTTAGAAGAGCTTGTTGTTGTCGGATATGGATCGCAAAAACGCTCCGATATTACAGGATCGGTGGCATCGGTGCCGAAAGACCGTTTGTCGAAGTTGCCTGTGAATAACGTGATGCAAGCAATTCAGGGTGCCGTGGCTAACGTCAACATTACTCAATCTTCTTCTATTCCTGGAGATTCACCGTCTTCCTTGGTTCGCGGACAAAATTCTCCAAATGCGTCGTCTGAGCCTTATGTCGTGGTTGACGGTATTCCGCTTTCGAAAACGGATGGTTCTATCAATGACATTAACCCGAATGATATCGAATCGGTAGAGATTTTGAAAGATCCTTCTGCGGTAGCGATTTATGGAGTGAACGGCTCTAACGGTGTTATTTTGATTACAACGAAACGCGGTACATCGGGTACACCAACCATTCGCTATAGTGGTTATGGAGGAGTGGAAGGTGCAGCGCATATGTTAGACCCTGTATCGGGTGAGGAATTGCTGAATCGATATGCGGAATACTCACGGATTACGAACACGAGCTTATACAATGGCGGACCTGTACGCAATGAATATGAATATGATAACTATGTGAATGGCGTAACGACCGATTGGTTGGATGCGGTGATGCAAACCGGGACTATCCAAAACCATAACGTTAGCATTTCTGGCGGAAGTGAAAATGCCCGGTATTTCGTTTCCGGCGATTATCTTGATCAGAAGGGAATTGTGCTCGGCTACAATTATAAACGCTATTCATTTCGTACAAATACTGATTTTAAGGCGACCAAGTACCTTTCTGTAGGAACTTCGGCTTTTATCGTAGCGCATAACAGAGATGGTGGAAGAGCAAATTTCATGCAAGCCACTGCAATGAGCCCCTATGCAAGAATGTACAATGAGGATGGTTCGCTGACACAGTATCCAATGTACTCGGAGCAGCTTTGGGCGAATCCTTTATTGGCGACAACAACCAACCCTGAGCGAAGACAGTTTAATATGTCGTTAAACGGCTATGCTGAGGTGGATTTCGGAAATATATGGAGTGGACTGTCCGGATTAAAGTATAAGTTTAACGGCGGTTTTTCGTATGTGCCAAAGCGTATGAATGAATACGAAGGCGAGTCTGTTTATAATTTTTCAGGCTTAGGCAGGATAACGAACGAAGAATCGCAGTCCTATACCTTAGAGAATATCCTGACTTATACAAAGAACTTTGGAAAACATCATATTGATTTTACCGGTTTATACGCTTCAAAAAGTAAATACTGGCAACAAGCGATTGCTACAGGAGAGATCTTTCCAAACGATGAGTTGACATGGGGTAATTTAGAGTCTGCAACAACGCAGAAAGTCAGCTCTGAAGCAGATCTTTACCGTTCCATTTCGCAGATGGGGAGGTTGAATTACGGTTATGATAGTCGTTATATGGCAACTGTTACGGTGCGAAGAGATGGGGCTTCAGTATTTGGTGCGAACAATAAATATGGAACCTTTCCTTCTGCAGCAATAGCCTGGAATATCCATAACGAATCTTTTATGGAGCAAACCAAGCATATCATCAGTAATTTGAAATGGCGTTTGTCTTATGGGGTGTCTGGTAACGAGGCCATAGGCATTTACCAAACCCTGTCGCTAATGAATTCCAACAGTTTAACTATGGAAGGAGCCTCAAATACGGCTTTAACCATCAAAAAATTATTAGGAAATAGTGATTTGGAATGGGAAAAAACGAGAGGATTTAATACAGGGGTCGACTTTGGTTTGTGGAACAATCGGGTAAACGGTACAGTGGAATTTTATAAATCCAATACCTCAGGCATGTTAATGTTACAGAACTTACCGACTTTGACAGGCTATGACCAAGTGTATACGAATTTAGGGAAGGTGTCGAACACAGGTTTTGAAGTGACATTGAATACAAAGAATATTGTTAAAAATGATTTTTCATGGTCTACAACCCTTGTTTTCTCGCGCAACAAAAATAAGTTCGTAGAGGTGTATGGTGATGGACTGGAAGATCTGGGCAACCGCTGGTTTCTTGGACAGCCTATTGGTGTTATCTACGATTATACGAAAGTCGGTATTTGGCAGGAAGACGAGATTGCTTCTGGCGCAAATATTGGTTGGGACGATGCTGCTCTTGCGGGAGATTTGAAATTGGCCGATTTAAGTGGGGATGGCAAAATAGATGACGATGACCGTTCGATTTTAGGGCAAACTGCTCCAAAGTGGACAGGTGGTCTTACCAATACCTTTACCTATAAAGATTTCTCTCTTAATATCTTCATCAATACCGTCCAAGGAGCATTGCGAAACAATGTGCAGATTGGAGGAGCGTCTGATGAAATGGGGCGTAGAAGTACACCAGCTGCGCTTGGTTATTGGACGCCGGAAAACAAAAGTAATGAATGGCGTTCACTCGGCAATCATTCCAATAGTCACGGGTACGGATTTCCGATGAATTCCAGCTATACGCGGCTAAAAGATGTGACACTGAGTTACAATCTTCCCAAAACATTTGCTAGCAAAGTAGGGATAGGCGGACTGACAGTCTATGCAAGTGGTCGGAATTTATACACCTGGACGAACTGGTTTGGGTGGGACCCCGAAGCTCGTGATGCGAGCAGAGGATCGGATAACGATGAACTCAATTATCCAATGACCCGTACCTATGTTGTTGGTGTTAACCTTACATTTTAACTTAAGCGATGAAAAAGAATAAATTTATCCGTTATGCACTCATCCTATCAGGTCTTTCGGTAGGGATGACCTCTTGTAGTAAAGATTTTTTAGAAGAGAATCCTTATTCCAGTTACGAGTCAGGAAGCGCTGATGCTTCTACAATAGAGAATAGACTCATCGGTCTGCATTATATCTATGCGACTTTGTGGGGTATGAGCAGTCAACAAGGTTTTCTTTCCTGTTGGCAGATTGGTATGGACATTACAAGTGCAGGTTCTACGCAAGGTGTGGAAAACCCCTTTTACCAATATGCAGACTTAAATTCAGAAAATGCGGGCGTAAGCCATTTGTGGACAAAAGCCTATGAATTTATCAACAATGCAAACAGTATCATAGAAGCTGTCGGGGAAACAAACCCTGCTGCAGCAGCAGAAGCACGCTTCTTTCGGGCTTACGCCTATAATACCTTGGTTACTCTGTGGGGAGACGTTCCGTTATTGACTGAACCGGTGACAACACCGACGTTCAATTATAAAAGAACGGCCGTGACAGCTATTGATGCAGTTATCGACGAGGATTTGACTTATGCTATAGCAAATTTGCCAGCTGTTGATGCCGCTGCTGCAGAAAGCCGTATTAATAAAGATATGGCTCGACAGCTTGCTGCGGAAGCTTATTTGAGAATAGGAATGCGCGATCAATCGTATTATGCGAAAGCAGAGGTTGTGGCGAGTGAAATCATTGATGGAGGAGAGTATAAGTTGATTGATACGCGCTATGGTGAGTATTTGACGGAGGGAGGAGATTATTACCGGGATATGTTTAGGCAAGGTAATATGCGTCGCTCGGAAGGAAACACAGAAGCGATCTGGACCTTTGAAGTAGAATATAGCCGCGAAGTGACCGGTGGTACAATCGATAACCCTCAACATCGACGTGTATGGCAACCCGCGTATCATAAGTATGATGGGATGGTCAATGCGGATTCGTTAGGTGGAAGAGGAAATGGTCGCCTTCGCCTAAGTAATTTCATGAAATATACGGTTTGGAAAGATTTAGCAGGTGATATCAGAAATAGCAATTACAATATTCGTCGAACAACCAACTATAATCGGACTAATTTTAGCGCGGAGATCGGGGTTGATGCGAACGGTTACCGTGTAGCAAAAGATGCTGGGGTACGTAACGTAACGATAAAAACAGGTGATAAAATTATTCCTTACGTAACAGATAGTTTGGAGGTTTGGTATCCTTATCCGACCAAGTGGGGAGGATACGATCCTTTAGATGATTTTGGTTATGCGCTTGTAAAGGATTGGCCGGTAATGCGTCTTGGCGAAACGTATCTGCTAAGAGCTGAGGCTAGATTTCGCCAGGGAAATACATCGGGAGCAGCTCAGGATATCAATGTTTTACGCGATAGGGCTTTTAAGACCGCAAGAACAACCAATGGAGATGCGGATCTAGGAACAGTATCTGCTTCAGATATCACAATCGATTTCATTCTCGACGAACGAGCAAGAGAGTTGATTGCGGAGGAAAATAGAAGAATGACGCTTGTGCGTACAGGAACCCTAAAAGAACGGATTGCATTAAATGGTGATGCTTCTCCGTCGAATAAAGTAACAACTGGTTTTCAGGACTATAATGCCTTGTTACCTATTCCGCTGAGTGAAATTCAGCTAAATAATAAAGTGGGGGATGGCCTTGAGCAAAATCCAGGTTATTCGAAGTAGCCCCTTTTTTACAAAAGCCTATTTGGAGTTTTCCAAATAGGCTTTTTTTCTAAATTTATCTTATCCCTCCATCGACCAACTTGGTAAATACCGTAGGAAAGACATGATTTTTTCTTTGTAAATTTCTGTGTTTAAACGATAGAAAAAAGCTCCTTTTTTGGAGTTTTCTTTATCTTTTTCTTTTAGTTTAATAATGAGTCCGGAGGAAAGTAACTTGCGACTGAAATTACGCTTGTCAAGCTCAATATTATAGACGCATTCATATAATGAGGCAATCTGAGGAATGGTGAATTTTTCCGGTAGAAGTTCGAATAGAATAGGATAAAGCGCTGCTTTTGATCGTAATTTCCTTTTTGCGGCAGTAATCATCTCCTCGTGGTCAAAAATTAAAGTAGGATGTTCATCTAAGGGAAACCATTTTGCCTCATATTCATCACTGATGATGTGTTGATATTGTAGGGTGTCAATTAAAGCAAAATAAGTGATACTGATTACGCGCCGATGACTTTCCCGTCCCGGATCTCCAAAAATGCCACAGTCTTCCATGTAGACATTTTCTAAGCCAGTCAATTTGTTGAGTACACGGGATGCGGCTCCTTCGGGACTTTCATCGGATTGTACAAATCCCCCCATAAGACTCCATTTGTTGCGCTCTGGTTCTATGCCTCTTTTTATTAATAATATTTCTAATGATTCCCCATTAAATCCAAATATGATGCAATCGACTGCAATCAATATGCCGGGCTCATTGTTATAAAAATTCATAATTGATTCCTCTTCATTATAAAATGTTGGAAGACAAAATATTCCGATGTTTCCAACCTATTCGATTAAATAGACGGCGGAAAATACGAAATTTCTGATTATTCACCGTCCTGTTAAAAAAATAAAAACTTTTTTCTCTCTTCTTATCCCAATTGTGATCCGCCTATTCAATTGCAATTTTCTGATAAGCAAGATGATTTGTCGAAAAAATAAACAAAAATTTCTTTTTATTAAAAAATAAATGTTAATTTGACACTAATAATGAGTTGTCATCCTTGTATCTTAAAGATACACAGGTGCAATTCTTATCATTTAAAACGTATTATAAATCAGTGTTAGCAACCAAATAAAAGGTATTAAGTAATGAATAAATCTTATGTGATCGGAGTAGATTACGGAAGTGACTCCGTTCGTTCGGTTCTGGTGGATGCCGAAAATGGAAATGAAATTTCTTCTTCTGTATTCTATTATCCAAGGTGGAAAAAGGGTGAATTTTGTGATGCTGCGTCGAGCCAATTCCGGCAACATCCTTTGGATTATATCGAAGGATTGGAAACCACGATTAAAGACTGCTTGCAAAAGGCGGGAGATCAAACTATAGGAAAGGCGGTAAAGGCTATTTCTGTAGATACAACGGGATCTACGCCGGTGGCTGTGAATGCAGCAGGAGTACCTTTGTCTCTTTTGGAAGAATTTGCTGACAATCCGAATGCGATGTTTGTTCTTTGGAAAGACCATACCTCTGTTAAAGAGGCACAGGAGATTAATGATCACGCTAAGAAATTTGACGTAGATTATCTGCAATATGTAGGTGGTATTTACTCTTCAGAATGGTTCTGGGCGAAGTTACTGCATGTGCTTCGTGCGGATGAGAAAGTTCGTCAGGCATTGTATACCTGGGTTGAACACTGTGATTATATTCCATTTTTGCTTACAGGAGGAACAGATGCTTCGGCGATAAGACGTAGTGTGTGCGCTGCGGGACATAAATCCTTGTGGGCTGCCGAATTTGGAGGCTTACCTCCAAATACATTCTTTAGCGATCTTGATCCTTTGTTGGATGGTTTAACAGATCGCTTATTTACAGATGCTTACACTTCCGCAGAAGCTGCTGGTAATTTGTCGGAAGAATGGGCTACGCGTTTAGGGCTTTCTACAGATGTTGTGGTGGGTGTAGGTGCATTTGACTGTCATATGGGGGCTGTTGGGGGCCAAATAGAACCTTATTACCTCAGCAAAGTAATGGGGACATCGACTTGCGATATGCTTGTTGCGCCAAAAGAAGAGGTTGCTGAAACGCTTGTTCGTGGGATCTGTGGACAAGTAGACGGATCGATTATTCCCGGTATGATCGGTATGGAGGCTGGACAATCGGCCTTTGGCGATGCTTACGCTTGGTTTAAGCAAATCCTCATGTGGCCAGTAGCGAATCTGTTGGCTGAAGCGCAGGGGATTGCCGAAGATGATATTGCGAAAATAACGGATTTGATCGATGGACAGTTAATCCCAGCCTTGAGTAAAAAAGCTGAAGCGCTACCTGTGACAGCATCCTCGGAGCTTGCTATCGATTGGTTCAATGGACGTCGTACACCAGACGCAGATCAAACGTTGAAAGGCGCACTTTTAGGTTTGCATTTAGGAACAGACGCCCCGCGTATTTTCAGAGCAATTGTTGAAGCGACTTGTTTTGGAGCTAAAAGTATTGTCGATCGTTTCGTCGAACAAGGAATTCCGGTCAAAGGACTTATTGGATTAGGTGGGGTCGCAAAGAAATCACCGTACATTATGCAGACGATGGCTGATGTGATGAATATGCCTATCCGTATACATAAATCTGAACAAACATGTGCTATCGGCGCTGCTATGTTCGCCGCTACAGCAGCTAGGCTTTACGAGAAGGTAGAGGATGCAATGCATGCTATGGGGCAGGGGTTTGAAAAAACATATGAACCTCGACCAGAAATGGTGCAGATATATGCAACACGGTACAACCGTTATAAAGAGGTTGGAGGTTTTATCGAATCGAGCAAAGCATAATCGCCTATCTTATTTATATTTTGACTTTTAATATTAGTATACTATGTACGCAGCAATAAAAGAAGAAGCTTATCACTGTAACATGCAATTGCCCAAACTAGGGTTGGTTCTTTTTACATTTGGAAATGTGAGCGTAGCGGATCGCTCAAAAGGTGTTTTTGCGATTAAGCCTAGTGGTGTTCCCTACGAAGAACTTACGCCAGAGAGTATGGTGATCGTCGATTTTGATGGAAATATTGTGGAGGGTAAATTAAGACCTTCTTCTGATACGAAAACACATGCTGTTCTTTATAAGCATTGGGAAGGTGTAGGTGGCATTACCCATACACACTCCACCTATGGCACCGCTTGGGCACAAAGTCAGCGCGATATTCCTATTTATGGAACGACTCATGCGGATCACTTGACAACAGATATTCCTTGTGCGCCACCAATGAGTGATGAAATGATTCTTGGCAATTATGAATATGAAACGGGTTTCCAGATTATCAATCATTTCGAACAACAGAAATTAGATTATAAAGAAGTTGAGATGATTTTGGTCGGTAACCATGCTCCTTTTGCCTGGGGTAAGACCGGTATCAAGTCTGTTTATAATAGTGCTGTGCTCGAAACTGTTGCACAGATGGCAACATTGACTGAACAGATCAATCCAAAGGCTCCTCGTCTAAAAGATGCGTTGATAAAGAAACATTATGAACGCAAACATGGAGGTGAAGCTTATTACGGGCAAGAATAAATAAAAAATAGTATAAAAAAGTAAGAATTAAATATAAAAGTGCGTAAATTTCCGCCTCAAATGCCTAATGGACCTTTACGTCGTATTATCAAAGCAATAAAATATACAAATGAATATTGATTTAAGAAGTTTAGAGATTTGGTTTGTTACAGGCAGCCAGGATTTATATGGAGAAGAAACTTTGCGTGAAGTTGCTGTCCATGCGGAAGAAATAGCGCAATATCTTTCCGCTCACGAGAAAATTCCTGTGAACGTTGTTTATAAGCCAATCGTTAAAAATAGCGAAGAAATTTATAATACTATTGTAGCGGCAAATACAGCAACAAATTGTGTTGGTGTGGTAACTTGGATGCACACATTTTCTCCAGCTAAGATGTGGATCAGAGGATTGAAAGCATTACAAAAGCCATTGCTCCACCTACACACGCAATATAACCGTGACATTCCTTGGGATAGTATGGATATGGACTTCATGAACCTTAACCAAAGTGCACATGGAGATAGAGAATTTGGACATATTGTTACACGTCTAAACATCGGTAGAAAAGTTGTTACTGGCCACTGGAAAGACGAAGAGGTTATCGAACGTATCCAAGTTTGGGCGCGTGCTGCTGCTGCTTGGCAAGATTGGCAAGGTGCTAAATTTGTGCGTTTTGGTGACAATATGCGCTATGTTGCTGTAACGGACGGTGACAAGGTTTCTGCTGAGACGCAATTTGGGTTTTCTGTAAATACATACGCTATCGGTGACTTAGTTGCTGTGATCAACGCGGTTACTGATCAAGAAATTGAGCGCTTAATTAAAGAGTATGAAGCTACTTATACCTTAGCAGATAATGTACTTGAGGGAGCCGAACATCGCCAAAGCCTTGTGGAAGCTGCACGTATTGAGTTGGGGCTACGTAAATTCTTGGAAGCAGGAAATTACAAAGGATTCACCGATACTTTTGAAGATTTACATGGAATGGTACAGTTGCCGGGCTTAGCTGTGCAACGTTTGATGGCAGACGGTTATGGTTTTGCTGGCGAAGGCGACTGGAAAACACCGGCTTTGGTTCGTGCTTGTAAAGTGATGGGCGCGGGCTTAGCTGGAACGACCGCATTTATGGAAGATTATACCTATAATTTCGACCCAAATAATGCGATGGTTTTGGGATCACACATGCTAGAGGTTGATGCGGCATTAGCAGCAGATAAGCCAAGCATTGAGGTACACCCGCTTGGAATCGGTGGAAAAGCTGACCCTGCACGTTTGGTATTTAATGGTATCAGCGGACCTGCATTGAATGCGTCATTGGTTGATATGGGCACACGCTTCCGCCTTATCGTAAATAAGGTAGAGGGCGTTCCTGTGGTAGAGAAATTGCCAAAATTACCAGTTGCGCGCGTTTTATGGAAGCCACTTCCAGATATGAAAACAGGATGCAGTGCTTGGATTTTGGCTGGAGGAGCACACCATACAGCGTATAGTTTAAGTTTAACACCTGAATACCTAGAAGATTTTGCAAGAATTGCCGGTTTAGAGTATGTCGCAATCGACGAAACAACGACATTAACGCAACTCGAAAATCAGCTGAAGTGGAATGAACTCTATTATTTGTTAAAAAAATAAACCGTAAGGCATGCTAAACCCGTCGTGAGACAAACTTAGCATGCCGTCATTATTATAAACCAGCACACAAAAACATGGAAAAATTTGCAATGGTAGACTACATTATTTTTGTAATCTACTTTTTCGTAGTAGCCGGTTACGGCTATTGGATTTATCGGAAGAAAACGAACGGACAAGGTAGTAGTAAAGATTATTTTCTTGCCGAGGGATCCTTAACTTGGTGGGCTATCGGAGCTTCTCTGATCGCCTCGAATATCTCTGCAGAGCAATTTATTGGTATGAGCGGTAACGGCTTTGAGGTCGGTATTGCTGTTGCGGCCTATGAGCTTATCGCAGCGGTGGCACTGATTATTGTCGCCGTATGGTTTATTCCTGTTTACTTAAAGAACAAGATCTTTACCATGCCGCAGTTCTTGAACAACCGTTACAACGAGACAACCAGTTTAATTATGGCTGTTTTTTGGTTGTTCTTGTATGTATTCGTTAATCTAACATCTATTCTTTACTTAGGCGCTATTGCTATTTCCAGTATGTCTGGTGGAGCAGATAGCTTTCACATGATTGTCATTGCTTTGGCAGTGTTCTCTGTGATTATCACCTTAGGTGGAATGCGTGTAATTGGTTTTACCGATGTGATACAGGTTGTTGTATTGGTTATCGGTGGTGTGGCTACGACCTATGTCGCATTGACATTGGTAAGTGAGCATTTTGGATTAGGTAAAGATGTGTTGGCAGGATTCAACAAATTGATGGAGGATTCGCCAGAACATTTCAAAATGATCGTTGAAAAACCAGGACCAGGAGCAACGCAAGAGGAAATCAACAAGTACCTTATGTTGCCGGGTATTGGAATGTATTTAGCCGGTATTTGGATCGTTAATTTAAATTATTGGGGTTGTAACCAATATATCACACAACGTGCTTTGGGTGCAGACTTGAAAACAGCGCGTACAGGTATATTATTTGCCGGTCTATTGAAGCTTTTCATGCCTATTATAGTGATGCTTCCTGGTATTGCTGCCTATGTTTTGTACAAAAACGGTGCGTTACAAAATGAAATGGCTCCAGGTGGGGTATTCCACGCTGATAATGCTTATTCTGCGATTTTAGGTTATCTTCCAAATGGAATGAAAGGTTTGGCGCTTGCAGCTCTTACCGCGGCGATAGTAGCAGGTCTTGCTGGAAAGGCGAATAGTATTGCTACAATTTTCACTTTGGATATCTACAAGAAGTACATCAGTAAAGATGCTAGTGAAGCGAAGATGGTATGGGTCGGTAAATTAACGATCATAGCTTCTATTGTTGTCGCTGTTTTATTCACGTGGGATGATACACTTGGAATCGGAGGCGCAGGTGGTTTTACCTTTATCCAAAAATATACAGGCTTCATTAGTCCAGGGGTTTTTGCGATGTTCCTTTTGGGGATGTTCTGGAAACGTACAACAGGACCTGCTGCCATCACTGGTTTGATTACAGGTTTTGGATTGTCTGTCTTTTTTAATGAGTTCGCAACGAAAGTATTTGGTCCAGAAACATGGATCTATACCGCATATTTGAATAAGGCTGGCGTATATGAAATTCCATTCCAGATTTGTATGGGCTTGGCTTTCGCATTCACGTTGCTAGCGATGATCATTGTTAGTTTATTCGGCCCGAAAGAAAATCCAAAGGCTTTCGAATTGGATAAAAAAATGTTCAAAGTGGAACCTTCAGTTTTAGTCCTTATTGTTGTTACTCTTTTATTGGTAACGGCGATTTATGTAAGGTTTTGGTAAATAGAAATTTGTTCTAAAAATTCGTGTGCATTATTAAGGTTTGAAAGCCGTTTTTAATGTTATGTTTAACGAACTCGAAGTGTCGTACTTCTAGGTTAAGATAACAGCTTAAAATAATAATGCACACGTTTTTTTGTTATGTTGCGTGAATTAGAAGCATCTATATTTAGGTTTTCTTCACTTCAGGATTACTGTTATAAAAGGATCATATATCCGTCTTTTTTTGTCCAGCTGAGGAAGTTGAAGTAGGTATCATAGATTCTTCCTAAAGTCGGGATGGCAGTTTTAAATAATAATACACAACAGCTTCTAAAATTATAAACTCCAAAAAATATGATGAACAAGAAATTTTTTACGGCAGTTCTTCTTGCCAGTTCGTTGACTTATGCTTGCCAGCAAAATGCAAATAAGCAAACAAATGAAAGTGCTGTTGCTGATACAGCGAAAAACGCTTTTGATGCAACTATTGATGGCAAAGAGGTAAAATTGTATAAAATTGAAAACGGAAAACTAAGTGCCTCATTAGCCAATTATGGCGCACGGCTAGTAACGTTGAATGTACAAGGTAAAGACGGTAGTTCGAAAGATATTATCTTAGGCTACGAAACCGCAGACGAATTCAAACAGAATGCAAGCAACTTCTATGGAGCCATTGTCGGTCGTTATGGAAATCGTATCGGTAATGCATCATTTTCGCTAAACGGAGAAACCTATTCATTGGAAAAAAATGACGGAAAAAATTCTCTTCATGGCGGCACAAATGGTGTATATAATAAAGTTTGGGATGTGACAAGTAGCTCCGATAGTTCCATTACTTTAGCCTACACATCTCCGGATAAAGAAGCAGGTTATCCTGGGACAGTAACGATGAACGTTACGTATACCTTGAATAGTCAAGGGGGCTTAGCGATCGATTATAGCGCCACTACAGATAAAGAGACCGTGTTGAACCTGACAAATCATGCTTACTTCAACCTGAATGGTGAAGGTGCTTCAACAATCCTTGATCATGAGTTGCAGGTAGATGCAGATGCAATAACAGAAGTAGATGCAACGCTTATCCCGACTGGAAAAAGTTTGAAGGTTGCGGGGACACCTTTTGACTTCCGTCAGCCACATGTGATAGGTGAGCGTATTGAAGCTGAAGATGCGCAGTTGAAAATTGGAAAAGGTTATGATCATAACTTCGAGTTAAATAAAAAAGAAGGTTTTCAAAAAGTTGCTTCTGTTTATGCTCCGGTGACGGGAATAGAGATGCAGATTTTCACGACAGAGCCAGGCTTGCAGTTTTACAGCGGCAACTTTATGAAAGATGGTGATCCAAAAGGAAAAGGGGGAAATACTTATGCTTTTCGTGCAGCGTTCTGCTTAGAAACACAACATTATCCAGATGCACCTAATCATCCAACTTTCCAATCTACAGTTTTGAAACCTGGTCAAACATATACCTCTAAAACAGAGTATAGATTTGTTCAGCGCTAAAGGTATAAGAGTATGAGAAGTATATTAGCAGCTGCGCTGTTACTGACGATGGGAACTGCCGACGTAGTTGCCCAAAGTTCAGCAACATTCAATATACAATTGGACCAATCTTCCGGTAATATATCATCACATATGTGGGGTGTATTTTTTGAAGATATTAACATGGGAGCCGATGGCGGTATTTATGCCGAATTGGTGAAAAATCGTTCTTTTGAATTCGATAATCCGTGGATGGGTTGGAATAAACTTGAACAATCTGTAGAAGGTACTTTCTTGATTGTGAATGATGCTAAGCGCAAAGGAAATCCACGTGCGCTCAAGGTATTTAAACCGACGGATGTAAAGTTGGGATTACAAAATGAAGGATTTCGTGGAATGGGCGTCCGAAAGGGAGAAAGCTATGAATTTTCACTTTTATATAAACAGCTGAAACCAGGACTGCGTTTGCGTATAGAATTGTTGGATGAAGAGAATAAGGTGCTTGGGGAGTCAACCTTAGCCTTAGGCAATGGTGCTGGTTGGCAGAATGCGGCGGTGAAGTTCACTTCTTCCCAAACATCTGCAAAGGCTAAATTAAATGTTTGGTTTGAAGGAGCCGGCGAAGCAGAATTGGATATGCTATCGCTATTTCCGACAGAAACATGGAAAAATCGTCCAAAAGGATTACGGAAAGACATGGTACAAATATTGGCGGATATGAAGCCTGGCTTCATTCGTTTTCCCGGGGGCTGTATTGTCGAGGGAAGAGATCTTGCCAATCGTTTCCAATGGAAAAAAACAGTTGGTCCAATTGAAGAACGCGAACTGATTATCAATCGTTGGAATACAGAATTTAAACATCGTTTAACCCCCGATTACTTTCAGACTTTTGGTTTAGGGTTCTATGAATACTTCCTGCTTTCGGAGGATATAGGAGCTGAACCCGTGCCGATCTTGAATTGCGGAATGGCTTGTCAGTTTAATACAGGAGAAGTTGTGCCACTTGACGAGCTGGATACGTACATCCAAGATGCTTTAGACTTGATCGAGTTTGCAAACGGAGATGTGCATACTGCTTGGGGTAAATTGAGAGCGGAGATGGGACATCCTGCACCTTTTAATCTGAAGATGTTAGGTGTAGGAAACGAGAATTGGGGGCCACAATATATTGAAAGATTGGCCGCATTTAAGAAAGTTCTTAAAGATAAACACCCGGAAATCGAAATTATCGCTAGCTCGGGAACTGATCCCGAAGGTGAACGTTTCTCCTTTCTTGACGAGCGCTTGCGGGATATGAAGATCGATATTATTGATGAACATTATTATCGGCCACCTTCTTGGTTTTTGTCGGGGGCGGCGCGCTATGATAATTACGAGCGCAATGGATCCAAAATCTTTGCCGGAGAATATGCTTCACATACCACACGTCCGAATGGACCAGGTCGTAGTACTTGGGAGGCAGCCCTTTCTGAGGCGGCGTTTTTAACAGGGTTGGAACGTAATGCGGATGTTGTTCGTATGGCTTCTTACGCACCTTTGTTTGGGCATGTGGACGGTTGGCAGTGGTCTCCAGATTTGATCTGGGTAGACAATCTGAACGTCTATGGTACACCTAGCTATCAGGTACAAAAGCTGTATTCGTTAAACAAGGGAACCACGATTATACCACTTAAACGAAACGGACAGAATGCAACTGGACAAGATAGTCTGTATGCTTCGTCTGTGTACGATGAAACGAATAAAGAGCTTATCATTAAATTTATCAACTACAACAGCACAGCTGTTGTAGCAGATTTCAAAATCGATTCCAAGCGGAAAATCAGTGGTGCAGCTACAAAAATCACGTTGGCAAATGCCGATTTGAATATAGCGAACAGCATTGAAGAACCGTTGCAGATTAAACCGAGGGACGAAAAGGTAAATTATAAAGGTAAGTCGGTTAAGGATACATTTGCTCCTTATTCTTTTACTGTGATCAAACTACCCGTGAAATAAAAATGGCCTTTGAAAGAAGGTTTTTATAGAGGCTTTGTTTACAAGGCCTCTATTTTTTTGAAGCAGTTTTACAGGTTACAGGCTCATGTTACTGACCTTCGGTCGATTCAGTAATACCTTTTCGCTGATATTCTGATGGCGTTAATTGAAATGCTGCTTTAAAGCAAGTGGAGAAATATCTCGGATCAGCAAAACCCGTCGCAAACGCTACTTCGCTTACCGAGATAGATTTGTCCTTATCCATCAGTTGACAAGCATGCTTCAAACGTATATTCTTGATAAATTCGCTTGGCGATAAATCCAATAATACCTTTGTTTTTCTATACAATGTAGATTTTGATAAACCCAGTTTATCGCCCAGAGCAATGACATCAAATTGATCATCCGACAAATGTTCTTCAATAATGTGCAACATCTTATGTAGAAACTGCTCGTCCAAAGGGGTGTATTCTAGCGTGGAAATATTAATTTCTGGATTTGCTTTGAAATGGAGCTGTTTGGTTCGTTTGTTTATGATAAAACTATGTATCCTTGCTTCCAAGACCTTTAACTCAAAAGGCTTACTCACGTAACTATCTGCACCAGCCTGATAACAAGCAACCCGATCCTCGATGCTACTTTTTGCGGTGAGTAAAATAACGGGGATATGGCTAAAGTCGGCATTCGATTTAATGGTACGACAAAGGGTAAGTCCATCCATTTCTGGCATCATCAGATCGCTGATGATGATGTCGATGTCCTGTTGAGCAAGTATGGACAGGGCTTCTCTTCCATGTATGGCGGTGTATACGTGGTAATTCTTTGATAGAATATTTTGGATGGTTTGCCTTAAATCTGTATTGTCTTCCACGAGTAACAGATGGAGGTTATGTGTTGGTGTATCCGCCAATGTTGAATCGACGATAGGGAGGTCGCTTGTCGTTTCGTAGGCAGGCTCTACCAAGTCATGATTGAATTCTTGTTGCTCTTTGATCGAATAAGAAGCCTGGTCAATAGGAATCGTGACCGTAAAACAAGTTCCTTTTCCCATGCTACTTTGTACGCGGATATTGCCGTGGTGCAATTCAACGAGTTCTTTTGTTAACGCTAAGCCAATCCCATTGCTTTCTGTTTGTTTTGTTCGTTTGTTATTGTAGAAAGGAATAAATATTTTCTCTATTTCTTCTTGGGCAATGCCTATTCCGTTGTCTTTGATCTGTAAAACAAGGTGGTCATGCTGCTCTATTTTAGTGGTTAGATACGATAATACGATGTGGCCTCCATGCGGCGTATACTTAAAAGCATTTGAAAGAAGATTAAAGATGATCTTGTCGAGCTTATCAACATCGAAATAAACTTCTTCTATCATTTCATTCAGTTCGATATCAAATGTGATGCTTTTTCGCTTAGCAAGCGGATTAAAATACGAATGGCATATTTCTTCAATAAAAGGATGTATTGGATTTTTACTTACACGAAGTTCCATCTGCTGGTTTTCGATTCTCCGGAAATCAAGAATCTGTTGTAAAAGACGTTTTAATCGCGTTAAGTTAAAACGCATTTTCTCAAATTGAGAGAGGTTCTTCTTAGTCGTTATCTGAATGTCGTCAACTAAACAAGATATGATTGTTAATGGTGTAAGCAGATCGTGTGAAATATTTGTAAAATAACTGAGCTTGGTTTGTATCAGCTCGTTGGCCTTATCTTTTTCTATTTGGGCAATCCGCAAATCACTACGAAGCTTTAATCTATACATTGCGAATGCTATGCCGTAATAAATTAGTGTACCTACGATAATAAAATAAACGAGATAAGCGAGGTTACTTTCGTAAAAAGCCGGTTTTTTACGGATGATGATTTCTGTGACAGTCGAGCTCCATTTATTGTTCAATGCTGTAGCTTTCACTAAAAAACGGTATCTCCCTTTTCCGAGGTTATTATAAGTTGCAAAAAGCCGCTCTCGTGGAGCATATACCCAATCTTTGTCTACACCTTCGAGTTTGTAAGCATACCTTATTTTATTCGCATGGGCAAATTCTAATGACGTAAAGTCAATTTCTAAATTTTGATCTTCAGGTTCCAGATTCAATCGATGTGCCTCGATATCGTATTTCTGCTTTTCCGAATGAAGAATAACGGATTGGTTATTTACCTTGATATCGGAGACCAAAACGGAAGCGTTGTGTTTTGGGAAAAAAGTGGATTCCTCAAATTTCACAATACCGTTATAACCTGCAAAGAAAATGGAGCCATCTTGTTTATCAGTGGTGTAGGCCCGTTTTGAAAACATGTTGACCTGAAAACCATCTTCCATAGTATATTCGTAGATGCTATGGTCGTTTGGTTGTATTTTATAAATATTTCGGGAGCTTGATAGCCATACCGTATGATTCAAACATACAATATCCAGCAGTTGATTCTTGGAAAAGAGTTGCATGTTTGCGAATTCTTCCGCTTTCTGTTGATACACATCGTACGATAATAGACGACTATCTTTTGTCCCAATCCAAAGTTTTCCCTGTTGGTCGGCATCTAATGCTTCGATTTGATCCGTCTGTAGTCCTGGGGTATCTTTTCCTATGCGTTGGGCTACTTTCTTGAGATTGGTAGGAAGAATTTGGTATATTCCTTTTCCTCTTGTTGCTATCCAAATATTACCTCGGTTATCTTCTGTGATTGCAACAACATAATCTGTTATCTCAGTAATGGAGGTCAGTTTATTATTAGACGGCTCTAGTAGCGTCAAGCCTCGCGAAGTTGCTATCCAAAGATTTTTTTCCCGATCGGCATAGAAAAATAACGGTGGAGTAGCGTCTGGATTTGCGGCGACTAAATTTATCTGTTTACGAAGTATGATTTCTTCTTTTGCTTTTTCAAAGATATTGATAGTTGGTTCATAGGAAGAGCCAACCCAAAGCTGGTTCCCAACTTCCAATATGCAATTCACAGCGCGGATAGCCATGAGCGATTTATAGCTTGTGTTACTATAGGTAACGATCTTATTATCCCTTGGATTGTACTTTCCGAGCCCTATACGTTCCAAATTAAACCAAAGATAGCCCTCACGATCACGGTACAACATGTTTAAATTAGGTAATATACTGTATCGTTTTTTGATTTCCTCTAGGGTATAATTCCGGATAGCGGGTTTGTCGAAATTGATAGTTGAAATGCCCTTTCCTCCGATAGATAACCAGATAGAGCCCGATCGGTCCTCATAGATATCGTTAAAAATGTTCGATGTATTGTCAAAGAGCGGAGAGAAGTCTAGCTCCCGAATGTTATTTTGCTGATCATAGGAAAAGGTGGAAATCCCGGAAAAGGATAGTACCCAAATATATTTCTTTTTGTGGTCTTGTAGTAAATTGTAAAATAGCTCTTCTTTGCCTTCCCCTCTTCTTTTATTTTTGATGGCGACTTCTCGGTACATCTGCTTAGAGTCTCCAGGATTAAAGAGATAAAGTCCGTCTCCCCAGGTCGCAATCCAAAGTTGACCATGATCATCCTCTAGGATTTTGAATGGATTATTGCGAGAACCTAACGAGGGATAAGAAGAGAATTTATTCTTTGCTTTATCCAGTTTGAAGAGACCGGCGCACCATACACTTACCCACATATTACCCTTGCTATCTTCAAAAATAGTATTGATGGTTCCTTTTGGTAATGTCCGTGCATCCTTTGGATTGTGTATATACTGTTTCATTCGGCTGAAGTCCGAACGATAAACATATATTGCGTTACTTGTCCCAATCCAGATGGCAGATTGCTTATCAATAAAGATCGATGTGATTCGCTTCCCGTCAAGTAGGCTGTCGGGAAAAGGCTGCGCACTGTACGTTTTTTTATTGAAGACATACAGGCCATTGTCGGTACCTACCAATAAGTTCTGGGACGCTTCTTCAATAGCCGTAATATTTTGATCAGTAACGATTTTATTCTCTCGATTTTTTAGCTTGAATGTGAGTACATTAAAAGCATCAAATCGGCTGATTCCTTGTGCAGTACCAAACCATATAAAACCTTCTCGATCCTGAAAAATCCGGTTGACCGTAAGTGAAGGAAGTTGTTGTTCAATCTTAATAGGGGTGATGCCTAATTGTTGGGAAGAAGCGAACTGGAAGTAAAAGAAATATATACAGCTGACAAAGTAATATGGAAAAGCGCGACTCACAATTGTTTTAACTAATATCTTTTTTAAAGATACAAAAAAGCAATTTTAAAAGTTAGTATCCGGCGCTACATGGATTATAAAAATGATACAACAGTCCTCTTGCCTCGATGTTCAACATCGAGGCAAGAGGACTGGAGGGCGAAGGAGAGCTTCTTTATTTTTTTAGTATGCGGATCTCAAGTAATTTATGCGTGGAGAGCTGATTTTCTCCGGATATTTTAATCTGAACAGTTTCTTTTTTGCTGGTGTTTGCGGGAAGTTTAAATTTCAGGATCTGTATCGGGTCCGTAGAGCTTGTATCTTCTGGAATGTTTCCGACGATCTGATCGTTTATGTAAACTGTTGTACTCCGATCATGATCTTGCGCTAGATATTTGATGTAAATTTCTGCGTCTTGATCACCTCCTCTTCTCAGCAAGTAACTGAACCAGCCTTTTGCTTCGCGCCAACGTACATCGTCAAAAGCACCTGCATGGCTATTTTCTTCTTTGATAAAATGATCCGATTCAGGCTGTTGCTCGCCACATACAACCTTGTCTATCGTCAACGATGCAAGTGCTAAGCTTTCACGTTCTTCCTTATCCATTTTTTCTTGAATCTGATGAAGTTCTGCTTCTGTCGCCTGTGGCCAATACATAATATAACGGGCATCGTGTATTTGATAGAAAGGCTCCAGTTCCATTTGCATCTTCTCTCGCCCTAGATATAAGCCGGATAAGGTAAAGTGTAAAGGCTTATTTTGTTTGTTGGTAACCAATGTGGGAATATTTTCCGGATTGCTGGTCAAAATAGGAAGATTGCGTAATGGGATTTGCTGTCCTTGGGCTACGTGTCCCATGCGGCTGTCATCAGCACGTAATCCTGGCAGATCTTTACTTTCGGTCCGCGCTCCCAAGACAATAGGTCCATATAAAATGCTATAGTAGTTGCTCTGATCCGGGATTTGTTCGGTATGAATTCCCATAGGTAATTCTACCCGCACGACATCGCCTTTTTTCCATGTTCTACTTATGGATAAAGTGGATTCCTGGGTGCTTAGTGTGTTGTGAGGCTTGCCGTTAATGGTAACGACAGCCTCGCCGACCAACCAAGACGGTTTACGGATATGTAACGTAAAATCTGTTTTTTTCTTCGGATCTACATGTATGGTGGTCCAAGCTTCTTCTGGGAAATGATTGACTTGTGTAATCTGAGTCTGTTTTTCTTTCCAGTTTAATACCGAAGGGATAAATAGATTCACGAATAAATCCTGATCCCTGTGTGCATAAATCATTTCACCATATTTAGCGTGGTTTTCCATGCCAGAACCAACACAGCACCACATGCTGGTGTGTGGTTGAGAATACACACGGTAATGACCGGGTCTTATCTGTGTGAAATAAACGAAACCACCCGTTTCCGGATGTTGTGTCGATAAAATATGGTTGTAAAGGCCGCGCTCGTAAAAATCTAAGTATTTGGATTGAGGATCAGTTTGATAGAGCATTTTTGTTAGACGTAACATATTATAGGTATTGCAGGTCTCTGGACCTTCAACGCTATGTACCATTTTCGAAAAATCATTTATAGGATTGAAATGCTCGCTCACACTATTTCCTCCAAAGGCGATGGATCTTTTTTCTACGACATTATCCCAGAAATAACTCGCAGCATCTGCCCACCCATTATCTTTGGCAATGTCGGCTACACGTTTAAAACCTAATACTTTTGGAATTTGCGTGTTGGCATGCATACCTGTAAGCTTATCTTCATGATGCAAAAGAGGCGTCAGGATGCTGCGTTGGCTGAATTTTTTTGCCAGCTCCAGATAAACCGGGTTTTGCGTGATTTCGGCGACATCAGCAAAGGTCTCATTGAGGCCTCCGTGCTCGCTACGGAGCATATCTTGGATTTGTGTCTCCGATAATTGTGCGACCAATGTGACAGCCCAGTCTGTCATTTTGATCAACATCGCTTTAGCTGTTTTGTTGCCCGTATATAAGTAAGCATCTCGTAAACCAGCATACGTTTTGTGAATGTTGTACAGCGGAACCCATTTATCGTTTAAACTAAAACTTCCAGCTTTAATTTGTCCGTTTTTGATTTCTTTCCAAATCTCTTTTCCACCAGGTACGCCTCCAATATAACCATCTGCGTTTGTATCTTGACAGCTCTTGAGGTTCGCTAACATGTACTCCAGCCTTTCTTGTATGCGTTTATCTCCGGTCGACGCCAGCATGAGCGACAAAGCCGAGAGATAGTGCCCGCCGATATGTCCATCGAGGCCAGTATTCTCCCAATTTGTATAACTAGGTTTTTTCGTCGGGAGGCCTGCTTCGCGGAGAAATGGGGCTAAAAGCCTATCTGCATCCATTTCTAAGAGATAATTAAGGTCTTTTTCTTCTGCGTGTTTGAATGGGCTAGGAAGAAGGTGTACGTCTTGTAGCGGAAAATATTCCAGCTGTTTGGTTGTTTGCGCATTGCCATTGGTATATGCAAGGACAGCAAATAAAATCAAACTTATCTTTTTCTTTAGATACATAGGTTCTTATTGTTATGTAATTGTGAGTCGAGATTTAAAGATAAAAAATCAATATTGTAAATAAATGTTTTTTTTACATTTATTCGTAATACTTCACAGTTTTTTTACGAATTTAGTACACAATGGTGAGAGGAGCGTAGCCTGAAAGTAAACTTGGTGGGTAATGTGTTTGTTTCCTGTGTTTAAAGATCTATCTGTTCAGTAAGCGATTTGAAGCATGTTTTGGACTTTTTTGAATCAATTTTATACCCAAAATAATCTGTATTTAAACATCTGATTTACTTTCATTCTCTATTTTTGTGAGATAAGGTTTAGCAATAACCAGTGAGATAGACCAGGTAAATATTTTATGATGTTGTGGAGGAGAAGCATGTCATTTCGTCTTCACAATTGTTTTGCCTCATGGTATGAATTGTCAGTTTAGCCGACATACGAATTGCTTACAAAGAAGCCTAAAATGCCATCAAAATGAGAAATAATATGGGCCGAATTTCTTGAGTATTCGATAGGATGATAAAAAACGCATCAATTACAAATAAATAACCGAATGAAATTAATGATCTATTTAAATAACCAAATGAAGATGTACGTAAACCTAGTTGTCTGCTTTTTATTATGTGCGAGTTCTGTTTTCGGACAATCGCTGACCAAAGAAAAAGTGTTGTCCGATGTCACGTCAGCCAATAGCTATTGGCAACGCGAACATAAACCAGAAGTCTGGGCTTTCTGGGACCAAGCAGCTTACCATACCGGAAATATGGAATTGTATAAACTAACCAAAAATCCAGATTATGTGCGATATTCAGAAGCTTGGGCCGTTTACAATGACTGGAAAGGCGCGAAGTCGAATGATAAATCACGTTGGAAATATTCGTATGGGGAGACCGACGATTATGTCTTATTTGGCGATTGGCAAATCTGTTTCCAAACCTATATCGATCTCTATGAGCTCGATCCAAAGGAATATAAGATTGCACGAGCAAAGGAAGTCATGGAATACCAGATGAGCACGCCTCAAAATGATTATTGGTGGTGGGCCGACGGATTATACATGGTTATGCCGGTGATGACGAAGATGTATAATCTCACAGGTAATACGCAATACCTGGATAAGTTGCATAGTTATTTGATGTACGCTGATAGCATTATGTACGATTCGAAAGAGGCGCTTTACTACCGGGATGCAAAATATATTTTTCCAAAACACAAAAGTGCCAATGGGAAAAAGGATTTTTGGGCGCGGGGCGACGGTTGGGTATTTGCAGGTTTAGCGAAAATCATTCAGGATCTGCCCAAAGATCATATACACTATAAAGCCTATACAAAGCGTTTTCAAGAAATGGCGAAAGCTATCGTACGTTGTCAGCAAGCTGAAGGATATTGGACAAGAAGCTTACTTGACTCTGCACATGCGCCGGGAAGAGAAACAAGTGGCACGGCATTCTTTACCTATGGTTTGCTTTGGGGAATGAATAATGGGCTGATTAAAGGACCGAAATATGAACGTGCAGCTCAACTAGGATGGAAGTATTTGAGCGAGATCGCATTACAGCCTGATGGTCGCGTAGGGTATGTACAACCTATAGGTGAGAAAGCGATACCCGGACAAGTGGTCGATACCCATTCGACAACCAGTTTCGGCGTGGGGGCTTTTTTATTGGCTGGTGTAGAGATGTATAGATTTTTAGAGCAGCATAAGTAGACAAGACGTATGAAAATATTATCAATTGCATTGCTTTGTTTCTTTATGTTTTCCAAAGGAAACGTCAACGCCAACGAAAAAAATGATCGAGACTTTTGGTTACAGGAGATGGATAAAATGGCCCGGCCTGTTATTCGAAGCTTGGCGCACGATAGCTTACGTATTCTTATGCCGCAGGTTACCTCCAAAAATGTAGATAATAAAGCACATCGTATTCAGGTACAATATGTCGAGGTATTGGGAAGGGTATTATGCGGTATCTCTCCTTGGTTGGCATTGGAAGACGGAAGCAAAAAAGAGCGGGCTTTGCGGACGCAATATAGAGAATGGGTATTGCAGGGAATGAAGCATGCGTTAGATAGTAATGCACGTGACTTTATGCGATTTGATCTGGGCGGGCAGCAGTTGGTTGATGCCTCTTTTATTGCAGTGGCTTTCATCCGCTGTCCTTGGCTTTGGGATAATTTGGACGAAAAGACTAAAGTAAATTTAGTAAATTCGATACGGACAACGCGGCAATTTAAACCGGTTTTCTCCAATTGGTTACTTTTTTCAGCGATGAATGAGGCCTTTCTCGCACGTTTTGGCTACGATTGGGACGTGATGCGGGTGGATTATGCATTACAGCAACTTGAACAATGGTATGTGGGCGATGGTATGTATATGGATGGTCAACACTATGCATATGATTACTACAATAGCTTTGTAATTCATCCATTTTTAGCGGGTATTATGGATGTTATTGAGCAGAAGACGAAGGCTTATGATGCGATGTTTGCGAAGATAAAAAAACGAAACATACGATATGCTATTATCCAGGAGCGGTTGATTCACGCAGATGGTACTTATCCTCCTTCTGGTCGGTCTATTATTTACAGGGCTGCGGCATTTCATCATTTAGCAGATATGTCGTTGAAAAAACGACTTCCTGACGAGCTATCCGTGGGACAGGTCAGAGGGGCGCTCACAGCAGTATTGAAAAAAACACTCAAGCATCCCCGTACCTATGAGAACGGATGGCTTACTATAGGTTTGTATGGTGAGCAGCCTGGCCTAGGCGATTTTTACAATAACCAAGGAAGTCCATACTTGACTAGTGTTGTTTTTTTGCCATTGGGACTGTCCGCGCAGGATGACTTTTGGACAGCAGAAGAGCAGCCTTGGACTGCAAAACGTTTGTGGAGTGGTGAGGATGGAAAGAAGGATTACAGTATTGCTGAATAGAAAATGAATGTCATAAAGAGTATAATGATGAAAAAAATAATGTTGTTTTTTGTGGGTAGCCTATTACTTTTTCCAACGCTCTTGCATGCGCAGTTGAAAGGGGCTTCTATGGTTACGGTGGGACACGGATGGGCGAAGAATACCGTAAATACGGCGGTCTTCAGAAAAAATTCGCTGGTTAGCAACGATTCCTTTCAGTTTGTTGCCTATTACGATGGCGACGGCTTCCTTGTTTTGGGAAAACGTCGTTTAGGCAGTGAAAAATGGATAACAACGAGAACTGTCTATCAAGGAAATGCAAAGGATGCACATAATGTCATTAGCATTATGGTTGATGGAGCAGGGTATCTACATGTTGCATGGGATCACCATAATACGCGTTTACGCTATGCCAAATCAATCGCTCCTGCATCTCTCGAATTGGGGCCTGAGCAAGAAATGATAGGTTCGGAAGAGAAAAATGTTACTTATCCGGAATTTTTTAAGATGCCGAATGGAAATCTTCTTTTCTTTTATCGCGACGGGGGATCGGGATCGGGTAATTTAGTTATTAACAGCTACGATACGAAGACGTCGAAGTGGCAACGTCTCCATACGAATCTAATCGATGGTGAAGGGCAACGAAATGCTTATTGGCAAGCCTATGTCGACAATCACGGAACTATACATGTTTCGTGGGTTTGGCGAGAGACACCCGATGTGGCAAGTAACCATGATATGGCCTACGCATGTTCGAAAGACGGTGGCCTAACCTGGGAAACAACTTATGGCTCGAAATACCGGATACCCATTACTGCTTTTTCTGCCGAGTACGCATTCCGTATTCCCGAAAAAAGCGAGTTGATTAATCAAACAGCGATGTCAGCCGATGAGGATGGTAATCCTTTCATTGCAACGTATTGGCGTAATGCCGATACGGATATTCCGCAGTATAAGCTTATTTACTACGGTGCGCAAAAATGGAATTGCCGATCGTTTGATTTTAGGAAAACAGCCTTTTCGCTTAGTGGGCATGGAACGAAGGAAATTCCTATTTCGAGACCACAGCTTTTGGTGAAAGGAAAAGGAGATAAGGTTTCTCTACTCATGCTATTTCGGGATAAAGAGCGGTCTAGTCGTGCATCGCTATTGAAAGTCAATCGTTTAGACAAGGAGACCTTTGAGATTTTAGACGTGGACACGCTGTCATTAGGAGCATGGGAGCCTACCTATGATACGGAACTTTGGCGTAAAAAGCGGCAGTTATCGCTGTTTTTACAACAGACAGATCAAAAAGATGGCGAGGGGGTATTGGACGCAACGCCGTCTGCTGTACAGGTTGTGGATTGGAAGGCTAAATTTTAACTTGAATCTCCATGAAAAGGAAGTTATATAAATATACATTAGCTACGCTTTTTTTGTGGCTACTGTTGATTCCTGCAGCATATTTATTTGCTCAGGAAAGGGGCGAGGATGTTTTTAATGTGAAAAAGCCGGACTACACGCTGAGTCCATATACAGGGGTGACAAGGGAGCATTGGAAAGACGCCGCGCGCTATCTATTGGAAGGTGCTTTTAGTCATATTACTACACGGGAGAGCCCTATGCAATTTCCGAAACAAGCAGGTCGCAGTTATCCTCGAGATGGCGTACATACGGCTACGGAAAAGTTAGAAGGATTGTGTAGGACACTTTTTATTGCGTTACCCTTATTGAAAGAGGATCCAGACCTGCAGATCAATGGGATTGGGGTCGCCGATTACTACCGTTATCACATTTGTCAGTTGGTCAATCCCTCGGCAGTAGGTTATATAGAACCCTTGGATGCGAAAGGAGGTCCAAGTCAAAAATTGGTGGAATTCGGAGGTCTTGCAGTTTCATTGGCAGCAGCACCTGAAGTACTTTGGGATCCTCTTCCTAAATCTGCGAAAGATTCGTTGGCTTTTACGTTACTGAGTTATGGAAATGGTCCTACGATAGCTATGAACTGGCGTTTCTTTAACGTTATGATCATGAGTTTCTTTAAGAAGCAGGGCTATGAGGTGAAAGAGGCGTATTTGCGCGAACTCTTAGGGAAATGTTTGGACGACTATAAAGGTGAAGGCTGGTACAATGATAGCCCTTATTATGATTATTACAGCATGTGGGCTTTTCAAATGTACGGTGCGTTGTGGACGATGTTTTATGGAGATAGCTTGTATCCAGATTACGCAGCAAAGTTTAAAGCGCACTTGCGGGAAATGACCACCCATTATCCGTATATGTTTAGTGAAAATGGAGAGATGATTATGTGGGGGAGAAGTATAGCCTATAGGATGGGGGCGGCGGTCCCTTTTCCGCTTACCGGGCTTTTAGCCGATGAACATCTGAACTATGGATGGATGCGGCGGATTGCTTCAGGTACATTGCTGCAATTTTTGCAACATCCTGATTTTCTCTCTGAGCGCGTACCTACTTTGGGTTTTTATGGTGCTTTTGAGCCGGCTGTACAAGAATACAGCTGCCGAGGAAGTGCTTATTGGCTGGGTAAATTCTTTTTAGGTTTGTTGATTCCTGCAGACAATCCCTTTTGGAAAGAAAAGGAGAATAACGGTGCCTGGGAAAAAGATATTAACGATGAGAAGCCCTACAATAAGTTTGCTGCAGGCTCCAATATTCTGATAACAGATTATAAAGCTATTGGCGCGTCCGAGATTCGGGCTTGGTGTGATAGTAAAAATGTGGGGTACTATCAGGGAACAGAAAATTATAATAAGTTAGCCTATAATAGCGCCTTTCCGTGGCAAGCTGATGGTAAAAATGGCGAAATTTCGATGAACTATGCGGTTCAAACCGATAAAGGATGGGAATCTTTCCGCAGGTATACATTTGATCGATTTGAATCGGGCGTCTATTACCGAAATGTCGTGTTGGCTTCGGATGAAAGGATAAAGATGAATTTGGCGGACATACCACAAAAAAATGGAATATTACGAGTGGACCTCGATCAGAGTGAAACCGCACGTCCTGTTCATTTGGGACATTATGCACTGCCCGAAATTGCGGGGAAAAAGATTCGGGAAACGGCCGTGAAAAAAGGAGTGCAGTACGCGAAGATTATTGACAACGGAGAGTATCAGCTGGCTATGGTTTCTATTCAAGGTTGGCAAGCGCCCGAAGCTGTAGGTTGCGTGGGGTTAAATCCGGTGTCGACAAATAGTACGGTATTGAATGTTTCGGCAACAGTAGGAAGTCGTAAAGATATGCCGTTGGTTACGTTGATGTTATGGAAAAAATCGGGCGAGAGTTGGCCGAAATCTGAATTGTTTGCCATTTCACGCGTTGAAAGCCTAAACGCAGGAAAGGAGATTGTTGTTATCTGGAATGATGGACGGAGAGATACTGTCCGGTTCAACTAGCGTAAGCTAAAAAAATAAGGTCTGGAAATAACAGCTTATGCATTTTTTTCCAGACCTATTTTCACCAAGAGTTATTTTGCTTTTACAGGATATTGTTTGAAAATACCTGTTACTACTTTCGGTAGTTTATTGATTGATTTCTCAGGAGCATCGATTTCAGATGATCCGCGAGCTTGCCATACTACAGCATTCGTTTTGCGGTCTATTGCTTCGATAATGAGGTGAGCGTAACGGAACTTCTCGCTGCCTACAGGATAGCTATATCCTCCGCCCCAGCCCATTCCCCAGCCCCAGCCGCCCCAAGGTCTATAGAAACCCATAGGTCCCCAGCCACCCCAGCCGTACATGGAGGAGTAAACAGGACGACTTTTGTTGTTTACAACGGTAATGTAACGAAATAGCACATCCGGATTTTCTTTGGAATACTGCATCCCTAATGCTTCGAGTTCGCGGTTCGCAGAACTTAAGATATTACTTTTTGCGATGTCATTGTTGAAGTAATTTTTTGACAATGAATCGACGGGGGGTAACCATCCGTAAGTACGGTACTGCCGAAAGTCCTGACTTTCTACTTTTGTGGTATTGTACTGTACAGAGGCACAGGACGCCAATAAAGCAATTAAGCCTAAAGTGAAGATATATGTTAACTTTCTCATAAAAAACTTGTATTAGTATATTTTAGACTTGCTTGTGGTGCGAAAGGTTTAATCTTAAAATGGATATTTTGCAACTAAAGGCATTGTTCTTCCACTGCCGAAAGCTTTTTGACTTACCCTTAAAATTGGGGGAGCCTGAAAACGTTTGAATTCCGCATTTTGGAGCATTTTCGAGATGCGCTGCACCAATGTTTCGTCGAAACCAGCATGGAGCACTTCGGTACCTGATTTTTCCAATTCAATGAGTTGGAAGAGTACACTATCCAGTATGTCGTAAGGGGGCAGAGAGTCTGCATCCTTTTGATCAGGACGAAGTTCTGCAGATGGTGCTTTGACGATAGTATTTACAGGGATGATTTCACGTTCCCTGTTGATGTAATTCGCGAGTGCATAAGCTTGTGTTTTATAGACATCACCAATCACACTGAGTGAACCAGCCATATCGCCATAGAGTGTGCCGTAGCCTACTGCGGCTTCACTCTTGTTGGATGTATTCAGTAGAATATTTCCAAACTTGTTAGAGATGGCCATGAGTAAGGTTCCTCGGATACGAGCCTGTATATTTTCTTCCGTGAGATCGGGATTTCTGCCTGTGAACGTGTCAGCCAATGTATCGTCGAATGCTAACGCAATTTCTTTGATTGGAACAATTTGATGCTGGCAGCCTGTGTTCGCGACAAGATCTAAGGCGTCTTGAATACTGTGGTCACTAGAATAGATCGATGGCATTAATACCGCTAGTACATTCTCTGCACCTAAGGCTTCACAAGCGAGGGCAGCGACAACAGCAGAATCTAAACCTCCGGATAAACCGATTACGGCCTTTTTAAAACCCGATTTGCGGAAATAGTCGCGGAGCCCTAAAAGGAGCGCATCGTGGATAAGCGCGATCTCGGATTTTTTGTTTTCTACAGCTATAGCTGTGCTGTTATAGATGTCCACGATTTGGAAGTCTTCTTCAAAGCCCTTTAACTGTGCCAATGGATTCCCGTTGCGATCTAAAGCTAAAGATCGTCCATCAAAGATGATGTCCGTATGGGCTCCAACTTGGTTGACATATACCAAAGGACATCCTGCTTTGATTACGTTTCGTTGTAATACCTTGATTCTATTTTCAAAATGTATGTAGGAAAACGGGGATGCCGCGATATTGATGATTAAGGTAGGGGATTCTTTGCGGAGTTCAGCCATAAGATCGCCAACATAGGAGTTCGACGCATCATCGTCCCATAAATCTTCACAAATTGTTAAGGCTACTTTCTCCCCCCGTATATCGATACAGGAAACCTGTCTATTCGGCTCGAAGTATCGGTATTCGTCGAATACATCGTAATCCGGTAATAGGCTCTTTTTACAGACCTCTTTAATGCGGCCATCTTCCAAGAGAAGCGCTGCATTGTATAAAGGTTTTCCTTCCGGATCCGTATTCTGTATAGGAGCACCTAAAATACAGCTTATACCTTGACATACTTTCGCTATTTCGGCGATACTATCGGTACATAAAGCTAGGTACCGTTGGTTTCGTAACAGATCTTTAGCGGGGTAGCCACCGATAGCTAGTTCGGCAAAGACGATAAGGTCGGCACCGGCAGCCTTTGCTTTTTCGATGCTGTCAATGATCTTTTTGCTGTTCTCCTCGAAGTTTCCGATATGATAGTTAAGCTGGGCTAATGCAATATTCATAGTGTATCTTTAATCGTATTAAAATAATAAGCCTATGTTTAAGGCCACATAAGACAGTTTTGGAGCGCCGTCTTTCATCGTTCTTGTAAAGCCATTGTTGTAGGATAGACCCGCCACTGCAGAAAGACTACGTGTGAGGTTCCATTCTGCCCCAAGCCCCATTTGAAGGCCTAATCGAAATAGATCCTCGCCGTCTATAGGTGTATAATTGCTTTGGGTGTTGACGCGTTCTTTTCCTGACACTTTTACACCGGCCGTGAACCCGAATTGTCCATAAAACCGACCTGTACGATTTTCATTGGTTTTTAACTTGATGGTGAGAGGTACCTCTGCATATTGAAGCCGATAAGTCTTGTCTACTAGTCCATCCGTATTGCTTCCCGAACCGAAAGCCCCGCCGTATTGTGTGTTAATCTGAAATCCAGTAGAGAAAAAATAGTTCCGTGCAAAACCCAAATCAGCGATAAGCCCATAGAGGTAACCGACTTTGCTGCTCGGCTTATAGGTATCGCTATCGCTATAAGACAACCAGCTTGCTGTGGGGCTGAACGTAAAACCTAAAGACATGTTTCTTTCCGCTGAATAATATTGAGCGTTTGCTGCGGATGTGAAAAAAAGGAAGGTAAGAGCAAAAAATATAAACTTCTTAAAGATTGTCGTCATCGTTGCGGGATTTATATATGTAAAATTAATAATTACTTTTGTCGTAGGCACAAAAAAATAACCATGAACATAAAAAAGACAGCTGTGCTGTTGTTAATTCCCTATTTGCTTT
The DNA here is from genome assembly GCF_965644235.1 of Sphingobacterium sp. LRF_L2. Classification (NCBI taxonomy): domain Bacteria; kingdom Pseudomonadati; phylum Bacteroidota; class Sphingobacteriia; order Sphingobacteriales; family Sphingobacteriaceae; genus Sphingobacterium; species Sphingobacterium sp. LRF_L2. The sequence goes on along the minus strand of NZ_CBFFRI010000007.1, from coordinate 263,532 downwards.
TGATCGGTTCTTGTTCGCGAAGTAAGAAACTCCCCGATGTGAGCGCCATTCCGGTTTCGATAAAGATTGAACGATTCGATCAAGCGTTAGCCCAGCTACAGCCAAATGAGATCGGGCAAAGCAACAAGGAATGGCAAAAGGCCTACGGAAACTTCTACAGTGACTATATGCAATACATGTTGGAAGTTGGTGATCCGAAAGATTCCATTCAAATGCAGCAATTGCTTTCCATCATTTTAAACCAGCAGGATTTCAAAGCATTATCTAAAGCCGTGGAGATGAAATTTACAGACTTGAGTGCGCAAGAGCGAGCGCTTGAAAAGGCTTTCCAATATGTGAAGTATTATTTTCCAACCTATGAAGTTCCGCGTTTTTTTTCCTTTTTCTCTGGATTTTCGGTTCAGGTACCTCTTGGAGAAGGATATGTAGGGATTGGTTTGGATATGTTCTTAGGAGCCGATTCGGAGTTTTACCCTGCATTGGTGCGGACAATACCACGTTATATGTCGCGCCGATTTACACCCGAGAATATTGTGCCTCGGGTTGTGGAGAGTGTGTTGAGACAGGAACTCATTCCGCAGGGGGATCAAGACCGCAATACATTACAGCATATGCTTTATCAAGGAAAGGTGCTATTGGCTTTGGACTCTATTCTTCCTGCATTCCCGGATTCGTTAAAAATAGGTTATACGACATCTCAGCTTGCATGGGCCAATGCTTATCAGGAAGACATCTGGTCTTGGTTTCTTCAAGAGAATTTGCTTTACAACACAGATTATTTACGTATTCAAAAATATTTTACGGAAGCTCCTTTTACGGCCGAATTGGGTGAGAACAATGAATCGGCACCGAAATTGGGCAGCTATATAGGTTGGCAAATGCTGAGGCGATATATGGAACGCCATCCCACAGTGACTCTGCAGCAACTTTTGGCTATGAATAACGCCCAAGAAATATTAGAGGAGTCGAAGTTTAAGGGGCGATAGGACAGGCTGACTTTCTGGGGATATGAGCAAAAGTAACGTTCGCTGCACCATACATGACCAACATAAAAAAGGATCAAGCAAAATACCTCTTTGCTTGATCCTTTTTTTACCGCCTTTCTATAGCTTCCGATATGAAGCTGGAGATGGTATTTTGTTATTTTTTCTTACTTGATATCAAGTACTTCAAACTCATAAATCAATATCGAATTTGCAGGGATTTTATCGGAGCTTTGTGAACCATATGCCCATAATGATGGTGTAATCACACGAATCTTGCTTCCTGTTTTTAATCCTTTCTCTGTAAACCCACCGACAGTAAAGGTTTTACCATCTAATTTTAGCGAATATGGAAAAAATGAGTATATCCAAGTATTGTTTGCAAGTGTACTTGAGCTGCTTCCTCCAACGATATAGTTACTGCCTGCGTCATTCTGTACCTCGGTACCGTTAAGGAGTTTTGCGGTATACTTTAATTTTATTGTCGCTGGAACCAACTGTGTATAACCTGAATTAGTCGTTAATGAGTACTCGTATTTCGCGTCATTCTCTGCTGTAGGTTCTGCTAGGATTTCATAGTAGATACCTCGCGTTGTTGTTTTTTCGTAATAGTTGTACGTAAATTTTACGGTATCCAGTTTAGGGTTTTCAAAATTAGAAAGTGCATAGGAACTTATCTGTGTTTTTTGCACGTTCAAGAGCGAGTCAATTGCCTTTTCTTGTGCGATATAGTCTGCGGTATAATCCGTGGTGTCTTTATCCATACAAGAAGTGAATGTTAACGCAGTGATTGCAAGAGCAAATAATGGTTGAATTAGTTTTTTCATAAATAACTTATTTTTTTAATGGTTATATGGAACTTCTATTCCATATCTGTTAATCGTTTTTTAAGCATATAACGCTATTTTATAATGAAGCGCTACAAAATTATTTAAAATCTGTTTATAAAATTAAACAGGCTACTTGATCTCCGAAATTTCAATTTCAAAATAGAGCGGAGAGTTCGCTGGAATTTTTCCATCGGTAGATGCGGAAGTGTCGTAGGCATAAGGAGATGGAGTTACCAGTTTTAGTTTGGCTCCTTTTTTAAATCCGTTTGTTGTAAGTCCTCCCAGTTGGTAGTTATAGCCATTGAATCGCAATGTTTTTGGCAAGATCAAAAGTTGCCAAGATCTGATGACATTGGCCAAAGATAACTTTACATCTTCGGTCTTTTCATCAAAAATATTTCCATTCAATAGTGTTCCTTTGTATTTCACAGAAAGTGTTGGCGCGACAACATATCCATTGGATACAGAATAATCGTAAGACGCATCATCTCCTGCGGCAATCACTTCATACCAGATCCCGGTAGAGTCATGCAAAATGCCATTTGTTAAATGCTCGTCGGCAAAAGCTTTCAGTTCAGGAGCCTGTTCCGCAATTAATTTTTTGATGCGGACATTGTTGAGGGAATCTTTAATTCGTTCCTCTTCCACCGCTTTTTCATAGTCAAAATCATCTGTTTTTGAGCAAGAAGCGAATCCTGCTAGAGCAATAGCAAATACAAATAAAAATTTAAGTAGTTTTTTCATATCGTTTTTTAAGCACATATCAGAGGTTAGAACGATCATTTCCTATCGTTTGCTACAACAAACATACATAAAAGTTTTTTATCGTGGCCGATCTGGAACCAATCGCAGGCTTTCCTTCCTTGAGCATAGCTTCATGGGCGGTTTTTACAAGCTTAGGAAGAAGTTATCGCGGCTATCGATATGCTGTTCGAAATAAAACCTACTGCTTTTCTAAGGCTTTCAGTAATGTTTTCGGAGAAAGGTATTGGAAATGCCGTTGGTGCACCGTGAAATCGGCATTCAGGATGAGGGTTGTTGGAAAACTAAGGCTACCATTGCGCGAAGCGAGTATTTTTGCCAAAGAGTGGTAGGATCCCCTACGCTTTACGGTTGTGGTATTGGTCAGGTGTTGTCCATCGAACGATACTGTGTCAACAGATTCTGCATCAAAATGGACGGCGTAATATTCCCTGTTGATCTTGTCTATAACGGTGCTGTTGGTGAAAACATCCTGTTGCATCTTTCGACAGTATACACACCAATCGGTATGAAAGAAGAGTAAGACATCTTTCGGTTTGCTAGCAAGGGAATCGGATAGCTGTTCAAAGCTCAACCATTGAATGCTTTCTTTTTTTTGTGCTTCCGCATGAAAAGCTAGATAGAGCAGGATGGATAAGGTGAATAACTTTTTCATAGATGAAGGATGTGTTTTCCAACAGAGGGAAGATCTATTATTAAAAATTCGTGTTATGCTAGATTTTTTTTAGCATAACACGAATTTTTGTTAGTGGAAATGGCCTATTTTTACCCCGAAAGTGAAGGTTCGAGGTTTTGTGGGACCATAAATATAGTTTGAATCGCGTAAGGCACCCTTATCGAAATCTTTTTGAAAAGAATTGAACATATTCTGTACCCCGCCAAAAATTTCAACATTGAAATCCTTTTTCACCGCAAAGGTGTATCCTAAACGTATATTTAGTTCCATGAAATCTGGTGCATTTTTAATAAGCATGGTACCGTCTTCCTGATAATGTGGCACCAACATCTCACCGGTATAGACACCCGTCAAATCTACCGCAAATTGTTTGGTTGCTTTGATATTGGTGTTGAGGTAACCGTACATATTGGGCGTACGCACATAACGGGTTGTACTGATGTCGTCCGCCGAGGTCTCGCCCTCAAAGATCACTTGTGGCTCGCTGTAAGTCGATCGTTGAATAGTTCCTCCAGCTTGTATACTCAACATACTGGATGGTGCTACACTCAGTTCGATATTACTTCCGTAAACGCGTGAATTGGAGCCATTTCGCATCTCTTGTAGAATAAGGTCTTCCTCTTCTGAAGTCATCACGGTCGTAAAAGGATTTCGTAGATCGGTATAAAAGCCTTCGGCAAGCAAGCTCGTCTGTGTCGATCCAAAATTTCTTGTATAGTTGAATGAACCTGTGTAGGCATTTGAGTATTCGGTTTTGAGGTTATCCCCCATCAGGACGAACATCTGTTGGCCTCCTATAGAAGTGACATGCATGTCTTCGTTGAATGCTTGCGGAGCACGGAAGCCTCGGGCATAACCACCACGAAATTGAAGTTCGCTGTTGATATCGTAGAGGATTGTCAAACGGGGGCTCAATGTTCCAAAGCTTTGATCCGAATTGCGTTGGTTGTTAAGTAGGCTGTAGCTGCCATCGACATAGGTGTAGTCGTATCTAGCTCCAAGTAATGCCTTCAGATTATCCAATACTTTCCATTCGTATTGGGCGTAAGTTCCTAACGCATGTGTTTTCTGATCAATACGTCTTTTATAGGCAGGAATATCATCTTCAGTTCGATTTGCATTATATTCTACGCCTGCTGTAAATACGTCGCGCTCAAAATTGTAGGTGTATTGCCCTCCCGCAACCATGGCAAGATCATCTGTGGTGCCGTATGAATTTGATGCAATCACGCTATCTTGGGTTTCTCTTGATCCACCAAGCCCCCCATAATAGCTGTCCCGTTTGCTTTTTTGGGCAGAAGCATATAGGGAGAACTTTTGTTTCCAGTCTTTAGAATAATGGTCGTAAGTAATGCCTCCGATAAAAGAACTGGTTTGCAGTTGCTCTGTGATGTCGGTAAAGTGTGGCGCTAAATCTAGACGATCACCTCCGCGACGAAACTCATTAAGTACACTTAAATCAACTGTTATTTTATTGAATTCGGAAGGCTTAAAAAATGTTTTTGCACCGAATGTGGTGTTACGTAGTTTGGTGATTTCTGAGAAACCATCATCATTAGCATCCCAGGGTTGGCGGTCGCGGTGCATACCGTAGAACGTGACGCCATTCATCAGATCGTCAGCTACAAATGAAGTGTTGAAATCTATGGTGTTGTCCCAGGATTTACCATCGGTAAGCGAGTTGGTTGACTTAATTTGCCAGTCATTTTCAATGGGATCTTTTGTAATAATGTTGATGGTTCCTGCAATAGCATTGGCGCCAAAGAGTGCCGAACCTCCACTGCGCACAACTTCAATTCGATCGATCATACTGGTAGGAATCTGATCTAAGCCGTAGACGCTATTTAAAGCGCTAAATACAGAGCGGCTGTTGATTAGTATCTGGGAGTAAGCGCCCTCCAAGCCATTGAGGCGGACTTGGGAGAATCCACAATTTTGACAGTTGTTTTCCACACGTACACCGGGTTGATACGCTAAGGTTTCGGACATGGCGACTGATTGGGTGGCGTTGAATAGTTTTGGGCCTAAAACGTTCACAACCACTGGTGCCTCCCGTCGATCAAGTCCGTAACGGGTCGCACTCACAACAACTTCATTTAAGTTGAGGTTGTCTTCGTTAAGGACTATCTGAATGGGAACGTGCTGTTCTTCGTTATTTAGCTGCTGCTTTTTGGTTTGGTAACCTACTGCTCGAACCACCAATGTAAATTTTCCTTGTGGCATTTTTTGAATAGAAAATGTACCATCGTCACCGGTAGAAGTCCCTATCGCGGTCCCTTCCACTGCAACGGTGGCTTGTCCTATAGGCTCGCCAGCAATAGTCGATACCTTCCCTTTGAATTGAATTTGTGCAAATAATAGTGTAGGAAATAAATATATAAGGGCTATGATAAGCCTAAAGTATGTTTTTGACATGTAAATAAATGTAAAGCTTAAATAAACAGCATACACAATTCGGCAAGAGCCAAAATGGAATGCGAAAAAAAGAACGGGGGTCCATTATATGTACGTTTGAGCATAGCCTTTATGTCTTGCTGAGCAAAGTCGACACATCTATACCAAAATGATATATTGATTGTCAAGTTTTGAAGTCTGGCAATCTTAAACGAATAATGTACGGGTAAAAGAATAAAAAGATAGTTAAGCTAAAGAGGGGGGACCGCGTAGGTTGTAATGGGTAACGACCTCGAAGATAGGATGTGCTGCGATTTCTGCATAATGAATCGGAAAAGAAAATGGTGGTAGCACCATTTCAAAGATAAATAGATCCGATGCTAAAAAGGCGCCTGCAAAAACTACATTGAGGTATTGTATCTCCGCATCAGACTTATGGTGGTGCGGTTCGCCTTTTTTTGTAAAATCGTAGGGGTGAATGTGTGTGATGATTTCACCGGTCGAGGTTACTTCCTTGTGCATAAAAACAACACCGCTGATGATGATTGTAATCATCCATGCGCTTAGTAGATAAGCGAGAAGAGAACGGTATTTAGCGGTAAGTTTATGCATAAAAAAAGCACTGTAAATGCAACAGTGCTACAAAAATAAGGATTAATATTAAATTTACTGTATTAATTTATTATTATCATCGGGAAAGACAAGTGTAGGCTTATGTGCTCGGGCCTCATCGGGAGTCATACTTCCGTAAGAGATAATAATGACAATATCTCCGACTTGTACCAACCTTGCAGCAGCTCCATTTAAACAGATGGTACCTGTTCCACGCTCGCCAGGGATAACGTATGTTTCCAATCGTGCACCATTATTGTTGTTTACAATCTGCACTTTTTCGTTGGCTACTATATTCGCCGCATCCATCAAATCTTCATCAATTGTGATACTTCCCACATAGTTCAATTCAGCCTGAGTCACACGCACGCGGTGAATCTTTGATTTCATTACTTCAATTAACATATTACAAAATTACCTTATTTCCTAGATAAACGCGAAATACGCACCTAGAAAATGACATTTAGTTTAAAATCATATTATCGATAAGACGCACCCCTTCGATCCAGGCGACGAGTAAAGCGACATATTTTTTGTCAGGATCGATCTGTTTAGCTTCTGCCAATGTACGGCTTTCACAGATTGCAAGGTATTCTACCTCTACTTCTTGTTCGTCCTGTAAAAGCTGCAAGCCCTCTTCTTTTAAGCTAAGAGGGGATTTTGTTGTAAAGTGCTTCTTTAGGTAGCTCAATGTGCGAAATAGAACCAAGGCCTTTTGTTTGCCTGCTGCCGACAATCTTACGTTTCTTGAACTTAAGGCTAGGCCTTCTTCACTGCGGATAGTCGGGCATATGTGGATCTTTACGGGCAATTCTTTCAGATCTATCAGGCGTTGGATGACCATGACTTGTTGAAAATCTTTCTGGCCAAAGCAAGCGACATCCGGTAAAACCAATTTAAATAGTTTGTAGACCACCTGTGTAACTCCTTGGAAATGACCTGGACGTTTTTCTCCTTCCCATATTTGATCCAGATCTCCGAGATCGATATGCCAAGGGCTGTCATTTTTGGGGTACATCTCTTCGACAGTGGGCATGAATACAACATCGCAAGCAGCTTGCTGGAGCAATTGTAGATCATTTTCTACCGGGCGAGGATATTTTTCAAGATCTTTCGGGTCGTTAAATTGAGTAGGGTTGACAAAAATGCTACAGACAACAAGATCTGCGATCTGCTGTGCTTCTTGAATTAACGATAAATGTCCAGCATGCAACGCTCCCATAGTAGGAACAAGTGCTATTTTTCTTCCGTTCGCTCGAACGCCTTCTAGAGAGCTTTCTAGCGCTTGTTTTGTATGAACTATTTTCACCTTCAGTACATTGAATAAGGCGACAAAATTGCATAAATAAATCGAAAATATAAAGATGTGAAAACGAACTAATTGGAGAATCCATAAAATTTTTGTACCTTTGTATACCGATTTTACTATTCGATAAATAAAAAACAGTTGGAGATGGCAAAAACGAAAATATTGTTTGTAACCCATGAGATGTCGCCTTTCCTTGAAATAAGTAAAATTTCTGAAATTACTCGCCAGTTACCACAAGCTATGCAAGAAAAAGGATTCGAGATCCGTATCCTTATGCCGCGTTTTGGTAACATCAATGAGCGCAGAAATCGTCTTCATGAAGTGATAAGGTTGTCGGGAATGAACATCGTGGTGGATAACAATGATAATCCGCTAATTATTAAAGTGGCTTCATTGCCTGCTGCACGTATGCAGGTTTACTTTTTGGACAATGAAGAGTATTTTCAGCGGAAAAAGATCTTTCGTGACGAAAAAGGAGAATTCTTTGCAGACAATAACGAGCGGTCGTTATTCTTCTGTAAAGGGGCATTAGAAACGGTAAAAAAACTCGGGTGGTCGCCTGATGTGGTACATTGTCACGGTTGGTTCGCTGCAATGGTGCCTGCTTACCTGAAAACAGCGTACAAAGACGACCCGGCGTTTAAGGATGCTAAAGTGATGTATTCTTTGTATGCTAATGAGGATTTTGATTCTCTGGGTGCTAAGTATGGTGAGATGGCTTCGCAGGATGATATGAGTGCAGAAGAAGCTGCTCCGTATGGTACTGGTTCGTATGTAGATACGTATAAAGGAGCATTATCTTTTACTGACATTGCTGTTTTCGCAGACGAAGACATACATCCAGAGCTTAAGGCTTATGTCGAAGAAAAGGGTATTCGTAGCTTCTCTCCGAATGGTTATGATGACTATGAAGGATTTTCGGAAGTATTTGACGAGTTCTCGACAGTCGATGTAGAGGCTGAGTCCGCATAATGTTTTAATAGAAATTACATAGAGGCGCCGTTAGGCGCCTTTTTTTTGCAAAAGATCAGCAATACAACTTCAGCCATTCCCTGGTCATGCTGACAAATGCAGACCCTTATATTTTACGTGATCTTTTTGTGTCAGGATGATAACTTGGCGTTCCTGTATTCTTACAGGTTAACGAAGTATATTGTATGGTTTATGATGTAATGCAGCATGTTTTTCTCCTTTATCGACAACGTATCAATCTTCTCCGCCCTACTCGTATTGTATCTTGACTTTGTTCTGGTCACGCTGTACAAAAGAAGGTGCAGCTTTGTATTTCTTTTGCCTTAACCATAAGGGGTGATTCTGTAAGATGAGACTGTCTCTTTGTCATCATACTTTTCTCCAGTGTATGAGTAGAAGACGATAATGTATATGTACACTGTTACGATGTATATATACATTGTACGCAACGACATTCTGTTTATTGTAGACTACCTGTAGTTCTTCATAAACTACCTGTAGTTTGTTATAAACTATAAGTACATGGGTTCAATGTATAAGTACACTGACGCTATGTATATATACATAGCGTTGAACTACTTGTAGTTTTTCGTAATGGCTGTATAGTTTGGTGTTTTGTATAGGTACATTGGTTTAATGTATAAGTACATTGCTTGCAAGTACATATAGTTTGTTATAAACTATAAGTTGGTTGGCAACAAGTATACTGCGTCTGCTTTAATGTACTTATACACTGGCTCAATGTATAAGTACAAAATGGAGCTTTTTCTGAAATGTTTCTTATAGCATTTTGTTTGATTTCTCTAGGTGATTTAAATGTGTTTTATTTGAAATTTTTTATAAAGTGGATTAATTTTTAGGTTTTGGATGAAGGTTTGGATATTTTTAAGCATAAGGAGAATCTACGCATAGGAAAGGAGTCATTTTGTCCGTTTTTAAGAAGAAGATTACGTTCGCAGCTTCGCTCGAATCCGGCTTAATGTAACCTGAGAGATTCCCAAATAGGAGGCGATGTATCCTAATTTAATCTGATTGATCCATTCCGGTGCCCGATTCAGCAATTCTTGGTAGCTCTCACTTGCCGTGTTGAATAGTTTAGACATTAGGCGGTATTCAATCTTTAACGTCTCTATTTCAGCAAGCTTTCGGCCCCAATTTGCTATACTGATGGAGCGTGTAAATAGGTGTTGTAATGCTGCTGTTTCTATTCGGAATAGCGTTGTTTTTTCGAGCGTCTGGATGGTTTCATAGCCTGATTTTCCATAGACATAGCTATTCAGTGCGATTAAGGCATCCCCGGGGAAGGCGAAATCTAGAATAATCTCGCGTTCTTCTTTATGGTAAAAAATGCGGCAGGTTCCTTCTTTAATGAAGTAGATAAACCGGGAATTCTTACCTCCTTCGATAATGTTTTCATTTTTGTTTACGGTAATCTCCTCAAAAAGGGGGAGCAATTCATGTTGTTCGCTGGGAGGAACATCGGCAATGCGCTGGATAATAGCTAGTGCGTCCATGTCTTCAGTGCAAGTTGCTCTCCATCCCATACGGCATAGGTGAAATGGTTAATCCACTCTCCTAAATTGACAATACGGCTATGTTCCCCTAGTGTTATATCGTAGGGGACATGACGGTGTCCAAAAATAAAATAGTCGTAATGTGTGTGCTGTAATTGTTCCTTGGCGTAGTGTATCAACCATTCCCGGTCTTCGCCCAAGAAACGTTCTTCTTCGTTATTGGACGCACGGCTGTGCTGAGACCAGCGCTGGGCAATGCCGATGCCTAAATTGGGATGTAGGCGTGCAAATAGCCATTGGCAGAGCGCACTGCGGAAAAATTTTTTCAGAAACTTATACTTGCGGTCTCCTGGGCCTAGTCCATCACCATGGTGAATAAAGAAACGCTTCTCGGATAGGGTAAGCACGAGCTCATTGTCGATGATTGTTGCTCCGAGTTCTTCTTTGAGGTATCCGAACATCCACATATCGTGATTACCTTTAAAAAAGGTCAGCTTAATGCCCAAATCGGCTAGTTCAGCGAGTTTTCCTAAGAAGCGAATAAACCCCCGAGGTACTACCGTGTTATACTCAAACCAAAAATCGAAGACGTCACCAACCAGATACAGTTCTTTTGCATCTTTTTTTATTTCATCTAACCAACTGATGATCCGCCGCTCTCTTTCTCTGGATGTTGCTTTAGGAAATACCCCTAAATGGAAATCTGAAGCAAAGTATATTTTATCTCTCATGCTGTACGTTCAAAGCTAGATAAATATTAACGTATATACAAGCCTGTAGAAGCCTGACTGAACTGGAGAAAGCCTTGGTATGGAGTCTCTACTGGTTTTAGAAATAAGGGGAATGTATCGAAACCCGACAATGCTGACATTTTTATCACAGCGTTTACAGAACAGAGAGGTATTTATGCGATTAAATAGCAAAAAAAAAGCGGAAGATTTTTTAAATCTCCCGCTTAGCGGTCTGGACGGGACTCGAACCCGCGACCCCATGCGTGACAGGCATGTATTCTAACCAGCTGAACTACCAGACC
>NZ_CBFFRI010000007.1:0-252440 GCF_965644235.1 Sphingobacterium sp. LRF_L2 | reverse complement strand
TCTTAGCGGTCTGGACGGGACTCGAACCCGCGACCCCATGCGTGACAGGCATGTATTCTAACCAGCTGAACTACCAGACCTAAACCCCTTCTTCCGATAAGGTGTGCAAATATAGTGTTTATTTCTAAATCCCCTAAACTTTTTTGAAAAAAACTATTCTACAGCACCATCTTTCATTTTTTCAGCATTCTCTGCAAATTGTAATGCATCGATAATGCCTTGAATATCACCGTCCATTACTGCCGGAAGGTTATACATTGTTAATCCGATACGATGTTCGGTAACGCGACCTTGTGGATAATTATAGGTACGTACTTTGGCAGAACGGTCTCCTGTAGATACCATTGTTTTCCGTTTTGCCGCAATATCACCGTGTTTTTTTTGTACTTCGAGTTCATATAATTTGTTGCGAAGCATCTCCATTGCCAATTCGCGGTTGGCCAACTGAGAACGTTCTACTTGACATACGACAACAATTCCCGATGGTTTGTGGGTCAATTGAACTTTCGTTTCTACCTTATTGACGTTCTGCCCACCGGCACCACCAGAGCGTGACGTTTGCATTTCGATGTCGCCAGGATTTATTTCAACATCTACATCTTCCGCCTCTGGTAATACAGCTACCGAAGCAGCAGAAGTGTGTACACGACCTTGCGTCTCGGTGTCAGGGACGCGTTGTACACGATGTACGCCTGATTCGTATTTCAACTGGCCATATACATCTTCTCCAATCACCTTTAAGATCACCTCTTTGTATCCGCCAGAGGTTCCTTCGGTAACGTCCATTACTTCATTGCGCCAGCCCTTTGTTTCAAAATAACGTGTATACATCCGGTAAAGATCGCCTGCGAAAAGAGCCGCTTCGTCACCACCCGATCCACCACGAATTTCAAGAATAGCGTTCTTGCCATCTTCTGGATCTTTCGGGATAAGCATTAAACGGATTTCCTCTTCTTTTTCTTCTTTCTGTACCCACAGTACGTCTTGTTCCTCTTTTGCCATCTCCCGCAATTCTTGATCTTTTTCGTTAATAAGGATGTCCTTATTTGTCTCGATATTGCTGACAATGTTTTTATAGATATGGTACTGTTCTACGATTTTGCTCAAGTCTTTATACTCTTTATTGAGTTTGGCAAAACGTTTCATATCATTGATGGTTTCCGGGTTGCTCAGTTCGGCTTCAACCTCTTCCCATCGTTCTTTTATGGCTTGTAATTTCTCTAACATAATATATTCTAGCTGTTAAACAGCGGAACTGTGTTTCGGCTGTTTAATGCCACAAAAGTACGGATTTTTTTGTTATTAATGAGAGGATACCGCTTTGAGACCTACGATTGAGGCAATTAACGTGAAGATGAAAAATATGCGCCAGAAATCAGCAGGCTCTTTAAAAATGACAATTCCCATAAGCACGGTTCCCACGGCGCCAATTCCAGTCCATACGGCATAGGCTGTCCCTAAGGGAAGGCTCTGCGTCGCTTTCATCAATAAACCCATACTGAGAAGTAAACAGATGCCAAAGCCACCATACCACCAATACATTTCTGTCCCTGTTGTTCCCTTTGCTTTTCCGAGGCAGGAGGTAAAACCAACTTCAAATAGTCCTGCAATAATTAAAATAATCCAATTCATAGTTGTCTCTTTTGATACAAAGGTCGGCTTTCTTGCTGCGAATTCTTTTTACAAATGCTAAAAAATGAAATGTGGGATCTAGTGCTAGCAATTGCTGTTTCGCGATGGTTTTTGTAACTTGCCTAGGGACTAGTCAACAGATTCTTTTATAAATAATCAAATTATGAACAGAAATTTGGGCATTATGTTGCTGGCTGTAGGTTTTACAGGCTGTCAGCAAGAAAAAATCATTGAATCCAATACAAACATGGTATTAAAACCGTATCCAAAAACAGAAAAAATTGATCATAATGATGCGTATTTCGGAACTGTCGTTGATGATCCTTACCGTTGGTTAGAGGACGATCTCTCTACAAAAACAAAACAATGGGTTGCCGCAGAGAATGATGTTACCCAGAATTACTTAAGTCAAATTCCTTTTCGTGAAGCTATTCGTCACAGGTTGGAAGAGGTTTGGAACTTTGAAAAAGAAACAGCCCCTTTTAAAGAGGGGGAATATACCTATTTCTATAAAAATGATGGTCTCCAAAATCAATATGTGCTTTACCGTAAAAAAGGTGATGATGGAAAAGAAGAGGTGTTTTTGGATCCGAACAAGTTCTCCGAAGATGGTACGACCTCTCTTGCCGGTATATCGTTCAGTAAGGACGGATCTCGGGTTGCCTACCAAATTTCAGAAGGTGGATCAGATTGGCGGAAGGTTGTTATTCTAAATGCAGCCGATAAGACGATTATAGGCGATACACTCGTGGACGTTAAATTTTCGGGACTAGCATGGAAAGGAAATGAAGGTATTTATTATAGCAGTTATGATAAGCCGAAAGCGGGATCGGCGTTATCCGCGATGACGGATCAGCATAAACTATTTTTTCATCGGTTGAATACGGCGCAATCGGAAGATCAGTTGGTCTTTGGAGGACCCAGCAAGCCTCGGCGTTATATTGGTGCAACGCTCACCGAAGACGAACGTTTTTTGATCGTTTCGGCAGCAAATACCACCTCAGGCAACGAATTGTATATTCGTGATCTTTCGCAGGCAAATGGAGATTTTGTTCCTGTGGTCGATAATATGGAGAAGAATCATAACATTATCGATAACGACGGTACGAAGTTGTTTATTTATACCGAGTTGAATGCGCCCAACGGACGTGTGATTACAGTGGATTTCCATCACCCGCAGGTCGCGAATTGGAAAGATCTGATTAAGGAGACGGACCAGGTGTTATCGCCGTCTACAGGAGGGGGGAAGATCTTCGCAAACTATTTGAAAGATGCTACGTCACTCGTGAAGCAGTATGATCGTACAGGAACATTGGAGCGTGAAGTAGAACTGCCAGGTGTAGGGTCCGCAGCTGGTTTTGGTGCAAAGCTCGGTGATAAGGATTTATACTATTCATTTACAAATTACGTAAATCCTGGAACCATCTATAAATATGATATTGCTTCAGGCAAATCAAGCTTGTATAAGACCTCTGCCATTCAATTTGATCCTTCCAAGTATGAATCCAAGCAAGTGTTCTATACATCGAAGGATGGTACAAGCATTCCTATGATTATCACCTTCAAAAAAGGTATCGTAATGGATGGAACGAATCCGACAGTGTTGTATGGGTATGGTGGATTTAATGTGAGCTTGACACCCTCGTTTTCAACAAGTACCGTGATTTTATTGGAACAGGGAGGGGTATATGCTGTGGCTAATTTGAGAGGTGGCGGTGAGTATGGTGAGAATTGGCATCTTAATGGAACTAAGACAAAGAAGCAAAATGTTTTTGATGATTTTATAGCTGCTGCGGAGTATCTGATTCAGGAGAAATATACCTCTTCGGAGAAGCTTGCAATAGCCGGAGGATCCAATGGTGGTCTGTTGGTCGGTGCATGTATGACACAACGGCCTGATCTATTCAAAGTAGCATTTCCTGCGGTAGGCGTATTGGATATGTTACGTTACCATCAATTCACGGCCGGTGCCGGATGGGCCTTTGATTACGGCACAGCGGATGATAGTAAGGAGATGTTCGATTACCTTTACAGCTATTCGCCTTACCATGCTTTAAAGGTGGGTACGAATTATCCAGCGACGATGGTTACTACAGCAGATCATGATGATCGTGTTGTTCCCGCACATTCTTTTAAATTTGCTGCGCGGCTGCAGGAATACAATAAAGGGGATAACCCGGTCCTTATTCGTATAGATACAAAAGCAGGGCATGGTGCAGGGAAATCGACGGCGATGGTTATTGCCGAGCAGACCGATAAATGGGCCTTTATGTTCCAGAACATGAAAATAGGCTATAAGGAGAAGCCTTAATCTGGTAATACTTATTAAAAAAAAGGCCATTGTCATTCACAATGGCCTTTTTAGATATTCACAGCGTTATTTAGAACGCATTTCTGCTGATACAGCGATATCTACCAGGTTTGCTCTCCTCTCTTCATCTTATCTAATGTCGCCGTATAAGCGCCTTTTTCACTCTCTAGGGCCCTTTCTACAGCCTTCTCCTGCCATTTAATGGCATTTTCCTTATCGCCCGATTTGTACAATAAATTAGCATAGGTGTCTATAAATGCCGGATTGTTATTATTTTCCAAGGATGTTTTGCTCCAGTTTAATGCAGCTTGTAAGCAAGATGCGTCATCACAATTTTCGAATACAGCCCAGGCAAAATCATTGAGTATAGCCGGAGAAATATTTTTGCTCTTCGAATTGACAAATTCGTTTACAGCATCTTTAAATGCAGGCCAGTTTTTTTGCACCAGATAATATTGACTCTTTGAACGCGCTAATGCTGTGGTCATATCAATGCCAGGATGCTCCTTCTCAATTTGATTTTTGATGGCGACAAAGTCTATATCTTTTTGATTGCTTCTGATTTTAGGAATGACAAACTCATTGTTCAAGACATTGGAGAGAATCTCGTTGGCACCTACTCCTTTATTTGTTAACAGCACATCAACTTTCTCTTTGTTGTTTTTAATGAATAGGAAAGCAGGCGAGGAGCTAGAAGTAGCACCTTGTAATAAAAACTGGATATTATCCGTGGTTAACAAGCTGTCAGGGCCAACCAGCGTCATGTATTTGGCTATGGCGCGTTGTGCAGTTTCTTGGTCGTAAGCTGATAGGGCTGCTTTTGCCATATTTTTTGCCACCGCTGCATTACTTGGCTCTTGTTCAAATTTTTTCACTAGCGTCACATATTGTGTTTCCGGATTTAATCCTTCTTTCGCTTTAGCGATGAAAACATTTGCTTCGCCACCGCCGATAATCCGATGTACTAACTCGCCTTGTGGATTAAAAATGAGGAAGGTAGGATAAGCACGTACCGCATAGTCTATTGCAAAGCGTTTCGCTTCATTATACCAAGATTTAACCTCATCATTATCGTCTTTTGTTTCGTCCATTTGTAGTTTGAGGTTCACAAAGTTGGCGTTAAAGAAATTGCCGACCTCTTCTTGTGGGAATATAGTAGACGACATGTATTTACAAGGCCCGCACCAAGTGGTAAAACAGTCTACAAAGATATACTTGTTTTCAGCCTTGGCTTTTGCTTTAATTTTATCCCAGGTGCTGTGGTGTTCGAATGTTATTCCCTTATCCTGTGCAAAGGCCAGAAATGGGATCATAAGCAGCGTGAAGAGAAATTGTTTCATAAGTTGTATGTTAATTTCGTTTATATAACGATTAAAATACAAAAAAACATAAAAAATCCCAAGTGTATTTCTTGGGATTTTTTATGTTTTGCTGAAATCAGCTTTAGACGCCTAATTTTGATTGCATATTTTTGGTCAATGCTTTTTTATGCAATAGGATAGAAATGGTTTTGTAACGAACATATTCTTTTGTTGCATACATGTAACCTTTATAATCATTGGATTCACCCCATGAGTTTTTGACAATATAGTATTCTTTCCCATTTTGATCTTTCACAAGACCGACAATATGCATACCATGATCGTCCGTTGTGCTGTAGTTGTCGAAAGCTTCCTGACGTTGTGCAGCTGTTATTTTTGGTTCATTTTTCGGCCCATTAAACATGGTTTCTTGTTCTTCTTTTGTCATCGTCTCGAACGATTTTTCAGGAACATAAGCAACACCATTTTTCCAGCTGAAACTTTTTTCAGAGACATCGGTAGCCCATGCGACAGTATAACCATTTTGCAGTGCATTGTCTATGATGTCTGTCAGATCGTTGATCTGTACATTTTGGAAACGTTCGAACGACCAGTTGTCAGGGATCAAAAGGACGAAGGGTTTGTAATATGCATGATCTTCGAACGATGTAATTCCTACGTAGTCATCCGGATTGAGCCCAATCACTTCATCAGCGAATGTTCTTGGCGTAAACGTTTTTCCTTTGTATTGGAAAGATTCAGGTGCTTTTCCTAGGTAGGAGTCCATCGCTGCACTGAAGGCATTTAACCAATACTTGCTTGGCTTGTCTTGTTTTGCTACAGTTTCAGTTATACCTTGTAATAAAGGACCCATTTCGGAGAAGTTATTTAAATTCTGTCCGTCAGGAAGGCCTGTGTAGGCCTCGCGAGGTACTGCACCGTATTGTCTGAAAATGGTCAATACGTCGTGCAATTGTCCTCCATCGCCTTGTGCTTGATCGCCATGTAGACGAACAAAGTTTTTGGCTTTCTCGATATAGGTATTTCTTGCTGTGAATATTTGGGAGATTTCTATGGGCTGTTTTCCCATTCTGATCATTTCAGATTCCAAGAATGAATTTCCAGAATAAGACCAGCAAGTGCCGGATCTGCCCTGATTTTTGATCGAGGTATTGCCTAAGTTGATAATTTCGGTGAATTTAAAGCCCTCTTTGCTATTGTCACTGACGTTATTTTTTAACGCATTAATAAGATTGTCCTGTGCGTTCACTTGTGCGGAAGCCGCAAACAAGGCCGCAGCCAGAAGTATAGATTTGTTCCAGTTCATTGTGTGTTAAAATTTTACGAATTTAAAGTTTTATAGCCTTCTGGCCTTAATTTCATTGTAAAAATGATATCACAGAAAAGGCTCCCGAAGGAGCCTTTTCTGTATTAATGTGATAAATCTTCTTTTTTGGGGAATAGCAGCGAGGCTATTACGCTGATGACCAATATAGAAATAATGATAATCAACGAATGTACTGTTTGAAAACCGATTTGTTCTAACCAGCCATGCAGTAGCATTTTCGCTCCAATGAATACCAATAGGAATGCTAAGCCAACCTTCAGGTAATGGAATTTATGAATAATATTCACCAATAGGAAAAACATAGAACGTAAACCTAATACGGCAAAAATATTAGAAAAGAATACGATGTAAGGATCCTTGGTGATGGAAAATATAGCAGGAATAGAATCTACAGCGAAAATTAGGTCTGTAAATTCAATCACTAACAATACCAAGAATAGTGGCGTCATGTATTTTACGCCATTCTCTATATGAAAGAATTTCCCGCTATCCAACCTTGGTGTTACTTTGAAATATTTGGACGCAAATTTGACAACTGGATGGTTTTGTGGGTCTACTTCTTCCTCTTTGTTTCTGTTGATATACATGTTTATACCTGTATAAACTAGAAACGCGCCAAAAAGATAGAGTATCCAACCAAATTTCGCGATCAGTGCTGCACCGATAAAGATGAAAATACATCTTAACAGGACCGCTCCAATAATTCCCCATACCAATACTTTATGATAATATTTCTCTGGAATACCGAAAGAAGAAAAGAGTAAAACCATCACAAAAATATTGTCAACCGATAAGGCGTACTCTACCACATAGCCTGTGAGGTATTCAATGGTTAGGTTTTTATTGTAGATTTTAATACTCGCAGCCAAGTCCCCTTCGTTGATCGTAATGTTGTGGTAATGCTTGGCAATAACTTCTTTAAGCATGGCGATATCATGCACATTGTGCAATTCATTTCCCCAAATGTAAAGTACCAATCCAAAGGCTAAGGCAAATAATACCCAGATCGCACTCATGATAGCGGCTGATTTTAGAGAAATAGGCTTATCGCTTTTTGAAAATAGTCCTAAATCAATCGCAAGCATCAGGATAATGAAAAGGATGAATCCTCCAAAAAATAACAACTCGTGACTCATATCTGCTTTATTTATTTCTTTCTGTTGTAAATCTAACTAATTGTTCTAACGCCTGTCGGTACTTGTTGTTTGGAAAATTATTTAAAATGTCAAAAGCCTCCTGTTGGTATTGCTTCATTTTTTCCGTCGCATAATCCATTCCTCCACTACTACGGACGAACTGGATCACCTCCGCTACCTTTTCTTTGTTCTCACTATGGTTACGTACCAGGTTAATAATTCGACGTTTTTCGGCCTTTGTTGTATTTTTTAAAGCGTAAATAAGTGGGAGGGTCATCTTTTTTTCTTTGATGTCATTCCCCACGGGCTTACCGACATCATCTAGGCCGAAATCAAACAGATCATCTTTGATTTGGAAGGCAATTCCGACTTTTTCCCCAAATGTCTGTAACAACTGTATCTGTTCCTCTTCGATGCCTGTTGACGCGGCACCACAAGCGCAACAGGATGCAATCAAGGATGCCGTCTTTTTGCGGATGATCTCAAAATAGATATGCTCTTCAATGTCTAATTTTCTAGCCTTTTCGATTTGAAGCAGCTCGCCTTCGCTCATCTGTTCTACGGCTTCTGACACGATTTTTAAAAGGCGATGTTCGTCATTACGTACCGAGAGTAGCAATCCTTTTGCTAAAAGGAAGTCTCCAATAAGCACAGCTACTTTATTTTTCCATAATGCGTTGACGGAAAAGAAACCTCTTCTTTCATTGGCATTATCAACCACATCGTCGTGTACGAGGGAGGCCGTATGTAATAATTCGACGAGAGAAGCTCCTCTATACGTCGAATCGTTAATAGGGCCACATAGACCTGCGGAAAGAAATACAAACATGGGACGCATTTGCTTTCCTTTTTGCTTAATGATGTATTGTGTTATCCGGTTTAATAGCGGAACAGGACTGCGCATCGATTCTTTAAATCTACCCTCAAACAGTTCAAGTTCTTTCGCTATCGGAGTTTGTATATCTTTTAATTTTAGCATGAAAAAAGGCTATTTAACCCTACCAATAAAGCGGTTAAAACTGCAATAAATATAAGAAATAGATTATAAAGCGTCGACAGCTAATTCCAATTCGTTATACCATTCTTCACCATAAACACGAATGAGCGGATCTTTCAAGAATTTATAGACGGGAACGCCCAGGTCCTTGCCAAATGTGCAGGCATCGTGGCAGATGTGCCAACGGTCATAATGGAGCACCTCAAACGCGGGGTAATGGGTTGTTCGTATAGGGTACAGGTGACAGGAAACCGGTTTTTTCCAGTC
This sequence comes from Sphingobacterium sp. LRF_L2, assembly GCF_965644235.1. Lineage (NCBI taxonomy): Bacteria > Pseudomonadati > Bacteroidota > Sphingobacteriia > Sphingobacteriales > Sphingobacteriaceae > Sphingobacterium > Sphingobacterium sp. LRF_L2. The sequence goes on along the minus strand of NZ_CBFFRI010000007.1, from coordinate 243,448 downwards.
CACTTCACCGAGTTCGTAGGCCTTTTCGATCGCACATTTGGTGATACCATTCTCCCAGGTAACATAAGCACATTCTTTGTTGCCGTCTACACAGGTGGTGGTAAGATCACCATCCATATCCACAACGTGCGTCCCTTGCTCTTCTATAGCCTCAATACCTTTTGCTGTCATATAGGGCTTCACCTTCGGATAGATTTCGCGAAGGATATCGGTTTCCTCTTGCAACAAAGGAGCGCCGGCATCGCCTTCAACACAACATATACCCTTGCATTTTGTTAAATTGCAAACGAAGTCATTTTTAATAATATCTTCATGTACCAAAACTTGGCCTACTTCTATCATCTTCTTCTATTTTGAGTAACTTACGCGTTCTCCTAATTTATGTTTCAAGCCACTTGCTTGTGTCAGTTCCATCGTTACAGAACCTATTAAAATTTCTACTTGAGCCTTGACTGGGATACGGTTTCCATCGTTCGTCACCCATAGGAATAATTGACTATCTTTTTTGAAAATACGACCGGGCGATATTTCAGGGCTAAATTTCAGACATTCCAAAGTTCCCAATGAAGTCTTGATCTTCTCTATACCGATATACTTTACGCCAAGTTGCGCTACTTCGTCATTCAAAAAGTAGGTGATTTTGAATGTTTCACCTTTTTTTACAGAAGATAGGTCGAGATTTCTCGAGAAATAATAGGCGGATAGTAAGTCGAAAAATTGACCGGTTTTACTTTTGAAGGTTCCTTTTCTACCCGAAACCTTTTTGTTTATATGATCAAAAGTGGCATATTCCCTTCGGGTATAGCTTCCTTCGTGTATATCCTCGGTATAGAGATAGGGCAAATAGGTATCTCCATCAATGTAAGAATCGTACTGGTTTTTTACGGTATAGAATACCGAAAAGGCACCTGATGTCTGTCCAAATGCCGACAAGTGAAAGGCGTTAGGATTGCTGAAGCGAAGTTTGGATTTTTCTACCTTCAGCGTACCTGTTGCGGCAGAGATAACACCATAGCGCAACTTGTAGGTAAGTTTTTCTCCTTCCTTATAGGTCGGCTCTGGTAAATAGGCAAGATTTTGCCCCAAGGCGAAGCTTATGCTTCCTAAGAAAAAGGCGATTACAACGTATAAATTTCTCATATAATAACTGACAGGATTGGGCGCCAATAGTTTAACTTTTACGTTTAAATACAGGAACCGTAGAGCAGGGTTCTCCATACATAATACTTTTTGCAACTTTACTAAGTGCAACTGTAAACTTTACAAAGGCCGATTCGGGAATAAATATATCGCCACAGCCTTTTACGACGATACGTTGATCTTGGTAGGTCGAGAAGTCTATAGTATCGATTGCTTGTGCAAATAAATTCGTTAATACTGTATCTCTATCCCCAAAATGTACAGATAATGCATAAGGTTCCAATTTATTTGCTAATAACATATAGGCCCAGGTAGGAACAATAGCATCGGTAGAACAAATTATACCGATATGTTTATCCGTGTATTGTGTCCAATCATGTGCTTTAAGAAACTCACGGAAATCTTTTTCTTTCAAAATAAGTCCGTGGAAGAGATTGTCTTTTACATCATAAATTACGATATCTTTCTTCGGTGCATGCTGTGCAAGGTCTACCGTAACCAATCCGCTTTGCGCAACTTTATTGACAATATTTTCTTGAATTTCCATAGGATCGTAAAAATAAAAAAAGCCGGGTAACTACAGTTACCCGGCTATAAAGTTAAGGATTATATCTTAATAGAATCTAATGCGATTGTCATCTATATCCGCTTTATTTTGAAGGGCTTGATAAACAGATGACCAAGCACGTTGTACTTTGGATGCTTGTTGTTGTTTCTTTTGATTGGCAAGGTCGCTTGCTACAAGTTCAGCCGGGTTAACAAAACCGTTTACTTGTACAGCATATACCCCTTGTGTACCTTTTACAGATTTTGATACTTTGTTTGGTTGTAGACCAAATGCAGTACCTACTACGGCAGGCTCTAGTGCTACGCCCGGAAGGACAGGATTTGCCAAAACAATATTCTCTACAGCAACTGCTGTTTTTCCTAGTTTCTGTGCTACTTGATCAATAGATGAAGCTCCGCTTAAGGCATTGTTTAATTTCTCTACAAGCATTTTAGCTTTTACTTCATTTTTTACCTGAGCCTCAATAGCAGGTTTCACAGCATCTAAAGAAAGGATTCCTTTAGGTTGTATATTCACAACACGAGCTACAATAAAGTTTTGCTCCGTTTCGAATACTTTCTCGGTGTTCTCGCCTTTTTTCGCTTCAAATGCCCAACGCATAAGGTCCCTAGGAACCTCTACGCCATTGAAGTTATTATCCATAGCAACAGCACGATCTATCTTTTCTACTTTTACACTTTGCTTACTCGCAACTTCTGCAAAGTTGTTGCTGTTTAGATCGCCAAAGAAATTGTTTGCTTTTGCGTAAGCCGCATCAGTCGTTGCTTTTCCACTATTGATTGTTTTGTCAACAATTGCTGCCTTAACAATTTTCGAATTACCTACTTGTTTTTCGATTTTTATAATATGTGTACCGAAACGGCTGTTGACGACAACTACATCACCAGGTTTTCCGGAGAATACCGCTTCATCAAATTCCGGAACCATCTGACCGCGAGGGAATGTTCCTAATTCGCCACCGTTTACCTTGCTACCTTGATCTTGGCTGAATTGTACTGCTAAAGCAGCGAAGCTTTCTCCTTTTTGGATAAGACCTTTGATCGAGTCTGCTTTTAATTTAGCTTTATCTAAACCGCCTTCTGCTGTTGCATTTAAAAGGATATGAGATGCTTTAACAGAGTCTGGGCTGAATTTAGACTCCACAACTTTTGCTATCTCAAATACGCCATTGGACAAAAATGGTCCAACCGTTGTACCCACAGGGACATTGAAAAGAACAGAATCCAACGCAGGGCTTACTTGTCCCTTACGAATGTAAGTGAATGGATGTTTGGTGTCTGAGTTAACTGCTGCAAAAAGAGAGTCTGTTTTGGAAGTAGCAAGCTCTGCTTTCAATTGTTCAATATTTGACTTTGTAGCCGCTGTATCATTTGCAGTAGGCTGTGCATTGAACAATACGTATTCTAATGTTCTTGTCTCTTCAGGATTTTTGAATCCATTTTTGTGAGCATCATAATACGTGCTGTAATCGCTATCCGATAGTTTAATCTCACTGTCTTTAACAGAAGAATAATCAAGCATAAGGTATTTGAAGTTTGCCAATTTGTTACGTTGGTTGTATTCTTCTTGTGCCTCAAGTGAGGTAACATATACACTGTTGCTTAATAAATTAGAATATTTTTGGTTTAAACGCTCATTGCGAATGTTTTCCAAAAGCATTTCCCATTGTTGAACCATCTCAGCAGTACCTTGGGTATTGACTTGTGAGATAAACATGTTCAGTTGGTTCTTGTCGAAAGTTCCAGTCTGCGGATTGGTGAATGCCTGTACAATTTGAGGCGATGGGTTTGCGCCTGTTACCAAGCTATTCAACTCTTCTTTACCAACCGATAGTCCGATGCGCTCAATTTCTTGTTTCAAAAGTTCTTGCGATACAAACTGATTCCAGACTTGCTGTACAGCATAGTTGCGAATTTGAGGGGATGCTGCTCCTCCCATTTGTTGTTGATACATAGCCGTAGTTTGTTCAACCTGAGCATTAAACATCTGATAATCGATGCTTTCTCCGTTTACACTACCGACTTGATTTTGGCTTTTCATCCAGAAAGGAGTTCCATAATTGATGATGTCTCCCAATAAAAACGCAACAATTGCTAAACCGATGATGGTTACTACCAATCCAGCTCGGTTCCGCAAATAGCTCATTAATCCCATAGTCTATATACTGTATTTATTTGTAAATGCTTGTTTTAGTTATTTAATTGACCTTCATTAAAAACAAGGCGCAAGATACAACTTTTATGAAAAAAAAAATAAAAAATAACAAAGGAGGGAAACTAAATTTGATAAAAAATGTTATGCAAACTTTTATCGACCAAAGGAAGGTAGTTGTTGTTCTCCCTGTGGTATGTAGTATCCGGTCATATTTTGGCCATCTATTTTTTTAAATTCCGTATCGGAGTGGAAAGATGTGGCTTGAAAACTTCCGCGTCCATCTTTTAAGTCAAATACGATAGGAAGGGTATTATAATAGATCTTTTTTTTCTCATCGTAAAAAAGCTCCTCGGTTTTTATAATAGAACCGTTCGCCATGTTAATGACGACATTCTTACGGAATTCTGTAAGTTGTTCTTTGTTTTTTTGACGGGCATAATCGGATTTAACCCGTTGAGATTCGGCTCCTTTATCGTCGAAAAAGCGGATAAGGACACCTTTTTTAAATTCAATGATACCTACGCTGTCCGGGTATTCTCGCATTTCGGGGCTCGTCAGTTCGGCTTTCACTTTCGCTGAGTCGCTATAGGTGAATGTTACACCCTTCGAGATATTAACGTTTTCTTCTTGCTGAATGTTCGCAATTTTCTCTACGTCTTTTAAATCATTTTCACAAGCAATAAAAAGGCTTGCTCCCAACACAATATTGATTGTTGAGAGCAAGCTTTTTATTCTATTTTTGGAAGTTAAAGACATTTGTGATTAGTCTAAACTCCTCCGGATAAACCAAGAATCGTTGATGGTAAAGCCTAAATTGATATTAATGTACCGTTCGCGGACTAAATTGTTTTTTAAAGTCCCTTGTTGACCTAGCTCCGCAGAGATATTGATTTGGGAGAATGTCCGTCCGAAATTAGTTTCGGGAAGAGGGAAACCAAAGCCGAAAGTTACAGCCATATCGTTAATTTTCTGATTCCGATAGAGGACGGGTGTTTGGGCATATCGGAATCCTAAGCGGTAGTCTACTTGATTCCAATAGCGTACAGACGTTGGATCTGGTTTGATTTGGCCGCCGACTGCAAAACTATAGCTTTCGCCCATTTTACTTTCCCCTTGTCGTACTTGGAAAGAAGACCAATCCGCATATTTAAAGTCTGCACCAATCATCCAGTTATATCCTTTCGATAGGGTGAAACCTACACTGTGTTTTAGCGGAAGGTTAATTTTTCTTGTTCCTTCAGGATCATTTGTCGTTGTATCGAGCGCGGGAGCTTCATAATCCTCATCCGAGCTAGGTTCGTAGATTGTAATAAGACGTCCGGTTTTGGCTGTGATTTTATTATTTAATGAACCGGTATATCCAACAGTTAAATTATACTTTTTACCCAGTGCTTTACTATACTGTATCCCATAATCAAGAGTGGCACCACGGATGTTTCTTGTCTCTTTTAACTGCGTATAGTATGCGCCAAGGCTGGTTGGGAATTCCACACGTGTGATGTCGTAGAGGTTTCCAAAAAGAAATCCTACATTGGCCCCCACACTTAAGCCCTTTAAAGGCGAAAATCCGTAACCAACAAAAGCTTTATTAACACCACCTTCTCCAGAAAGGCTCTTTTTGTAACTTAGTGTGTCTATGGATTCGCTGGTTGCAGCAGAATAACCAATATCTGAATAGGGAAGTAAACCAAAAGCAAAGCCGCCATATTTACTGAGGGGGATACCTATTGTAATGTGACTAAAAGCATAATCTGCCGTTTGATCAGATGCGTTATTTTTTGATAGCTGTGTAAAGTTACCATATAAACCTGCATCAAAGACCGTTCTGTTCAATGCAGAGTAGGAAGCAGGATTCGCAATGTTTAACGTTGGAATACCATTCAGGTATCTTACGGCAGTGGAAATTCCGCCCATAGCACGCGTCTGCGGAAATAAATCTTCACGCATTTGCCCAAGCCCAAATTGAGAATAAGGAGAGTTTGATGTAGATTTTTGGGCATAACTTGGTTGAATTCCCAATAATGTTAACCCCAGCAACACTTTAAGCGCTATTTTGGTAAAATTTCTTATTGAATCTGTGTACATATTTATACGTATTGCATTTTAGCAAATCCAGCGTCTTGTCTTTATTTTCTTAGGCTTTTTAATGGCTGGGCCTTATTATTTAAAGAAATGCTAAAATGTTTGCTTTGTCAAATTTCGTTACAAAACTATTTAATTTTTAATTATTCCGTTAGTTCTATTTGTTAAAAAAGGTTAATCGATTAGGGCTAAGCTTATTAGCGTTAATTTCTGATTCACCAATTGTTCTTGCCGAAAGCTGCGATGTTGTAAGCTTAGAAAAATTGGAAATAGACAATCGTTGCGATAATAACGAAATATAGGGATTCGTAGACCCATTTTGATTTGGAATTGGTAAAATAGAAGGCAAGGTATATCGCTATAGGTGGTGCACAAAGAAGGAAATGGTTGATGGTGATGTGGTCATTGAGGTAAAAGGAGCCTAAGGTCAAGAGCACCATGAAAAAAAGCAACTGAAATGCTTTTCGTACATGTACGACACTTTTGAAAAAGTAATCTTTTAAAACAAAAAGAAAAAAGAGCAAAGCAATAAGAATAGGGACGACCACGAGATAATCATAAATATTTAACGATAGTCCCGTTGGGAACGCATATCCGAGCGGTTCAAATATTTCATAAAATTCGCCTATTCGCCCTGTCCAATAATAAATAACACCGAGTAAAAAGTAGATCGTTGAAAAGCCCAGTAAAGGAGTAATCCATTCCCGCCAATTGAAAGGACGAAAGATAATGAGGCTTATCCATAGAAGAAACATCATGATCATAAAAGGGAAGTAAATCAAACTACCTATGGCAACAATCATTCCTAGGTCGAACATTAAACTTTTGACATCGTGTTGCTTATAAATGCTAAACAGCTTCCCGAGCATCCAAATGGCAATAAAATTACAGATCAGTGGAGGAGAGAGTACAAGGAAAGGGGTAAACATACTGACCAGTGTCATATACATCAACGCAGTCAGAAAATTTGGTTTACCGAGAAAATTGAAATGATTAATAATCCTGTTTAGGAAAAAAGCCTGCAATAAAGTAAGCAGGAGTGTTACAAACACGTTTTGTGCCGATTGCAGATTTCGTCCAATTTCGAATCCGATAAGGTTGTGAATAGCGGGCTCAAAAAGAATGGGCGTAATCTTTTCCGGAAGATGAAGAAATATCCCTAGGCATAGTCCCAAACCCATAATCGAAACGGACACAATATTAATGGGTGTGAATTTTCGATGTTGAGCTATTATCATGCTTCTAGTTTAGATTTTAAAGTAGGCAGGTTTATTTTTCTAGTTTCTTGATTCTTCTATCTAATATAAACAAGAATAATCCTAATACAGCAAAAATGGTAAGAAGAACCAATACGACTACGTAAATTTTGCCAGAACTGCGTAGGCCAGTTGCCATATCTACATCATTTTGAGCAAACAGTTGGGTATAGGATAGGAGGATCAAAAAAGAAGCTATAGTTAACTTTTTCATATGAATATTATTTGTTTTTTAATGGCCATATGGAATGTCTAGATTTCCTTTGGAGAGCTCACTTCGTTCGTATTGGTGTTTATTGAACGTGTTTAATTCTAATGGAATCAATGAGCTCATTACATTCGGTTTGCAATCATGGACATTTCATTTTCTTTTAATGTGTAAAAAGGGTTAATCGATTTGATTTCTTTTGTTTTCGAGTAAACGTACGCGATAACGCAAGGTGCATACCCACACGCCAATGAGTATCCATCCGATGACACTCGTGTAAAACACCGGTCTCATCTGGCTGTTCATATCTAAATCACTAAAGGTGCCATTTCCTCCACTTCCTGGATGTAGGGAGTCAGTAAGTTTCGGTAATATATAGAGTAAAACCACCATAACAGGAAAGGCAAAGATGTTGTAAATAGCTGATATTTTAGCTCGTTTCTGTTCCTCTTCCAACGCATTGCGAAGCACCAAATAAGCCAGGTACATTAATGTCGCAATCGCTGATCCATTGAGTTTAGGGTCGTTAGGCCAAGGGTCGCCCCAAGTGATATTTGCCCAAAGCATGCCTGTTAGCAGTCCCATAGAACAAAATATGATTCCTGTATTTGCGGCTTCTACCGCCAACAAGTCGTGTTCCGTTTTTCCAGAGTTTAGGTATTTAATACTGTAAATCACAGAAATTAGATACAGTGTCAGCATCGTAAACCACATGGGTACGTGGAAATAAACGTTGCGTATTGTCTCGTGTAGTATTGGTAAAACAGGAACGGGACCAAGTAAACCTGCCACAATAGCAATGCCCACCATCACTAGCCCTAAAATTTTCCACCAAGATTTTCTCATGTCCGAAAGATTGAAGAATTAATCACGCCAAAGGTAAGGAAATAACAACAAAGAAATTGTAATCGTAATTACATTAATTGCCAAAAGTACGAATATCTCTCCTGTGCTAATTGCCCGGTCAAGGCCATTTAATGCATTTTGAGAGAGTTTTATCAGGACGATAAGTAGGGGGATGATAACGGGGAAGCTGAGTATAGCCATCAAAGTGCTGTTATTACCCGTTTTGGAACTGATGCCGGAAACCATCGTAAATACAGAAGCGAAACTGACACTACCTAATAAAACAGCAACGATGTAGAGGAACGGATCGCCGACAATGTTTTTGAAGGTGAGCGAGTACGTGCTATAAGCAATTGCCGATAACAGGAGCATCACAAAGGTATTGTATATTATTTTAGATAAAATGATGGCTTTTGGACCGGCAATGGTGTAGTAATAAAGTTGTCGGTATTGGCTCTCTTGGATAAAACTCCTACTGATCGCATTAATGCTTGCAAATAAAAGAATGATCCAGAAGAGGGCGTTCCAAACAGCTGTATCTACAGATTTGAAGGCTTGATAGCATACAAATACCGTAGATACAACATATAGTAAAATACCGTTTATGGCATACTTTGAACGCCATTCGAGCACGATATCTTTATAGACTAAGGTTTTTACTTGTTGGAATAAATTCATCTTCGAGGCAAAGATACAAATACTTCATATCGAAAAGCGCCTATATTCCAGTAAATCGACTTTATGCTTTGTTGATTTCTGATTTAGCTTCTTCCACTAAAGCATCTGCTTTGCTGTTTGCTTTGCTTATCGCATCCGTTGCTTTTGTTGCCCACTCGTGTGCTTTCTCGTTTGCAACATCGAAAGCGTGTTTGCTTGCTTCTTTCGCTTTACCCTTAAAGTTTTCTAAATCTTCTTTTGCTGATTTTGCGAGTTTCCCAGCGCGTTTAGCTTCTTTTTTCGATTTTTCCTTTAACGATTTCGTTAAACTTTTTATTCCTTCATTCGCCCGTTCCAATTGTTTTTTTCCATCCTCAGTTCCCAAAAGATAGTATGCAGCTGTACCGGCCGCCAATCCTAAAAGTGCAAATGCAATTAATCCTTTTTTATTTTCCATGATTATTCTTATTAATATTTTCTAATCTATTATATATAAAATTAACAAGGTATTCTAAAAAAGGTTTTACAAAAATTGCTTTTAACAAAACTTTAACGGTGCTAGTTTTCTGCTTTTTGCGCCGATTGTAAGGAATAAAGATGATGGTAAAGGCCGCTGCCTTTAGACATGAGTTCCACGTGATTCCCCATGTCAGACACCTTTCCATTTTCAACAACAACAATCTGATCGGCGTTTTTAACCGTACTTAACCGGTGCGCAATAATAACAGATGTGCGGTCGCGCATTAGCTCTTTTAAGGCAAGTTGTACTAAACGTTCTGACTCCGAATCTAATGAGGAGGTCGCTTCATCGAGTATGAGAATTGCTGGGTCTTTCAGTAATGCTCTTGCGATAGCAATACGTTGACGCTGTCCGCCCGATAGCTTGATGCCCCGTTCGCCAACGACGGTATCGTAACCTTGTGGGAAAGCCATGATGAAGTCGTGTGCATTTGCTCTTTTGGCCGCTTTGACAATATCTTCGGCATCGGCATCCAATTTACCATAGCCTATGTTTTCTCGGATAGTGCCCCCAAATAAAAGAACATCTTGCGGAACGATAGCCACTTGATTGCGGATGTCGGTTAGGGAAAACTGACTGCTTTCTTTGCCATCATACAAGAGAGATCCATCGCTAGGCTTGTAAAATTGTAAGATGAGTGCAGCGATAGTTGATTTTCCGGTACCGCTAGGCCCTACCAGTGCGAGTTTTTTTCCAGCTTCCACGTGAAAAGAAATGTCTTTAAGTATAGGAAGGTCTGGTCGGGAAGGGTAGCTAAATCCAACATGATTAAATGTTAGCGAACCTAAGATAGGTTGTTCAATTTCTTTATTGTTTTCGGAGATGATAATAGCTTCTTGCTCTTCATCAAGTATTTCAAGTACACGCTCGCTTGCGCCTATTGTACGTTGGATATTGGCATAGAGCTCTGGAAAGCTACCCATTGACCCTGCAACAAACATGGAATATAGGATGTAAGTTGTGAGATCACCTACTGATATTTCTCCTGTGGAAACCAGCGAAGCACCGTACCAGATCACAGAAATTACGGCTCCAAAAATGCAAAATATGATAAACGACGCAAACATTCCTCGGTACGTTGCACCTTTCACGGCGAGAGATACGACAGCATCTAGCTTATTCGAATAACGCTTAGCTTCATAATATTCGTTGACAAAGGCTTTTACATTGCTAATGCCAAGGAGGGTCTCCTGTACGATGCTGTTGGAATCGGCTAATTGGTCCTGTGCCTGTCGAGATAGGTTACGGATAAATCGCCCGAATATCATTGCAGCCACTACAATGATGGGTAATATCGATAAATTCATCAAGGCCAGTTTTGGACAAACAAAAACAAGTAAACAAACCCCAAAAGCTAAGCTGATTGTCTGACGCAACATTTCAGCTAACGTGGTGGTTAGTGTATCCTGTATTTGCGCCAAATCAGCCGATAGCCTGCTGTTTAATTCACCAACCCTTCGATTGGCAAAAAATTCAACGGGCAATGTGATCAGTTTATGATAGGTGTCTTTGCGTATGCTTGAAAGGGCTTTTTCTGCAATTTCGACGAAAAGGCGAATGCGACCGAAGGAGACGATCGATTGGAAGAGCAGTATCGCCATGGATATACCGCCTATATATAATACATCGGCAGGCAACCAAGGGTAAGTCTGTCGGCCTTGAGCAGCATCAATCATGGAGCCAAGTAAGGCCGGGAACGTGAGCATCGTTAAGCTCGACAGTGTTAAAAAAAGCATGCCTAAAATGAACTTACCTCTGTAAGGACGTAAGTAGGAAAATATCTTCAAGGCTCTCTTGAGTAACTCTTTGCTTATCTTGGGCTTGGGTAAATCTTCTGATTGTGTATTACCACTGTTCAATCGCGCTCTGGCCATCCTTTTACTTTCAATTTTGCAAGCAAAAATACAGTATTATTTATGTGGGCTTATCAGTGTTTCGTCAAATTTTCGAGTCTGATTTTGTTTGTAAAGCCTATAAATAACGAAAAGCAAGGCCAATATACCGATGATTAATAGGTAAACGTAGATATTGCTGTCATGTTCCTGTTCGTCAAGTTGTCCGATTTGATTTCGAAGGCGCTCGTTCTCATCCTGTAATTTGGTGATGGTTTTCATGTAAGCGGAGACCTGTTTGTCGTATTCCAGGGCGAGTGCTTGATGGCGATGACTCTCGTAATCTTTGATTTCTAATAATCGCTTGGTTTCGAGGAATATATTGTTGTCTGTCAGGACAATTTGCTTTAAGATATCGATCGATTTCTGCATGTCGGCCTTCGTTTTGAAGATGCCGAAAATGCCTGTTTTCTGCTGCAAACTTACATCAAATTCGCCGAATCGTTGGCTTCGCTGTTGCAGAAGTTGGTTTACACGTGCACGTTGTTCTTCGAAGTTGAGCGAATCGTTCGTTTCCTGCGCGTAAGCATATGTCGCGGTAGTGAAGCTTAACAGGAAGGTGAAAAGGTAGAAAAATTTTTTCATGTGTGCTGTCGAATAATATTTCCGAAAGCGGTTGGACTTGTTAATTTCTAAAAGGATTAAACCTTGTCTATCTTTCTAAGAATTCAATCATGATGATCTCATCTTGATGAAGGCCCAGTAAACGACTTGCATGCCCTTTATTGATTGCTATCTCGAGGAAGTTACTGATGCCGAAAAGGCAGAGTTTTTCACCTTCAGGCACCTCGTTGTAATGCCAGCTTAGCCGTGTAATGGTCTCATTACGTTTGAAGTGCAATTTGAAGCTACGGCCACGTTGCGTTTCGTTAAAGAGCTCTTTGCTGATATTACTGATTACATTGCCGAAGGAATCGATGTAGGAAACATGCCCTTTTATACTGTTGATATCGACTAAAGGTTGGATGATAACCTTCTTCAATGGTCGTTCCATGGGCTGCCCTATTGCGGCCAATTTGCCTCCTTTTGCGATGTGGCAGGCCGCTTTGGTAAGAATGTCGGCAAGGGGGAAGTGCAGGTACCGAAGATCTTGCATGATGTCTATTTCGAAGAGTTCCTGTGGAATGCGGTCACCCAGAATGATGCTAAAAATACCGTTGTCAGCCCCCACAAAAAAATGATCATCAAATTTCATCATCGCATAGTGCGAGCCTTCTTGAAAAACCGTGTCGATTCCTATAAGATGTACCGTTCCTTTTGGGAAATAATGGAAGGCATTGCGAAGCACTACAGCTGCGCGCTGTATGTCAAATGAGGGGATTTCATGTGTGATATCCACCAAACGCACATCAGGCAACTGTGAGATGATACTGCCTTTTAGTGCGGCTTGGTAAAAGTCGCGATGTCCCAAATCTGTTGTTAGCGTTATTACTCCCATAGTGTACCTTCTAAAGATACTAAAAAGTTGACTTAAATAGTGGTGAATTCCTTTCTGCCGAAAAAGGGACTACAAAAGTAATAAAAGAAAGTGCAATAACGACCTTCGTTTGGGGAAAATGTCCATTTTTTGCGGCAGTTGACTAAATAACTAATTATAGTTTGTATTTTTGAAGTATTAAATGGTTTCAAGCCAATAGTTTATAAAAAGTTGGATCAAGAGGTGTAGAATTTCTGTAAAAAAACAGTTATATTTCCTCTATAAAAAGTCGCCACAACAATGCGTATTCATGATGTGAATGATGCGGGGCTTGGTGGAGATCTATTTTGCGAAAAAGGGACAAATTAGCTAAGTTTATTACAGGAATTTAAAACGCATTAAATTTGAACGAAGTACTTATCATGTTGGACGATGTCAACTTGGTGACATTGTGGGGCGCTCAAAATGAAAATTTTGAACTTATAAAAAGAGGTTTTCCGAAGCTTCGTTTGGTCGCGCGGGGAAATGAATTGAAAGTGCTGGGCGAAGAGTTGGAGCAGCAACGTTTCGAGCAGGTTTTTCAGCGCATTCTTCAGCACATCGATCAGTTTCAGTCCTTGAATACCAATGCACTCGAGGATCTGGTGGGTGTACAAGGAACCAAAATTGAGCGAAAAGAACCAGCGGATGGCGCAGCTTTTAAAGGAGAGCCTATCGTTTATGGTCCTAACGGTATTATCGTTCGGGCGCGTACGGTAAATCAGCGACGTATGGTGGATAGCATTGTAAAAAATGATATCCTATTTGCTATTGGTCCGGCCGGAACGGGGAAAACGTATACCGCCGTCGCGTTGGCGGTCAGGGCATTACGTAATAAAGAAATAAAACGGATTATTCTGACACGTCCTGCGGTAGAGGCTGGTGAGAATTTAGGTTTCTTGCCGGGAGACCTTAAAGAGAAGGTAGATCCTTATCTTCGTCCACTTTATGATGCCCTCGATGATATGATTCCATCGGACAAGTTGAAAGATTACTTGGAGCGTCGGGTGATCGAGGTCGCACCCTTGGCTTTTATGCGTGGACGTACGTTGGATAATTGTTTCGTTATATTGGATGAAGCCCAAAATGCAACGGACATGCAATTGAAGATGTTTCTGACCCGTATGGGGCCGACGGCTAAGTTTATTGTTACCGGGGATTTAACACAGATTGATTTGCCCAAGAAAACGCAATCAGGATTGGCGACAGCCGTAAAATTGTTGGATACTATCGAGGGAATCGAAATTATACATTTAAGTGGAGCGGATGTTGTACGCCACAAATTGGTGCGACGGATCTTAGAAGCTTATGGAGATATTTAAATAGAAGTGGTGCTGACGCACAGAAATAATATGAATGCAATAAAAGAAACAAATTTTAATTTTGAGGGACAGACGGCCTTCTACAAAGGTAAAGTGAGGGATGTATATACCGTTGCGGACGAGTATTTGGTTATGGTGGCGTCGGATCGTATTTCTGCATTCGATGTGGTACTACCGAGAGCTATACCTTTTAAGGGGCAGGTTCTGAATCAGATCGCTGCGAAATTTCTGCGTGCTACACAGGATATCCTGCCCAACTGGGTGATCAGTGTGCCTGATCCAAGTGTTACCATTGGTAAAAAATGTGAGCCTTTTAAGGTGGAGATGGTTATTCGTGGATATCTTGCAGGGCATGCTTGGCGTACCTATAGAGAAGGGGGAAGAACGTTGTGTGGTGTCCAATTGCCGGAAGGCTTAAAAGAGAACGATAAACTTCCTTCTCCGATTATCACACCGACCACAAAGGCCGCTTTTGGTCACGACGAGGATATTTCACGTGATGAAATTATACGCCAAGGTATTGTAGCAGAGGATGACTACATACAATTGGAAAAGTATACATTGGCGTTATATCAGCGTGGTGTGGAGATCGCTAAAGAACGTGGGCTTATTCTGGTGGATACGAAATACGAGTTTGGAAAGAAAGATGGACAGATCTACTTGATGGACGAAATCCACACGCCGGATTCTTCACGTTATTTTTATGCAGAGGGATATGCGGAAAGGCAAGCGAAAGGGGAGTCTCAACGGCAGTTGTCCAAAGAGTTCGTCCGTCAATGGTTGATCGATAACGGTTTTCAAGGCAAAGATGGTCAGCATGTACCAGAAATGACCGATGAAATCGTTCAGTCTATATCGGAACGCTATATTGAGCTTTATGAGCATATTACGGGAGAAGGTTTTGTGTATCCCGAGGCAGGAGAGGTAATCCGCAGGGTGGAAGAGAATGTCCGAGAGGCATTGAAGAAGATCGCATAAATTAGATAACGACAATATACGTATCTAGAACGTCAGATATCAACGTCGTTTTAGATACGTATGTTACGAAATAATAAGCAATCATCGTAATTTAAAACCAAGTACTTATGAAATGTTTACGAGTGCTTCACACAAATACGAATGAAAATAACCCGGACATTCCATATGGCCTTTAAAAGTCAAACCGAGTGAAACGAGCTCATTTATTCCAATGAAATCTAACACTGATAAATAATTATTTACATATGAAATTTACAATTGACAAACATGAGCGGTATGTGGTTATTGAGCCACTGACCAACTTTTTGAATGGCGAAGCTGCTGTAAAGTTGAAAGGAGAGTTTATGTTGCGGAATACGGGAGGGCAGCGTAATATCGTGTTAAATCTTTGTCATGTGGAAGACGCGAATGAAGATGGGATAAGGATGGGCTTGTTGGCAAGGCGGTTATGTAAGGCCTCTGGAGGATTGTTTATTCTAACGGGGTTAAATCAAAAGTTACGTGATCTTTTGAAAATAACAAATTTGGAAGGGTACTTCAAAATTACGCCAACGCTGTCAGATGCAGAAGATATGATATTCGGTCATGAGATTAGATTGGATCTTAGAGGAGAATCGTCATGAGTAAATTTGAAGTTCTGATTTTGGGCAATAGTTCGGCTACGCCTATGTATGGTCGTCATCCGACTTCCCAAGTATTGAATTTCAATGAACAGCTTTTCCTCATCGATTGCGGAGAAGGCACACAAATGCAGCTATTCCGTTACGGCGTTCGCAGTAATAGGATAAACCATATTTTTATCAGCCATTTGCACGGTGACCACTACTTGGGTTTAGTGGGACTAATCTCTTCGCAGCACCTCATGGGAAGACAGGCTGATCTTCATCTCTATGGTCCGGCGCCTTTGAAGGATATTTTAGAGATACAATTTAAGCATTCCGATACGCAATTGCGATTTGAGATCATTTTCCATTCGACAAACGACCAACGTGCGGAGATTATTTTAGATAGCCCGACGTTGAAAGTGACGAGCTTTCCATTGCGTCATCGTATCGCCTGTACAGGATTTCGATTTGATGAAGGTAAGCGATCGGCAACATTGAAAGCTGATGAAGTGGAGCGCTTAGGAATTCCTACGCCTTACCTTAAACTGCTGAAAAAAGGAGTGGACTATGTGGCTGCCGATGGCACGGTATATTATGCAAAGGATCTCACTTTCCCTGCACCGAAGTCTAGGAGTTATGCCTATTGTTCGGATACGATATACAGCTCTGATTATTTCGAATCGATAAAGGAAGTGGATCTGTTGTATCACGAAGCTACATTTTTACACGATATGGTTGATCGTGCGAAAGAAACATTTCACACGACAAGTTTTGAGGCTGCTGAGGTTGCCAATGCTGTATCCGTTAAGAAATTACTGTTGGGGCATTACTCGGCACGTTATAAAGATCTGCAGCCTCTTTTAGTGGAATCGAGATCTGTTTTTGCAAATACGGAGCTGTCGGAAGAAGGGAAATGGTTTGAAGTATAAATAGGCAGTTGATACGGCTTGTTATAATTTGTTTGCGCTGAGGTGCAATTATTTTGCAAAAAAAAAGCAAATTATCTAAGTTTACACGCTCAATAAAAACTTTCGTGATTCCTTAGGCATCATAAAAAGTTTTTGTTGTCCGTTGAAGACATATAGTTACAATAAAAAAGTTATGAAAGAGTCTTTTAGCCTAAACGCTCTGCTGAGGGATAATATTAAAAATTTGGTACCTTATTCATCCGCGAGAGATGAATTTAAAGGAGAGGCGTCTATTTTGTTAGATGCGAATGAAAATGCCTTTGGATCGCCGTATTCAAGGAACTATAACCGTTATCCTGATCCTTTGCAGCATCAGTTGAAGGACAAGCTTTTTCAGATAAAAGGTGTTCCAAGTAGCCACATCTTTTTAGGCAATGGAAGCGACGAAGCAATTGATATTCTTTTTCGCGCCTTTTGTGAACCAGGAAAAGACAACGTTATTCTGGTGCCCCCAACCTATGGCATGTACGAGGTGTCTGCAAATATTAATAATGTTGGTTATAAAAAAGTCAACTTAACGCGCGATTATCAATTAGATCTAGATGGTATCGCCGCTGCTATTGATGCACATACCAAGCTTATTTTTATCTGTTCACCCAATAATCCAACAGGTAATAGTATTAGAAGGCAGGATATAGAAACGATTTTAGTGAATTTTGACGGAATCGTTGTTATCGACGAAGCTTATATTAATTTTTCTAAACAGGCCTCTTTTACGAAGGACTTGGCTGAATTTCCGAATTTGGTTGTTCTGCAGACCTTATCGAAGGCTTGGGGATTAGCTGCTTTAAGATTGGGGATGGCTTTTGCAAGCCCGGATATTATCGCTGTATTTAATAAGATTAAACCACCCTATAATATCAATCAAGCGACACAAGAGATTGTGTTGGAAGCGCTACAAGGTGTGGAACAAGTGAACGAGTGGATCAAGAGCATCGTGGTCGAGCGGGATAAATTAACGCAGGACCTCTCATTGATCGCGGAGGTCGACTATGTTACACCATCCGATGCTAACTTTATTCTGGTTAAGTTGGAAGAGCCAAGGGCACTATATACGTATTTGGTGGAGCAGGGGATCATTGTTCGTGACCGTTCGAAGGTGGAGCTTTGTGAAGGATGTCTTCGATTTACAGTGGGAACTCCTGCTGAGAATAGCCGATTGTTGCGTGCTGTGCAGGCATTCTACGTCGATGTGAATAGTGCAAATAACGCGTAAATTCTATATTTTATTTAAAAAATTATGCCTGATATCGTGAAAAGAGTATTATTTATTGATCGTGATGGTACCCTTATTTTGGAACCGGAGGATGAGCAGATCGATTCCTTTGCGAAACTTAAATTTTACCCTGGTGCGTTGCAATATTTGCCACGCATTGCGAAAGAACTGGACTTTGAGTTGGTTCTTGTATCCAATCAAGATGGGCTTGGAACGGATGCTAATCCTGAAGCCAATTTTTGGCCTGTCCATCATTTTGTGATAGACACTCTCGCTGGAGAAGGCGTACATTTTGTGCGTGAACATATTGATAGCACATTTCCGCATGAAAATGCCCCTACACGAAAACCTGGTACAGGAATGTTGCAGGAATATTTTAATGTGGAGCAATATGATTTGACAAATTCTTTTGTGATCGGCGATCGGTTAAATGATGTAAAACTTGCGGAGAATCTAGGTGCTAAAGCTATTTGGCTAAGAAATGACGATAGTTTGGGACTGGCGGAAAACCTGGTGTATCAAACCGAATCTGTGGCGTTGGAAACGACGGATTGGAAGTCTATTTACGAGTTTTTAAAACTAGGCACGCGCACGGGTGAACATAGGCGGAAAACTAATGAGACCGATATCTATATTCATTTGAATCTGGATGGATCGGGTAAGGGCGACATTGATACAGGATTGCCTTTTTTTGATCATATGCTGGATCAGATTGCTCGACATGGCGCTATAGATTTAACTGTACGTGCAAAAGGAGATCTTCATATCGACGAACATCATACGATCGAAGATACGGGTATTGCGTTGGGCGAGGTTTTCTTACAGGTTCTCGGAGATAAGCGTGGTATTGAACGGTATGCGTACACCTTACCAATGGATGATTGTTTAGCACAGGTTGCTATCGATTTTGGTGGTCGGAATTGGATCGTCTGGGATGCGCAATTCAAACGCGAAAAAATTGGGGATATGCCTACTGAAATGTTTTTCCATTTCTTTAAGTCCTTTTCGGATGCTTCTAAATCTAATATTAATATAAAAGCAGATGGCGAGAATGAGCACCATAAGATTGAGGCGATTTTCAAAGCATTTGCAAAATCAATAAAGAAAGCGGTGCGCCGAGACGCTGAAAATATGCAGTTGCCTAGTACGAAGGGAGTTTTATAATGGTTACTAATTGTTACTCCTTATTTAACACAGCTTCGATATGATAGGAATTGTAAACTATGGTGCCGGAAATATTTTTTCTCTTACGGCAGCTTTAGATCGTGTTGGTATTTCATACGGTATGATTAACCAAGAAGAAGACTTCGATCGGTATGAAAAGATCATTATTCCAGGCGTTGGCCATGCAGGTGCAGCTATGGATAAATTGACAGAATCGGGCTTGGTCGAGAAAATCATTACATTAGGAAAACCTGTTTTGGGAATTTGTGTCGGGATGCAACTGTTAACGACGCATTCCGAAGAAGGGGATGCCAATTTGTTGGATATCGTTCCACTAAAGACGTTACATTTTGACCGCTTTATTGGTGAGAAGGTTCCGCATATGGGCTGGAATAGTATTTCTCCAAAAAATAAATGTCCTCTTTTTCAGGATATTCCTAATAATAGTTACTTTTATTTCGTACACTCCTATTTTATTGAGGAAAATCAAGAGTACACGAGTGCACTTTGTAATTATGGTATCGCTTTTTCGGCGGCCATTCAAAAAGATAATTTCTTCGGTGTTCAATTTCATCCGGAGAAATCAGGAAAGGCTGGTGAGCAGGTGTTGCTGAATTTCTCCAATTTATAATTGGACATGTTATTTTGATGAGATGCAATGTGGTAAGAGGCATGTAGGAATGTTCTCGTAGCACATTTATCTTTTTTTGACTTTTAACTTATTACTTAACATATGTATATCATTCCTGCTATTGACGTTCTGGACAAGAAAGTTGTCCGTTTAAGAGAGGGTAACTATGACGATGTGACAACCTACGAAATATCGTTGGAAGAACAGATTGAAAAGTATCACGCAAATGGTACTGAAATTGTGCACATTATTGATCTAAATGGAGCTAAAGGAGATTTTAGCAACCAAGAGTATCTGTTTGACATTATCCGGAAGACGGATATGAAAGTACAATACGGAGGAGGTGTTAGAAGTATTGAGAAGGTAAAGGAATTGGTGGATGCAGGTGTTTATCGTGTTATTGTCGGAACGCAGGCAATCACAAATCCGAGCTTTTTGGAAGAGTTGAGTAAGCTGAATGAAGGACGTACAAAATATGCAGATCATATTGTGATTGCTATTGATGTATTGGACGAAGTTATCAAGTACTCTGGCTGGTTGGAGAGTTCTCCAATTAAGCTTGTGGAATATATCGACAAATGTTTGGCATTAGGATTCTATCGTTTCCTTTGTACGGATATCAGTAAAGATGGTAAATTGGGCGGTGCGGGTATTGAGCTTTATCAAAAGCTTTTGGATCACTCGCCAATCATTAAGCTTATCGGTTCGGGAGGTATAAGTTCAATGGATGATATACGTGCATTGCACGCTATTGGGCGTATGGAATCCTGTGTTGTAGGGAAAGCTATTTATGAAAATAAGATTACGATCGAGGAGATAAAAGCGTGGAACCTACAATCGCTTATTAACTTTTAATATGTTAGCAAAACGTATTATTCCTTGCTTGGATGTAAAAGATGGACGGACGGTAAAGGGGGTAAATTTTGTGGACCTTCGTGATGCTGGGGATCCTGTAGAACTTGCTTGGCAATATTCTCAGCAAGGGGCAGATGAGTTGGTGTTTTTAGATATTACCGCCACCCATGAGAAGCGAAAAACAACGATTGACCTCGTGAAGGCTGTCGCTCGGCAAGTCAATATTCCGTTCACTATCGGTGGGGGAATTAATGAGTTGCACGATGCTGAACTTCTTTTAAATGCGGGCGCGGATAAAATTTCTATTAATTCGGCAGCCGTTCGCTCGCCTACGTTAATTGATGAGTTGGCACGCGCTTTTGGAAGACAGTTTGTTGTTGTTGCGGTGGATACACGTGTGGTGGACGATAAAAATTTTGTTTTCCTCCGCGGGGGAAGGGATAAGACAGCGTTGGAAACAGAAGACTGGATTAAAGAGGCAGAAAGCAGAGGCGCAGGAGAGATTCTTTTAACCTCAATGGACCACGACGGTACGAAGGGAGGATTTGATTGTGATTTTCTAAAACGTGTCAATAGCGCTATTCATATCCCGTTGATCGCGTCAGGTGGTGCTGGAAATCAACAACATTTTGTGGATGTTTTTGAACAGGCAAATGTGGATGCTGCATTGGCAGCTTCCGTTTTTCATTATGGAGAGATATTGATACCGGAATTGAAGAAAACATTACATGAAGCTGGTATAGTCGTTCGGTAAGATCCGAAGCGAAGTAAGTTGCTTTACTTTGCTTCGGCATAAATTTGTTCTTGAATTTGATGAAGCGATCAGATTTATTCATTCCTTTGTGTGATAAATAAATCGTGACGGATTCATTTTTTATTTTATACGTTAAGTATGTTAGATTTTGCAAAGGGAGATGGCTTAATTCCCGTTATCGTTCAGGATAACCAAACATTGGAAGTCTTGATGTTGGGCTATATGAATGAAGAAGCCTGGGAAAAGACCCAAAACGACGGACGAGTGACGTTTTACTCGAGAAGTAAGAATCGCTTGTGGACGAAGGGCGAAGAGAGTGGAAATTTCCTTCATGTGGTATCTACGCATATTGATTGTGATGAAGATACCTTATTGATTAAAGCTAATCCAGTAGGGCCAACCTGTCATACGGGAGCTAGAAGTTGTTTTAAGACGGAATATAATCAGAACTTTTTGCTGCAGTTGGAGCGTATTGTACAACAACGGTACGAATTTCCGGCAGAGGAATCTTATGTAAACAGGCTTAGGCAACGTGGGATTAATAAAATTGCCCAGAAAGTAGGAGAGGAGGCTGTGGAGACGGTGATTGCTGCGTTAGCAGAAACTGAGCATGATTTTGTTAATGAGACATCGGATTTAGTGTTTCATCTTCTTGTTCTTATTCGGGAGAAGGGGTTAGACCTGAATCGTATTGCTAAAAACTTAGAAAGCAGACACCAGTAAGAGTCTTGGCTTTTTAATGACATATACCAAAAGGAAGTGCTGTATATTTGTACGGCACTTTTTTATTGAAATCAGTGCATCCCTGTAGTTATTGGGAACTGAAAAAAGAAACAAACTTAAACGCCCGTTACCGAAAGCATATGTATACTATCGATATAGCCTTGTCTGCCACATTGACCGGACATCAGAACCCAATTTTTTCGTTAGCTAAAAGTAGTCACCCCTCGCATATCTTTAGTGCAGGAAACGATAAGGGGGTTGTCGAGTGGGATTTGGAAGCAGGTAAATTCAAACGTATTCTCTGCTCGGTTCCTGCTTCTGTTTATGCGATGGAATTGTTGGAAGAGCGATCTATCCTTGTGATAGGTCTGCGTAATGGAGAAATTTGGTGTGTTGATATCGATAAACAGATTTTAGTTCGTAAAATGAGTACCGAACGTGGAGCCGTGTTTGCGTTAAAATCTATTCCCGAGAAAGGTGAACTTATAGCTATTGGTGAAGAGGGGGTTGCCTATGTATGGTCTTTAGAGAATTTTGATTTGTTATATCGGTTTCGTGTTTCGACAACCACCGTGCGTACCATAGAATCTTATCCAGGGGGAAATCAGGTTGCTTTTGGTGACAAGGACGGGTATATTCATTTATATGACGTAGCTGAATTTAAGGCTGTCGAGAAGAAGAAGATTCATTCGATGCCGGTCACCGCACTAGCGGCAAGCGAACTCTATTTATATTCTGGCGGACGTGACGCGCAACTGTTTCAGCTGACGCAAAAGGATCTTTCTATTGCACAGCATTTGACAGCTCATATGTTCACCGTTTACCGTATTCTTGTCCATCCGCAGGAGGCCATTTTGGCGACTATAAGCCGGGACAAATCGATTAAAATATGGGAAAGGTCTTCTTTAGCCTTATTGAAGAATGTGAGTGTGGATCGTGGATTTGATGCGCATCGACTTTCCATAAACACGGGGATGTGGTTTAATAATCAATTGATCACGGCGGGTGATGATAAATTGATCAAGGTTTGGAATGTTACTTTCCAGGAAAAGTAACACGCCTTAGATTGAGGAGTTATCCGTTCGCAATTAAACGACAGATTTGCTCCAAATATAGTTTGTCGATGTTGTCGAAGTGATCGAGATGCTCACTATCTACATCGAGAACAGCCACGCAATTTCCAGCTTGAAAGAGAGGAACGACGATCTCGGATTTGGATAGTGAACTACATGCGATATGTCCAGGGAATTGATCGACATCTGGAACGATGATGGTTTCCTTGTCTTCCCAAGCGCGGCCACATACGCCTTTTCCGAAAGCTATACGCGTACAAGCAACCGGGCCTTGAAAAGGGCCTAATACAAGTTGATCTTGTTTGACCAAGTAAAAACCAACCCACCAAAATTGAAACTGCTCTTTGAGCGCAGCCGCAATATTTGCGATATTGGCGATTGTATCCGTTTCTCCGCTTATTAATGCTTCAATTTGTTTTACCAACAATTGGTACTGTTGTTCTTTCGTTCCCGTCGCAATGGTTAGATCTTCTGCCATTTCTTTTTATCCTTTGTTGACGACAAAAATACAAGGAAAGGAGTATATTTCTGTCATCCTGCGGTTAGAAACAGCGATGGAAATAATAGCCTGAGCCTTGGTGCCCGCGTTTCGCCTATCCCTTGATTTGTATTGCATATCAAGTTGAATTTCTATAGGTTTGTAGGATATGATAGGAAAATACAGTTATAGATTTCTTTTATTTGCCTGTTTGTGTTACACGACTTCTGTTAGGGCTCAAGATCTGAAAGGAAAGGTTGCAGCGGCTTATGAGGCTTTTGTGACGAATGGCAAGTTGAATAACGGCATAGCGTCGTTAACCGTTTTGGACGGTAAAAGTGGAACCCCTATTTTCTCAAGCAATGCTGCAGTTGGTTTTCCTACTGCTTCGACGATGAAGGTGATTACTGCTATTACGGCGTTGGATATCCTTGGGCCTAACTTCACCTATGAAACCCAATTGTCTTACAGCGGGGAGGTTGATAGTTTGGGTGTGCTGCATGGTGATATTATCATAACTGGATCCGGAGATCCCACGCTGGGGAGTGATAGGTATGCTTCGACTAAGGGCGAGGTTGTACTGGACAAGTGGATTTCTAAAATTAAGCATGCAGGTATTAGACATGTGGCGGGACGTGTGATCGGCAATGATTTACACTTCAATGGCTACGATGTTCCGGGCGGATGGCCTTGGGACGATATCGGAAATTATTATGGCGCTGGAATTTCCGGACTGAATTGGCAGGAGAACAAAGTCGGTGTAACTTTCGCACCGTCGACGGTAGGGCAAAGGGTTTCTTTGGTCAAGACGACGTCAGCACTTCAGGGTATCAATCTTGTGAACGAAGTGGCGACTGGTCCACAAGGATCTGGCGATAATGTCTACGCGTATTCGGCACCCTATTCAACGGTGATTTATCTCCGTGGAACCTATGGGAAAGATTTGAAAAAAGAGATTGAGATATCGGTTCCAGATCCCGCTTTGGCATTGGCTCAACAGCTGACTACCGCATTGAGCGAGCATGGTATTTTGACCGACAGCCTTCCTGATACCGGAAAAAGGTTACAGGATGGGGGACAGCGACTGTCCGTTGCGAAGGCGGTGTTGGATGTGCATGTTTCTCCTCCACTGAAAGAAATAGTGTATTGGTTTAATCAGAAAAGTGTTAATCTATATGGAGAGGCTCTGTTGAAGAGTTTTGGCTTACGCAGTGGAAACAAATCCGATACAAAGTATGCCGCTACGTTGTTGTCAAAATATTGGGAGCAGAAATTACGGATTCCCATTGGCGAGTTGCAGATAACGGATGGATCTGGATTGTCGCCTCAAACTCGTGTGACGACTATGGCTATGGCGAAGATCATGTACTATGCGCAAAGCAGACCTTGGTTTACCGATTTTCAAAAGAGCTTGCCTGAGATCAATAATACCCGTATGAAAAGTGGAACCATAAGTGCTGTGCTTGGATATACGGGGTACCAAACAAGTAAAACAGGCGTTCCGGTCGTATTTTCGGTTCTTTTAAATAATTATGCAGGAAGTACAACGGCTATGCGACAGGAGTTGTTTAAGTTGTTGGATATACTTAAATAACCTTAAAAATTAGCGATTTCTCCTTGGAAGTTTTAGATTTGTAGGCAACACAAACATATTTTTACTTTTCACTTTTTACGTAGAGAAAATGAGTAGCAACAGAAAAAAAGACGCTTTGGACTACCATGCAATGGGAAGACCTGGAAAGATTGCTGTCGTGCCTACCAAGCCGCACCATTCGCAAAGAGACCTTTCATTGGCGTATTCACCCGGGGTGGCGGAACCCTGTTTAGCAATTGCAGAAAATCCTGAAGATGCTTATAAGTATACATCTAAGGGTAATCTTGTCGCTGTTATCAGTAACGGTACGGCGGTATTGGGATTAGGAGATATAGGAGCGCAAGCGGGGAAACCTGTGATGGAGGGAAAGGGACTGTTGTTCAAAATATTTGCTGATATTGATGTGTTCGATATCGAGTTGGATACAAAGAATGTTGATGAGTTTGTAAAGATTGTAAAAGCATTGGAGCCTACTTTTGGTGGCGTTAACCTGGAAGATATCAAGGCTCCGGAATGTTTTGAGATTGAACGCCGTTTAAAGGAAGAAATGAATATTCCGGTCATGCACGATGACCAACATGGTACTGCGATTATTTCCGGCGCGGCATTAATTAATGCTTGTGAGCTAATCGGAAAAAATATTGCCGATTTAAAGATTGTAGTAAATGGGGCGGGAGCGGCAGCAATCTCTTGTACTGCGATGTACATTGCTGTTGGTGCGAAAAAGGAGAACATTGTCATGTTAGACAGTAAGGGAGTTATACGTACTGACCGGGAGAACCTGGATAAAACGAAAGCAGAATACGCGACAACACGTGATATTTATACGTTGGAAGAGGCAGTGAAGGATTCCGATGTATTTATAGGCTTATCTGCGGCAGATGTACTTTCGCCAGCGATGTTGTTGTCTATGAATGCGCGTCCTATTGTGTTGGCCATGGCCAATCCTAATCCGGAGATCTCTTATGATTTAGCATTGGAGACGAGAGATGATGTGATTATGGGAACTGGACGTTCCGATTTTCCGAACCAAGTAAATAATGTTTTAGGATTTCCTTATATTTTCCGCGGTGCGCTCGATGTGCGTGCAACGGGCATAAATGAAGAAATGAAGATTGCTGCGGTAAAAGCCTTGGCAGCCTTGGCAAAGCAACCTGTTCCGGAAGAGGTAAATCAGGCCTATGACACGAGTAACTTGAAATTTGGTACGGATTATATTATTCCGAAACCAACAGACCCGCGTCTTATTACGGAAGTTTCCGTCGCCGTAGCGAAAGCAGCCATTGCTTCGGGGGTTGCTAGACAACAGATTACCGATTGGGATAAGTATAAGGATGAATTGAGGAAGCGTTTAGGAAAGGACGATGGGATCATGCGTAATCTAACGACAAAAGCTAAAGCCAATCCTAAACGTGTTGTGTTTGCTGAGGCAGATAATTATAAGACCTTGCGCGCGGCACAGATTGTTAAAGAAGAAAAGATTGCTTTTCCTATTCTTTTGGGGAACAGGCAAGTCATCGAAGGACTTATTAAGGAGTATGATTTTGAGTTGCGGGACGTAGAAATTATCGATCCGAAAGAAGAGGTTGATTCACCTAGATTTGAGAAATTTAGCCAGCACCTTTATCAAAGAAGGCAGCGTCGAGGTATCTCTGAAAGTGACGCAAGAAAACTCATGGCAAATCGTAATTACTTTGCGGCATCCATGGTTCAATTTGGAGAAGCTGATACCTTGATCTCTGGTTTGACCCGTAACTACGGTTCGACAATAAAGCCGGCTTTACAGGTTATCGGTGCAAAACCGGACAGTCGCGTTGCGGGCATGTATATGATGTTGACTTCAAAGGGACCGATTTTCTTTGGCGATACAACCGTTAACGAAGATCCCACAGCAGAAGAATTAGCAGATATTACCTTATTGCTTGAAAATGCAATCAAAAGATTTAATATTAAACCACGTATTGCGTTGTTATCGTACTCTAATTTTGGGTCAAACGACGGACGTGTGGCTACAAAAGTTCGTGAAACGGCAAAAATTTTAAGAGAGAAGGCTCCTGATGTGGTTGTGGACGGAGATATTCAAGCGAACTTTGCACTGAATAGCAGTATGCTACAAGCGAATTTTCCATTTAGTGTATTAAATGGAGAGCCGGCGAATACTTTGGTGTTTCCGAATCTGGAATCAGGAAATATCGCCTATAAGTTGTTACAGGAAGTCGGAAATGCGGAGGCAGTAGGCCCGATTTTATTGGGAATGAATAAGCCTGTGCATGTATTGCAGTTGGATAGTTCGGTTCGTGAAATCGTTAATATGGTTACTATTGCCGTTGTAGACGTGCAAGAACACGAAAAGAAAAATTAAACTTCTTTCGACGAGATCATCTAAAAATATCAACAAAAAACAGCACCGTTATGTCGTATCCTGTAACGGTGTTGTTTTTTAATTAAGTTTTTGTTTTGGTGTTTCTTCTGTCGTTTGTTTTTTTAACTTTCGATTTTTTAATTATAATTGATGCGCTGCTCTTTTCTTTATTAATTTTACCTTTTTAATTTTGACTTTACATTATGTACGATTATTTTAATGGAAAACTTGTCTTTAAAGCGCCGATGCATGTTATTCTTGATGTTGGAGGAATAGGGTACCATATCCATATTTCCCTAACGACATTTTCACAGATTAAGGAACAGGAAAATTGTAAATTATTCGTTTCGTTTCAGGTGCGAGAAGATGCACATACGCTATATGGCTTTGCTACGGAGGCTGAAAGACAGTTGTTTAATCATTTGATTTCGGTGTCGGGTATAGGGCCAAATACGGGGCGTATGATGCTTTCCTCTATTACTCCTGAGGAAATCCAATCGGCTATTGTGAACGGTCAGGTGCAAGTTATTCAGAAAATAAAAGGGATTGGTCCCAAGTCTGCACAACGCGTTATTCTGGAGCTGCAAGATAAATTGAAGAAAGAAGGTGCAGATGCGCTTATTCCACTACCGTTGGCCAAACTTTCTGTTCCGGAGGAAGCATTGACAGCACTAGTTATGTTGGGCTTTGGTAAGCCACAAGCGGAGAAGGTACTGAATAGTCTGGTGGCGGTCGACCCTAATCAAAGTGTGGAAGCGCTTATTAAAGCCGCCTTGAAGAAGCTTTAAAAGGATTTGTTTCGGTGTTTGTTTAATATTTAATATTTTAATTCTTAAGGAAAATATATTTCAATTGTTTTTTTACGAAAATTGGTAGATATTTGCATTCAACCAGTGATTCCTAGTGCTTATGAACAAGTAGTCGCTGATTAATTAACTTATTTGCTAATAACCGTTGAAAAAACTAATCAATATAGCCTTTTTGTGCTTGACCTATTTGTTATTTTTTTCTTTTGTATTGCGGGCTCAGGATGTAACTAGTGCACAGCAAGCGAAAGCAGATTCACTCCGCTTACCTTATAAATTTAGGGATTATCCCTTTTTGAATATACAGCAGTCTTATCGTCCTATTAGCCTTGGCCAACCCAATAATGTATTCAGGGAGATTGTCTATGATACGGATTCACGACAGTATATTATTCGCGAGAAACTCGGTGGAAAAATGTATAGACCCCCGCTATACCTGTCGATTGAGGAGTATAAAGATTATGAATTTAAGCGTTTAGAGAAAAATTACTGGGAGGAGCTTGCCGAAAAGTCGTTGATGGAGGAGCGTGCGCGTCGTCTTATTCCTATTATAGAGGTGACGAGCCCTACTTTTCAAAAGATATTTGGCGGGAATACCATTGAAATTACGCCGCGCGGAAGTGCTGAGATCATCTTGCAGGGGCAACGTAATACTAACGAGAACCCGATGTTTAATGAGATTCAACGAGAGCAATGGGGATTTGACTTTGACCAAAATATTAACTTGAATTTAAGTGGTAAAATCGGTGAACGGGTTAAACTTAATGCTAATTTCAATTCCCGCGCACAGTTTGATTTCGAGAATCAGATACGATTTGACTATGTTGCCAAGGATGATGCTATTTTACGAAGGCTGGAGGTGGGTAATGTAAACATGGCCTTAAATAGCACCTTAATACAGGGATCTGAATCCTTATTTGGGGTGAAAGCGCAGTTGCAATTTGGTAAGTTGATGTTTACAGGGTTAGTTTCGCAGCAACGGTCAAGACAGAAAGAATTTACGATTACGAATGGCTCTCGTGATACTGAAATTGAATTGAATTTGGATGAATACGAAGCCAATCAACACTATTTTTTAAGTCAATATTTTCGAGATACCTATAATCAGGCACTTGCCCTGGCACCATTGGTTTCCTCGAACGTGAATATCACGCAGATTGAAGTTTGGGTAAACAATCGTTCCAATAGTTATGATGATGCCCGGGATATTTTGGCGTTGTTGGATCTCGGTGAATATACGCCGTATAATAATTTAGTTTCGAGAGGTTCGTCTCGTAATCCTTCTACAGGTATTCCAGGGGAAGTTAATCCGCGATTGTCGAATAATTTATTGACGTTGCTTGGCGAGAATGCACGATCATCTAATAGTAATTTTGTACAGAGTTTTTTTGCTGGAACCGGGGCCAACAACAATTATGAGAAGCTGACTTATGCGCGGAAGTTGGTTCAAGGAAAGGATTATTTCCTACATCCAAAATTGGGCTATATTTCTTTGTTAACGGCTCTGAATCAAGATCAGGTCTTATCGGTTGCCTACCGTTATATATTGAATGGCGTGGAATATCAAGTGGGGGAGTTTAGCACGGATATCCCCGTTGCTCCCTCGGATCCAACGGTACTTTATACCAAATTGCTCAAGGCATCTACCTTAAAGACGGACTTGCCGCTTTGGGATTTGATGATGAAGAATGTGTATTCCCTAAATTCTTATAATATTTCAAATAGCAATTTTCAATTACAGATCTATCGTACGGAGGACGAAACAGGAACAGATCGGGTTTCGATGTTTGAGGGGCAGAATACGCAAGGGAAAACATGGCTTCAGGTATTGGGATTGGATCGGCTCGACCAAGTGCAGGCGGCAAACCCCGATGGTCTTTTTGATTATATTGAAGGCATTACAATCGATGCTGCACGCGGCAAAATTATTTTTCCGCTTGTGGAGCCTTTTGGTGACGATTTGACAGCGCAGTTTGAAACCAATGAATCTGCACTTGCCGAGAAATATGCTTTTCATGAACTGTATTCGGAAACGCAGGTAGATGCGCAACAGAATTACCCGAATAAAAATCGATATAAGATGCGCGGGCGGTATAGCTCAACCTCTGGTACAGAGTTTCAATTGGAGGCGTTCAATATACAAGCGGGGTCTGTACGGGTAATGGCGGGAGGAATGCAGCTGGAAGAGGGAACAGATTTTTATATCAATTATGAACTTGGAACGCTTCGTATATTGAATGAGGCCATGGTGATGAGTGGAGTGCCAATCACCGTGAGTATGGAGGACGATGCGATGTTTGGGTTACAGCAGAAGACGCTGCTAGGCGGGCGGTTTGATTATACTGTAAACGAGAAGTTGCATGTGGGGGCAACGATCATGAACCTAACGGAGAAGCCTTTAACTGAAAAAGTGAACATTGGACAAGAACCTATGTCGAATACGATGATTGGTGCAGATATCAGCTATAATAGTCCTTCCCGTTGGTTGACGCGCATGGTGGATAAGCTTCCTTTTTTAAGCACAAAAGAAGAATCCCGTATTTCCTTTTATGGGGAATTTGCTCAACTTCTTCCGGGGCATCCACGAGGCTTGAATACAGCGAACAGTACAGCTGGAACATCGTATATTGATGATTTTGAAAATAGCGTTTCCTATATTGATATCTTAGGTCGTAATGCATGGCAAATTGCGGGAACGCCGCGTATGTTTGCCGAATCTGATTTGACAAATGAGTTGCGTTATGGGTTTAACCGATCTTTATTGGCTTACTATAATATCGATCCTGTGTTTTATAATCGTAGTTCACTGACTCCTACTAATATTACCAATACAGAACTTTCGAACCATCGGGTGCGGGAGGTTTTGGAGAAGGAAATTTTTCCTTATAAGGAGAGCCGTACGGGAGGTGCTATATTTATTAATACCCTCAATCTTGCTTTTTATCCCATGTTGCGCGGGCCTTACAATTATGCGACAACAGGATTGAACAGCGATGGACATTTTACGGCACCGAAAACGAAATGGGGTGGGATTTTCAGAAAGCTTGATCAGACGGATTTTGAAGCCGAAAATATAGAGTTTTTGGAGATGTGGATGATGGATCCGACGTTGACGAATCCGAATAAGGAAGGCGGGGATATTTATTTCAATTTAGGTAATATATCGGAGGATGTCTTAAAAGATGGAAGGAAATCGCTGGAAAACGCGATTCCTTTAACTGCGGATCTTTCACAAATCGATCAAACGAATTGGGGTTACGTTGTAAAAAATCAACCTGTTGTGCAGGCTTTCGATAATGATAATGCGAACCGTTTAAAACAGGATGTGGGATTGGATGGTTTGAGTAATGCCGAGGAAGCTACCTTTTTCGGTCAATTCCTGTCGCAGGTTCAGGGGGTACTTTCTGCTTCGGCTTTCAACAAGTTGCGGAATGACCCGTCGTCTGATGATTACCAATACTTCCGCGCTAGTACATTGGAACAGCAATCTGCTGGTATTATGGATCGTTACCAGTATTATAATGGAATTGAAGGCAATTCCCGCACCAATGAACAATCTCAAATTGATTTCGGAGTGGAAACCTCTGCAAACACCTTATTGCCGGATGGTGAAGATTTAAACCGCGATAATACCATGAATGAAATAGACGAGTATTACCAATACCGTCTGTCTACCCGGCCGCAAGATATGGTTGTTGGCGAGAATTTTATTGTTGATGAGGTCATTTCTGACGTCAAACTGGCAAACGGAAATACGGAATCGGTAAAATGGTATAAGATTCGGATACCCTTGAACGAATATGAAAGTAAGTATGGGGATGTTGGTAATTTTAAAACGATCCGTTATGTACGGATGTTTATGACCAATTATGCAGATACAGCTGTGGTGCGCTTTGGGAAACTCCAGTTTATTCGTGGCGAGTGGCGGAAATACAACAGTGAGAATTCGGCAAATAAAGTTATTGTGGACCCTAGCATGGGAATTGTTGCTTCTGATAACTCCGAGTTCAATATTGCGAATGTCAATATAGAAGAAAACGGCACGCGGAGCCCTATTCCTTATGTTGTTCCTCCTGGGATAAACAGACAGGTAGACTGGAGTAACAATAATTACAATGTACAGCTCAATGAACAAGCGTTGAGCTTGGATGTGAAGAACTTGCGCGATGGCTATGGACGTGCAGCCTACCGTACGGCGAGCCATGATTTTAGACCTTACGGTAATCTGGAAATGTTTGTGCATGGCGAAGGTGCAAATCTCCAGGACGGGGATTTTCGGGCGTTTATTCGCGTAGGTACGGATAATAAAGACAACTTTTATGAATATGATATTCCTTTAAAAATTACGTCTTATGGTACAAGCTCTGCAGATCTGATCTGGCCTGAAGAGAACCGCATGCTGATTAAGATCGATAAGCTGAAAGCCGCTAAGGTGGCGCGGGATGCTGCTTTTCTGAATGGGGCACCTTGGCCAATAGATATACCTTATGCGTATTTTGATGGTGATGCGAAGATAACGGTAATCGGAACTCCCGATATCAGTAAAATACGGTATTATATGATTGGGGTTCGAAATCCGTTGGAAGGGTCAACTACGGCGACAGTGCGTGATGATGGCCGGGATTTGAGTGGTGAGTTTTGGTTTAACGAGTTGCGTTTAACAGATTTTGATGATCGTGGCGGATGGGCAGCAACAGCACGTATGGATATTAAACTTGCAGATTTTGCTAATATTTCGTTTTCAGGTACAAAGAGTACAATTGGATTTGGAACAATTTCGCAAACTTTAAATGAGCGGCAGCGCTCGGATAATTTGTTTTTCGATGTAACTACGAATGCGGAGTTAGGTAAGTTTTTTCATCCTCGACATGGAATTGCGATTCCTTTCTTTTTCAACTATTCCCGTCAAGTGGCGACCCCTGAATATAACCCTTATAATCCGGATATTGAGCTGAATACAGCATTGGCGACGTTGTCTGCCAATCAGCAAGACTCGCTTTTAAGGTTGGTGCGGGACTTGACTACACGTAAGTCGTTTAGCTTTATGAATGTTCGTAAAATCCGTACAAATAATAGCAAGACTGTGCGTCCATGGGATATTGAGAACTTTGCAGTGTCTTATGCTTATTCGTCTTATCAGCATTACGATTACAACATTGCGAATTCTATTCAAAAGAATTATCGCGCAGCGTTGGACTATAATTTTAGTAATACGAATGTGAAGTTCATCGAGCCATTCAAAGGGTTGAAATCAAAAAATCTGGCAATACTCCGTGATATTAATTTTAATTTGATGCCTTCCCTGATCAATTTTAGGATTGACGTGAATCGTGTCTATAATGAAAATACGATGCGTGATAATACATCGGATAATGTGTTACCGACGTATTATAATAAGAATTTCAATATGAGCCGGATTTATGGGATAAGTTGGGATTTGACGAAATCTTTGCGGTTAGATTTTAATGCGACAAATTATAGTATTATTGATGAACCTGCTGGTAGGATAAATGGGCTGGCACAAGATACGATGTGGTCTAATTTTTGGAAAATGGGCCGTACAACGGATTATAACCATATGATGAACATTACCTATACGCTGCCTATCAATAAGATTCCTTACTTGGAATGGGTAAATATTGTCACGCGTTATGGAACACAGTTTAACTGGCAGAGTGAACCGCTATTGACGCTTCAAGATGATAATATCAACATTGGAAATAGCATACAGAACAATCGAACGATCCAGATCAACCCGACATTGAATTTAAGTAGCCTGTACAATAAGATTCGCTTTTTTAGGGAGAATACGAGAAGGGATGCGAAAGGGTCAAAAGCTATTGTTGCACAGTTGCTGTCTTCTGTTCGTAACGTGAATGGTGCTTACACGAAAAATGAAGGACAGTTTCTCCCGGGGTATTTGCCACAAACCAATATATTGGGGTACGATTTTGATTCGAATTCGCCAGGATGGGGATTTATTTTAGGAAGTCAGTCTAGTATTTTAAATAAGGCCATTGCCAATAATTGGCTCTCTCAAGATACATTGCAAACGAGCTTGTATACGAAGACCTATGCGGAGAACTTTTCTATGACAGCTAATTTGGAGCCTTTTAAGGGTTTGCGTATTCATCTGTCATTTAGCCGAATTGACAATTATAATTATTCGGCAGCTACGCAATTTACAGCAGAAGGTTTGTTAGAGAGTATTACGCCCTACCGTACGGGTAACTATAGTATCACCCAGATTGCCATTCAATCGGCATTTAAAAATCATGGGGAGCTTTTCAGACGTTTTGAGGAGAGTAGACTGACGGCCTCCCTTTTATTATCGGCTAAAAATCCAAATGCTACAAGTTTCTTAGATGCGGATATGTTTGCCGATGGTTATGGAAAGTCGCAACAGGATGTGGTGGTGAATTCGTTTCTGGCGACTTACCTAGGTAAGGATGTCGAAAAAAGCCGTCTAAATAATTTACCTAAATTTCCATTGCCCAATTGGCGGCTTACGTATAATCAATTGGCTAATTTGTTGCAGATAACGGATTTTATTACGTCGATAGGCATCTCGCATGCGTACAATTCCCTGTATTCTATTAGTGGGTATAATTCGGTATTACGCTACAAGGAGACCGATGGGATGCCTTCTGAACGCGATGTGAATACTAATTTTCTGCCGGAATTTCAATACGATCAGGTGTCAATTTTGGATCAGTTTATTCCATTGATAGGGATGGATGTACGTTTTGCAAATAGTTTATCTGGTAACGGCGAGATCAGACGTATCCGAAATTTGAATTTTAGTTTGGCGAATAGTCAGATGTCCATGTTGACCGAGAATTCTTTTGTATTTGGTGTGGGCTACCGAAAGAATAACGTTCGTTTGCCTTTTGGTTTATTTAGTGATCGAAAGTGGAATAGCGATATCAATTTTAAACTTGATGTAGCGGTCAATGACCGAAAGACAATTGTTTATCGTTCGGATCTGAACTCGGCAGAGGTGTCTGCTGGAAATAAAAGTATAAGTTTTAACCCTACTTTGGATTATGTAATCAATCAGCAGTACAACATTCAGTTTTTTTACAATTCCAACGTGGTTCGTCCTTATACTTCACAGAGTTTTGCAACCTCCTACACTAATTTTGGTATTAACTTTCGGATATTTTTCCGATAGGTTAAGTTACTGTCTTTTGGAAGGTCCTTCGTAATGCATTTATGAAGGACCTTTTCATTACCAAATTCAGGACATATTTTCTAACTTGCGAGGTACAAGAAATGAAATAGTATGGCACAGATTGAACGACTAAAAGCTATTCGGGAAGCGATGAAAACACAAGGGATTGATGCATATATCATTCCTTCTTCGGATCCTCATATCAGCGAATATTTACCAGAGCGATATAAGTGTATTGCATGGGCCTCAGGTTTTACCGGCTCTGCAGGTACATTGGCTATCACACAAGATTTTGCGGGGCTATGGACGGACTCTCGTTATTTTGTGCAGGCGGTGGAACAATTGCAGGATACAGGCTTTGAACTTGTTAAGTTAAAAAACCAGGGGGCTGCCGAATATGCTTTTTGGCTAGCGGAGGTTCTTCCTGCAGGAAGTAAGGTGGCCTTTGATGGTAACTTGGCTTCCTTGTCTGTTGCACAGTCGGTGAAAGGAGCGTTGGAACCTGTAGGTGTTATGGTAGATGGGCATGTCGATATTTTAGAACATGTGTGGGAGCAAAGGCCTTTATTACCTACCGCTGGGGCATACCTTTTAGATGAATCACTGGTCGGTGAGTCTACGGTTGGTAAGATTGCGCGGGTTAAGGAACGCCTGAAGGCTAAACGTGCGGATGCGCATCTGATTTCCTCCTTGGACGATCTGGCTTGGGTACTCAATATACGGGGGAATGATGTGAAGTGTAATCCTGTTGTTTTGGGATTTTTGTTGATAGCAGAGGAGCACACGACTCTTTTTATTGATGTAAATAAGCTTGGAGCGGAGGAACAGCTTCAACTGACGGCAGCAGATGTGTTTATTAGACCTTATGCAGAGGCTTTCCAAGCAGTGCGTGATGTGAAAGCCGATCGTATATGGATAGATCCGAAAAGAACATGTTTTGCGATGTATGATGCTATTCCAGCTTCAGTTGATATTGTGGAGGATATTAATCCTTCTACACATTTAAAAGCAATTAAGAATGAGGTGGAAATAGGGCATACACGCCAAGCGATGATAAAAGATGGTGTCGCAATGACGCGGTTCTTTAAGTGGGTGGAGGAGCAGGTTTCACATGAAAATTTAACAGAAATTTCAATCGCAGAAAAATTGGAAGCCCTGCGTGCCGAGGGGGACGGTTTTGTGGATATTTCTTTTGATACGATTGCCGGATACTTGGAACACGGTGCTCTTCCGCATTATAAAGCGACACTGTCAAACGATGCTACACTTTATCCGAGGGGTTTGTTGCTTGTGGATTCGGGTGGACAGTATAAAGATGGGACAACAGATATTACGCGTGTGGTTTCCCTTGGTGAGATTACGGCTGCTGAGAAAGAAGATTATACCTTGGTGTTGAAAGCAACTATTGAGGGGTCTTTGGCTGTTTTTCCTAAAGGTACGCGAGGGTATCAGATTGATGCAATAACGCGTCGGCCGTTGTGGGAATCAAGAAGAAATTATGGACATGGAACTGGGCATGGGGTTGGATTTTTCCTTAATGTACACGAAGGTCCGCATACATTTAATCCGTCTAATGTCGATATTCCGGTAGAACCGGGGATGATTACTTCTATCGAACCGGGATTGTATCGGGAAGGAAATTATGGTATCCGAATTGAAAATCTCGTGTTAAGCAAGGTCTTGGACTCGAATCAATTTGGCGAATTTATGCATTTTGAGACGCTTACACTTTGTTATATAGCGACGGATTTGGTGGAGAAATCGTTACTGGATCAAAAACATGTGGATTGGTTGAATCGTTATAATGCTTGGGTATTTGAAGTGTTATCCGTTCATTTGATGACCGAAGAATGCGCGTGGCTGGAACAAAAAACGAAAGCAATTTAAATTAGGAAAGGGCTGTCATTAAAAGTGATCAGCCCTTCTTTTTAAGAACGTTCTTTTTACGTTCTGATTGGCAGCTTTTAAGGATTGAAGGCTGCAATTATACCTACTGGATTTAAGTTTATATCGTTTATAAGGATACTGTAGTTTGTGTTTTTATTAAGGTAAAGTACGGCACATACGGTGATAATGCTGTCGTATTGTTGTCCTTTACTGTCGAACGTTAGTGTTTCGGATGTGTTGATCGCCTCGTTATTGGTCGACATATCAATATCAATTTCATGTGTTCCTAAACTTTCAAAATATTGCCTTCCGAAGTTAAATCCTATTGTCTCAAATCGAAGGTTGATATGGCTACAATTCTTTGGACGAAACAGATTTGTATGTTTATTAAAACGGGGAAGGTTTATTGTAACCAGCCCTTTTTCAAAGGAAACCTGCGGATCAAAATACAGTGCATCGTAGATGTGTGACTGCTCGTTAAATTGAAAGCCTACTAATCGGTTGATGTTGCCATTTTTGATACGTAGGTCACCCATATCGGCCGTACCATTGGCTCGTAAAACACGTTGAAGGTACTTAACGAGCCACGTGTGCATCAGTCCATCATGCATTTTTTGATGGGCAAGGATAAAGGCCTGACGTATCATGGCGCCGGCTTTGCTTGCTTTGCCAAAGTCGGAAGCTGCTGCTTTTGTCCATTGTGTTTGTCGTGTTTTGTGACTTGATTTTGTTTGGACAATGTTTTGATTGCCCACTTTTCTGTTGACCAGATTTCCAATCTGTCCACGGAAGAAACCGTTTTCAATAACTGCCATAAGATTAAATATACGTATGTATTTTGTTGAAAAACAACGTTTTGTTTATTTTTGCGAATTTTAAAATAACTGTCCGAGCTGCATTTTTAAAATTGAAAAATGCAGTACAAGACGATTATGAAAATGGCAATAGATCTGCATTTGCCTTTATGGTGCGTTTGATGGCAGGGTATCTATTTTAAGGTGTTGTCTAGGACATAGCACTAGTATTGATACTGTTGTGCAAGTATATGTGTGGGAGATGTGATGCTGGTTTGTCTGACGTGGTAGGTAGGAAAACTCGGACTCGACTCGGACTTAACACGGACGGGGGACGGATGTATAGGCTTTAGGGCTAAGCTTATTGTATCCTGATATATAAACGAAAAGCGCCGCCAGAAGTTGTTACTGGCAGCGCTTTTATTTAAAAAATAATATTAGCTTTTCCTTCTTCCTGTATAATATGGTGGAAATGGAAAATCGATAAAAGATTGTTAATCTAGGTGTTCGATAGCTGTAATTGATCCCCCTTCAACTTTTAAACCTCTAGTGGCTGTTGCTGTAGAAGCATCAATTTTGTAGACATAGCTTTCACCAGATGCTAGATTGACTCCGATATATGCCGTTTTACCATCTTTTTTACTGTAGTTATTTCTTTGTGTAAATGATTTTACGTCGGCAGCTTCAGGAAGACCAGATACGATTTTATAGGTTTTGTCTACAACATTGACTGCTGCAATTGTTACAGCAGAGCTATAAGTACCATCCGACTGCTTCTTTTTTGAACTTACAACAAAGTTGTTTTGCCCCACATATGTCCAGTTGATAATATTGTAACCGCCTGATACGTCATGTATGTTGAAGAAATAGTTTTTATCGAATTCTGTTGTTCCAGATGCAATACGTAATATAGCCGATGGGTTTGTAGACGTTATTTTTGTTACACCGTCTACTTTAGAAGTCGCGTTGGCTGCTGAAAATGCATAAATGTCGCCGTTTTCTACTGTGCCTAGTCCGTTGGTGAAGTACTGGCCAATGTAGCTTGTCCGCTCGTCTGTAAATACTTTTTCAAGTGTCATGTCTGGATAAGAAAATACGGCTACCCAAGCTTTGTTAGGATATGCTGTGGTAAAAGCCGAACTTTCGATAGAAAAGAATGGAGCATATACTTTGTTGCCAACTTGTGTTAACCAGCTAAAGTATCCTATTTCACCATTATTTGCTAATGAGAGTGCATTTATGGAACCTTCGCCTACTATTGATAAGCTATTTGTACTAACTCTATACCAATAGTGCGTAGGAGAAGCTATGTTTCTAGATAGTTTTGTCATTAACACATCTTCGTTGACCGCTGCGAAAGCAGCCACTGTCTCCGTCTGAAAATCTGTTAATTTTTTCAGTTTTCCATCAGTTAGATTATAGGCTGTAACAGCACCTGGATTTCCCTGGCCATAAAGGAAGCTAAAGAATTTATTATTTGTTGTTAAGTAGTAACGATAGGTACCATCTTGTTCTATACCATTTCCGATAATGGATACAGTTCCTTGGTCTAAACTGCTTGATGTCAGTAGGTAGTCTGCGACACCTGTACTTGCAATAGGGGTTACTGCTACAACATATTTCCCAGTTTCTGTACTGTCGACAGGATCTGGAGTAACGTTGTTATTTTCACTTTTAGAACATGCTGAAAATAATATTGCAGCAGCTAACGTTGCAAAAATTGATCTTTTTTTCATATCAAATTAAGAATTATTGTTTATTTAAAAAATAGCGTAAGTTTAGATAGAATCCTCGGCTTGGCTTTTGCAAGCTGAAATTGTCGACTAGACGATTATCACTCAAGTTTTTGCCCTCAAACGCTATATTGTAGCGCCCATTTGCAATGGAATACACGATATTAGCATCGAGGCTGAGTTGTGTAGGAATTCCTTTTTTTGAATTATCCTGTAGTCCAAGAGCTGGCCAGTATAGCCAAAAATCCCGTACAAATAACATGTTTCCTCCTATAGTGAGTTTGTTGTTTTTAGCACCAAAGTTTGGTATAATAACGGATGCATCGATATTTCCGAATAGATTTGGAATATTTGGCATGTCAAATCCATAAAGAGGACTTCGTCCCGTATAACCCGGTTCTATCTCTTGTAGATTTATAACTTTTTGATAAGTCATATTAACGCCTGCTGTTAGCCAACGTTTGTGAGAATACCGTAAATCGATGTCACCTCCTGAAGATCTAACACCATCTCTGTTATCGGAGATATATTTCGTTTGGTTATTATTAAGGCGCTGGTAAATAAAATCGTCTGCTTGACGGAAAAAGCCATTCGCCATCAGGGCAAATCGATTATCATTATTTATCGCGAAATCATATAGAACCCCCAAGTTGAAGTTATTGCTGCTCTCTGGTTTCAAACTGGGGTTACCTTCATAATTTTCCACATCACCAAATAGTTCTACGGGGGTGGGCATTTTAGTGGTTAATTCGTAGGAGGCTTTTAGCTGTAAGTCGGGAATCACGTAATAGGATGCTGCTAAACCATAACCTAATCTTGATATATTTTTTTTCTGTTCATCAGCACCAACCACATTATGCTGGTTATAATGTTTCAAAAAAGCATTTAAACTAAAATTGTCTTTTACATCATATTGATATCCTAATGATAAGACGTTTTTTTGACTCAGCTGTTCCCGTTCATTGGCCGCATTTTGTGGATTAACTTCATCACTTCCGCTCCGACTATAATTGCTGAATACGTCTGTTAAGGATACGCTTTGTTTTTTTGATAATTGGTAGTTCAATATGGCATTGAGAATGCCTTCATTGTTTTTGTATTTATACATCGAATACGATCGCTCGCCACCATTGCCATCGAGAGGCTTTTTATTGCCATACCAGTCAAACCTAGCATGAAGCGTGTCAATGTTTTGGTCAGATCCTAGATTGATGTTCCCGTTCACGATTAAGTCAAGTCCTTTGACGAATAGATCGGATTTTTTATACTTTAATGTAGGCATTACTGTATTTGCTCGTCTATGCCAACCACCAAATACGGATACCATACGGGCTCCTGTTTGAATTTCTTTGTAACTTTTTCCCAATACGACACCGATAAGAAGTTTATCTGCATAAGGTTTATTTACAACACCGATATTTGCAATGAGGGATTCATTATGATAAGTGTCGTGGAATCTCCTGAGCCTCACTCCTTCCTGGTACACACCGGTATTGATATCTGCTACGTCTACGGTAACTTTATAATTGTTGTCTGAGTAGTTCTGAAAGGCATTTAATTGAAAGTACAGTCCTTTTTTTGTGGTATGAGCCATGTTAATAACGGTACGGTGTGTATTGAAAGAGCCAAAGGAATAAGAAGCATCGATGTAGCTATTCATCCGATCTCCAGTGACAATATTGACGGCGCCTCCTAGGGCATCTGAGCCTAACCAAACGGGGACTACTCCTTTGTAAATTTCTATTCTCTCAGCGATATTGATCGGAATATTGTTGATTTGGAATGCTTCTCCGAAATTTTCCATTGGAATCCCATCGATAAAGTAGCGGATTTGATCGCCATTGAATCCGTTGAGCATAAGGTTGAAATTGGATCCGACTCCACCAGACTCTCTAACGCGTACACCTGCAACGCGGTCCAATGCGCTGGATATGTCCATAGTTGTATTGTATAGTTTAGTCGCATCTACAGCAGTGACGTTGAAAGCCTGTCTGTTAACTTCCTGGGCTTTTGTACGTCCCACAACTGTTACATCCTCAATGGTTTGGTCGTCTTTTTCCAAATTTATAACGATATTATTAGTGGTTGTATTTAGAGAAATACGTTGTCTATTTTTTTTAAAACCTATTGCTGATACTTCAATGTTTATGGTTTTATCGGATTGTGATGAGAAAGAGAATGCGCCTTTTTCATCACTGGTGTATACGTCTTCGCCAATGCGGATTGTTGCTGCAGCAACAGGCTCTTGTGCACTTAAGACACGTCCCTGATAAGTTTTGGAATTTTGTTGTGCTATCGTGGAAAAAAATGACAGCAACATGCAGATAGTTAGAAAAAAAGTACTATTTTGTTTCATCTTTTAATGGTAATGCGTTAGAAAGTGACTACGTGTTAAACGTAGTGAGTTGGCTAGTCTAATTGCCGTTAGGCTAGCTTATGCGTCATAGCTGAATTGCCGTTCGCTATGACGTTTTTTATTATGCTGAATTCATTTTTATGCCATTTTACGGTTTGGATTTTCTTCTATGTGCTTCATCGGTTGCCGCCGACAGGCTCATTCTACACTAATCTTTTATTTAGATTTAGTATAAACAATGCAAATGTACAGTTCTATTCGACATGCTCCAAATAATTTAGAAGGAATCTAAAGAATTCTAAGGCAATTTATTTTTGAATTAGCGTTGTGATACCAGTTGTATCAAGCCTTAGCGGGACAAACTTGTTCGAGTTCCATTCAAAAAAAATAATAAGTATGTTTACGTCTCTCGTTGGATACGAATTTTTTATTCGGATGAATTGATCGGATGCTGTTATTTTTTTTGAATCCAGATGCGGTTAAACCAAAGTTGTTGATTGCCATGTGATTGAAACAGGACTTTGTGTTTTCCTGCGTGATGGATCTGGATTTCTCCGATCAACTGATCAACAAACTCATCTGTGTAATTGTTTTCATTAGGTTCCACAACTATTTTTCCGTTGGGAGTTAGGCTGCCATTAAGGTGTTCTCCATTTATTTGAATGGTGATAGGGACAATATCGTCCGTAGGATTGTGAGCCGAAAGATCAACGCTGTAGATTCCTGCTTCTGGAAAATAAACTTCCCAACTCACTTTTTCTCCCTTTGTTTGGATGTGATTTGGCCGTTTTCCATCATAGGTAAAAATATGAATGTCGTTCGGACTGATTTTATTTTCCGTATTCAGGGCAAATCCAGCAAATGTCGACTCTGTTACAATCTCTTCCTCTAATAGAATGGTATCGTAATCTAGTTTGACAACAGAAACAAAAGGATCGCTCTGTTTACTTGGGAGTTGAATATGTGTCAATGGGCCATTTTGCTGATAGCGTAGCGGAATATGTTGGTTGCTTGCTAGCAATTCTACAGATTTTGGTTTGCTCTTTATGCCGGATACGCGTAGTATACTATCGAGAGGCCAATTAAAAATATGGAGATATACTGTATTCTGATCCTTTTTTCGGGTTATTGTTCCCCAGTCGTGTCGTTGTATTCTTTGCGTTAATCCTGTGTTGTTATAAATCGCTTCTCCATATTTGTTGAGCCAATCTCCGATTTGATGTAAGCGCTCACTGGTTTCAAAAGGTATAGATCCATCCGCACGAGGACCTATATTAAGGGTGACCCCCCCATTCAATGCGACGTTGCTGATTAAGGATTCGAAAAGCTGGCTGGTAGACTTCCATTCTTTTTCTTGTCCGTTATAGCCCCAAGAGTGCGCTATGGTTCCCGGTGTCTCCCAAGGGTGTGTTAGGTAGTTTGATCCAAATTGATTGTCGCCTAAGGTCTCAAAGTCTACGTATTTTGCA
Source organism: Sphingobacterium sp. LRF_L2 (assembly GCF_965644235.1). Lineage (NCBI taxonomy): Bacteria > Pseudomonadati > Bacteroidota > Sphingobacteriia > Sphingobacteriales > Sphingobacteriaceae > Sphingobacterium > Sphingobacterium sp. LRF_L2. The sequence continues at coordinate 199,727 of NZ_CBFFRI010000007.1, read as the reverse complement.
TCGGTTGGAAGCCCCAACCGCGAATTGATGAGGCAATTGGGCTGGAGCTCGCGAATGAGTGCGACAGCTTGTTCCAGTTGTTCGCGTTTAAATATGGTATTTTGGTAGGGGATCCACATATCGAACCACATAAGTGCAATATCTCCGTAATTTGTTAATAGTTCACGAAGTTGGGGGAGTGCCTTTTCTTGCCAATATTGATTGAATTGTTCGTCCGTTACGTGCCCGGTTAGCTCTTGGTTGTGATCCCAAGCATAGGGATGCTCCCAGTCTATCCAGTGAGAATAGTAAAAACCTAATTTCATTCCGTGTTTTCTACAGGCTTCGGCAATTTCTTTAATTACATCGCGGTTTGATCCCGATAATTTAGGGAGGGAATAATCTCCGACGTGGGTGTCCCAAAGGGCAACACCGTCATGATGTTTGGATGTGATGATAATGTATTTCATGCCAGCCTGCTTTGCTAGAAGCACCCATTGTTCGGGGTCTATGCTGTCCCATACAAAACGTTTTGCAAGTTCGCCATATTCATCTTTGGATATGCGGTTACGGTATCGGATCCATTCCGCGTAGTTGTTCATATACCGGAGCTTTTCTCCTTTCCATATTCCTTCCGCTGCGCTGTAAAGTCCCCAATGTATGAACATGCCAAAGCGGGCTTCTTCAAACCATTCGGATCGTTTTTCTTGCGCTTGTGTTATGGAACATACAGTGAGGTAGGCAACCAAGATGAGCAGTAAGGAGATGCGTTTTGTCTTCATGCGTTTATAGTGCTGTGTTAGGTCTGTCAAAAATAAATGTTGGTTCTATTTTCTTCTAGTATATAGCTTGTGACAAGCTAATATAGTCATATCTTTTGAAATCAAGATGTAAGGCAATTTTCTATATTAGCGGAGCGTGTTGAACGGAAATTGTTTTTCGTCGCTGCTAGGGGGAGCAGACCGTCTGGAAAATGACGATGTTGAGATCATTTTGTGTAAAAAAGGTGGGATAGTCTTTATTTTAATTGCTAAAACGTTAATTTAGTGAACTGATTGTATTTGCTTCTTGTTGACACGAATTGGAAATAGTGATCAAAATATTCTGATAAATTATAAAATTATATATGATAGCAGTAGGAAGCTTCGTGCAGAAGCTCGCAATTTTCGGAGGAGGTTTATTGACAATGGCCTCTTGTAGTGTGGGGACTGGATCTGTTCATTCAGATTCTTTGACGCGTTATGTAGATCCCTATATTGGTACGGGAGGACATGGACACGTCTTTGTTGGTGCAAATGTACCTTATGGAGCTGTACAACTAGGTCCTTCCAATATCTCTACGGGATGGGATTGGGTATCTGGCTATCATATTTCTGATTCGACAATCTTGGGATTTGCGCATCAGCACCTCAGCGGAACCGGTATTGGCGATTTGGGCGATATTGTTTTTCTGCCGTTTACCGGAGATGTTCGATTTGATCGTGGGGAGCAAGGTAAGGAAGAATCTGGCGCATATTCCCTTTTTCAACGCAGCTCGGAGAAGGTTCGACCAGGCTACTATGCTGTCCATTTGGATCGGTTTGATGTAGATGTGGAGTTGACGGCCACAGAACGTGTGGGATTTCATAAATACATTTTCCCTCAAGGAGAAACGGCAAAAGTATTGATCAATTTAGATGCAGGTATTGGCTGGGAAGGAGAAAAAGTTGGGCATCTTGTTGTGGAAAATGATACCGTGGTTTCTGGCTATCGTTACTCGCAAGGCTGGGCAAAAAAACAGAAGATTTTCTTTACAGCTACTTTTTCACAACCGATTGCAGGCTATCGACTGGCTGATAGTACTTCGGTACAAGGAGGAGATAGTATAACGGCTAGACGTACGTATGGTGAGTTTTCCTTTACCAAGGAAGATCAACCTAAGGAAGTTTTGGTTAAAGTAGCAGTCTCCCCGGTAAGCATTGCAAATGCGAAACTGAATATGAAGGAAGAGTTGGCCGGTTGGGATTTTGACGCTACGGAGCAGGCAGCAGACCTTGCTTGGAACAAAGAATTACAAAAAGTAAAAATAGAAACCAAGGATTCTACTGCACGCAAGATCTTTTATACGGCGCTTTATCATACGATGATTGCTCCTTCTTTGTTTAATGATGTGAATGGGGATTACATGGGATCTGATTTTAAACCACATCACTTGGATCAGGGAAACAATTATACTACTTTTTCGCTTTGGGATACCTATCGGGCGGCGCATCCGTTGATGAGTCTTATCCATCGCGACCGATTACCTGATATGGTCAATACCATGTTGCGGATTTATCAGGAACAAGGAAAACTTCCTGTATGGCATTTGGTTGGCAATGAAACGGATTGTATGGTAGGTAATCCTGGGATTATTGTTGTTGCCGACGCTTACCTAAAAGGTGTGACGGGCTTTGATAAGGATTTAGCTTATGAGGCTATGAAGGAATCCGCTATGAAAGATGACCGGGGATTAGACTCCTATAAAAAATACGGTTATGTGCCTTATGACAAAGAGAAAGTAGAGTCGGTAGCAAAGGGATTGGAGTTTGCTATTGCGGATTGGAGTTTAGCACAAGTTGCCAAGCTGCGTGGTGAGGAGAAAGATTATGCTTACTTCTTAAACCGGAGTCAGGCTTACAAACATTATTTCGATAAGGACATTCAGTTTTTGCGGGGAAAGGATTCGAATGGTAAATTTAGACCAGGTCCTTTTGATCCATTTCACTCCGCCCACCTGGCAAATGATTATACCGAAGGAAATGCTTGGCAATATACGTGGTTGGTGCCGCAGGATGTAAACGGATTTATAGGAATGTTTGGTGGAGATAAACCATTTATTCAAAAATTAGATTCTCTATTTGTTGTCTCGGGAGATCTGGGAGAGGAGGCTTCTCCGGATATTAGCGGACTGATCGGGCAATATGCGCATGGGAATGAGCCTAGCCATCATGTTATTTATATGTACAATTATGCTGGAGAACCTTGGAAAGCAGCAGATCGTATCCGTCAAACTTTGGCCACCTTATATACCGATAAAACGGATGGGCTTTCGGGCAACGAAGACGTAGGACAGATGTCAGCTTGGTATGTGCTTTCTTCGTTAGGGTTTTATCAAGTATCTCCAGCAGGCGGTCCTTTTGTGTTCGGTAGCCCGATTTTTGATAAAGCTATCGTGGATGTGGGTGAAGGTAGAAATTTAGAGATTATAGCCAAAAATAATAGTGCAGAGAATAAGTATATTCAATCTGTACGTTTGGACGGTAAGGTATATGATAAGTCTTATATTTCTTACGAAGATATCTTAAAAGGAGGGAAATTAGAGTTTGAGATGGGAAGTACGCCTTCGGCTACGTTTGGTGTCAGTAAGGAAACGAGACCGGTTTCTGTACAATAGGTATGGAAAATGACTTTTATTGGGAAGCGTAAGAAGCGAATTCGAAATAAAAGGGTACAGCTACTGAACAGCGAAGTTGGCCATCTAATAAATCAAGTATGGCGATCTCTCTTATCGTGTAGAGATCGCTATATGTTATAAATAGTTACAAAATAACGTATGAAAATAAAGTATCTTTTATTTTTTGGGATGGCTTGTATAGGCGTGAATGCGTCTGCGCAAGTGTTGCCTTATAAAAACAGTCAACTTCCGATTGAGGATCGAGTGAAAGATTTGGTCGGCAGAATGACCGTGGAGGAGAAAGTTGGGCAGCTGTCCAAACTTTTAGGTTGGGAGATGTATGAGAAAGATGGAAAATCGATCCGAGTAAGTAAAAAACTAAAAGATGCTGTCAAAGATCAACATATTGGTTTGCTTTGGGCAACCTTGCGCGCGGACCCTTGGACACAGAAAACACTAAGCAACGGGTTAAATCCTAAAGAAGCCGCGAAAGCGACAAACGCTATTCAGCGTTATATGGTAGATAGTACCCGTTTGGGGATACCGCTTTTGTTGTCAGAGGAAGCTCCGCACGGACATATGGCAATCGGTGCTACGGTTTTTCCGACAGCAATTGGACAGGCAAGTACGTGGAACCCTGCGCTGATTCAAGAGATGGCAACAACGATTGCACGTGAAACATATGCAGTCGGGGGAAAGAATGGATACGGGCCAGTTTTAGATTTAGCGAGAGATCCTCGCTGGTCGCGAACAGAAGAAAGTTACGGTGAAGATCCTTATTTAATAGGGCAGATGGGGCAAGCTATGGTTAGCGGCTTTCAGGGGAATGGAGCAGGGGATCCCGATAGAATTATTGCGACGTTAAAACATTTTGTAGCTTACGCAGTGCCTGAAGGAGGGCATAATGGAGGAAGCGTTAGTGTAGGTGAGCGAGCGCTGCGTCAGGCTTTTCTTCCTCCTTTTGAGCAAGCTGTAAAAACAGGTGCAGGCTCGGTCATGTCATCATATAATTCGATTGACGGTATTCCTTGTTCGTCGAATTCCTGGCTTTTAAATCAGGTCTTGCGTGATGAGTGGGGATTTAAAGGTTTTGTTGTGTCGGATTTACTGAGTATTTCTGGTTTAAATGGAAGTCATGCTACGGCAGAGAATGCGGTAGACGCTGCTAAGCAAAGTATAGAAGCTGGATTAGACGTTGATTTAAGCGGTTCTGGGTACGGTGGAAATTTGTTGGCTGCGGTGAAATCAGGCCTGGTTGATCAACAAACCCTTGATAAGGCTGTTGCTCGGTTATTGTATCAGAAGTTTGCATTGGGACTTTTTGAAAGGCCTTACGTTGATGAACGCTTGGTCGAGAAAAAAGTAGGTACAAAAGAGCATATTGCTCTTGCAAGAGCTGTGGCAAGGGAATCCGTTGTATTGCTGAAAAATGAACAACAGTTGTTGCCCTTGTCCAAGGGCTTGAAGAAGATTGCGGTTATCGGCCCTAATGCAGACAATATATACAATCAGCTGGGTGACTACACGGCACCTCAGCCTGAGGAGAAGGTGAAGACTGTTTTGGAAGGTGTTAAAGCTGCGGTTTCTAAATCGACGGAAGTTCGTTATGTAAAAGGCTGTGCTATTCGTGATACAAGTACAAATGATATCGATGAAGCTGTCGCAGTAGCGAAAGTGGCGGATGTGGCGATTGTTGTGCTAGGCGGCTCAAGTGCTAGGGATTTTAAGACCTCTTATCAAGCAACTGGAGCAGCTAACGTAGAAACAGGGGCTAAGCAGGTGAGTGATATGGAAAGTGGTGAAGGGTTTGACCGAGCAACATTGGATCTCTTGGGTAAACAGCTGGAATTGTTGAAAAGATTGAAAGACACGGGGACTCCTATTGTGTTGGTTACCATTATGGGAAGACCATTGAACTTGAATTGGGCCGCAGAAAATATTCCGGCTATCCTAAATGCATGGTATCCTGGACAGGAAGGTGGTCTTGCTATTGCCGATGTTCTTTTTGGTGATTATAATCCAGCGGGTCGTTTGCCGATTTCCATTGCACGTTCTGTTGGACAATTGCCTGTACATTATAATCATACGAAGCCAAAACATCATAATTATGTTGAGTTTGATGCGAAACCTTTATACCCATTTGGCTATGGATTAAGTTATACCCAATTTGTTTATGACAATTTACGTGTTGATCTGGCTGAAGGAGGGGAGGACTTTACCTGTACAATACGTTTTACCGTTAAAAATAAAGGATCTTTTGACGGTGATGAAGTTGCGCAATTGTATGTTGTGGATGAGGTGAGCAGCGTGGTTACCCCTGTAAAACAGTTGAAGAAATTTCGGAGACAGCAGATTAAGCAAGGCGAGTCGCAGGAGTTTACTTTTGTGCTTGCAAAAGAGGATTTGAAGTTGTGGGGACTTGATAGAAACTGGAAGACGGAGAAGGGTAAATTTACGTTTTTTGTGGGATCGTCATCAGGGGATGAGAGGTTGTCTGGTGAATTCGCATTGAAGAAAGACTATAGCTTTTTGAAGTAATATAAATCGGGCATCTCTTTACAAGATGCCCGATTTCCTTTTATACTTTGATATAAATTTTCTTCTTATCTAAAAAGAAGCAGACTAGCCACATAAATGATAAGAAACAAAAAGAATAGGCGAATGATCCTATTTCTGGTGGGCCCGGGATCTGTGCGCATACATGATTATAAAACCAATTAAGTGCTGTGGTATAATTTATTTCTCCGCTATCGGTATAGCCGTCTGCGATACGGAATAATCCCAAAAATCGAGGTAGAAGTCCGCTCAAGACGAAGATAAATAGTGGATTTTTGCCAAAAACATCAAAAAACTTGGTTAGTTTATTTTCTGTTTTCTGTACTTCAATGAACCAGATGAGGGTTCCGATGGTCAGGATTCCTAATCCTGTGGTGTATAGTACATAGGAGCTTGTCCAAATTTTCTTGTTAATAGGAAAGCCGAGTGACCAGGTCCATGCCGAAACGAGTAGAAGGAAGCCTGTTACTAATAGCCCCGCTAATAATTTGAAGTGAGGTTCTTTCGTTGTTGGGACTTTTTTCCATAACCAATTGACTTCACCTTGCTGTTTAATAAACAGACCGATAAGGTAGCCGAATATAACCTGAACGATTGCTGGAATTGTGCTGGCTAAACCTTCCGGATCGAATGCGACGCCTTCGCCTTTGTACATGTGCGGAACGCCAAGAATTTTTTTGTCTATTGCTGTACCAAACCAATTTTCGAGAGAGTAAGGGTCGTTACCGCCTAATAGCATAGTTATCCCCCAATAGCCAAAAAGAATAACGAAAGAGGTATAGATTAACTTTTTGGGTGTTAGGTAATAGGAAAGGATGGAAGCAAAGAAATAGGCCAAGGCTATACGTTGCAGTACACCCAGTATACGTATTCCTTTTGTTGGATCAACTGAACTGACCCATTCGCGCATGACAAGTTGATTGTTGGACCATTCTACAAAAGGCCAATAATTTAGAAAAAGACCGATGGCGAATATCAAAAATGTGCGTTTGGAAACTTTTTTCCAGAACGTCTGTTGACCTTCTGCTTGAAGACGTGGGATTACGAATGCCATTGCATTTCCTACAGCAAATAGAAAAAAGGGAAAGACAAGATCGGTGGGGGTGCAGCCATGCCAAGGAGCATGTTTAAGTGGTGAAAACGTGTGGAGCCATGTTCCAGGGTTGTTCACCAGAATCATGAGAGCTACAGTTGCACCACGAAAAACATCAAGTGAATAATAACGTTGTTTCATAATTAGTTTTGTTAGTCATGTTATGTCGGGTTTCCCTTTGCGGAGAATCCTTTTCTAATGTAGTTAATTTTAAAGGAATAAATGTACTTTAGACTGTTAAAAAAAATGATTGACTTACTTTTTAATTTTTTTAAAAAGTATTTGGAAGTTATATTATTCAATGATATATTTGTGTTAACTAACTAGTATTAATTGTGGAGAGCCTGAAGTCAGCCATATTAAAAAGCATTTATTTCTCGTCGATACAGTCGATAGCAGAAATCAGTGAGTCGGTCGGAAAGAGTATTCCGCTGACCACAAAGGCCGTTCAGGAGTTGCTAGAAGATAAGATGATCGTGGAAAGTGGACTTCGTGCTTCGACAGGAGGACGACGTGCCATGAATTTTACGTTGAACAACAGTAAGCTTGGGGCATTAATATCTGTGGCAATTGATCAACATTATTTATACGCCACTGCAGTAGATTTGTCTAATGAGGTTCTTGTTGGTACTAAAAGTGTAGAGATTCACTTGTTGGAACAAAAAGATGTCTTTGAATGCATCAAGTCATTGATTTATGCGGTCATTGAAGATTTAAAAGGAAGATCAGTACTTTCGATCGGTGTTACCATGCCTGGTTTTGTGAATAGAAATGAAGGGATAAACCATTCTTTTGACGAAGATAATTCGCTTTATAAAATCAAATCTAGCTTAGAAAATGAATTTAGTATTGCTGTTTTCATAGAGAACGATTCGTCTGCAATAGCTATTGCAGAGCAACATTTCGGTTTAGCTCGTGGTGTGAATGATGTCTTGGTGTTAAATCTGAATTGGGGTGTAGGATTGGGTATGGTGATGCAGGGGAATCTGTTTCGCGGGCACAGTGGTAATGCAGGTGAATTTAGTCATATTCCCTTAGCAAATGAAAGTAAGCTTTGTTCTTGTGGAAAAAAGGGGTGTTTGGAAGTTGAAGCCTCTTTGCTTTGTGCTATGGAAGAGATTCATTGTGCGTTGGAGAGTGGAGAACGGTCAAGTTTGGAAGAGGTGTATGCAAGGGAGGGAAATGTCCGTTTTGAACAAGTACTTGCCGCTTACGAGAAAGGAGATCAGTTGACTATACGTGCAGTGAAAAATATTGCACATATGCTAGGAAAGGGAATCGCTACGCTGATTCATATCCTAAATCCAGAAAAAATTATTATCAGTGGCAGAGGAGCTGCTTTCGGTGAAGCATTAGTGCCTCAGATACAATCTGCTGTACAAGAATATTGCATTCCTAGACTATCAAAACAAACGACTATACAAATTTCAGAAATTAACGATGTACAATTATTGGCCTCGGCATGTATTGCTGTTCAGCAAATGTCTTGGTCTAAGAAGAGAAAAACACAATTGAACTAACAAAACTAAATTAACAAAAACAACATGAGCAAACTTTACAAAGGATGTTGCATTTTGATGGTGATGATGCTGGCAGGCATTACGCCGTTATTTGCACAGCAGACTGTTACGGGAAAAGTAACAGATGCAAAAGGCGTGCTACCAGGTGTTACTGTTTCCGTTGCTGGAACAACAAATGGTACGCAAACAGATGCGCAAGGGAATTATTCTATTCAAGCGGCTAATGGTGTAAAACTTCGTTTTACTATTATCGGTTATGTGACACAGGAGTTGGCAGTTTCTGGCGGTAAACTAGATGTTACTTTACAGGAGGACGCAGGGGCGATTGACGAGGTTGTGGTCACGGCTATGGGAATAAAGCGTGACGCAAAAGCATTGGGGTATGCGGTGAGCAATATTAAAGCTGAAGAAATAACTAAAGCAGGAAATACAAACTTTGGCTCAGCTTTATATGGAAAAGCGTCAGGTGTTAAAATTACGACAGCTCCAGGTGGGGCATCCAGTGCTGTAAACGTACAGATCCGCGGTATAAACTCTCTAAATTACCAACGGCAGCCCTTGTATGTCGTTGATGGTGTGATTATTCGAAATGACCAACAATATGGATCATCAGGGTCAAATAATAATAACTACTGGGATGATCAGCGGATTCGTGGAAATGGTATGTTGGATATTAATCCTGCGGATATCGAAAGTCTCTCTATTTTGAAAGGATCAGCGGCAAGCGCATTGTATGGCTCTGATGCGGCTAGTGGTGTTATTGTGATCACGACAAAAAAAGGTCTTAAAGGAAGAGGTCTCGGTGTGGACTTTAATTATAGCGGATCTTTAGAGCGTGCTGCTTTTTTACCGAAATTTCAAAATGTATACGGTCCGGGTTATGACGCTGCGACCAATCTGGCGAATGGCGCTGACGAAGAAGGTTGGATTGTGGATGCCAATTCTCCTTCGGGGAGACGTCCGTATTTTCGTTCATACGGAAATTTCGGGCCTAAATTTACGGGTGAAGAAGTGAGCTGGTGGGACGGTTCTACCAAAACCTATGAGGCACGTGAGGATAACTACAAAGATATCTTTGATTTAGGTTACAACTCGAATATCAATTTTGCGATATCTAACCAAACTGATCAAGTTAATTATCGACTAAGCGGTACACGTATGGACTACAAAAGTACCAGTCCCGGTTCGAAGCAAAATAGAAATACATTTAATTTGAATAGTTCGATAAAAATGCACGAAAAGGTTTCGTTGGACGTAGTGGCTAATTACATCAATACCAATACACATAATCGTTCGCAGTTATTGGGTCAAGTTTTGGGATCTTATGGTGGTTTTATAAGCCGTACAGAAGATATGTCTGTTTTAAAAGAGAAATACCAAACTACTGATGGCTATAAATATTCTGCATTTGGAACAGGGCGCGAAGAAGATTTCAAATATACTATTCGTCCTTATAATTTGTTGGATTATTTTTGGTCGCAATACAAAAATAACTACGATGAAACGGAAAATCGTATATTGACAAGCGCGACCTTGAATTGGGATTTAGTGAAAAATTTGAAGTTTAGAGGACGTATTGGTAATGACTTCACATCTGCAGGAATAAGCGAACAAAGATATAATGAATATGCTACTCGATATAATTCATCGGCAAGTAGCTCTGGAGGATTTGCAACTTCGAAAGGTTTATACTCTATTTTGTACGGTGATCTATTATTGACGTATGCTAACAAAATCAATAACGAATGGGACTATAGTGTAAGTGCTGGTTTTCAGTCACGTCAAGAGAAATACAACGATCAGTCTTCAACAACAGTAGGAGGATTGGTGAAGGAAAATTGGTTTAGTTTAAGTAATACATATGATCAAGCGACTACCACAAATACGCGTAAGGAGATGATCAAATATGCATATTTCGGAATGGCAAATATTGGTTATAAAGGATTTGCTTACTTAGATGGAACCTATAGATCCGAATACTCTTCGACGCTTCCTACAGCAAACAATAATTATCAATATGGATCTGTTAGTGGAAGTTTTATTTTTAGTGAAGCATTTGGGTTAAAATCTTCTAAATTCAACTTTGGAAAGTTAAGAGCATCTTATGGCATTGTAGGAAACGATGCTCCAATTTATGCAGCAAATATCGCTTATACACAAACAGCTTTGGCTACCGTAAATGGCTCTGTTCCTTCTTTGACTTATAATAGCTCCTATGGTAATCTAAACTTGTTGCCTGAACGTAAGTATGAAATGGAGTTTGGTATGGAATTGAAATTTTTACAGAATCGATTGGGATTGGATGTTAGTTATTATGATAATTATATTAAGGATCAAATCTTAAATTTAACCACACCAGCTTCTTCAGGAGCTAGTAGTCAAATTGTAAATATCGGACGTGTTGCAAACAACGGTTTAGAAGTTTCTATTTCTGGGACACCGATACAGCGTGAGAATTTTAGTTGGAATGCTCGGTTAAATTATTCATTTAATAGAACAATACTAGAAGAACTGACTCCGGGTGTCGATGAATTGACATTCTATTCAGCAGACGAAAGTTCTTTAAAGATTGTTGCTAAAGAAGGTGAAAAGTTAGGGAATATCTACGTGTACGATATCGCAAAAGACGATCAGGGGAATAATCTCATCTCTGATGAAGGTTATTATGTGATTGATAAAACCAAATATAAGCAAGTTGGTAATATATTACCTAAAGCCATCGGTGGTTTGACGAATACCTTCAATTACAAAAATTGGATGTTAGATTTTACAGTGGATTATCGTTTTGGAGGAAAAATGGTTTCGGAGAACCAGAAGTACGCTATGGGTACTGGTCAATACGAGAATACGATGGAATATAGGGAGACGGGTGTGACATTGGATGGGGTGAATCAGAATACAGGAGCTAAAAATGATGTTCACTTAAGTGCGGCTGATTATTACTTGAATACCTTTGCATGGGGTGCAGACTCTTGGAGTGAAAAAGGTGCTGTGTATGATAATTCGTATATCAAGATGCGTGAACTTTCCATTTCTTATCGTGTACCGTCTTCTGTTACACAGAAATTAAAAATCAATAACCTGCGTGTTTCCTTGTTGGGAAGAAATTTATTCTATTTTTACAGAACATTAGAGAACTTAGATCCTGAGTCGCCGGTTGGAAACCAGTGGTGGTCACAAGGTGTAGATGTTGGTTCGAATGCGGCTACACGTAGTTACGGTATTTCATTAAATGCTAATTTTTAATCTTAAATTATCATGAACAAATCATTTTATATTATATTATTTTTTACGCTATCTATTTTGGGTTTTACGGGGTGTAAAAGCCAATTAGAGGAGGCGTTTGAAAATCCAGATCAGACAACGGAGGCTAGTATTCCTGGTTTCTTTACGGATTTACTGAATAACGACCGTGTGAGACCGTCTTATTGGCATTATCGGACTTTTATTTTATCGAATCAAGCTATTTTTACACAGACAAGCTCATTCATTCCTTCAAACACGATGTATCAAGCTAATGATTCTTATACTTACGATTACTGGCAAGATTTCTATGCGCCAGGTGTGATGGGGATCTATAGAAAGATGGAAGGAACTTATGCTGCGTTAACGGAGGAGGAGAAAGGAGAACAGGAGATATTTTTACAAGCTGCAAAAGTGGTATTGTACGACGAAGCTTCTAAACTAATTGATAATTTTGGTGATATTCCATTTTCCGAAGCAGGTAGTTTACCTGTAAATGGTACAATTGTAAAAGCTAAATTTGATGACCAAAAAGAACTCTACTATTCATTTATTGATGATTTGAAAACAATCAACACATATTTTGCTTCAGCGAGTTCGACAGGGGATTTTGGCAAATATGATATTTTAAATAGTGGGAATGTTATTAAATGGAGAAAATATACGAATTCTCTGCGCTTAAGACTTTTGATGCGGATCTCAAATTATGACGAGGCGACAGCACAGACGGAGGTAATGGCAATGCTTAGCGATCCTACACAATATCCTTTAGTTGATGGAGGGAATTTAGGTGACTATACTGTTGAAAGTACAGATATCCTTTTACATTCATTATCCACAAATACTGTTACTTTAAGAAGTGCATTATCCGAGGGTAATAACCAATATGCTTCTGACTATATGTTAAATAAGGTTATGAAGCCATCAAATGACCCTCGTATACCAGTATTCTATGATAAATTCGGTGTTACTAGTGACGGTATTTTTACCCCTAATACAGATTACAATGCTATGCCTATCACATTCACTGAAAACGATATTTTAACAAATTACCAGAAGTACGCAGTTTTAGATTCGACAACATTTTTCGATAATGTAGATTTGCCAGGAATAGTTATGACAGCGTCCGAAACTAATTTTAACAAAGCCGAGGCTTATTTACGTTGGGGTACAGATGCAAATGCAAAAAGTGCTTACGATGCCGCGCTTAGGCAATCGATTACTTTTTATTATTACATTAATCAGCTTAACAGTTCAAAAGAATTGCCAAAGGCAACAAATCCGCAAGATGAAGCTATAGATGATTTTGTAGATAACTCAACCATTACCTATACAGGTAATTCAACCACGAAGCTAGAATTGATTCTTACGCAAAAATGGTTGCATTACGGTTTCTTGCAAGCACAACATGCTTGGTCTGAATATAGAAGAACGGGGTACCCGCAACTTACTGTCTTGACCGCAGGTTTAGCGAATTATGCAACCCCTCCTTTACGATTCTTATATCCTACCGAAGAAGTATCGAATAATTCTACGAATTACGAGGCTGTACGAGCGAAGGATACACGCACAACCAAGATTTTCTGGGATGTTAATTAATCTTTAGTATCGCATAACGAAAAGCCACCGCAGGGTGGCTTTTCTATTTTCTTATTGTTTGGGGTGTCAATGCCATTAAGATGTACATACTTTACGTTTAGTCGAAGCTGTTTTTGATAAGTAAATTTGCCTCTTCTGGGCATAAAGTGTATATTGGTATTTGAATTTATATTATTAGCTATTTAATCAACACACATGCGCTCTTTTTATAAAAACGTTTTAGCTGTTGCTTTGTCTTTGACAACTACTTTTGCTTTTTCCCAGGCTCATAATGTCTCCTCGGGCTACCAAAAACCTACTGATCCACAAGTGGTCGAAAATCTTGAACAGTGGCAAGACCTTAAATTTGGCTTGTTTATGCATTGGGGGACTTACAGTCAGTGGGGAATTGTAGAAAGTTGGAGTCTTTGTCCCGAAGATGAAGGTTGGACACAACGCAAATTGGAACACGGGGCTACCTATTACGATTACGTGAAAAATTACGAAAGTCTTCAACAATCGTTCAATCCAACAGATTTCAATCCGGAAAAATGGGCCAATGCGGCAAAGGCGGCAGGAATGAAGTACGTGGTTTTCACGACAAAGCATCATGATGGATTTGCGATGTTCGACACGAAAGAATCCGACTATAAAATAACATCAAGTAAGAGTCCTTTTTCTACGAATCCGAAGGCTGATGTTACAAAAGCTATATTTAATAGTTTTCGACAAGATGGCTTTAAGATCGGGGCTTATTTTTCTAAACCCGATTGGCACACAGAATATTATTGGTGGCCTTATTTTCCACCAAAAGATAGAAATGTGAATTATGATCCTGAGAAATACCCTGAACGTTGGGGAAAATATAAGCAGTTCACTTTTAATCAGATTAACGAGCTGACATCGAATTATGGGAAGGTTGATATTTTATGGCTTGATGGCGGCTGGGTGCGTCCTTTTAAAACAATTGATCAAAGTGTGGAATGGCAACGTACGATTAAGGTTGAGCAGGATATCGATATGGATCGTATTGGAACGATGGCGCGGAAGAACCAGCCGGGAATTATTGTTGTGGATCGTACCGTGCCTGGAAATTGGGAGAATTATGTGACACCAGAGCAAGCTATTCCTGAGCATCCGTTGGATATTCCTTGGGAAAGCTGTATTACGATGGGCGACTCGTTCTCTTATATACCCAATGATGCTTATAAACCGACGAAGAAAATCGTAGAGACCTTGGTTAAAATTATAGCAAGGGGCGGTAATTACTTGTTAAATATAGCGCCTGGACCGAATGGCGATTTTGATCAAGCGGCTTATGATCGTTTACAAGAAATGTCAAAGTGGATTGATGTCAATGGAACTGCGGTATACAGTACTAGGGCGGCTGCACCTTATCATGACGGTTCCTTTTACTACACGCAAAGTAAAGATGGGAAAGTGTTGAATGTGTTTCATCTGTCGGATGGAGAAGTTTATGCTGCTCCAGAGCAATTTGATTTTATTGTGCCTGATAATTTTTCGCCAAAAGAACTCCGGTTTTTAGGGTACAAGGGTAAAGTGAAATGGTCGAAAAAAGGAAATCGTGTGACGGTTCAAAAGCCAAAACTAGCGGTAGACTATGCCGCAACTATTCAATTGATATCAAAATAAGTAGCGTATATGAAATGGATGATATATCTCTTGGTCGCTTGTGCGACATTGCATCTTTCTGCACAGGAGAAGCAAATAAAGGTGATAAAAAGTGAATTTCTCTTTGAGGAGGGGAAGTTCTTTGCACAATGCCACGCTTCTACGTTGGAGGAAACGGTAGACGGTGTCTTGTTAGCGAGTTGGTTTGGAGGATCGCATGAAGGAAATAAGGATGTGGTGATTTGGGGGGCGAGATATGTAGATGGAAAATGGACTGAACCCAAGGTTTGGGCGGAGGCTGAGGAGGCTAATCCTTGTTGGAACCCAGTTTTATTCCGTACGGCTAAGGAAAATAAGATCTATCTCTATTATAAGGTAGGGCCTAATCCCAGAGCATGGTGGGGGATGGTAAAGACTTCTGACGACGGGGGACAAACATGGTCTCTAGCAAGAGCACTACCTAAAGGTATTCTAGGACCAATAAAAAATAGACCCATTGCGTTGCAAGATGGTGCCGTGGTTTCTCCTTCTAGTGTGGAAGTAAGTGAGGATCGCTGGGTAGCCCACGTGGAACGGAGTGAAGATGGCCAAAAGAGCTGGTCGGCGTATCCAATAGATCACGAGTCTGCTTTTAATGTTATTCAGCCTAGTATCTTGGAACATCTAGATGGACGATTACAAGTTCTGTGCCGTAGCAAGGAAGGTGTTGTTGCGACGGCATGGTCTACTGATAAAGGAAAAACATGGTCTGCATTGGAACGGACAAATCTCGTCAATCCAAACTCGGGAACGGATGCTATTCGTGTAGGGGATCATTTTTATATCGTTTATAATCCGGATCTCCCTGGGAGAGATTGGTGGGAAGGTAGGGCAAAGTTGCGGTTGGCGATGTCTGAAGACGGCTTGACCTGGCATGATGTATTGACATTGGAAGATGAAGAGAAGGGCGAATTTAGCTATCCGACTATTATGCAAGGAAAAGATGGATTGATTCATATCGTTTATACACACGATCGCAAGAATATTAAACATGTTGTCGTAAAAGAAATGCGCTGATGCATAGCCGATTTTAAGAAGGTGACAAGGGAGCAGGAGTAAATGATAAGTTGCTCTATCATTTTTTGTTTTTAGGTTTTTATTGCTATCTTTGCGCACAATTAAATAATTTATAACGCTTTAATATTATTCAAGAGATGTATTTAAGTAAAGAGTACAAAGCTGATATCTTCGCAGAATTTGCAGGTGCAGCAGCAAACACAGGTTCTACAGAAGGACAAGTTGCTTTATTCACTAAAAGAATTGCTCACTTAACAGAGCATTTGAAAAAAAACAGAAAAGATTTTAACACGCAACGTGCACTACAAATGTTGGTAGGTAAACGTCGTTCATTGTTAGCTTATCTGTACAAAAAAGATATCAATCGTTACCGTGCTATTATCAAAGCATTAGGTTTACGTGATATCATCAAATAAGCTTTTAGAAATAAAAAATAGAAGCCGTCTACTTTGTGTAGGCGGCTTTTTTGTTTATATGGTATTTAAAACGTTGGATAGGGAAATGGTGCGAGGAAATTGGCTCGTTCCTGTGGTGCTGATAAAAAAGGAGATTTAGGATTTATTTCTAAAAAATCGGTGGTACCTAATGTTTTTTATAAGCTGCGGTATAAAGTATATTTTTTTTTACCTTTGTGTGAATTTTAAAGGTCTAAAAATAAGATGACATACGTATAGTAAAGATGTAACCGTATGTCGAAATGAATTACAGATGAGTTATAACGAAAAAAAAGTTTCAATCGATTTGGGCAATGGTTTGCCTGCGATTGAATTGTCGACAGGTAAGTTAGCGAAGCAAGCTGATGGATCTGTTGTATTGAAGCAAGGAAATACGATGTTACTTGCTACAGTGGTTTCTGCTCGCGAAGCGAAGCCAGGTGTAGATTTTCTGCCGCTATCGGTGGATTATCAAGAGAAGTATGCTGCTACAGGTCGTATTCCGGGAGGCTTTTTGCGCCGTGAAGCGAGATTGTCAGATTATGAAGTTTTGATTTCAAGATTAGTAGACAGAGCTTTACGTCCTTTGTTCCCTGAGACATACCATGCGGATACTCAGGTCATGATTTCCCTTATATCGGCAGATAAAGATATTATGCCTGATGCATTGGCTGGATTGGCAGCTTCTGCAGCGCTGGCTGTTTCGGATATTCCTTTTAATGGGCCAATTTCCGAGGTTCGTGTAGCGAAGATTGATGGTCAATTGGTGATTAATCCAACTTTGTCCGCTTTGGAAAATGCTACATTGGAATATATTGTGGCGGGTTCTGCTCAAGATATCGTGATGGTGGAAGGTGAATCCAAAGAAATTTCGGAAGCGGAAATGGTAGAAGCTATCGCTTTTGCTCATGATGCTATTAAGAAACAAGTGGCTGCTCAAGTGGAGTTGGCTAGCTTGGTGGGGTCTGCAACTAAGCGCGAGTTTAATCACGAACCTTCTAATCTTGAATTGCGTGAAGCTGTTTTTGCAGCAACATATGATCAAGTATATGCTATTGCAAAATCAGGATCTACTAAACACGAACGTTCAGAGAAATTTGCTGAAATAGGTGCGGCATTCTTTGAAACTTTGGGTGAGGAAATTGATGATGAGACGAAGTTCTTGGCGAAGAAGTATTATCATGATGTACAGTATGATGCTGTTCGTAACTTGGTGCTGGATGAGGGAATCCGTTTAGATGGTCGTGATGTTCGTACTGTTCGTCCTATTTGGTCGGAGGTAGATTATCTTCCTGCTGCACATGGATCTGCAGTGTTTACACGTGGCGAAACACAATCTCTTACTTCTGTTACGTTAGGTGCAAAAGATGATGAGCAGATGATTGATGGTGCATTTATTAATGGTTATAACAAATTTATTCTTCACTATAATTTCCCTGCGTTTTCTACAGGTGAAGTAAGACCAAACCGTGGGCCAGGTCGTCGTGAGGTTGGTCATGGTAACTTGGCTATGCGTTCCTTAAAACAGGTTCTTCCTGAAGGAACTGAAAACCCCTATACCATTCGTGTGGTTTCCGATATTCTAGAGTCAAATGGTTCATCGTCAATGGCTACAGTATGTGCTGGTACGTTGGCTTTATTGGATGCAGGTATCAAGTTGAAAGCCCCGGTTTCGGGTATTGCAATGGGCTTGATTACAGACGAGAAAACCGGTAAATATGCAATCTTATCGGATATCTTAGGGGATGAAGATCACTTAGGTGATATGGACTTCAAAGTAACCGGTACAGAGAACGGTATTGTAGCGTGTCAGATGGATTTGAAAATCAACGGACTGAAATGGGAAGTGTTGACACAAGCGTTGGATCAGGCGAAAGAAGCTCGTTTACACATCTTAGGTGAAATGAAGAAAACCATCGCTGAGCCTCGTGAGGATTATAAGCCACATGCGCCTCGTATCATTTCGTTGACGATCGACAAGGAATTTATTGGTGCTGTGATTGGGCCAGGAGGAAAAATCATCCAAGAGATGCAGCGTGAGACAGGATCTACTATTTCTATCGAAGAGGTTGAAGGAAAGGGTATTGTACAGATCTTTGCTGATAATAAAACGGCAATTGATGCTGCTGTATCCCGTATCCGTGCGATTGTTGCTAAGCCTGAGATTGGTGAAATTTATGAAGGAAAAGTAAAATCTATTATGCCTTTTGGTGCTTTCGTTGAGATTATGCCGGGTAAGGATGGATTATTGCATATCTCTGAAATTGATTGGAAGCGCTTGGAAACAATGGATGGTGTGTTGAAAGAAGGTGATATGATTACTGTTAAGCTTCTTGATATCGATAAGCAAGGTAAAATGAAACTTTCTCGTAAGGTTTTATTGCCTCGCCCTCCACGTGAAGAAAAGCCGAAACAAGATCAAAAACCAGATGCTCCTCAAGCATAAAGCGTTTTTCTAAAATAATAAAGGGCTGCATTTGCAGCCCTTTATTATTTTAGAAAATTCTTGTTTATAGCATAATCACAGAATCTATTTTAGAAACCTTTTTGTAATAATCGATAACGTCTTCTGCATTATTTACGAAAGTCTCTACGGTGATGGATTTGTATTTGCCTCCTGAAGATTCTTTTTCCGAAAATTTGGTGCTCGGGTGTTCGAATAATACTTTTACTTGTTCTAATTTTTCTGCATCCGCTTTTACGATAAATTTGAACGTATATAAACTAGGGAATTGTTCGACTGTATTCAATTTTACGCGAAAATTGTCGTAAAAATCAGTTGGCGTATTTCCTTCGTTTTCAGGTAAGTCCTGAATGTTGATGTTGCTAAAGTCACTCATATTAATTTCTCCTTGTATCCTACTGTTCAAGAACTGTACCTAAAGTTTGCTGTGACATTTTGTCTGTTGTATTGTTTAATTTTCCATTGATGTAGGCCAAGTTGACTTCGCTTTTCCAAATTTTTTGTTGGGTCTATCTGACATCTCAAATATAAGCTCGCCGCCTTGTAACATCTGCTGATGAGTAATGAATGTCTTCGTATATGTTTTTCCGTTAAGTTTCGCGGATTTAATATAGATATTTTTCTTGTTGTTGTTCCGTGCAATAATACTGAAGGCTTTTCCATTAGGCATGGTGATGGTTGAGCGATCCAGTGAGGGGCTTCCGAACACATATTCTCCGCCTACTGGCGAGGCTGGATAAAGTCCCATCATAGACCATACGGCCCATGCGCTCATTTGTCCTGCATCTTCATTACCGGCATAACCATCAGGTCTATTGTGGTACATGGAATCGACGATAAAACGTACTTTTTCTTGTGTTTTCCAAGCTTCGCCGATATAGCTGTACATGTAAGCGATGTGATGACTGGGTTCATTCCCGTGCGCATATTGTCCAATGAAACCACTGGCATCAGGCGATTGGTTTTCCCCCGTCATGTAGGATGGTGCCGTAAAAAGTGTGTCGAGCATTTTGCTGAGGCCATTTTTATTTGGGAATAATTTTGCTAAGCCGCGAACGTCGTGTGGAACGAAAAATGAGTGTTGCCAAGCATTCCCTTCGATGTATTGGCTTTTGTCGAAATCGTGTTCAGAATAAAACGGGTCGAAAGGTTCCACAAATTTTCCATTTTTATATTTTGCACGCATGAATCCGGAAGAGTGATCAAAAAGATTAATGTAGTTTTTCGCGCGCTTTAAAAATAGTAACTCATCCTCTTTTTTACCTAATTTTTTCGCGACAAGTGCAATGCAATAATCGTCAAAAGCGTATTCTAATGTTTTTGTAACACTTCCGCCGTTGACATCTTGAGGTACGTAGCCGTATTCGATATAGGATGGTACTTCTCTAATTTGTTGAAATGCACTGTTGCGCATAGCTTGGTATGCACGTTCAGGATCTACGCCCGGCCAATCTTTGAGGACAGCGTCTGCTAATACGGGTACAGCGTGATACCCCGTCATTGTATTGGTCTCGAAAGTACTTAAGTCCCATACCGGCAGTAATCCGTTTTCGTCATGAAATGCGAGGAGACTGTTGAGCATGTCGCTGTATTTTTCCGGCTGTGTTATCGTGAAAAGTGGTTTTAGTGCTCTGAAAGTATCCCAAAGAGAAAAGAAAGTATACCGTTGACCGGCATTCTTCATTTGGTGTTTTTCGCCTTTATAATTCTTGTATTCACCATCGCTATCCGAATAGAGAGTCGGAGCGACAGCAGTGTGGTATAATGCAGAATAAAAGATTGTTTTTAGTTGTTCATCTGTGGACTCAACTTGGATTTTTGCAAGTTCTTTTTCCCATTTTGCTTCCGCAGTCTGTTGTACATGGGTGAAGTTCCAATCCGGGATTTCATGCAAAGCGAGTAATGCCTTTTGTTCATTTGTGGTCGATAGCGCAACTTTCAAAAGAATTTCCGATGTGTTATCGAAGATCAGCTGTGCATCCGCTGCTTTACGTTTCTGCTCGCCGCTGTTTGTAATGGTGATTTGGTTCTCGTTTTTACCTGCAGCTGCTTTTTGCCCTGCTAAGATGGTATTTGTAAAAGGTTTGGATGTACGTATTGCAAAATAAATATGCTGTTTATCTGCCCAGCCTTTTGAATATCGTTTGCCGATAATTGTGCTATCGTTTATTACTTTTATTTCCGTTTCTAGGGGTTTGTCCCAGTTGTAGGTATGGTCAAGATCCAGGTAGATGGTAGGCTGTGTGTACTTTTTTGGGAAATGGTATCGATGAAAACCAACGCGTTCGGTACTTGTTAGCTCCGCTTCAATACCATTTTCTAATTTAACACGATAGTATCCAGGGCTAGTCACTTCATCTGCGCGTGAAAATCTCACACGGGTTTCGACTGTTTCTCCTGTTACAGGAGTAGGGATAGGCATAATAGCAACGTCAAGCCAGTCTCCGATGCCCGTTCCGCTGAGGTGCATATGACTAAAAGCCTCTATACTATCTGAAGATATGTGATAGCCGCTTACCCAATCCCAACCACCTTTTCCGTTGTCGGGACTTAATTGAACGAGTGAAAACGGTACGGTAGCCCCAGGATAGGTATGTCCATGTCCTCCAGTCCCAATAAGGAGATTGACATGTTTTGTGAGATTTTGCGCATGAGACGGGCTAATGCTTGTTGTGTAAGCGAGTAATCCGACTAGGGGAATAAAGAGCTTCTTCATTATATGTTTGTTAGCTGTTGTTTTTTCTGATCTATAATCTTTTAGATCACATTTTGGATTTCAGGGGATAATAATACACAAAAAAAAGGATTTAGTTAAATAAAACCTTTTAGCAAAAATATTTTTTTAGCTATGATATGTCTTTTGCTAAAAAAATTTAGTAGATTGGTCAACGAAAATTTCCATAAACCGATCTATGAAGAAAAGAGTTTTAATAAGTGATATCGCTAAAGCGCTAGGTATTTCCGTGACAACGGTCTCCTTTATACTAAATGATAAAGCCAAAGAAAAAAGAATTAGTGAGGCGCTTACGAAAAGGGTGTTAGATTATGTAAAAAAAGTAGGATATAAGCCAAACCAATTAGCGAAGAGTTTACGTACAGGACAAACAAAGATATTAGGTCTTCTTGTAGAGGATATTGCCAATCCATTTTTTTCCAATGTTGCGAAGCATATCGAGCGTCGCGCTTATGAAGCGGGATATCATATCATCTATTGTAGTATGGATAACGATGAGAACAAAGCAAAGGAGCTGATCCAACTCTTTATGGATCGTCAGGTCGATGGGTTCATCATTACGCCGTCTGAGGGGCTTGAAGACACGATCTCAACGATTAAGCAGAACAATATTCCATTGGTGTTATTTGATCGTTTTGTTCCGTCTGTGGAAACGAACTACGTTGTTTCGGATAATAAAAGAGGTTCTTATGAGGCAACTAGACATCTGTTGGAAGGAAATAATAAACGTATAGGCTTGATTTCACTTTATTCGAATCAGACCCAAATGCGGGATCGGTTGGATGGTTATATGGAAGCTATGGATGAATTTCGGGTGCAATCTTTTATTAAGAAATTAAATATGGATACACCGGAGGAAGAGGCAAAGGACCAAATTACAGAATTCGTTGTCGACAATAAATTAGATGCCGTGTTGTTTGCTACAAATTATTTAGCGGTAAGTGGTTTGAAAGCTTTGAAAGGGCAGAAAGTGCATCTGCCGAAAATGGTGGCTTTTGACGAGCATACCCTATTTAAATTGCATGATCCTTCTATTTCTGTCGTGTCGCAAGATATTGAACAATTAACAAAGGAGTTGATTTCTACGTTAATTGCTCAAATTGAAGGGAGACTAAAGGAAATCCGTCAATTGACTATTCCTTGCGACTTGATTATCCGCGAATCTTCTATTTCTTCGTAGGAACGAATTTCATGGATAAGGAATTTACACAGTGTCTTGTGTTTTTTGCTGTAAATCCTTCTCCTTCAAATACATGTCCGAGGTGTGCGCCGCATTTAGCACAAAGGATTTCAACTCGTCTGCCGTCAGCGTCTATCTCACGTTTGACGGCTCCGGGGATTTCATCATCAAAACTTGGCCAACCACAGTGCGATTCGAATTTATCATGAGATAGGTAGAGAGGCGCATCACATCTTTTGCATATATAGGTTCCTTCCGCTTTGTTGTTTAACAATTCTCCTGTGAAAGGACGTTCTGTACCCTTGTGTAAGATGACATATTCTTCTTCTGGGTTAAGTTTGTTGTATTTGTTTGTATCGTTCATGTTCATATTTTTTTGATCGAGATTGTGACTCGAAACGGAGCCCGATATTTGCGTACAAGATAGGCAGATACACAGACTGAATAAGACAAAAATGTAAATTTTATACATAGAACTAAGTTCGCAAAATTATCATATTGTATTGTTTTTTTGATGTCAAGAATTTCCGCCTCATTTTTCGTGTTTTTTTTGTGGAAAATAGAGGTGTATAAAACCTAAAAACCCTCTTAACGGGGTCATTTTCCAAGTTATTTAGAATGGTTTTAAATTGATAATTTGCGTCATTAAATTGTCAGTGATTGCTTAAATAGTTATACTTTTGTGCATGTTTGGAGGGTTTAGACCATCTCGACGATGCAGTTTAAAAAGTTTTTTATCATCAATAAATAGTATAAAGTGCTAAATATGAGAAATATCTCATCCGTTTTGGGAAAACTTGCGAAGACAATGTCCGTTGGAATGATGTTGTTGTTTGCTGTTACAATGTCGCATGCGCAAGATGTTAAAGAGGGTCAGACGCTTTTTAAGTCAAAATGTACCACCTGTCACAGTGTGACAAAGAAGGTTGTTGGACCGGCTTTGGCTGGAATGTCTGAGAGACACGATGAAGAGTGGCTATTGAAGTGGATTAAGAACTCGCAGGCGGTTATCGCTTCGGGAGATCCTACTGCTAATGCGCTTTTTGAAGAGTACAACAAGTTGGTGATGACTTCTTTCACTGATTTGTCTGACGATCAAATCAAAAGTATCATCGCTTATGTAAAGGATGAAGAAGCAAAAGCTGCTGCAGGTCCTGCTGATGGTGGTGCTGATGCTACTGCTGCGAAATCAGATGATGCGAACACGTTCATGATCGTTGGTTTAATCGCAATTGTTGCTTTGGCAATTGTCGTGATCGTAGTTTTGAATCGGGTTATTCGTACCTTAGAGAAGGTTATCGCGAATAATCAAGCTGCAATTGAGGCTGCTCAAGCTAGAAATGAAGCGGTTGAGGAAGCGCGTTTTGCGAAGTTTGCGAAAGCCTTTTTGAAAAATAAGAAACTCGTTGGGTTTGTTGTTTTGATGTTGGTTGCTTTCTTGGCTGTCTTAGGGTGGAATACCTTATGGAACGTCGGTGTTCATCAAGGTTATGAGCCTGTTCAGCCTATCAAATTCTCGCATCAGATTCACGCGGGTGTCAATCAAATTGAGTGTCAGTATTGTCACGGAGGTGCATTTAAATCTAAGAACGCTTCAATTCCTTCTGCGAATGTTTGTATGAACTGTCATAATACAGTTACGGCTTCTGATCACTACGATGGAGAATTGTCGCCTGAAATCGCTAAGATTTACAAAGCATTAGATTATAATCCTGATACGCGTCAGTATGGGAATAATCCTAAGCCTATTCAGTGGGTTCGTATTCACAATCTTCCTGACTTCGCTTATTTTAATCACTCTCAACACGTCGTTGTTGCTGGTGTCGAGTGTCAGACTTGTCACGGTCCAGTAGAGACAATGGAAGAGATTTATCAATATTCTCCATTAACGATGAAGTGGTGTGTGGATTGTCACAGAAACACAGAAGTTAATTCGGACAACGCTTATTACGATCAGTTGATTGAAGCTCACGAGAAGTTGAAGAAAGGTGAGAAGATGACAGCAGCTATGATTGGTGGGTTAGAGTGTGGTAAGTGTCACTATTAATAATAAATTAGAAATACGCAATCTTTAATATAAAGCTTAAATGGATAGCAACAAAAAATATTGGAAAGGTTTGGAGGAATTGCAACAAACACCTGCTTTCGTCGAAAATGCGAAAGGTGAGTTTGCCGAACCTATTCCTGTAGAAGATGTATTGAACGAAGCTGGATTAAGTACAAAGACTCCTCGTCGTGACTTTTTGAAGGCTTTGGGATTCGGTTTGGGAGCTGTGACATTAGCGGCGTGTAATCGTACACCTGTTCATAAAGCAGTGCCTTATGTTATCAAACCAGAAGAGGTAACTCCTGGTATTCCAAATTATTATGCTTCGTCTTTTAACGGACAAAGTGTGTTGATTAGAACGCGTGAAGGGCGTCCTATTTTAGTAGAAGCTAATCCAAATAGTGTTGGTTTAGTTCAAGGTACAGAATCCGCTACCGTTTCTTCGGTTTTGGATCTGTATGATATGACAAATAAATTGCAGAACCCGCAGATTGCTGGAAAAGATGCCGAGTGGGATAAGGTAGATACTACAGTTAAGCAAGCTCTTGTTAAGGCTTCTAGTGCAGGTAAACAAATTGCCATTGTTTCTAGAACCGTAAACAGCCCATCTACTTTACAATCTATCGCGGTTTTCAAAGAGTCTTTCCCTACGACAACCCTTGTTCAGGTGGATCCGATCTCTTATGCTGCAATACGCAAGGCAAACGAATTGAATTTCGGTAAGGCTGTTATTCCATCGTATGCTTTTGATAAAGCACTTGTGGTACTTTCGGTAGGTGCAGATTTCTTAGGAACTTGGTTGGATGGCGAAGAGCATACACAAGATTACATTAAAAATAGAAATTATAAATCCTTAGAAGGCGGTAAAATGTCACGTCATATTCAGTTTGAAGCTGGTATGAGTATGACAGGTACTAACGCGGATGTTCGTATCGCTATTAAACCTTCAGAAGAAGGAGCGGTGTTAATTTCTTTATATAACGAGATTACAGGTTCTTCTTTAGCTGGCGGTATTGCTGGTAATGATCGTGCGGCAACAGCTATTAAATTGGCTGCGCAAGAATTATTGAAGAATAAAGGTCAGGCTGTTGTTGTTGCAGGAGCTAATAATACAGATATTCAGGTGTTAGCGAACGCTATTAACGTTGCGCTAGGTGCATATGGTTCTGTTATTGACTTAAATAATTTTTCTAAAAAATTCCAAGGTTCAGAAGAGGCATTCGCAACGTTCTTGAACGATGCAAAAGCTGGACGTGTAGGAGCGGTGTTGTTCCTGAATTCGAACCCGCTTTACGATTATTACGATGCTAAATCTGTTGAAGAAGCACTAGCGAAAATTGACTTTACGTTGTCGTTCTCGGATCGTGCAGATGAAACGGCTTCAGGCTTAAATGTGATTGCTCCAGTAAGCAATTATTTGGAATCTTGGGGCGATGAATCTTCTCGCGAGGGATACTACACAATTGTGCAGCCAACTATCAATCCGGTGTTTAACACACGTCAAGCAGAGCAGAGCTTCTTGATTTGGTCTGGTAATGTAACGCCGATTTTTGATTTTGTAAAGAATGTTTGGGAGACACAGATCTTAGCTGGTAGTGCGAAGAAATGGAAAGATATCTTACAAACGGGTTTTGAATATAAAGGAAAACTTGCTGCTGGTACTTATTCTTTTGCTGGAAATGTGCAAGAGGCAGCTGCAAATGTTCAGTCTTTGGCTAAGACACTTGCAGGTGAAGGATTTGAATTAGCTTTGTATGAATCATCTGCGATTCGTGATGGTCGTTATGCAAATAATGCCTTCCTACAAGAATTGCCTGATCCTGTATCCAAAGTAACTTGGGATAACTATATTGCGCTAAATCCGAAAGATATCGAGTCTTTAGGTTTAGGTGAAAATGGTGTCGTTGAGGTAGAAGCTAATGGATATAAGATTGAGGTTCCGGTATTGGCTCAGCCTGGACAAGCACTAGGTACTGCATCTATAGCTGTAGGTTATGGTCGTACGAAGGTTGGTAAGGCTGGTAACAATGTAGGTGTAAATGCGTATCCATTTGTACTTCAGAAAAATGGCTTGAATCAGTTTGTTTCAAAAGCTAAAGTTTCTAAAGTCTCTAGAACGTATGAACTTGCGCAAACACAAACACACCATACTATTGAAGGAAGAAATATCATTCGTGAAACTACCTTTGGTAAGTATTTGAAAAATCCTGCATCTGAATCTGGTCGTTTTGCTGAATCTCACAAGTCTTACGATTTGTGGAATAAGTTTGAATCACCAGGTCACAAGTGGGTCATGGCAATCGATTTGAATGCTTGTACAGGTTGTGGTGCTTGTATCGTTGCTTGTAATATTGAAAACAATATTCCTGTTGTTGGTCGCGATGAGGTACGTCGTCGTCGTGAGATGCATTGGATGCGTATCGATCGTTACTACACGATAGAAGAAGATGGTGTAGATTACACGAAAGAAAAGGAAATCGCGAATTTGAATGATTTCCAAAACGTGAAAGTTGTGCACCAACCGATGATGTGTCAGCATTGTGATCACGCTCCTTGTGAAACTGTATGTCCAGTATTGGCAACTGTTCACTCTTCTGAGGGCTTAAATCACATGGCTTACAACCGTTGTTTCGGTACACGTTACTGTGCAAATAACTGTCCGTATAAAGTGCGTCGTTTTAACTGGTTCAACTACTGGAACGATTCACGTTTCGACAACTACTTGAATAATGAGTTTACGCAGTTGTTGTTGAATCCTGATGTAACAACACGTTCACGCGGGGTTATGGAGAAATGTTCAATGTGTATTCAACGTATTCAAGCAGGAAAGCTTCAAGCGAAAATTGAAGGTCGTCCTTTGAAAGACGGAGATATCAAATTAGCATGTTCTGGCGTATGTAGTGCAAACGCTATGATCTTCGGAGATGCTAATGATCCTAATTCTGAAGTTTCTAAAGCGCTACGTAGCGAACGCATATACTATGTTTTGGAAGAGATTAACGTTCAACCAAACATTGGGTATATGACAAAAGTTAGAAACACATTTGAAGCGTAATTTATTTAATTCAGAAATAAAGCAATTATGTCATCGCATAACGAATCAATATTAAGAGAACCATTAATAACCGGCAAAAACATCACTTACGCAAAAGTGACTGATGATATCTTATTGCCGGTTGAAAATAAACCCAACAAAGCATGGTGGATTGGATTCACAGTAGCTGTTATAGGCGCCATGTTATGGGTAGTGAGTGTTGGATATACATTTTGGACAGGTATCGGCGCTTGGGGATTGAACAAAACAGTAGGTTGGGCATGGGATATCACCGACTTCGTTTGGTGGGTAGGTATCGGTCACGCTGGAACGTTGATTTCAGCTGTATTGTTACTTTTCCGTCAAAACTGGCGTAACTCCATTAACCGTTCCGCAGAGGCGATGACGATCTTCGCCGTTATTTGTGCGGCAACTTATGTCGTAGCGCACATGGGACGTCCTTGGTTAGCGTATTGGATTTTCCCTTTGCCAAATCAATTTGGTTCTCTTTGGGTAAACTTCAACTCTCCATTGGTATGGGACGCCTTTGCAATTTCAACGTATTTTACAGTATCCTTGGTGTTTTGGTACTGTGGATTGTTGCCTGATATTGCGTCTGTTCGTGACCGTGCAACAGGTTTAAAACAAAAGGTATACGGTGTTTTATCCTTCGGTTGGAATGGATCGGTTAAAACATGGCAACGTTTTGAGATTGTATCTTTAATCTTGGCTGGTATATCTACTCCTTTGGTACTTTCTGTACACACGATCGTATCCATGGACTTTGCAACTTCCGTTATTCCGGGTTGGCATACAACGATTTTCCCTCCTTATTTTGTGGCGGGAGCGATCTTCTCGGGTTTTGCGATGGTACAGACCTTGTTGTTGATTTTACGTAAGGTGATGAACTTTGAAGACTACATCACGATGTTCCACATCGAGTCTATGAATAAGATTATCATGACTACAGGTTCGATCGTAGGTATTGCGTATTTAACAGAGCTTTTTGTGGCATGGTATTCTGGTTCGGAATATGAGATGTACGCATTTGCAAACCGTGTTGCTGGTCCTTATGCTTGGGCTTACTGGGCGATGATGACATGTAACGTGATTTCTCCGCAATTGTTCTGGTTCAAGAAAATCCGTACGAGTATTCCTATCTCTTGGGTCTTATCAATCGTAGTAAATATCGGGATGTGGTTTGAGCGTTTTGTAATTATCGTTACGTCGTTACACCGCGATTACTTGCCATCTTCTTGGGCAATGTTTTACCCTACATGGACGGATGTTGGAATCTTTGTAGGTTCAATCGGCTTGTTCTTTACGTTGTTCCTTTTGTTCCTTCGTTTCTTGCCAGGTATCGCTATTGCAGAGGTGAAGTTGTTGTTGAAATCGGCATCTTTACAGCAAAAGACAAAACTGGCTCAAGAAGGAGCGTTCCCTGCGGAGCAAGTGGAGCACTTTGCGAACTCGTTAGAGAAGTACGATTCTGTTACACAAGAGGATATTAACGCATTAACACAAAAATAATAGCAATGAGCAATACAAAATATATATTAGGTAGTTTTGCTGATCCCGATGATATGATGCATGGGATTGAAAAATTGCAAGCAAACAATATCAGCATATATGATTGTTTCACCCCAATGCCAATTCACGGAATTGAAGCTAAATTGGGTGTAAGACCGTCACGTTTACCAATTGCAGCATTCTGTTTCGGCGCTTTGGGTACTTGTTTGGGTTTTAGCTTGTTGTTTTATACAATGGCTTACGATTGGCCGATGAATGTGGGAGGAAAGCCATCGTTGCCTCTTCCAAACTTTGTTCCGGTTACATTCGAGGTAACGATTTTATTGTGTGCTTTAGGTATGGTTGCTACGTTCTTTTTCCGTAACCACCTTTTCCCAGGTCGCACGCCTCGTGTAATGGATTTGAGAGCTTCGGATGATCGTTTTATAATTGCTGTGGATGCTCGGGAAAACACGGACCATACTCTTGTAGAGTCTTTGTTGAAAGACGCTGGTGCGGTTGAAGTTAAATACAATGAAAGAAAATATGTTAGCTATGAATAAGAAGAGTTTTCTTGGATCTGTATGTGCTGCATTTGCTTTGGCGGCAGTAATTTCCAGCTGTGGCGATGGAAAGACGCGTAGTACAGGGTGGGAATTCTCCAGAAATATGTATGATCCGATAGCATACAATCCGGATCAGCCTAATAATAATTTTAAGAATAAAATTACGGCTCAGGTACCTCCAGCTGGTACGAATCCAATAGGTTTTGAACGCTTCGAGTTTGCAAATTCTTTGGAGGAGTATGAGCGTGCAGGACGTGAACTTAAAAGCCCGTTAGCCGTTACACAGGAAAATTTGGTAAAAGGTGATGCTTTATTTCATACTTATTGTGCGGTTTGCCACGGTAAAGAAGGTAAAGGTGACGGCCCTATAACAAAAGAAAGATCTGTGGAAGATTCGCGTGGAAAACGTTCGTTGGAAACGTTTCCTCCTCCTCCGTCTTATCAGCGCTCAGATGCAGCTTCTTCTTCTAGAGGTGGGCTAATGGCTGATTTAACAGATGGCAAGATCTATCACACAATTTATTATGGACATAACTCGATGGGATCTCATGCTTCACAGTTGTCGCCACAAGAGCGTTGGCAGGTGGTCATGTATGTACACGAATTACAAAAAAAATAATTTAACATCAATATTATAAATGGGAACTCACAATCATCATCACGATTATAATTTCAGCGAAAAATTTCAATTTGCTGGTATCGCCAAGATACTTAGTTTGTTGGGAATTGCTGTAGGTGTTATAGCTATTGTTATGGGCCTAATTTCAAGTGACCATATTATGGTTGAACGTACATACGCAAACCTGTTATTGATGGGTTATTATTTTACTTGTGTATGTGCTGCTGGGGCTTTCTTTGTAGCGCTTCAGATGGTTACGCAGTCGGGTTGGTCAGCTGGTCTGATTCGTATTCCGCAGGCGATGGCAGGCGTGTTGCCAATTGCAGCTATTCTTTTGTTGGTTATAGTAGCTTTGGGTTTAACAACACATAATTTATATCATCATTGGAATGCGGAAGGGTTGACAGATCCAAATAGCCCGCATTATGATAAGCTTGTTGCCGGAAAATCTGCTTTCTTGAATGTACCTGGATTTTTGATTCGCCAGATTTTATTCATGGGATCATACAGTATATTTGCGTTAGCTTTAAATAAGTTATCTCATAAAGAGGACTTAGAAGGTGGTTTGAACTCTTACAAAAGAAGTTTTAAGCTTTCGGCTATTTTCTTAGTTATTTTTGGATTTACTACACCAATTTGGTCTTTTGATACCATCATGTCTTTGGAGGCGCACTGGTTCTCTACGATGTTTGGTTGGTATAATTTTGCAGCAATGTGGGTTAGTGGTATTTCAACTATCGTAGTTATTACTATTTTAGTGAAAAAGGCAGGTTATTTGAGCTGGGTTAATGAAAATCATTTGCACGATTTGGGTAAGTTGATGTTTGGCTTTTCTATTTTCTGGACCTATGTTTGGTTTGCGCAGTTTATGTTGATTTGGTATTCAAATATTCCAGAAGAGACTGTTTATTTCTACAAAAGATGGGAACCTGAATTTAAACCTTGGTTCTGGTTAAGCATAATCATTAACTTTGTAGCGCCGTTGTTGTTATTGGTTGACCGCGACGCGAAACGTAAACAAGGAATGATGTTGTTTGTCGCAATTTTATTGTTGTGTGGACATTGGTTAGATTATTATATTATGATTATGCCAGGTACTGTCGAAGCACATCGTGGATTTGGATTTATTGAGATTGGAACAGCAATTGGTTTCGTTGGTCTTTTCACTTTCCTTGTGATGAGTAAATTGAGTAAGCATCCATTGGCGCCGAAAAACCATCCTTTCTTGGACGAAAGTTTACATCATCAAATATAGTCTAGTCATTGCATAATACGTTTAAACGTTTTAATAAGAAATGAAATTCAAAATTAATAACAGATTCAAAGCCGTGTTGGGATGCTTATTAGCAGTAGGGTTGTTATGCTCTACGCCTAGTTTCGCTATACAGCAAGATTCATTAGCTAAAGATAGCGCTACTGCTGTTGCTGCTGATACGTCTGCTGTCGCTGATACGACTGCTGCTGCTCCTGCAGCTACGGATTCGGTTTCCGCATCTACAACTGCTGCCGCTACACCAGGTGCTGCAGAACAAGTGAAACAGGTAGATCCTCAAGTCTACAAGAACTTGACTTATTACGTATTGTTATTTTTAATAATATGTACAATCGTGGCCGTGGTTGGCAAGGTGTTGTCAATCTATGAATTGACACGTAAGATGAATGGTAAATATAATCCATTCGCTAATAATACATTTCAATCGGTTTTATTCCTTGTCTTTCTTGTCGCTTTCTTTGGTTTTGTTTACTATGGATATAGTGTTTGGGGAAGTTGGGCTTGGCGCTCGGCTGTGACAGAGCATGGTAAGGATTTAGATAACATGTTTATCATTACTACTGTTATTATTACAACAGTTTTGGTATTGGTTCATTTGTTGTTGTTAACCTTTCCTTATATCTATCGCATGCGTGCGAAAACAAAAGCTTATTACTACCCGCATAATGATACGATCGAGAAGATTTGGACGATTGTTCCTGCAGTAGTTTTAACGGTATTGGTTTTGTTCGGTTTCTTTACATGGCGTTCGATAACAAATGTTCCTGAGGATTTGCAGAAATCTGCACTTCAAGTTGAAGTTTTGGGCGAGCAGTTCCAATGGCAAGTACGTTATCCGGGAGCGGATGGTGTAATCGGAAAACGTAATTATAAGATGACAACTCCGATAAACTCTTACGGTATTGATTTTAACGATAAAAATGCATGGGATGACATTCAGGCGTCTGATATTGTTCTTCCGGTAAATAAGTCTGTTCGTTTTCACATTATTTCTAAAGATATCATTCACTCGTTTTATATCCCAGATTTCCGTGTACAGATTAATGCGGTTCCGGGTATGACGAACTATTTTCAATTTACACCTACTGTTACGACAGAAGAGATGCGCGAACGCATGAACGATCCGAAATATGACTATGTTATGTTGTGTAACAAGATTTGTGGTTCTGGTCACTATAACATGCAGAAGAAAGTTGTTGTTGTGACGGAAGAGGAGTATAAAGAATGGTTGAGCACACAAAACAAGTATTTTACTGAGGACTTACAGAAAGAGTTTGTAAATGTAGAATCGAAAGAAACTACAACACTTACTACAGCTTCATTAAATTAATTGAAATAGGAAATCGAAATGTGGACATGTAGGTTAACTTATTTGTCTACATAGAGTTCTCTTCAGCCGATG
This sequence comes from Sphingobacterium sp. LRF_L2, assembly GCF_965644235.1. NCBI lineage: Bacteria > Pseudomonadati > Bacteroidota > Sphingobacteriia > Sphingobacteriales > Sphingobacteriaceae > Sphingobacterium > Sphingobacterium sp. LRF_L2. Next base: position 166,393 of record NZ_CBFFRI010000007.1, on the reverse strand, counting down.
AAGAAAAAATAAATTGAAGAAATTATTAAACGAATATGTCAAGTACAGTTATATCGCACGGCGCGGAGCATCATGATGCACACGATCATCATCATGAAACATTCTTAACTAAATATATATTTAGTCAGGATCATAAGATGATTGCGAAGCAGTTCTTAATCACTGGTATTGTGATGGCAGTTTTCGCCATGTTATTGTCTATCTTATTCCGTATCCAATTAGCTTGGCCGGAAACAGATTTTCCAATCTTAGAAGTTTTCTTAGGAAAATGGGCTGAGGGAGGTCGAATAAAGCCGGAGTTTTTCCTATCCTTGGTTACCATTCATGGTACTATGATGGTTTTCTTCGTATTGACGGCAGGCTTATCGGGTACATTTAGTAATCTTTTGATCCCTTATCAAATAGGAGCTAGAGATATGGCATCTCCATTGATGAACATGTTGTCGTACTGGTTCTTTTTTATTGCATGCGTGATCATGGTTGCTTCTTTCTTTATTGAAAGCGGACCTGCATCTGCCGGTTGGACAATTTATCCGCCACTTTCTGCAGTTCCTACTGCTATCCCTGGATCAGGTTTAGGAATGACATTGTGGTTGGTGAGTATGACCTTATTTATTGCTTCTCAGGTATTGGGTGGTGTAAATTACGTGAGTACAATTTTGAACATGCGTACAAAGGGAATGGATCTTTGGAAAATGCCGTTGACTATATGGGCTTTCTTTTTGACAGCTATTGTAGGTTTGTTGTCATTCCCTGTATTGGTATCAGCCGTTGTCCTTCTGTTCTTTGATCGTACAGTTGGTACTTCGTTCTACCTTTCTGATCTTGTTGTACAAGGACAGATTTTACCGAATGAAGGTGGTTCGCCAATTTTATTCCAACACTTATTTTGGTTCTTAGGTCACCCTGAGGTGTATATCGTTGTTATGCCGGCTTTAGGTTTGACATCTGAGGTTATTTCAACGAATTCACGTAAGCCGATTTTCGGATACCATGCGATGGTTTACTCTTTAGTTGGTATCACGGTATTGTCTTTCATCGTATGGGGGCACCATATGTTTGTAACCGGGATGAATCCTTTCTTGGGTGGGGTATTTATGATTACAACATTGATCATTGCTGTTCCATCTGCTGTAAAAGCATTTAACTACATTGCTACATTATGGAGAGGTAATATTCGTTTTACGCCTGCTATGATGTTTGCTATTGGTATGGTTTCGTTTTTCGTATCAGGAGGTTTAACAGGACTTTATTTAGGTAATGCGGCATTAGATATCAATCTTCATGATACGTATTTCGTTGTAGCTCACTTTCACTTGGTAATGGGCTCGGCATCTATCTTCGGTATGTTATGTGGTGTTTACCACTGGTATCCAAAGATGTTTGGACGTATGATGGATACAAAGTTGGGTTATTTACACTTTTGGTTGACATTTATCGGAGCGTACTTGGTATTCTTCCCAATGCACTTTATGGGTATTGACGGTGTACCTCGTCGTTATTATACATTTACAGCATTCCCTTTTATGGATAAGTGGATTTCTGTTAATATGTTGATTACTTGGGCTGCTATCATTGCTGGTTTGGCACAGGTTGCCTTTTTGTGGAACTTCTTCGCTTCTATTTGGAGAGGAAAACGTGCTCCACAGAACCCTTGGAATGCCAATACATTGGAGTGGACTACACCTGTAGAGCATATTCATGGTAACTGGCCAGGTGAAATTCCTACGGTACACCGTTGGCCTTATGATTACAGTAAGCCAGGACATGATACGGACTTTATTCCACAGAATGTTCCATTTTCTGAGACGATGAGCTCAAATATGGCGCATGATTTTGAAGGGAATGAAGAAGCTATTCGCATTCAAAATGAATGGAATAAACAAAATAATAGAGAAATAATAGAAGGGTAGGTTTATTCCTACCTCTCTCTTATCATAAGCGTTAAGTAGAAAGAGGATTATGTATCCGCGTGCTGAGAAGCGATTCATTCGAACAAACAGAATAACAATTATTGTTTTATTTCTCGTTATTGCAGCGGGGGGGATTGTTCGGAGTACAGGATCTGGTATGGGCTGTCCCGATTGGCCAAAGTGTTTCAATCGTGTTATTCCACCTACCGATATTTCGCAGCTTCCGGAAGGCTATGAACAGCAGTATGTCGAAGGTCGTGCTAAAAAGAACCAACGATTTGCAAAGGTTGTAGACCTGTTTGGATACGCGGAAATTGCAGATAAAATTCGTCATGACGAATCGATATTGGTTCACGAGGAATTTAATGCTGCGAAAACGTGGACTGAATATGTTAATCGTCTTGTAGGCGTTATTGCAGGTTTCTGTCTTTTATTCTCAGCAATTTTTTCTTTCTCTTATCGTAAAACCAAGCCTTCGATTGTTGTTTGGAGCGTTCTTAATGTTTTTGTTGTGATTTTGCAGGCTTGGCTGGGTTCGATAGTTGTTTCTACTAACCTTATGCCTTGGATCATCACGGTACATATGTTGCTGGCGTTGATAATTGTCGCAATAGCTATTTTCACGTTTTATTTGGCAACAACTTTACGAAATAAAGGTATTTTGTATACGGAGAAAGTTGGACCATTAAAAGCATTATCGTTGTTAGCTTTATTGCTTACCGTAGTACAGGTGGTTTTTGGTACAGAGGTTCGTGAAAATATAGATCATTTAAATGATCAAGGTTTATCACGTACATCATGGGTTGAGCAGTTAGGACAACCTTATCTTGTACATCGAATATTGGCTTATACATCGCTAGGATTAGCAGTTTTGTTGTTCTTCTTAGTTCGAAATAGGTTTAGTTCATTGACATTACAAAGTAAATACGCTTGGATAGTACTAATTCTTGTGGGAATTCAAATGATGTCCGGAATTATTCTAGCTCGCTTTGACGTTCCAGCGTTTGCTCAAACGACCCATTTGGTTGTAGCTAGTCTTTTTTTTGGAGCTCAATATTATTTGATGCTATTAATGACAAAATTAAAACGATAGTTTGGACAAAGTTGCTGAGATTTGTGAGGTTTGTAAAATGATGTTCACACAGAGGATTAGAATTAAGTATTCATGAAGGAGTTCATTTCTGATTTTAATAAATTAGTCAAGCTAAGGCTCACGCTAACGGTTGTATTTTCGGCGTCTATTTCATTTTTGGTAGGAGCAACACAACAAGGCGATATTATTTGGTTGAATTGGTTGATTCTTACAATTGGTGGTTTTTTTGTGACTGGTTCCGCGAACGGATTTAATGAGATCATTGAGCGCGATTTAGATAAGTTGATGAAGCGCACTGCAGATAGACCGTTACCAGCTGGTCGTATGACTACGGGACAAGCCTTGGTGTTGAGTGTCTTCATGGGGATTTTTGGTACGCTATTGTTGGTGCGACTGAATTTCTTAGCTGGATTATTGTCGGTGTTTTCGATCATCTTGTACGCATTTGTGTATACACCGTTGAAACAAAAATCGCCTATCGCTGTTTTTGTTGGCGCTTTTCCTGGAGCTTTACCTCCATTGATTGGTTACTATGCAGCTTTTAAATCGGCGGGATTTGGTTTTGAATACGCGGCAGTAAGTGAGGCTGCTATTGTCATAACCCCTTGGGTTCTGTTTTTAATACAGTTCTTTTGGCAGTTTCCTCATTTTTGGGCTATTGCATGGGTTGCTGACGAGGATTATAAGAATGCGGGTTTCCGTTTATTACCCTCGACGCGTAAAGATAAAGTGTCTGCTTGGATGATTTTTATATCTGCGCTGTTAATGATTCCTGTGAGCTTTTTGCCGTTACACTATGGGTTTGGCGGATATGTATTCACAGCTGTATCGTTGTTGGGTGGCTTGCTTTTTTCGTTTTATGGTTATAAGCATCTTGTTCATATGACAGATGTAACCGCGAAGAAGGTGATGTTTACATCGTTTATTTATTTACCATTAACGCAGTTAGTGCTTTTGTTTGATTTTATCCCTTTGAAATAGATGGAGAATACAGATTATACTACGGAGGAATTGATCCAATCTAGAAAGGCGAAGAAGTTTAATCTTTGGCTTGGTATGATTGGTATGTTTATGATGTTTGCGGCGTTATCCAGTGGCTTCATTGTATACACGGCGAGTGGGGTTGATAAGGGAATCAAGACGAGTCTACCAAATGTATTTATTTATAGTACAATTGTTATTATTTTGAGCAGTGTGCTTTTACATCTGGCGTATCGTGCTGCAAAGCTCGAACAGCTGGGAAAGCAGAAGCTATTTCTCGTCCTTACAATTGTATTTGGAGTCGTGTTTTTCGTACTGCAAGTGGAAGCTTGGATGGTATTTGTGGAGCGCGGTATTCACTTTATTAATACGAATGCTTCTCAGTCCTTTATTTATGTATTTACTGGACTGCACTTAGCGCATATTATTGCGGGGTTGATCGTATTGGTTCGTTGTTTTATTGGAGCGGTTAAACCGATTCCATTTGCAGATAACCAATTCCGCATGAATTTAGCCATTATATTTTGGCATTTTCTCGATCTTCTATGGATTTATATTTATGTTTTCTTACTTTTGAATCAATAATCGTAAAAAATGAGTACAACAACTGTATCGCAATTAGATAAGGTAAAAGACGGCCCTTGGAGTGGTGGTAAGTCGCCTTGGAATTTGGAGTATGGAAAGATCATGATGTGGTTTTTCTTGGTATCGGATGCGTTCACATTTTCAGCGTTCTTAATTTATTATGGCGCTCAGAAGTTTGCACAACCTACCTGGATTGACGCTGATAAGATTTTTCAGTCTATTCCTGGCATCGCTGAGCATGGGCAGCCATTGGTGTTTGTTGGTATTATGACCTTTATTTTGATCATGTCTTCGGTGACCATGGTATTGGCTGTGGATGCTGGACATCGTAATCAAAAACAAGAAGTGATTAAATGGATGCTATGGACAATTTTGGGTGGTTTATGTTTTGTGGGCTGTCAAGCTATTGAATGGACACATTTGCACCATGAGGGTTTTTGGTTTGGTAGAAATCCTGCCACAGGTCTAGAAGGTGATGCTGTTACGCAAGCATTGGCGCCGTATTTTACAAAAGATATATCGTATACTGCAGCGTTGCAATTTTCTAATTTGTTTTTTACCATTACTGGTTTCCACGGTTTCCACGTGTCTGTCGGTATCATTTTGAATATCATTATTTTGTTTATGACATTGAATAATACATTCGAAAAACGTGGCACATACCTTATGGTTGAGAAAGTAGGTTTGTATTGGCACTTTGTGGATTTAGTTTGGGTGTTTGTATTTACATTCTTCTATCTAATCTAATTGTTAACTATCTCATTTTAAATTTAAGAGAAAATGTCACATCATCACGAAAATATAGCAGCAGGACATGATCATGGCGATCATGGTGGAATGGATAAAAAAGGTATTTGGAAGGTATTTTTTATACTTCTAGCGTTAACTGCACTTGAGTTTTTAATCGCGTTAGGTTTTGTTCACCACTGGGGAATCGTTGAAAAAGGCATGTTGCTGAATGCGGTTTATATCGTTTTAACATTGGTAAAAGCCTTTTATATCGTAGCGTATTTTATGCACTTGAAATTTGAGCGATCAGGTTTCATTGTATGTTGCGCAATCGGATTTATATTTATTGCTTACTTTATTGTACTTATGCTCGTTGAGGGGGATTATTTATTGCATCATTTGCAATCACATCCTGTCTTTCCTGCGAAGTAAGTGAGGAGGGAAAAACTTGATGAGTAACCGTACTCAAAGAAGTAAATCGAAAGTAATTATCCTGGCATTAATATTATTATTGCCGGGATTTTTATATATAGCTGTTAATAGATTTGGAGCGAACGAATACGTTTCGCTTCCTGTCTTCGGCGAGAAGAAACTTAGTGGGGAGATGAAACGTAATTGGGGAAGGGAATATCCGGATACAATCTTTCATATGGCTCCTTTGTTGGAGGTAGATGATTATGATAGCGGAAAACTTTCTTTTCCAAAATCAGACACTTCGGTGAGTGTGGTTCATCTATTTTATACGAAGGATTTGTCGTTCTCCCGTTTGATGCTTGATCAGATACAGTTGCTAGCGCAGCGATTCCAGTCGAATTCACGTATTCAGTTTTATTCCATATCGGTAGATCCCAACGATACGAAAACGGATTTGGCTACTTTTGTTGCTCCCTATGAAAAACAAAAAAGCAGCTATTGGCATATTGTTTCGCATCCATCGGAGAATATTTTTGCCTATGCGAAAAATTCGTTGTTAATTGATGCGATGGTTGATCCAGCAGACTCTTCTCGGTTTTTGATAGGAAGTCAGTTTGTTCTTCTTGATTCGAAACGTCGTATCCGTGGTTTCTATGATGTTAGTCAGAAAGACGAGGTAGATCGCTTAGAAGATGAAATTAAATTACTAATGGTCGAAGAGATCAGAAATCGACCAATGAAAGTAGAGAAGAAATAAGATGATGACAGAAGAGGAAAAAAAATACAAGAAGTGGATTGTCACCTTGTCGATCGTGATTCCGGTAGCAGTTGCTATTCTTTTTGGTGTTAACCTTAGAAAACTAGGTTATGACGTTCAACCACTTTCTTTTTTGCCACCCATATATGCAGCAATTAATGGACTAACTGCTGTGTTGTTGTTTATGGCCGTGGCTGCTATAAAGAAAGGAAATATAAAGTTACATGAAAATTTAGTTAAGGTTTGTATGGGATGTTCCGTAGCATTTTTAGTAATGTACGTTGCTTACCATATGACTTCCGATTCAACTCCGTATGGAGGAGAGGGGGTGATTCGATATGTATACTTTTTTATTTTAATAACGCATATTTTATTGTCTATTATTATTATTCCTTTTGTTCTGTTTACTTTCGTGCGCGGCATAGCAGGTGCTTATGAAAGACATAAAAAATTGGCGCGTATCACATATCCGATGTGGATGTATGTTGCTGTTACAGGTGTTATCGTTTATTTGATGATTTCCCCTTATTACACACATTAAATTTCGAGATGATGAAAAGGGTCTGGATTTATCAAAGCAATAGAACGTTTACAGAAGCTGAAGTCGGTATTATCGAGCAGATTTTGGAGGAATTCGTTGCGCAATGGACTGCACATGGAAATCAATTGGCGGGAACTTACGCTATAAAATACAACTTGTTTATTTTCTTGGAAGTTGATGAGGAAAAGGCTGCAGTGACGGGCTGTTCTATTGATAAGTCGGTGCATTTATTGAAAAAAATCGAGCAAGAATTGGATGTCTCCTTATTTGATCGTTTGCAATTGGCCTATCTATCAGATCGGGATCATAAAATACATGTGGTATCACGCGCTGATTTCGAACAATTGTTGAAACTTGGTGATATAACTGCGGATACAATCGTATTTAATAATATGCTCACACAAGCTGATGAGATTGAAGCACGGTGGGAAGTTCCGTTAAAGGAAAGTTGGCATGCAAAGGTATTTCTATAAAAAAAACCTCCGATAACATCGGAGGTTTTTTTTATGCAAGTATAGCTGTTAGTTTTGGTGATGCACTTTTAATTTCGCTGCTTGCTTTTGATTGGTACTGTTTAAAGTTATTGATAAATAACGTCGCTAAGTTGTTTGCTTGTTTGTCATATTCTTCTTTGTTGCTCCATGTATTTCTAGGAAATAGAATCTCACTGGGAACTTGCGGACAGCTTTTAGGAATTAATATGCCAAAAATAGGATCTGCTTCAAATTCTACGTTGTTTAGCGCACCTGCTAGGGCTGCTTTGACTATTGTTCTTGTGTGTTGTAAACTGATTCGTTTCCCAATGCCATAAGCACCGCCAGTCCAACCTGTATTCACAAGCCATACTTTTGTATCCGGGTTTTGTGTAAGTTTATCTCCTAGCATATCCGCGTAATGTGTCGGTGATAGCGGCAAAAAGACCCTGCCAAAGCATGCAGAAAATGTTGTTTGCGGTTCGCGGATACCAATTTCTGTACCAGCTACTTTTGCTGTATATCCCGATAGATAATGGTACATTGCCTGTGCATTTGTCAGTTTCGAAATAGGAGGTAGTATACCGAACGCATCACAGGTCAAGAAAAAAATATGACTTGGGATTCTGCCAATAGATCTTTCTTTGGCATTATTGATATGATGGATGGGATAGGCTACGCGTGTGTTTTCTGTTAGGCTGACATCGGCATAGTTGACACTGTTGCTAAGGGGATAAAAAGATACATTTTCCAATAATGCAGGTCGCCTTATCGCGGCGAAGATTTCTGGCTCTTTTTCTTCGGTTAAATCTATGCACTTGGCGTAGCATCCTCCCTCAAAGTTGAAGATTAAATTATCCGACCAACCGTGTTCGTCATCTCCAATTAATTTTCGATCACTATCGGCAGATAAGGTCGTTTTTCCTGTACCGCTTAACCCAAAGAATAGGGCCGTATCTCCATCTATTCCTTCATTTGCAGAACAATGCATGGGAAGAATCCCATGTTTGTAAGGCAGTATTAAATTCAAGACAGAAAAGATGGCTTTCTTCATTTCGCCCGTGTAGGCCGTTCCTCCTATGAGAATCATCTTTTTCGTAAAGTTGATGATGGAGAAGTTTTCTTGTCTTGTTCCATCGACGCTAGGATCGGCTAGAAATTCGGGAGCCTGCAAAATGACCCATCCTTGTTCGTGTTTGTTTAGCTCATCTTTTGTAGGACGAATAAACAAATGGTGACAGAAAAGATTTGCCCAAGGCGTTGTATTGATAACCGTGATATCGATTGCAATGGAAGGATCAGCTCCTGCGCGACAATGACGCATCCATATTTCTTTGTCGGCAATGAACAAACGCATCTTTTCGAGTAAATTGTCGAAAATTTGTTCGGAAATAGGGATATTCACATCTCCCCAGTCTACATGTTTGCTGGTGAATTCATCTTGTACGATGAATCGGTCTTGAGGAGATCGGCCTGTGAATTTTCCTGTTTTAATGCATAGTGCGCCAGCATCGCTAAGTTGTCCTTGCCCACGCGATGTCGTTTGTTCGACCAATTTGTCTGCATCAAGATTCAAGTAGATCTGTTTGGCCATCTTACTTAGAGGGGCTGCGATGTTTAAGGGATTAGGATATTCCAGTTCCATAGCCATATCATAATTTGTTTTACGGGGCTAAGGTAGGGAGAATAAGGGCGTAAAAAAGACCTTGGATAGTTTACGTAAAGGAATGAGCAAAAAACATTAACGCCCTTTTTTAGGAAGCGTTTCAACAGGGTTTAGTGGGGGCTGTTTTGTTGTGTGTTTTTTATTTGTGTAAATTATCGAATATTAGTCTGATTTAAATATATTTTAGCGTAGTTTCTTTGTTTTTAACCTCAAGAGATACCTTTCGACCCAAGACTAGGCTGTGGTTATTTTGGATATGACCCGCGGGAAAATCGAAGCAGACGGGAAAATCGAACGCTCTGATTTTGTCGAAGATAATTTCTTCAAAACGCTGACCGAAAGCTGGATCACTATCGCGAAGGGCGGTGAAGCCACCGACAATTAATCCTTGTAGCTTGTTGAATTTATGTGCCCTTTTTAAAGTCCATAGCATTCTATCCAAGTTGTAATGAGCTTCTCCAACGTCTTCTATGAAAAGAATTTTATCGTCGTAGGAGCCGTCGGAGGGTGAGGCGAGGATACTCTGAAGTATGGCTAGATTTCCGCCGATGAGATTGCCTTCTCCATATCCTGATCGGTTGGGAAATCGATCCTGTTTATACGTGTAGTCTATTGGTTTGCCAAATAGTGTGTTTCGTAGTGATGTGAGGGCATCAGCGGAACTATCTTCAAAGGATTTGGGCATCTGTCCATGTATGCTTGCAATTTGAAAATTATTATGAATGTGGCTGTGTAGTACGGTAATATCACTAAATCCGATGATCCATTTCGGTTTTTTTTCGAATAGGCTGAAATCAATTTCATCGATAATGCGGACTGTTCCGTATCCTCCGCGGGCGGCAAAAATGGCCTTAATATCGGGTGCGTCTAATGCCTTTTGTAGGTCTTCCGCTCGTAAGCTGTCTTCACCGGCAAATTGATGGAATTGTGCGTGGACTGATTTCCCTACGACAACCTGCAAGCCCCATTCCGTAAGAATTTCTATGGCGGTGTCGATATTGCCTTTGATATAACTAGCAGGGCATACAATAGCCACTTTGTCTCCCTTTTTAAGAAATTCAGGTATTTTCATCCTTCGCACTTATTTTAAGCGCAAATTGAGTTATCTTTGTCAAACAAACAAATCTTTTGTTTATTTTTTTAGTTTGTTGTTATTATTTTAAAATCTTTCTACGTTGAGTATTCTAGCAAAAAACAAGTTTACAATTACTTCGGCTTTACCCTATGCTAATGGTCCATTACATATTGGACATTTAGCGGGTGCTTATATACCGGGAGATATTTTTGCACGCTTTCTGCGTTTAAATGGCAAAGATGTGGTTTTTGTGTGTGGTTCGGATGAGCATGGGGCTGCGATTACGATTAAAGCAAAAAAAGAAGGGGTAAGTCCTCGTGAGATTATTGATAAATACAACCAGCAGATTAAATCGAGTTTTGAGGATTTTGGAATTCATTTTGATATTTATCATCGTACATCAGAAGATATTCATCACAAGCTTTCTCAGGAATTTTTTCTTAATCTGTATGAAAAGGGAGAATTTATAGAAAAGTTCTCTGAACAATATTATGATGAAGAGTTCCACCAATTTTTAGCGGATCGTTATATCGTTGGAACTTGTCCGCATTGCCACAATGAAGGGGCTTATGGAGATCAGTGTGAAAAATGTGGTACTTCGCTTAATCCTACAGATCTGATTAGTCCTAAATCGACGTTAAGTGGTAAAACTCCTGTTTTAAAAGAAACGAAACATTGGTATCTTCCTTTGGATAAGTATCAACCTTGGTTGGAAAAATGGCTTATTGAGGGGAAAAAGAATGTGTTGAAATCGAATGTATTTGGACAATGTCAATCTTGGCTAAAGTCGGGCTTGCAGCCACGTTCGATGACGCGTGATTTAGATTGGGGAGTTGATGTTCCTTTGGAAGAAGCGAAAGGAAAGAAACTATACGTTTGGTTGGATGCTCCTATAGGTTATATTTCTGCTACAAAGCAATGGGCTATCGATCACGGTAAAGACTGGGAGGCTTATTGGAAGAAACAAGCAAACCCGGAAGATGATTCTACGTTGATACACTTCATTGGCAAAGATAATATCGTGTTTCATTGCATAATTTTTCCAGCAATTCTTCATGCACATGGAGATTACATACTTCCGGAAAATGTCCCGGCGAATGAATTTTTGAATCTAGAGGGCGAAAAACTGTCTACATCAAGAAATCATGCGGTATGGTTGCACGAATATCTGGAAGAGTTTGTTGATAAGCAAGATGAATTACGTTATGTATTGACATCGATTTTACCAGAAACATCGGATAGTGAGTTTACTTGGAAGGATTTCCAATCTCGCGTAAACAATGAGCTTGTTGCGATTTTGGGGAATTTTGTGAATCGCGTCATGGTGCTTTCTCATAAATACTTTGAAGGGAAAGTCGCTTTGGGTACTGCTTTAACTGATCAGGATCAATCTGTATTGAACGAGTTGGCATCTTATCCTTTGGAAATTACGCAGTCTATTTCATTGTATAGATTTAGGGAGGCATTAAGTCATTTTATGAATGCCGCTCGTTTGGGTAACAAATATCTGGCAGATGAAGAGCCTTGGAAATTGTTTAAAGAGGATCCAGAACGCGTAAAGACTGTTTTGTATGTTGCGACACAAATAGTAGCTAATTTGGCAGTTTTGGCGCAGCCATTTCTACCAAAAACTGCAGGTAAACTTTTTACTATGTTGGGGCTAGAGCCACAGGATTGGGCCTGTGCAGGTAGTACTTCGATCGTAGCTGACGGTCAGGTATTGGGAGAAGCACAATTGTTATTTGAAAAGGTTACGGACGAACAGGTCGATTTTCAGCTGCAGAAACTTAAAGCTGCTAAGACGAAAAATGTACTTCAGAATACACAGGCAAGCCCTGCAAAAAGTAATATTAGTTACGATGATTTTCTACAGATGGACATTCGTGTGGGTACTATTTTGGAGGCTGAGAAAGTGGCAAAGACAAAGAAATTACTCAAGCTGAAAATTGATACAGGAATTGATCAACGTACGGTTGTTTCAGGGATTGCGGAATACTTTGCTCCCGAAGATATTGTAGGTAAACAGGTCTCAATTTTGGTTAATTTAGAACCTCGCGAAATTAAGGGAATTACTTCTCAAGGTATGATCCTTATGGCGGAAGATGCGGATGGACGATTGGATTTTGTCAATCCGATTTCGAACATCAAAGCAGGAAGTACTATACGCTAAATGCTGTTAACGTTATATCAATAAAAAAGGAATCCAATATAGGATTCCTTTTTTATTGATGCTCACATGTTATTCGTGATCAAAAAGTATATCTACAACTTGTTTTGTTTCCTTGATATCGTGTACTCGGAGGATCTGTACACCTTTGGATAGAAGAATGGTGTTCAATGCGATAGTGGCAGGCAATACCTGTGTGGCGTCCAAATTTAACCTTTTATAGATCATCGATTTTCTGGATAATCCTCCTAAAATAGGGAGGTTGAAGTACTGTAGTTCGTCTATACGATAGAGAAGTTCGTGATTCTGATGGCTATTTTTGGCGAAGCCAAAGCCTGGATCTAGTATGATATCTTTTACGCCTATTTCACGTAACTCGGCTATTTTATCTCCCAGAAATGTAGCAACGTCAATGACAACATCATCGTACTGTGTTAGCTCTTGCATGTTTTCTGGAGTGCCGCGCATGTGCATAAGGATATAAGGTACTTGGAGACGAGCTACTGTGGAGAACATATTGCTATCGATGGTGCCGCCAGAGATATCGTTGATGATATGAACTCCTGATCTCACTGCTGCTTCGGCGACGTCAGCTCTAAAGGTATCAATAGAGAGGATGACTTCGGGGTATTGTTTGTGAAGGCGTTCGATAACAGGTAGTGCTCTATCGATTTCCTCTTGTGAGGAGATTAATGCCGCGCCTGGACGTGAGGAATATGCGCCAATATCGATGATGTCAGCTCCTTCTTGAATAAGTTGGATTGCCTTTCCGACGGCTTGATCTGGAAGGTTATGCTGTCCTCCGTCAAAAAAAGAATCAGGAGTTACATTTAAGATGCCCATAAGTAATGGACGTTCGAATGTAATTAGTTTTCCTCCTGCATTGATAGACTGAGCAGGTGCTGTGCAAATGTGTTTCATTGTTACGAAAATACAAAAAGCTTCTCTTTTACTGCTCGGATAACAACTTTATTGATTTGAGAGTTCCTCTTTTTTAGTTGAGAACAAGTATACCATCGGCAACAATGCTTATGTCGGTTCTTGGCTTGGTTATTTTAGCGATTTCTTCTTTGGAAGCCCCATTATCTTCTGCATAGTGTTTTAACCAATCGACAGATGTTTCTTTAATTTTTGCGCGGCCTTCGATTGTTACTTTTTTTCCTGCTAAATCCTGAGGAACAAAATAAGCATAATCTGTAAATCGCACCATAACGGACTCTCCATTCGCGCGTTTAAGGGTTAAAAAACATCCTTTTTTCTTACATACTTCTACGACTTCACCTTCGATTTTCCCTTTATAGCTGCCTGAGCTGTTCAGTTTTTTTTCTAGGTCGGCTACGGTGATGCTATTTTTTTGGTCAATTTTTTTCCCATATTGTATTCCTTTCTTTGCAGGCTCGATGGGTTGTTGTGCCTGACTAATTTGAAAAGAAACGAATAGAGCAATAACTAAGCTTACAATGTTTTTCATGCGTTGGATTATTTACGTAAAAATTCGAATTTACCACTGGGATCAAGTTTCATGACTGTGGAGGATTTTCCATTGCTTTTTTGTTGTTGATTGAATTCCACGACATAGTCTACACCTTGTTTTACTGAATCTGCGATGTCATCAAAGCATGCTGGAGAAGGGGCACCGCTGAGGTTGGCCGATGTGGAGATAATGGGTTTTCTGAAACGCTGCAACAATTGTTCGCAAAATGGATGTTTTACAATGCGTATCCCTATACTGCCGTCTTCAGCAATGGCACTGGGAGCTAAGTTTTTTGCTTTAGAATATACGATAGTAAGTGGTTTGTCTGCATATTCGATTAATTCATAGGCTACTTCTGGGACATCGTTGACATACGAAACCAGCTGATTGTCGCTGTGTAAAAGAATAATCAGACTTTTTGCTTTATCTCGACCCTTTAATGCAAATACTTTCTCAACGGCTTCTTCGTTTGTTGCGTCGCAGCCAATTCCCCAAATGGTATCTGTGGGATAAAGAATAAGCCCTCCGTTTTTCAACGTATCAAGGGCTTTATTCAAATCATTTCTATTAACGAAACTGTTGTTCATTTAAACGGCTACATTGTGATCACGTAAAGCATCATTTAAAGATGTTTTCTTATCAGTTGATTCTTTGCGTTGGCCAATAATTAGTGCACAAGGGACTTGATATTCACCAGCAGGAAACTTTTTCGTATATGAACCTGGTATCACGACGGATCTAGCAGGAACATAACCTTTATACTCTACTGGTTCCGGGCCAGATACATCAATGATTTTTGTAGAAGCGGTCAACACGACATTTGCTCCAAGAACAGCTTCCGTTTCTACACGTATACCTTCAACAACGATAACTCTAGAACCTACAAATACGTTGTCTTCAATAATAACGGGTGCTGCCTGAACGGGTTCAAGTACTCCTCCGATTCCTACACCACCGCTAAGGTGAACATGTTTACCTATTTGTGCACAGGATCCTACTGTTGCCCATGTGTCTACCATGGTACCCTCATCGACATATGCTCCAATATTCACATAGGAAGGCATCATAATAACACCTTTTGAAAGGTATGCGCCATATCGAGCACTTGCTCCAGGAACGACGCGAACACCTAGCTCCTTGTAGTTTGTTTTCAATTTCATCTTGTCGTGATAGACGAATGGACCGTTGTCGATTTCCTTCATTTCACGGATAGGGAAATAGAGAATAACTGCTTTTTTTATCCAGTCATTAACGTGCCAACGTGTTCCAATAGGTTCTGCTACACGTAATTCGCCTTGATCAAGCTTTTGGATTACGAGGGCAATAGCCTCAAAGTATTCTTTGTATTCCAATAGTTTTCTGTCTTCCCAAGCTTCTTCGACTAATTTTTGCAGTTTTTGTAATTCCAATTCCATGTTGAAAATTAAAAGGTAAAAAATAAAAATTAAAAATGACCGTGACGCTATTTATCTAATTCAGCCACTGATCTTTCTTGCAAAGATTACAATTTTTTGCGGAAACACCGCAGAATCTTGACTAATTTTAGCCTAAATTCAAGTATTTTTGTGTATGGAACCAGTTGCGGAAAAGTTAAGAATAGATAAATACCTTTGGGCAATTCGTATTTTTAAAACCCGAAGTCTTGCTACGGAAGCCTGTAAGGCGGGCCGTGTTAAATTGAATGGACAAAATGTGAAGCCATCTGCAGTAGTTAAAGTTGGGGAGGTATATAGTATACAGAAGGGGCCAGAACGTAAAGTAGTTCAGGTAACAGGTCTACTGGAACGACGTGTTGATGCAAAGACTGCTGTACAGTTTTATGTTGATCAGACGCCCGTGGAAGATACCTATGCATTTAAGTCTGTTTTTCATGCACCAGTGTTGAAGCGGGATAGGGGAGCTGGAAGACCCACGAAGAAAGATCGTAGGGAAATTGATGATTTGACTACCGATTGGTGGGAGGAAGAGAAAAGTTAGTCGCTGGATATGTTGATTTCTATACGATTCATCATCTTGTTTCTATCGTTGGGGATTGTTCGATTTGCTCAGGCAGGTCCTGATTCCGTTCTGCGCGAACTATCGCAGGTCCTTTTGAACCAAGAGAGCTTTGAAAGAGTAAAATTGCTCCGCATTGAGCAAACCAAAGATTTGTTTTTCAAAGAAACTGTGATGACGAAAAAGTTGGAATTGGCATTTCAATTGTCTAATGAGTATCGCAAATATCAAATTGACTCCGCAATAAAATATACACAGCTCTACCTAAAGATGGGGCTAGGAGCACAAAACGAATTCGTGGTCGACAAGGCTTCGATCTATTTGGCAATTCTTTATTCTTCAGCAGGTAAATTCATAGAGTCGGAACAACTTCTTAGAGGAATTAGGAGAGATAGACTTTCAACCGATTTGCTGCCAGCTTATTTTGAAGCTTATACTGCATTTAGTAGTCATTATGGACAGAGTAGTGATAATCAACTCTATTTCAAAAGAAGTGAGGTTTACAGGGATTCCCTTTTATTGATTTTAGATAAGGAGTCATTGTCTTATGATATAGCTTTAGCAACAAAATTGCTATACGGTAATAGAAGTGATGAAGCTGAGGAAATCTTACAACGTCTACTGTCATCGACAACGGATGAACAAGTAGACCGTGCTGTTATTGCCTATCTTATGGGCGTTATTTATAAGAATAAGGGTGATATCGAAAAACAATTATATTATTTTGGTATATCCGCTATTGTCGACAGAAAGTATGTGGTGAAGGACAATGCTTCTTTACAGAGCCTTGCGCAATGTTACTATAGTAAAGGAGATATTGATAAGGCTTATCTTTTTATACAAGAGGCGGTAAATGATGCTGTATTTTGTAATGTTCGTTATCGATCTTTAGAGAATTCTTCATTTTATTCTATTATCAATGCCGCTTTCCAGGACAAGGAATTAGCGCAAAAGCGTGTTCTACGGCAAAATTTATTGGTTATTAGCGTACTCACGATGTTATTGTTAGTCGTGCTCTTCTTGCTATATTTTCAATTGAAGAAACTACGTTTGGCGCGAGCAGAACTGCATCACGCGAATGATGAATTAAAGGATCTGAATCAATTATTGCTTCATGCAAATAGTAACCTTTCGGAATCAAATCATATTAAAGAGGAATATATCGCACAATTTTTTGATATCTGTTCGAGTTATATTGATAAGATTGACGAACAACGAAAATCCTTATTGAAGAAGTTTACGTTGAAACAATTTGAGGAGATAAATAAAATTCTAAAATCGCAAGATTTGGTTAAGAATGAACTGGATGAACTCTATCATAATTTTGATATTATTTTTTTAAATCTTTATCCTTCTTTTATCGAAGATTTTAACAGTTTATTACGTACTGAGGAAGCTATCATCTTGAAATCTGGTGAATTGCTAAATACCGAGTTGCGCATATTTGCACTTATTCGTTTAGGAATTACGGACTCTACGAAGATTGCATCTTTCCTTCGCTATTCGCTCTGCACAGTATACAATTATCGCGTTAAAGTGCGCGGTAAGGTTGCTGGTTCTAAGGATGAATTCGAAGAAAGTATCCGAAATATAGGGAATATCCGCTCCTTATAAACACATTTAGGTTACTTTTTGCAGCTGTCTGTTGTTTGCTAACTTATTGTTTTATAGTTTTTTATTTGTTTTTCTGGTTTACTTTCGAATCAGAATTGCCTTGTTATGCTCCATATTCCGATTGTTCATTCCTTACTTTTGTAATAGTCCCTCGGGGATGAACAATTATATTCCAAAATAAAGATCAAATTATAAGACCTATGGCATTTTCTACTAAAATGACGTGTCCTTTCTTCCTCTTCGTTTTTCTGTTGGTACAAGTACCGCTGTACTCCCAGACAATAACGCTTGTACGAGGAACGGTAAAAGATGGACAGACAAGTGAGCCTATTGTTGGAGCTACCATCACAGTTATTGGTACTTCACAGGCGACTTCGACCAATGAATCTGGAGAGTTTATACTGAATAATATCTCCAAAGGAGCGACTTTATCTATTTCTTTTGTAGGTTACGAGAACAGAAAGGTTCTTGTCCAAGAATTGAGTGTGGATGTTGTGTTGATTCCGAATAGTTCTTCCCTGGAAGACGTGGTGGTAATAGGTTACGGTGCTGTAAAGCGAAAAGATGTGACCACGGCTATATCAAGTGTTTCGCTGGAGGATTTAAATGAACGTCCTATTGTATCAGCAGCGCAAGCAATACAGGGGCGTGCTGCAGGTGTTTCAGTGTTGCAGCCTAATGGTGCACCGGGAGGAGAGACTTCTATTCGCATACGAGGGACTACATCTTTTAATGCGAGTAATGACCCGCTTTACGTCGTAGATGGTGTGCCTGTGGATAATCTTAACTTTTTATCACCAACTGATATTGCAGATATGCAAATTTTGAAAGATGCATCATCGGCCTCTATTTATGGTTCTAGAGCTGCAAATGGCGTGGTTCTAGTCACGACGAAGCAAGGTAAGGTAGGCGATGCAAAAATCGCTTTGAATGCCCAAGTAACCCAGAATACAGTGATTAGTAGGTTGGAGTCACTTAATTCTGCGCAGTATAAGGAGTTGCAAGATGAAATTGGTTTGGTTAATCTGCCTGAGAGGCTGCCTGACCAGACGGATTGGTTTGCTGAAACATTCAATAAAGGGTTGATGCAAAATTACCAGTTGTCAATATCTGATGGCACAGAGAAATTGCGTTATTTCCTTTCTGGAGGGTATTTGAATGAATCGGGGATTATTGAATCTTCTTTCTATCGACGGTATAATTTCCGGGGAAATATTGAAAATGATGTGCGAAGTTGGTTAAAAATCAATGCGAATATTTCCTACTCGGACGATAATAAAAATGGCATAAACACAGGTAATGGGGCTAATCGAGGTGGAGTTGTCTTATCGGTTATAAATACACCGACCTATGGCGCAATTTGGGATTTGGACAACCCATCGCAATACTACACTGATTTTTATGGGGTTAATATCACGAGTCCATTAGAAAATATTGCGCGTACGAAAAACAATAAAGGTAGAGAAAATCGTTTGATAGCGTCGGGAAGTGCTACCGTAAAATTTAGTCCGGATCTCAACTTCAAAACGATGCTATCCGTTGATCGGCGTAATGGTTTGACAACAACGTTCCTAGATCCTATTTCAACCAGTTGGGGAAGAACGCAGTATGGTGAGGGATCCGATAATAGAAACATGAATACTGTTCTTACGTTTGATAATATTTTAAACTATAAAAAACAGTTTGGATTGCATCATATTGATTTGATGGGAGGAACTTCGTGGACGACTTCTGACTATACGAATAGTTGGATCAACGGCTCCCATTATCGCAACGATCTTATCGAAACGCTTAATGTGGCAAATAAAATATCTTGGACGAATACCGGGAGTGGTGCTTCTGAATGGGCTATTATGTCTCTTTTTGGAAGAGCTTCTTATAACTTCGATGGCAAGTATTTAGTCACAGCAAACCTTCGAGGAGATGGTTCGTCGAAAATACATCCGGATTATCGTTGGGGTGTTTTGCCTTCTTTCTCCGCTGCATGGCGACTTTCGACGGAAGAATTTCTCTCTGATGTTGTGTGGATTGATGATCTGAAAATTCGTGGCGGATGGGGACGAACTGGAAACCAGTCGGGATTGGGAGACTACGCTTATTTACAAAGATATAATGAAAACCGAGTGGCTTGGTTTGTGACGGGACAGGAGAATGCATTGCCAACCATAAATCAAGCAAATTTAAGAACAAGAGACTTACGTTGGGAAACGACCACACAAAGTAATTTTGGAATTGATTTTACAGGATTTGCAAGTCGACTGACAATAAATCTTGACTATTATCATAAAAAAACAACGGACATGTTGATGTATGCCCAGGTTCCTCCGGGGGCTGCTCAAGTTGGGGCTATTATGCGTAATGAGGGGGTGATGACCAATAAAGGGTTTGAAGTTAATGTAAGCAGTAAAAACCTGGTCGGTGACATGAAGTGGTCTACAGATTTTAACATCTCGTTTAATCGAAATAGATTGACCGATTTGGAGTTGCAGAAGATATATACGACCGCACGTACTTCAGATTTTATTGATGAACATGTGGTTCGCAATGAGCCAGGGAGATCGTTAGGGGGCTTCTTTGGGTATATCAGTGATGGTGTTGATCCTGAGACAGGTGAACTGCGTTATCGTGACGTGAATGAAGA
Source organism: Sphingobacterium sp. LRF_L2 (assembly GCF_965644235.1). Classification (NCBI taxonomy): domain Bacteria; kingdom Pseudomonadati; phylum Bacteroidota; class Sphingobacteriia; order Sphingobacteriales; family Sphingobacteriaceae; genus Sphingobacterium; species Sphingobacterium sp. LRF_L2. The sequence goes on along the minus strand of NZ_CBFFRI010000007.1, from coordinate 146,275 downwards.
TGGGCGCATTTCTTCCTCTGATAGAACATTTATCGGCGACCCTAATCCTGATTTCATTTTTGGATTAACCAATACTCTGTCTTATAAAGGATTTAATCTGAGTATATTTTTGCAAGGGTCTTATGGTAACGATATTTTCAATGCATCTAGGATTGAGACCGAGGGAATGTATGATGGGAAAAATCAATCTATACGTGTGCTTGACCGCTGGCGTATACCCGGACAACAAACCAGCATACCTAAGGCTGGGTTTGATTTGAAGAATTCCAGTTATTTTGTTGAGGATGGTAGTTATCTCCGTGTGAAGAATGTTTCGTTTTCTTACGATATTAAGACTAATCGCCTATCTAATTTGGGAATTCGTCGCTTACAACCTTTTATTTCTGTGAGTAACCTCTTAACGTTGACGAGGTACACTGGATTTGATCCCGAAGTAAATCAATGGGGAAATAGTGGTGCAGTGCAGGGAATCGATTGGGGTACTTATCCACAAAGTCGATCTTTTGTGGCTGGATTGAACCTTGAGTTTTAACACATCAAATTTTAGAGAACATGAAAAGATTTTTTTTCCAGGTTATAGCAGTAATACTTGTTCTTTCGAGCTTTTGGAGCTGTTCGTTAGTGAAGGATCCGTTAGATACTTATTCGGACATAAGTGAAGGGGTCGATGAGGTTGGGGAATATGTGGCTTTTAAGGATAAAGCTGCGGTTATCAGTCATCGACAAACCTTGTATGACCAAATTCGTGATCGCCAAGAACATTGGTATCTTGATTTATTACTCGTGGCGGATGCACATGCTGATAATGCGTATGCAGGGACAACAGGAGCGGAAGTTCTTCCGTTTGAAAATAATTCTATCGAAGGATCTAATTCTGTACTCGCAAGGGATTGGACTCGTTATATGGAAGATGTTGGTCGGGCCAATAAGATGATTGTCTATGTTGATTCGGTTAACGATAATAGTTTGACAACCGCAGAAAGAAAACAATACAAAGCGGAGGCTAAGATTTTTAGAGCAATGGTTTACTTTGATATGGTGCGTTTATGGGGGGATGTCCCTTTGATTACAACGGTGGCAAGGGATATAACATCTGAGAATATTGAGGAGGTTTATGATTCTTATTTTCCCAAACAAAGTACGGAATTGGAAGTTTATGAGCAGATTGAAAAAGATCTATTGGAGGCTATTGCAGACGCGCCTACTAACAATATGGCTAACAAGACTATCTTTAGTAAATCAGTTGCGCGCGCACTTCTGACCAAAGTTTATGCTGAAAAGCCATTGCGTGATTATAATAAGGTGATTCAATATGCGGACGAGTTGGCTGCGGATGGATTTGCATTGGAAGACGACTTTACAAATTTATTCGGCATGAATGAGGGGCGTACGGATGCCAAAATGAGAAACACAAAGGAATCAATTTTGGAGGGACAGTTTTTTGCAGGAAATGGAAACTGGGTAACTTGGATGTTTGGACGTGATTTGACAAATTACGACTCTAATTTTACTTGGGCGAAATGGGTTACACCGTCGAGAGATTTGATTACTACCTATCAAGCTGAAGGAGATCTCGTGAGACTGAACGAATCGATCGTCTACTATCAAACAACATGGAGCAACTATTACCCGGCAAATAATTACCCATTCATGTATAAACTACGCTCTGCAGTAAACAGTATTATCAAATATCGGTATGCTGATATTCTCTTGCTAAAGGCTGAAGCGCTTATACAGCAAGAAAGTGGGGACCTCAATGCTGCTGCTGATATCATTGATCTAATACGGGGGCGTGTTAAATTGGCGAAACTAAATAGTGGGATAAGGAGTAGTCGATCAGCTTTGCTAGATGCTGTTTTAAAAGAAAGAAGGCTGGAATTAGCTTTTGAAGGACAACGTTGGTTTGATCTAGTGCGCTTGGAAAAGGTGGAATCTGTTATGAATAATGTTTATGCGAAAGACAGTGGCCGTCGATCTCAGCTATATCCTTTTACAAAGTATTCGTATAGATTGCCAATACCGCAAAGTATTTTAGATCAAAATCCAAATCTTAAACAAAATTTAGGCTATTAACCGAAAGGTACAATGTGGATGTTTAATTATGTTAATTAGACTGTACGCGATAAGTACCCTTTTATAAAACCAATAGATGACATGAAAAATTTAAAGAAAACTATACTGTTTGGCAGTTTATTTAGTTTGATGATTATGGCTTGCGGTTCGAGTGGCACAAGCGAAATTGTGCCCGAATCACCTCCTGCTAAGACTGGAGACGTGTTGATTTATACAACCACAGCGGCTCGTACATTAGAGTTTAGTAAATCTTACGTGGATTTTGGCACAGGTGTCAATATGGCTCCACGGACAATCCGACTTAATGAGCAAATTCGTTATCAGACGATGGATGGATTTGGTTCAGCAATCACCGGTTCAACGGCTTACAATTTGCTTCGTATGTCGCAAGAGGATCGTACACGATTTTTGAAAGAAACCTTTTCCATTTCAGAAGGTATGGGACAAAGTTATATTCGTATAGCTATAGGCTGTTCCGATTTTTCATTAAGTGAATATACGTTGAATGACCAACCTGGAATAGAAAATTTTGCGTTACAAGAGGAGGAGAATAAGTATGTTATACCTATTTTGAAAGAAATATTGGCTATTAATCCGTCAATTAAAGTTTTAGGATCGCCTTGGACAGCGCCTCGATGGATGAAGGTTAATGATTTGACCAGTTTGCAGGCATATGACTCTTGGACTGGCGGCCACCTTAATCCTGCATATTACCAAGATTATGCGACATACTTTATAAAGTGGTTGAAAGCGATGGAAGCCGAAGGTATTCATATCTATGCTATTACCCCACAAAATGAGCCGTTGAATCCGCAGAATTCGGCCTCTATGTTAATGTATTGGTCCGAACAGCGTGATTTTGTGCGCGATGCTCTAGGACCTCAGTTGAGGCAAGCTGAATTGTCCACAAAAATATATGCTTTTGACCATAATTATAATTACGATAACATCGCTAGTCAGGAAGATTATCCCGTGAAAATTTATGAAGATGCTGCTGCCGCTAGTTTTTTTGCAGGTGCCGCGTATCACAATTATGGGGGGGATAAAGCGGAGTTAATTGATATTCATAATAAGGCGCCCGAAAAGGAATTGATCTTCACAGAAACCTCTATAGGAACATGGAATAATGGACAAAACCTTGGAAAAAGGCTGTTAGATGACATGAAAGAAGTGGCATTGGGGACTATCAATAATTGGAGTAGAGCAGTCATCGTATGGAACCTCATGTTAGATTCTGAACGTGGTCCCAATCGAGAAGGAGGATGTCAAACTTGTTTTGGAGCTGTTGATATTAATTCTGCAGACTACAAGACGATGAAAAAAAATTCGCATTACTTTATTATAGGTCATCTTTCTGCTGTTGTAAAACCTGGAGCAGTGCGCATCGGCACAGAGGGACTTGTGGAAGATGGTGTTACTTTATCCGCTTTTAAAAATATAGATAATAGCTATGCTGTGGTATTGGCTAATGAGAATAACGTAAAGAAACGTATTACGTTTGATGATGGTACAAAATTCTTTAGTTATGATATTCCTGCACAGTCTGTGGTTTCTTACACTTGGAGATAATGGAGAAGATCGTAAAGTTTTTAGGGTTTATGCTTGTATCGGCAATGTTTTTTGCCTGTAAACAAGATTATAAATATTCGTTGGGTGGCGGGCATCCAATGTTGAATATTAACGAATTACCTTCATCAGCTTATTTTGGTGATAGTATTGCTTTTGACATGGCGGTAGCGGATGATGGAACAGAGCTTTCTACGCTTAAGGTACAATTGTATTTTAGCGGTGATCTGGTATCTGAGAAGACGATTCGGACTAAAACGTATGGTAACTATAGTGGGAAGATTTATATACCTTTTTTGAAAGATGTCCCTGATGGCACAGCTCAATTGCGATTTGTGTTGGAAAATGTTGGTATGGTTAAGGTTGAAGAACAACGAGATTTGGTGCTTAGCCGTCCAGATTTTCCATATTTAAATCTTGTTACCTCTACAGAAACAATCCGTTTAGATAAGATTGGAACGCATGAATACGCGGCAGAAGGTGAATTTCCTCAAAAAGTAAAGGCGTATATCGAAGCTCCGGCTTTTGGAGAGCATGGAAATGTGCTTCATTTCGGATGGCAAGATGGCCATATTGTGGAGGGTAGTACAGAACAAATTCCTTTTTCGTATCTGTCTACGGGTAGTTACACTATTTCGTTTAATACACTTTCTTATATGGCAAGCCCTTTTCAAAGCTATAAAGTAAATGATGTTGAGATGCAAATGGTCGACGATAGTCATTATGCGGCGAATGTATCATTAGTAAATGGTCAAGAAATTGCTTTGACAGGTATTCCTGATTTGGAAAGTTGGTGGCTTGACTCTGACTTTATTCGAAAAGACGGTGATAAATTTATTTTTGATGCAGCAGATGGAAGATATAAAATTACTGCAGATTTCGATTATAAATATTTTGTCGTTGAGGTATTGAATGGTGACAATTTAGCTACATTGAATGCGGACGGAACGGGAGCAATCTGGATTATCGGTCAAGGTGTTGGAAAACCTGGGCTATCCAATGAAGTTGGTTGGACTACAGAGAAAGCCTTGTGTTTAGCCCCAATAGGGAATAAGAAATATCGCATTACTCTAGTAGCTGGACAACAAATAAAAACAACGGATATTAATTTCAAATTTTTTCATCAAAAAGGATGGGGAGGAGAATTTAAAAATGATGCTTTGACGACTGGCAGCGATTTAATTTTTATTGGAGATGGTACAAATAATCGGGATGCCGGTAACCTTGGTATTTTAGCAGGAAAGCAGCTGCAAAATGGAATGAGTTATATATTTACAATTGATGTGTCTGCAGGAATAGATAAAGCTATTTTAGCTGTTGATCTCAAGTAAAAATAAAAAGCCAGGAAATTTAATGTTTCCTGGCTTTTATTATGTTCGTGATGGTTTTTCTTACTCAGGGATGCTGTAGTAGTTCATGTAACGAACGATGCTGTTGGCTCTTCTATTTACGTAATTGGACGGATGTCGTGCATCCCATTTTTGGGGGCTCGGCAGGATCGCAATGATTAATGCGGCTTCTTTTTTTGTAAGGCTCTTTGCAGATTTGTGATAGTAGTATTGTGCTGCTGCTTCTGCACCATATACACCTTGTCCCATTTCGATAACATTGAGGTAAACCTCTAGAATTCTTTTTTTACTCCAGAAGATTTCAATTAGGACTGTGAAATAGGTTTCTAATCCTTTCCTAAGCCAAGAACGTTCGGGCCAAAGAAAAACATTCTTAGCCACTTGTTGGCTTATTGTGCTGCCTCCTCTTAATTTTTTGCCGGATTGGTTTTTTTCAAAGGCTTTCATAATAGCGTCTGTATCGAAACCATTGTGGGTTAGAAAATGTGCGTCTTCACCGCCAATTGCCGCTCTTTTTAAATTATCGGACAATTCGTCGTAGGACAACCATTCTTTTTCTATCTTCCATTCTTTACCTGCAGCCTTTCGTTCAAATCCTCTTAAAAGCTGCAAATAGGTGACAGGTGGATTCATGATGGTAAGTAAAAGTACCCAAAATAGCGTAAAACCGAAAAATAACAATACTAAACGGATGAACCAGATCCCTGTCGTCTGTTTCCAGTTATAGTTTGTTTTTTTTCTGGAGGAATTCTTTCTCGTTGTTTTCGCCCTTTTTATTGCCATGATTTTTACTTTGTGACGCAAAGCTAGGGCAAATTTTTTAAAAAAATAAAAGTGATTTGGCTAATTCGTTAACTTGCCAAATCGAGGCATTTACCTTATTTTTACGGCTCACTAAAAATCGAAAAACCATTGGCAAAAGAGAAGAAACAAACGCCTTTAATGCAACAATATAATACGATCAAGGCGAAGTATCCTGGGGCTTTATTGTTGTTTAGGGTGGGAGATTTTTACGAAACATTTGGCGAGGACGCTATCAAAGCTGCTGGTATTTTGGGGATTGTTCTCACGAAACGTGGAAATGGATCTGAATCAGAAACAGCGCTTGCGGGTTTTCCGCATCACTCGTTGGAAACCTATTTGCCTAAACTTGTTCGTGCAGGCCAACGTGTGGCTATATGTGATCAGTTGGAAGATCCAAAACAGACGAAGACAATTGTTAAGCGGGGGGTAACTGAGTTGGTTACGCCAGGTGTATCTTACAATGATAATATCGTTCAGCAAAAGGCGAATAACTACTTGGCTTCAGTTTTTTGCGATAAAAGTCAATATGGAATTTCTTTTTTAGATATATCTACCGGTGAATTTTTGGTGGCTCAAGGGAGTGCTAATTATATCGATAAACTTTTGCAGGGGTTCAAACCTACAGAGATTATTCTGCCGAAGAAACAATATAAAGATTTCGTTGAACAGTTCGGGAATGCCTACTATACATACACATTGGATGAGTGGCCTTACAGTGGAGATTACGCAATAGAAACCTTACTGAAGCATTTTGAAGTGAAGTCGACGAAAGGGTTCGGGATCGAACGTATGCCTTTCGGGATTATCGCTGCAGGGGTAGCGCTTCATTACCTTAACGAAACAGAACATCGGAATTTACAACATATTTCTCAGATTGCTCGAATAGAAGAAGATCGGTTTATGTGGTTAGATCGTTTCACAATTCGTAACCTTGAGCTTATTGGTTCTGCGAACGAAAATGCGATTACGTTATCTGATGTATTGGATCAAACTGCTTCTCCTATGGGTGCGAGGTTGTTAAAACGTTGGATGGTGATGCCGCTAAAGGATTTGAAATCTATTCATGAGCGTTTGAACGTTGTGGATTACTTTTTCAATAATCGGGATCTACGTGATAGTCTGATAAAGGAAATTAAACAGGTTGGGGATTTGGAACGGCTTATTTCGAAAATAGGCTTGCAGAAAGCAAATCCTCGTGAAATTATACAACTGAAAAGATCGTTATACGCAGTTGAAAAGTTGAAGGAATTAACGGATCTTGAAGCATCTGAGGCGTTGCGTGTTATTTCTGAACAGTTAAATGTATGTCAGATTATTCGCGACAAGATGGAGAAAATGTTGCAAGCGGAACCTCCGGTCGCGCTTAATAAAGGAAATGTAATCGCCGATGGTGTTGATGAAGATCTGGATAAATTGCGTAAAGTAGCCTTCGGAGGGAAAGATTATTTGTTGGAAATCCAGCGTCGTGAGGCGGAAGCTACAGGTATTCCTTCCTTAAAAATTGCCTTCAATAATGTTTTTGGTTATTATTTAGAGGTTACCAATACACATCGAGATAAAGTGCCGGATTCTTGGATCAGAAAGCAGACTCTCGTTAATGCCGAACGGTATATCACAGAAGAATTAAAAGAGTACGAAGAACAAATATTAGGTGCGGAGGAAAAAATACAGGCCATCGAGAATCGTATTTATGCCGAACTATTGGTTGATATCGCTGCTTATATTAAGCCTATACAATTAAATGCACAACTGATTGCGAAATTGGATGTGTTATTGAATTTTGCATTGATTGCAGAGAAAAACTATTACGTAAAACCTGTTTTGTCGGACAGTAAGATTCTTGATATCAAAGGTGGGCGACATCCTGTGATTGAAAGAAACTTACCTATTGGAGAAGATTACATTACGAATGATACCTTTCTTGATCCCGAAATTCAACAAATTATTATAATCACTGGACCTAATATGGCGGGTAAGTCAGCTTTGCTTCGTCAGACTGGGCTTATTGTATTGATGGCACAAATGGGATCTTTTGTGCCAGCGAAAGAGGCATCAATAGGTCTTGTCGATAAAATATTCACAAGGGTAGGAGCGTCCGATAATCTTTCTTCCGGAGAATCTACTTTTATGGTAGAGATGAACGAAACGGCAAGTATCATGAATAACCTGTCAGACAGATCGTTGATTTTGCTGGATGAAATCGGTCGTGGAACGAGTACGTATGATGGAATTTCTATTGCTTGGGCTATAGCAGAATTCTTGCATAATCATCCTAGTGCAAAGGCAAAAACATTATTTGCGACACATTATCATGAGTTGAATGAACTGACGAATTCGATGTTGAGGATTAAGAACTTCAATGTAACGGTGAAGGAACTGAATAATAAAGTTATCTTTTTACGTAAACTCGTGCCTGGTGGATCAGAACATAGTTTCGGTATTCATGTCGCAAAATTAGCAGGTATGCCTCCGAAATTGATTGGTAGGGCAAGTGAAATTTTGAAACGCTTAGAACAAGAACGAACAGGTGGAGAACAAATAAAGGATAGTATGCGTAAAATTCAAAAACAGGCTTACCAATTGCAGATGTTTGCTATAGATGATCCTATTTTGGAAAAGATTAGGGACATGCTTAACAATCTAGATGTCAATACGCTCACTCCTGTAGAAGCCTTGATGAAATTAGACGAGATACAACGTTTACTGAAAAATTAGAGAGAAGCTCGGACAGATCCGTTTATCCGCTAATATTTCTAGAGGTTCTGTTGAAAGTCCTTCTTGCTTAAAAACGGAAGAATAATTGCAAACTTGCATAATTGGGTTGTATAGATGTGATCAGATTGTCATCCCAATTATAGGGGATATAGTGGTAGGCTGCCTCTAGACCAATATAGTTTTTCTTTGCTAAGTGACGCATGACGGATATTCCTAGTGTTGTGCGCATCGTATTTACATTATGGTACTTCACTGTACTAGTTGATCCGTTATTATAATCGTCATAGTAATATCCATCATCATAGTAACTTGTTACTTCGGATAAACCTGTGCTGGTAGATTCCCAGTAGAGTCCTACTTTTGGGTAGATTAAAAATTTGTCGTTATCGAAAGCTTTTGCTCCTATGTTTCCCCCTAAGCTGAATGAAATGGATGAATTAACATGTTCCACTTCATCGTAAAGTAAATAATCGAACGATCTGTCGTTTGAGTTGACACGTACTTTTGCCCCTACCTCAAAAAGAAAGAGTGAGGAGAGTTTTGAAGAAACATAAAAACCGAATGTAGGGTTTGTTTTGAAAAGGGGATCAGAACCAGTTATCGGAAATTCAGCCCCCGCGTATAGTGAGAAACCTGTTCGATCTTTGTATCCGTGGTGCTGTCTCTCTTTTGGAGAGGTAGCTGGCTGTTGAGCTGGTGTTTCTTCAAAGGTTTGATAAAACTCGTCAAGATGATCTGCAAATAAAAGGGCAATTTCTCGCTCTTGTTCAGTAAGTACAAATGAAGTCGAGTTTAGCAAGGCTTCTGCTTTTAGCTTAACAAGAGAATCAATAGGGTGGTTTAGAGGAATAAAATTGAAATCGGCTTTGTTGTTTTGATATATACGTTTATACTCTTTTTCTGCCGAATAATCCCAACGCATGACTAGAATTTCTTGGTAATTTTTTGCTAGATAATCTGCAATAAGTGCCCCACTGGTTTTTTTTTCAATTAATGTTCGAAGTATGCGCAATCGTTGTGTGAATTCATTTTCTCCGCAGGTGCTTTGTATAGTGTTAAGCACGGATTCCAGATTCTCGTAGTTGTTTTTTTCAACTATAGGAGTTAATTTTTCTAAAGCGATCTTTGTAATCTGTTCACAGTCTTGCCATTTTTCTTCAGGCGTTTCGGCTTTTAAGAAAAATGGAGTTAATGACAATTGAAGAAGGAGTACGAAAGTGAAAAATCTAGCCATGATGTGATAATCTTCGACAAAGTAACAAAATTAATTTGCTTTATAAAGTTAAGAATCTCTAAATGATTGAATTTAAATATAACTTTGTGTATGGGTAAAGTCTTTCGTTTTAAAGAATTCGAAGTTGATCAGGGGAATTGTGCGATGAAGATTAATACAGATGGTGTCATTCTTGGAGGATTAGCCGATGGAAGTCAGGTAAAACGTATCCTTGATATTGGAACTGGTACAGGGGTTATAGCAATGATGCTCGCTCAGAGATATCCAAGTGCATATATTGATGCGGTTGAAATTGATAGAGATGCGAGCGAGCAGGCTAGGGTTAATTTTCGGAATTCGATATTTGATGCGCGATTAACGTCAATTTATGGAAGCTTTGAAGATATGTTACCAGTAGAAAGGTATGACTTGATTGTTTCCAATCCACCTTTTTATACCAACTCGCTTCGGAATCCTGATCCAAGAAAAGGGATTGCTAAACATGCCGATTACGTTTTCTTTGAAAGGTTACTTGATTTTGTGGAGGAGCACCTTTCTCCGCATGGTCAATTTCAACTTATAGTGCCACTTGCTCTTGCAGAGGAAATTGTTGACAGGTTGCTTCCGGTACGTACTCTTTTCTTACATCGGGATTTAGCTATCTCTTCTTTTCCTGAAGAATTACCGATAAGAAAATTATTGACAATTGGAAGATCTCATACGGATATCGAACTGGATACTATGGCAATTTATAAGGAACGCAATGTTTATTCCGATCGATACAAAGATATCTTGCGGCCATATTTTTTAGCTTTTTAATGGCAGAATGTTGTTTCAGTATCGAATCGTAATAGTATGCAAAGTTTATCTATGCCGTTGATATCCTATTTTTATAACTAATTTATATACTGTATGAAAAAAATCGGTCTTTTATCAGATACCCATGGTTATTTGGATGATGCGGTGTTTCGTTATTTTGAGTCTTGCGATGAGGTTTGGCATGCTGGCGATTTCGGAACCGTTGAGATTATTGATACCTTAAAAGCTTTTAAGCCGTTTAGAGGAGTATGGGGTAATATAGATGGTAAGGATGTTCGGTTGGTATGCCAGGAACACGAGCGTTTTCTATGTGAGGAGGTGGATGTTTGGATGACACATATTGGAGGATATCCTGGTCGATATGCCAATGAGGTAAAACCAGAAATTAGCAGAAATCCACCGAAATTGTTTATTTGTGGCCATTCTCATATCTTGAAAGTACAGTTTGATCCGAAGCTCAATCTACTTCATCTTAATCCTGGTGCAGCGGGAAAACAAGGCTGGCATAAAGTGCGGACATTAATGCGTTTTGATATTCAGGATGATCGAATAGAAAATCTAGAAGTAATTGAGTTGGGGGGACGCTAATTAAAGACTATCTCTAACTTCAAGAAGAAATTTTTTCAACCGCTCCAATGAGTCAACTACACGTTGGTTCTCTTTTACTTCGTTTTTGTTGGAGCGTAGGAAATCTCTTGCTCCTTGTAATGTGTAACCTTTATCTTTAACTAAGTTAAAGATGATTTTTAGATTGGAAATATCTTCTTGGGTGAATAGACGATTGCCTTTTTTATTTTTTTTAGGTTGTAAGATGTCAAACTCGCGCTCATAAAAACGTATTTGTGAAGCGTTTACTCCAAACATGGTTGTAACTTCACCCATCGTATAGTATAACTTGTTTATTTCGCGTTCTTTGTAAGGCATATTTTATTTTCTACTTTAACAAATATACGACGTCAGATTGATTTTCAAAATTTTTCCGTCTTAGAATATTTTACAAACATTGGTGAAAGCATGAAAGGTATTATTGTTGTCAGTAAGTTTTGGACAGCTTTCTTCTCGGGGAAAAATGCGGTAGCTGTCACTATTTTCCCCTTTATTTTTGTGATTGACGAACGCTTGAGTAAGGATGAAAAATTAATTAATCATGAGAATATACATATTAGACAGGCTATTGAATTAGGAGTGATTCTTTTTTATGTTTGGTATCTGTTTGAATTTCTAATTCATTTTTTACGATGTTGGGATTTCAAGCGTGCTTACCTGCAGATTTCTTTTGAGAAAGAAGCTTATCGTCATCAAGAGGATTTATTTTACTTGGATCATCGAAAGTATGCTGCTTTTCTGAACTATATTTGAAGTTCTTTCAAATAGATAAGCCGTCAATTTTCTAAAATGGACGGCTTATTTACTTTATAAAAAATACTATGATTATGCGTATACGAGTCGTAAATAAGTAGCAACTTTTGTTTTTAAGTTCCTTCTATCGACTATAAAATCAAGGAAGCCATGTTCTAGTACGAATTCGGATGTTTGGAATCCTTTTGGTAAATCTTTCTTGATTGTTTCTTTAATAACGCGTGGTCCAGCAAAACCAATAAGTGCGCCTGGTTCAGCAATATTGATGTCTCCTAGCATCGCGTAGGACGCTGTAACACCTCCTGTTGTAGGGTCTGTTAGAAGGCATACATAAGGAATTTGTGCTTTAGCCAATAAAGCTAATTTTGCTGACGTTTTTGCCATTTGCATCAAAGAGAAAGCTGCTTCCATCATTCGGGCACCACCTGATTTGGAAATGAGCATAAAGGGAATCTTATGTTCAAGACAATAATCTATAGATCTGGCAATTTTTTCTCCAACAACTGAGCCCATCGAACCACCAATGAAATTGAAGTCCATGCACGCAATGACAACATCTTGTCCCTCTATTTTACCATGTCCGCAACGGATTGCATCCTTTAATCCTGTTTTTGCTTGGCTATCAGCTAAACGAACAGGATAAGGTTTAGTGTCGGAAAAATGTAGAGGGTCTCCAGAGCTCAGGTTTTCAAATAATTCAGTGAAGTTATTGTCATCAAAAAGGATAGAAAAGTATGCCGACGACCCAATACGGATATGATAATCGCAATATTGACATACATATTTGTTTTCGATCTGCTCGCTATTCAATAAAGGCTTCTTACAGTTCGGGCATTTATTCCACATGCCATCAGGTGCTTCCTTTTTATTTTCGGTAGCAGTACTGATACCTGCTTTGTTTCTTTTAAACCAACTCATAAAGTTTTCGCTAATTCGGACTACAAATAAACGAAAAATATCCTAAAAATGGATTAATCGTTTTTTTATTGAAAGTGATTGTGTTTAATACGTCAAAAGTTCTCTTGTCTTTTTAAGGCATTTCGCCGACGGATGAAAACTTTTTTAGCTGAGTCATTTGTCGAGTTATTGTTCTGGCTTTCTCTCTTTTAGTGTAGAAGATGCGCTTTAATACTTGCAATTTTAATTTAGTTTTAGTTCCAGGTCTATAAATTGCTTGGGCATATTTTTGTGAAAAGATGGAATACCAAAGAAGAAAGGGGTTCAAGTGGTGGGGAATATGTTATTTCAGAAGATTCTCTTCGAAGTAAACTTCCGTCTCGTTTAAGCTTATGGGATAAGGTAATCCCGAGCGGACGTTCCAATTATACTTGCTTTTGCTGTACAAAAAAAACAAATATCGGACATTTTATTCCTCCTCAACAACTGTTGTTCATGATCCATCCGATACTTGTTGCTAGGGTTTATTTAGAAGAGAGAAGGCATAAAAAAAGCGCTTCTTAACGCGCTTCTAGATTTTTAAAAAAGGGGCAAGCTACTCCTATCGCACCGCTCAACCAATTACCCTTGCTTTGTTCCCAACCTGGGGGAGTCAATGGGAGCTGGTCGTAGGAGACTTGCCCGCGACAAAAGTAGTAAAAAAATAGGGTTCTGAAAACTTTTTTTATTTACTGTGTATAGGGGCTTGATTGTCAGTAATAAAAATTACATTTTCTCTTCTCCGTATTCGCCTTTCCATGCAAAATAGCCAAAAGTGGCTAAACCGATACTTATTATAGGAGTTAAAATAAAAAGAATAATAATTCCGAAGACTAAATCCTCCTGATTTCCCGTTGTTAACTTGGGAAGTCCAAATTGAAAAATACAGAAGTAGGCGGTTAATATAGCCAAAACTATCCAGACGAGGCCTAAAAATTTCTTTAAATTTTCCATTATGAATTTTGTATATTTTTTGTTGCCATTGATTTTGTTATGTATAACGTTCCGATAAGGAAACATACCGCGGAGATGATTATAGGATACCACAATCCTGCCAGATAGTACTGAGGGTCGCCATTGCTGTGTGCATTACTCGCTAAATAAGTAGAAACAGCAGGAAGTAAGCCTCCAAAAATCCCGTTTCCTACATGGTAAGGAAGAGACATTGACGTATATCTTATCTTTACAGGGAAAATTTCGACTAAGAATGCCGCAATTGGCCCGTATGCCAATGTAATATAAATGATCTGAATAAAGATGAGTAAGACAAGTTTAATATAATTACTTCCAGAAAGATGTATGGAAGTCTTTGTATGCTGTTCCTGAGCATTTGACAAGCTCTCTTTATTCTTATCAAGTGTTTTGCTCGTTGTTTGTTTGACTAGTGTTCCATCGGTATATGTTTTACGATGTGTGGTGATCTCTTTTTTTTCTCCTTCTATATTGGTTACCTCTGTTTCATTATGTCGAAGTTCTTTGTTTTCTATTTTTGTTTCAATGTTACTCAGCTGATACATTTGTTCGTATATGGGACGATAGGTTGTTACAGCCAATAACATGCCTGCTAACATGATCCATTTTCGCCCTAGTTTATCGCTTAGTTTACCACAGATGACAAAAAAGGGAGTGCCTAATAGCAAAGCAATACCTAAAATCAAGTCCGCTTGATCGGTGTCGATAAACATGACTGTTTTCATAAAGCTCATAGCATAAAATTGACCTGTATACCATACTACACCTTGTCCCATAGCGGCACCAAATAGTGCTAGTAAAACAAATTTGAGGTTGTATCTATTTCCAAAGCTTTCTTTAAGAGGGTTTTTTGCTGTTTTTCCTTCGGATTTTGCTTTTGCAAATTCGGGCGACTCATCCATATTCTTGCGTATGAGATAGGATACATAAACCATAAGAATGGATAGGACGAAAGGGACACGCCAACCCCAGGTGTCAAATTGTTGCTCTGTAAGAAGTAGTCGTGTAAGAAGGATAACTACTAAGGAGATGAAGAGGCCGAAAGTGGCCGTCGTTTGTATCCACGAGGTCCAGTATCCGCGTTGTCCTTCAGGGCTGTGCTCAGCGACGTAAGTAGCTGCTCCCCCATATTCACCTCCTAGTGCTAATCCTTGCAACAGGCGAAGAATAAGTACAATCAAAGGTGCCAAGAAGCCTATGCTTTCGTAGCTCGGTGTACAGCCAATGAGAAAGGTTGCTCCTCCCATAAGCATAAGAGTCACCATAAACGTATATTTCCGACCGATTAAGTCTCCAAGTCTTCCGAAGAACAGTGCTCCAAATGGGCGAACGACGAACCCCGCAGCGAAAGTCGCGAGTGTAGAGAGAAATGCGGCAGTAGGATTGTCGGCAGGAAAAAATTTAGTAGATAAGACTATCGATAGACTCCCAAAAATGAAAAAGTCATACCATTCAATGAGTGTGCCTAGCGATGATGCGCCAATCACTTTCCATAAGTTTTTCTTTTCGTTTTGCATGTATTTATTTAAGGTTATAATTTTATAGAATCTTGTAGCATTTGCCGGGTAGAGAAAGTATGATATTGTTCATTTCCATCTCTAAAAGAATCATAGCTAATTTACTTGTCGGCCAATCTAAGTCGTTTACAAGAGCATCGATTGGGGCATGATCCTTGTCTTTTAGGTAGTTGTATACTGTTTGTTGATCTTTACTCAAGGCCATAGAAAGTAAAGAAAGCTGTGTGTCTTGTTTTTTACTTTGAAGGGTTGAGTTCCAATCCATAAGATAGCGTAAATCGTCGACATGACGAATAAGATGGGCGCGATTGGTCTTGATGAGATAGTTACATCCTGCAGAATATTCTTGATCGATAGCTCCGGGAAAAGCACAAACATCTCTATTATAACTATTGGCGATTTCTGCTGTAATCAATGCACCTCCTTTTTGAGCGGCTTCAATTACAATAGTGACATCCGCTAAACCAGCAATAATCCGGTTTCTTGCCGGAAAGTTTGAACGATCGGGGTTAGTTCCAGATGGAAACTCGGTAAGAAGTCCACCTTCATCTAGCATGCGGGAGGCAAGTTCCCGGTGGGCAGCAGGATATATGCGGTCTAGACCATGACCTAAGACGCCAATTGTAGGGATGTGGTGTCGTACCGCTAAACGATGAGCATTGACATCGATGCCGTAGGCGAGTCCACTAATGATTTGAACATCAAGATTTTGAAGTCCTTCGACTAATTCTTCGCATATACGTTTTCCGTAACTTGTCGCATTTCGGGTGCCTACGATGCTAACGCATCGCTTGGGATTCAAAGCTGCATGCCCTTTATAATATAGAACTAACGGAGCATCCTCACATTGCTTTAGTCGTTTTGGATATTGTGGGTCATCTGTCCATAATACATCAATATGATGTTTTTCTATAAATTGAAGCTCTTTTTCTGCTTCATCAATATGGTTTTTGGATAAAATAGAGGCTACGGTGGTCTGACCGATATTCGGAATATGTAACAATTCTTTTTTGTCGGCCGCAAAAATAGCATCCACAGAACCACAGTGGTCTAGAAGCAAGCGTGCGGTCTTAGGACCTACACCTCTGATCTTGGTAAGTGCAATTTGTTGTAACTTGTTCATAACTGGATTCTTAAAAATAAGAAATTTGTTTAAAAATTCTAACTTTGATCGAAAATAAAAATATGGAATTACAAGGGCCACAAGAACCGTTTGATATTGAGTGGGGAGATGTCGTTTATTCGGTGTTCCCCGAAGAAAAGGATGTTTATATCGTTTTTAAAAATGGAGAGGAGTATCTTAAGATTATAAAGGATACGGATTCCTCTTGGTTGAAATTGAATCCTGAGACAGAATTGCCGCTTTTCGGGATGGATGAAGAAGTGAATTTTATAGGTCAGAAGATACTTGAAGAACAAGGTTCATCATCTTAAAAATATTCTCCTTGAGGAGAGGCAGTACTTTAGTCCGTAAAGATTGTTTAAGAAGAAACAGCGGATGCAAAAAATGAAGGAGGGCTGATAGACACATGGACAATTTTATCGAAGATTGTCCATGTGTCTTGTTCCGTTAAATATTTATTTTGGAAATGTGTCGAAGATTAGAACGTGTTACGGGTTTTTTACCGCTGAAGCCACTACATCGGCACGTAAACGACATATTTTGTATCGAAAAAATCTTCGGTGAAATAACTGGATAAAGGGTGAAGTTCCGCTTTAAGTTTTGATTCTTTTATCTCTTCCTTTAGTTCTCCTCCTTTAAGATAGAGAATGCCATTAGGAATGCCATTTTTGTCTTTTTTCTCAAATTTATTTCTGATCCAAGGCGCGAATTCGCCTAGACGTGTTACTGCACGAGAAATAACAAAGTCATATTTATAGTCGAGTTGCTCTGCTCTGATATGATCAGCTTCTACATTCTCGAGACCGATAGCTTGGGCGACTTCGCGTACTACCTTGATTTTCTTCCCTATGGAATCTACTAAATGAAATTTAACCAGTGGAAATAGTATGGCAAGTGGAATGCCCGGGAAACCTCCTCCGGTTCCTACATCTAGTATTCTCGTGCCCGGTGTGAAATCAGTTATAAATTTTGCGATACCTAAGGAATGCAATACGTGGTGTAGATAGAGGCTATCCATGTCTTTTCGAGAAATAACATTGATTTGGTTATTCCAAAAAGGGTACACTTCTGCTAGTTGTGCGAATTGTTGTTTCTGTTTTTCCGTCAAGCGAGGAAAATAGTTATAGATAATGTCGACAGTTGGATTCATGGTGTGTTAAATTTCTTACTTCCAAGAAAGTTTTGATTTACGACGGTTAAATAAACCGTTAATGCAAATATAGAAGTAATAAAAAAAGTCTAATAGGGGGAGCCAAAAAAGAAGATCCGATACCGCTAGCTTTCGATAGATACGACTAAAAATAATATATTGACTGATTAGACGTAGCATGTAAAAAGATACTGGAATAAACCAATAAGAAGGGTAGCTGATAAGGCAGGTGATCAATGCTGTATAAAAAAGTACTGCAGATACCAATTGGGTGGCTAGCATACGCTTGTGTTTTGTCTGATAAAGGACGGAGGCTCCAGCATGACGCGCTTTTTGTGTATAATAACTTTTCCATGTTTTTTTTGGAACAGAGTATACATGAGCATCTGGATGAATGGCTATATTTACATTCGAGGCCGTCGCATTATGATTAACAAAAAGATCGTCGTCACCAGACTTGATGTGCATATGTTTGTTAAATCCCTTTCCTTTAAAAAATAATGTTTTGGTATAGGCCAAATTTCGACCTACGCCCATATAAGCATTAGTCTTTAAAGCATAGGACAGGTAACTCATCGCGGTATGTGTGGTTTCAAACCTTATTAATTTGTTGAGGAAACCTTTCTCTTTAAAGTATGGAGAATATCCTAACACAATTTCTTTTCCGGAGGTAAAAGCGCCTACGATTTCGGAAAGCCAATTCGGACTTTGGGGTTGACAGTCTGCATCTGTAAATACAAGATGTTCATATTTTGCAGCTTTAATTCCCATGGTTACCGCGTATTTTTTTGTGTTCTTTAATCTGATGTAGTCTTTTATTTCTACGATTTTAAAGTGATTCGGGTACTTTTGGGCAAATTCATGAAGAATCCAAGGGGTATCATCATCCGAGCAGTCGTTGACAAGAATGACTTCAAACTGAGGATAATTCTGATCCATAATATAGGGAAGAAATGCGCGTAAATTGTCTTGCTCGTTATGGGCGCAAATAATGATACTAACAGGCGGTTGGTCGACTTCTTTCTGGAATGTCTCCACTTTATAAGTATTCAGTTTACCGTAAGAAAAATAGATATAATAAAGCTGTAAGAGCACTAATATGCCTAATATCCCGAAGAGAATAAAAGGCAAATAAGGTATAAGTAATTCGAGTTGTTGCATACAAAGCCTCAAAGATAAGGTGTTCTGTGAAGATATTTGGGAGAATAGTTAAGTTTTATTAACTTTTTGTCCCGTACTCGTTTACTCACGAATTTTATCCTATTTTTGCAGTTGATTTTATCAAGGGTTAGAGAGGAAAAATAACGATATGAAATTTACGCTTCAGGCAGAGGATAAGGAATCGAAGGCAAGAGCTGGGGTGTTGGAAACAGCACATGGCGCTATTCAAACACCTATTTTTATGCCAGTAGGTACCGCAGGAACTGTGAAGGCTGTACATCAACATGAACTTGTTCAGGATATCCAAGCACAGATTATCTTGGGAAATACTTATCATTTATATCTTCGTCCTGGATTGGATGTGTTGCACAAAGCTGGGGGGCTACACAAATTCAATCATTGGGATGGCCCTATACTTACCGATTCGGGGGGCTATCAGGTTTATTCGCTTACGGAAGTACGTAAAATACGAGAAGAAGGGGTGACGTTCCGTTCACACATTGACGGATCTAAACATCTTTTTACACCAGAGAATGTGATGGATACGCAGCGTGTGATTGGGGCTGATATTATTATGGCTTTTGATGAATGTACACCGTATCCTTGCGAATATAGTTATGCCCGTAAGTCGCTGGATATGACACATCGTTGGTTGAAACGTTGTGTCGACCGTTTCGATAGCACAGATTCTTTGTATGGATATGAACAAACGCTTTTTCCTATCGTTCAGGGCTCTGTATATAAAGATCTTCGTGAGAAATCAGCTGAAGTAATCGCTTCATTTAACCGTGATGGGAATGCAATTGGAGGACTTTCTGTAGGAGAACCCGCTGAAGAAATGTATGCCATGACGGAAGTGGTTACCAACATATTGCCGAAAGATAAACCTCGTTATCTAATGGGCGTGGGTACACCGGTAAATATCTTGGAGAATATCGCATTGGGAATTGATATGTTTGATTGTGTGATGCCCACACGTAATGCACGCAACGGTATGTTGTTTACACAGAACGGTATCATCAATATCAAAAATGAAAAATGGAAAGATGATTTTTCACCAATTGAGGCTGAGAGTGATTTGTTAGTGGATCAAGTACATACGAAGGCATACCTTCGACATCTGATTCGTTCACAAGAAATTTTAGGTGCACAAATTGCGTCTCTTCATAATCTTCATTTTTATTTATGGTTGGTGAAACAAGCCCGCGAGAAGATCGTTGAGGGAACTTTCTATGCATGGAAAGAGAAAATGGTTAAAGTGCTAGGCCAGAGGTTGTAATTCGGGTTTTCGAATTTTTAGTGTTATCCATGCAAGGTGAATGAATTATAATTTTTAGTAGATGAATATTATAGATCGCTATATCATTAAGAAATACTTGAGTACTTTCGTTTTTACGGTGGGTATTTTCATTGTAGTGATTGTCGTATTCGATGTTTCTGAGAAATTGGACGACTTCTTAAAAAATAAGGCGCCTATGTCAAAGGTGTTCTTAGAGTATTATGCATTAGGAAGTATCCCTTTTTTCTTGAATATGTTAACGCCGCTGATTAATTTTATCGCCGTTATTTTCTTTACTTCGAAGATGGCGGATCAAACTGAAGTTGTTCCAATCTTGAGCGGAGGGATGAGCTTTAATCGTTTTTTACGGCCTTATATGATTGCTGCGGGTATAATTTTCTTATTTACGTTTGCTTCTAATATCTGGATTATCCCGTATACGAATAAAATTAAAGTGAGTTTTGAAAATGTATATGTAAAGCCACAGAAAGTTAGCACGACTACACCATCCACTCATATGCAAATCGATTCTAATACCTATGTATACATAGGTAATTTTGATACAAAGAGAAATATAGGATTTGATTTTTCACTTGAGAAGTTTGACGGCGATCAGCTCATAGAGAAATTAATTTCACAACGTATTACTTGGGATTCTGTTGCAACGAAATGGAAGATTGAAGATTATACGGTTAGGAAAATTGATGGATTGAAAGAGACGATGGATAAAGGTGTTAGTCGTGATACTACGTTAGATATGTTGCCGCGGGATTTCGAGGTTTATGACAATGTATTTACGGCCATGGATACGCGAGAGCTAAATGACCGGATCAGCAAGGAAGAAACGCGAGGGACAGGTATGATGACGGATTTATTGCTTGAAAAATATAAACGTTATATCAGCCCTTTTTCAGCATTTATTTTGACGTTGATGGGGGTGTCTCTTTCATCTAAGAAAGTACGTGGTGGAATTGGATTGAGTTTAGGGATAGGTATTGCCTTGAGTTTTACTTACCTAGTGCTGGTTCAGTTTTCTACAATGTTTTCTTTAAAAGGGGGGCTTCCGCCACTTATTGCGATTTTAATACCAAACGTGTTATTTTTGACGCTGGGGTTTTGGCTAAAGCATAAAGCTCCAAAATAAAAGCTATGTTATTTGTTTTTTCTGCGCCTCTTCGTTAGGTGTATTTTAGGATCGTCTAATGATCTTAAATATCATATGTTATTTTGTAATGACTCGATTTATTGTTAATAAAAATGTCCTTATTCTGCATTTAACGGTGTTGATATGGGGATTTACAGGTGTATTAGGAGGTTTAATCTCAATTTCCGCATTACATTTGGTGTGGTACCGTGTGCTCATCGCAGCGTTGTCTTTATTTATCTATTTTATTTTTGCGGGCAAATCTGTTCACGTTACTCGTGATCGGTTAATACAATTTTTACTTGTCGGAGGAGTCGTAGGTTTACATTGGGTTTTGTTTTTCCACGCGATTAAAATTTCAACGGTATCCGTTACTCTGGTTACTCTGTCTTCTGTTACCTTATTTACTTCAATTCTGGAGCCGTTGATCAATAAAAAGCGAATTTCGAAGGCGGATGTGACAATAGGAGTGGTGATCGTTTTCGGCATTTACCTTATTTTTAAATTTGAGTTTCAATATGTGTGGGGCATTCTTTGCGGGCTAGCTTGTGCAGTCTGCGCAAGTGTATTTTCTATATTAAACGCTCGGATGGTGAAACATACAAGTCCTACGATTATCACCTTTTATGAGATGCTAGGCGCTTTTTTCTGGGTGTCGGTTATGATGTTATTTACAGGAGATTTTAGCCAGGAGATGTGGTTGCATGGAGAAGATTGGGCCTATTTGCTGCTTTTGGGCATAATTTGTACTGCAGTAGCCTATGTGCTTGGAGTGGCAGTAATGAAGGAACTAAGTGCATTTACTGTTGCGTTGACAACCAATATGGAACCTGTATATGGCATCTTGTTAGCTATTTTAATCTTTGGTCATAAAGAAACGATGAGTTTGGGTTTTTATATAGGGGCTTTTATTGTTCTGGGAGCTGTTTTTCTTTATCCTTATTTGAAGACAAAATTCGCGAAGTCAAAGGTAGACTTAACACAGAAGGAGATATAGTGCCTGCCGTGAGCCTCCCGAAGAAATATTGATTCCCCAACTTGTAGACGTCGTATGATAGGAGTTTTCGATAGAATAGAAAACTTGTTTAGAAGAGTATATAAAATGAAAAAAACCGGACCTAGTCCGGTTTTTCACTTTGTACTAAAGTATATGAAATTAAGCGTATGAGACAGCTTTATCTTTGCGCTCTAGTTCTGAATATCCCATGAGGTATTCGTCTACTTTTCTAGCGCATTCGCGACCTTCGGAAATAGCCCAGACAACTAATGATTGTCCTCGTCGCATATCTCCAGCAACAAATACTTTGTCTACTGAAGATTTGTAGTCACCCTCTAAGGCGTCAACATTTCCTCTTTCATTTATTTTTACCCCTAATTGTTGTAACAGACCTTCGTGCTGTGGGTGTAAGAATCCCATAGCAAGTGTTACTAACTCACAAGGCAATTCCCTTTCGGATCCTTCAACCTCTTTGAATTTTGTAGGTCGACCGAAAGAATCAGTCTCCCATTCCAAATCAACAACAAGTGCTGCGCGTAAGTTGCCATTATCATCACCTAAAAATGATTTTGTACTGACGCTCCAAAAACGTTGACAACCTTCCTCATGTGAAGTGGTAGTCTTTAGAAGCATAGGATATGTAGGCCAAGGCATAGCAACGGTACGCTCTTTTGGTGGTTGTGGCATCAGTTCAAACTGTGTTACACTTTTAGCTCCATGACGGTTAGATGTTCCCACACAATCTGAACCTGTATCACCACCTCCAATGACCAAGACATTTTTATCAGCGGCGTGTATCTCCTCTACATCGATAGGAGAGGAGCCAACCCGTTTGTTTTGTTGTTTTAAGAATTCCATGGCATAATGAACTCCTTTTAGTTCACGGCCAGGTATTGGAAGGTTCCTCGGAATTGTAGAGCCTCCAGCTAATACAATTGCGTCATATGCCTGAAGTTCACTCGCAGGAACATTGACTCCAACTTCAGCGTTTGTGTGGAATACAATACCAGATTGTTTCATAACTTCTACCCGACGGTCGATGACGTCTTTGTCAAGTTTGAAGTCGGGAATACCATAACGTAACAAGCCTCCAGGTTTGTCGTCACGTTCGTATACGACTACATCATGGCCAGCTTTATTTAATTGGGCTGCTGCGGCTAGGCCTGCAGGGCCTGACCCTACGACAGCAATACGTTTTCCTGTTTTGATGTATGTTTTGTTCGGTTGAACATAGTTACGTTTGAAGGCAATTTCGATAATATGTTTTTCTATTTCCTCAATTGCTACAGGCGATTTATTTATTCCAAGTACGCAGGCAGCTTCGCACGGTGCTGGGCATATTCTTCCGGTAAATTCCGGGAAATTGTTTGTAGAAACTAAGATATTATAAGCCTCTTCCCAGCGTCCATCATAAACGGCATCGTTGAATTCTGGAATAACATTTCCTAGTGGACATCCCGAATGGCAAAACGGAATTCCGCAATTCATACATCGAGCTGCTTGATTATTCAGCTGATCATCTGAATAGCTGTGTGCAAACTCTTGATAATTTTGTTTTCTGCTTTCTACAGATTCTTTCTGAGGAAGCGCTCTTTCAAATTCTAAAAATCCTGTTGGTTTTCCCATGACTATTTCCTCTCTGTATTAAGCTTCGACTAATTTTTTAAGTAGTACATTTTTGTATTCCCGAGGAAATACTTTAATGAATTTGTTCTTTTCTGTACCCCAATGTTCTAAAATGAAGCTAGCTCTTTCACTGTTGGTCAAGTTAATATGACGCTTCAATAATGCAATGATGGCGTTCTCGTCTTCTGTATCAAGAGGATCGAGATCAACCATTTCTTGATTACAGTTGTCTCTGAATGTACCTGATATGTCGTATATCCAAGCGATACCACCACTCATACCAGCTGCAAAGTTTCTTCCTGTCGGGCCGAGTATAAGTGCGCGGCCCCCAGTCATGTATTCACATCCATGATCACCGATTCCTTCAACTACTGCTGTTGCTCCGGAATTACGCACCGCAAAACGTTCACCTGCCATACCGTTGATGAAAAGATGTCCAGAAGTGGCTCCGTATAACGCAACGTTACCAATAATGATATTGTCGTGCGCTGTCAAAGGACTATCATCTGTTGGATAAATAGCCAGCTGTGCACCAGATAAACCTTTACCAACATAGTCATTTGCTTCTCCCTCTAATTCGAACGAAAGACCTTTGGCTCCAAATGCGCCAAAAGATTGGCCGGCTGAACCTTCAAATTTAAAATTAATCGTGTTATCAGGTAGACCTTCTGCACCGTACAATTTGGAAATCTCATTGGAGAGCATAGTTCCGATAGTTCGGTCCGTATTTTTGACCTTGAAAGTTCCGAACGCAGGTGTTTTTGTTTCAAGAGCTGATTTTGCCTGAGTTAATAGTCCCCAGTCAAGAATCATACTCATACCATGATCCTGTTCTTGTGTGTTGTATAAACTTTCTGAAGGCTCATTTCTAGCAACGTATAGTATTTTAGAGAAATCGATTTTAGAAGCTTTCCAGTGGTCGATATTTTCCCGTTTTTTCAAGAACTGAGCACGTCCAACCATTTCATTTATTGTCCGGAAGCCTAGTTGCGCCATGATTTCGCGAATTTCTTCTGCTAGGAAACGGAAGAGGTTGACGATATCTTCTGGTTTTCCAGAGAAAAGTTTTTGTAATTCGGGATCTTGCGTTGCCACACCTACAGGACAAGTATTTAAATGGCATTTACGCATCATGATACACCCACCAGCGACGAGAGCTGCTGTTGCAACACCCCACTCTTCTGCGCCAAGTAAAGTTGCAATAACGATATCGCGACCTGTTTTCATTTGTCCGTCAGCTTGAAGAACTACACGGCTACGAAGTTTGTTTTGTACAAGTGTTTGGTGAGCTTCAGCTAATCCCAATTCCCACGGCAAACCTGCATGTTTTATAGAACTGATAGGAGATGCTCCTGTACCACCATCGTAACCAGCTATTAAGATCACATCAGCGTGTGCTTTGGCTACCCCGGCAGCGATTGTTCCTACACCAGCTTTGGAAACCAATTTTACATTAATTCTAGCCTTACGGTTTGCATTTTTGAGGTCGAAGATTAGCTGCGCTAAATCTTCGATCGAGTAGATATCGTGGTGAGGAGGAGGAGATATTAATCCCACTCCAGGAGTAGCGTGACGTAAACGGGCAATAAAATCATTAACCTTGTGTCCAGGAAGCTGTCCTCCTTCACCTGGTTTTGCACCTTGAGCCATTTTGATTTGTATCTCATCGGCTTCAGTAAGGTAATGTGATGTTACACCAAAGCGAGCAGAAGCAACTTGTTTGATTGCAGAACGCATAGAATCACCGTTAGGTAGACGCTCAAAACGCATAGGATCTTCTCCTCCTTCGCCGGTGTTACTTTTTGCACCAATACGGTTCATTGCAATGGCTAAAGTGCTGTGCGCTTCCGTAGAAATGGATCCCATTGACATAGCGCCAGTCGCAAAGCGTTTCATGATGCTTTCAATAGGTTCTACTTCGTCGATAGAAACAGGTGTTCTATGTTTAGCGAAATCCAATAGACCACGTAGCGTATACATACGCTCTTTTTGGTTATTGATTATCGAAGCATATTGTTTATAAGAGTTGTAGTCCGTTGTACGACAGGCTTTTTGTAAAAGGTGTACCGTTTCAGGACTCCAAAGGTGACCTTCGCCACGACGTTTCCACTGATATATACCGCCTTCAGGTAGTAATTTCTTTTCTACACGTGATTCGCCGAATGCGCGCCAATGTTTGGAGAGTGCTTCTTTTGCAATATCGTCTAAGGCAAGACCTCCGATACGGGAAACAGAGCCACAGAAGTAGTTATCTACAACAGATTTATCAATACCTAGCACTTCGAAAATTTGTGCGCCATGGTAAGATTGTAGCGTAGATATTCCCATTTTTGAGAAAATTTTCAGAAGGCCTGCACAAATTGCTTTGACATAGTTTTTCCTTAAATCATCCCAAGCCAAGTCTGTTTCTATCTGTCCCAGTTCTTTCATGGTACGGATAGAAGCCAAAGCCATGTAAGGGTTGATCGCCGTTGCCCCGAAAGCTAATAAACAAGCGAAGTGGTGTACTTCCCAAACGTCACCTGCTTCAACAACTAGACCAACAGCTCCTCTGTTTCCTGTTTTGATGAGGTGGTGATGAACAGCGGATACCGCTAAAATAGATGGTATAGCAGCATGTTGCGAATCTATTGCACGATCGGATAAGATAATGACTTCGAAGCCATCGCGTACCGCGTCATCAGCGTAACGGCAAAGTCTTTCTAGACCTGCTTCCAGAGAACCAGGTTTGCCATCCGCTTGAAAGTAAAGCTGTAAAGTCTTTGCTTGAAATATACCCGTATCAATCGAACGAAGTTTTTCAAGTTCGCTTGACGTTAATATTGGATGTTCTAAGGTAACACAGTGACAGAATTTTTTATCTTCAATCAGGATATTGCCTGCATTTCCTATAAATGTCGCCAAACTCATGACCAGACGTTCACGGATCGGATCAATAGGAGGATTCGTGACCTGCGCGAAAAATTGCTTGAAATAGCTCGATAAATGTTGTGGCTGATCGGAAAGAATAGCAAGAGGGACATCCGTTCCCATTGACCCAATAGGCTCATACCCTGTTAAAGCCATTGGAGTTAAGATCGTCTCCAGATCCTCCCGTGAATAACCAAAAGCCTGTTGGTATTTGAAAACGGATTCTTTCTTTAAATAAGTATAAGTTACACGAGGTTCCTCTAATTCATCCATGCGGATTTTATAGTTGTTTAACCACTCGTTGTAAGGTTGTTGACTGATTAATTCTCCCTTTACCTCTTCGTCGGAACGGATCACACCTTTTTCCATGTCAACAACGAAGATTTTTCCAGGTTGTTGACGTCCTTTTTTAATAATAAGACTTTCTGGGATCGGTAATGCTCCAGCCTCGGATGCGACGATAACTCGGTCGTCTGAGGTAATGGCAAAACGTAATGGACGCAATCCATTACGATCCAAAGTAGCCCCGATAGTTTTACCATCTGTGAAACATAATGCAGCTGGACCATCCCAAGGCTCCATTAGTGTTGCGTGATATTCGTAGAATGCTTTTTTCAAAGGATCCATTTGGGTATTTCCATCCCAAGCCTCAGGAACGAGCATTAACATGACATGTGGTAGACTTCTGCCACTATGGAGCAGGAGTTCTACAACGTTATCAAGACATGCTGAATCTGACTGTCCGCGATCTACAACAGGGAGTAAGATTTGCATCTCCTCTTCTGTAAAATAAGGAGACGACAAGGACCGCGCTCCAGCGTAAAACCAGTTTAGATTACCGGTCAAGGTGTTGATTTCGCCATTATGAGCAATATTGCGGAAGGGCTGTGCCAAAGACCATGACGGGAACGTGTTTGTAGAGAAACGAGAGTGGACTAAACCGAAAGCAGAAACTACTCGAGGATCTTTAAGATCATCGTAATAAGTGCCTACTTGATATGTTGTGAGTTGCCCTTTGTAGATAATAGTTTTGCAAGAAAGCGAAGCTATGTAAAGTGGCAACGGATATTCTTGATGTTGTTTTACTTTTTGGATAATGAAACGTCTTAACACAAATAGTTTCCGTTCGAAATCTTCGGTAGTGGAAACGCCATCGGGACGTGATACGAAAAACTGAACAATTTCAGGTTCTGCACTTAATGCTGTTGGACCGATACCATCACGAGTTACAGGGACCGCCCGAAAACCTAAAAATTTCATTCCGCGTTCCTC
The DNA here is from genome assembly GCF_965644235.1 of Sphingobacterium sp. LRF_L2. Classification (NCBI taxonomy): domain Bacteria; kingdom Pseudomonadati; phylum Bacteroidota; class Sphingobacteriia; order Sphingobacteriales; family Sphingobacteriaceae; genus Sphingobacterium; species Sphingobacterium sp. LRF_L2. The sequence continues at coordinate 118,290 of NZ_CBFFRI010000007.1, read as the reverse complement.
AGTTGCAGAAATGATAGCAGCTCGACAAATTGTATTTAACTCTTCTTCTTTAGGAAGGAAAACCATTCCCGTTCCGTAATAACCAGGTTCTTCGAGTTGAATACCTAGATTTATACATTCTTCCCATAAGAATTCATGAGGTAGCTGGATCATAATACCAGCACCATCGCCACTTTCAGGATCACAACCACACGCCCCTCTATGCTCCATGTTTTCTAACATGGTTAAAGCATCTCTGACTTGCTGGTGCGACTTCTGACCTTTGATGTGCGCTACAAAACCTACTCCACAGGCATCGTGCTCAAAGTCGGGGTTATAAAGCCCTTGTTCCGGTAGTCTTTCGTTTATCATTTTCTCCTCAAAATATTAGGTTGCTAATATACAAATAAAAAACATCTTTTGTTAAAGATTTTATAAAAAAATAACTTTGTTGTTAGTTTATTTATAAATAAGAGCGTTTTTTTTATTGATATTGTATTCTTATTCGATAAACTTAGAGAAATGAGAATTTCGTTCTGTAACAGAATTGTGTAAGAGAACAAATTCTGATGAGAGCAAAATCTTGTCATTTTACCTTATATTTAGGCGTTAATCTAAATAAAAATATATGAAGCATGTATTGAAAGTAGTTTTGGCTACTACGTTGTTATTTCTAATTCTCCCTTCGTTGGGTTTTGCCCAAAAGATAAAGATCCTAACAGGAGATTTTGCCTTCTTACGGGATCAACGTATTTTAAATATTGCATTTGATTATAGGGATGTTACGTTCTATAATGAGATGATGTCTGAGCAAACTTACATTAAAAATAGAATGGAAGAGATTGGTTCGAACAAAGGTGAGGCGGAAGCAGAGGTATGGCGGAAGGATTGGGACGACTCCAAGTCGACTACGTTTGTTAATAAATTCTTAGCTTCTATGAATAAGAATTTATCAATTGTTTCTTCTACAGATAATAAGGAGGCAAAATATACACTACTCGTGTCCACGACTTGGATTTATCCAGGTTGGTTTGCAGGGGTGATGAAACAGAAGGCTAAGGTTAGTACAGTTTTGACTTTTATAGAATCTTCGAATCCTGGGAAGATTTTGCTGAAGATAGAAAGTCGGGAAGCTCCCGGTGATGTGGGGTTTGTGGGCGTGCAAAATAATAACGATCGAATAGCTGAAGGGTATGCAAAAACTGCAAAGACTTTGGCAGCATTGATTCAGAAGAATATGTAATCTTTTTTTTGAAAGCTATTAAAGGATCTTTTGGATCAATTTATCAGTGGCCTTACTTTCTCGCTGAGAGAAGAATCTCTCTTTAAATGAATATGGTAAATTATATGATATTTTACTATTTTAAAATTAATTTGCAGCTATGAAAATCATTTCGGTAGAAATTTTTCGGTTAAGTATTCCTATGGAACCTTTTGTCATTGCGACAGGGACGATGTCTTTTGCACAAAATGTGTTTATTCGTGTGCATACAGACGTGGGAATGTATGGGGTTGGCGAATGTTCTGCTTTCCCGATGATTGTTGGTGAAACACAAGATACCTGCCTAGCCTTAGCGAAGGATTTTGCCAGACTTTGGAAAGGTAAAGATCCTTTGGCCATTGTAGATCGGATGTCGGAACTCAATCATTACGTGGCGGGAAATATGACGATTAAATCTGCTTTCGATATGGCGTTGTACGATTTGGCTGCGAAGGATGCAGCTCTTCCTTTGTATAAATTTCTTGGGGGAGAAAAAAAAGAGATTGTTACAGATATTACAGTCGGTATTGGAGAACCAGAAGTTATGGCAGAGAAAGCGCTGTATTTTAAAGAAAGGGGAGCTGAAGTATTGAAAGTTAAATTAGGTAAACACCCGAAAGAAGACGTTATGCGAATACGTGCCATAAGAAGAGTTGTTGGCTTCGATATCCCGTTACGTATTGATGCTAACCAAGGCTGGACATTTGATGAAGCTTTGGAAGCATTACAAGGTCTTGAGCCTTTTAAAATTCAATTTTGTGAGCAACCGATGCGAGCTTATAATGATCATTTATTAGCTGAATTGCGTAGTCAGACAATTATTCCAATTATGGCTGATGAATCTGTTTATTCCCATAGAGATGCGGAGCGTATTTGTCGAAATGATGGTTGTGATTATATCAATATCAAGTTGGCTAAAAGTGGTGGTATAACAGAGGCTATGAAGATCCAACAAGTTGCAAGTGATTACAAAGTTCCTTGTATGATAGGAGGGATGTTGGAATCCCGTCTCGCGTTATCTGCAAAGGTTCATTTTGCCTATGTCGCAAAAAATGTTAAGTTTTATGATTTGGATACCTGTATGATTGGGCATTTAGAGGATCCTGTTCTGGGTGGGGTGCACTTTAATGGTTATCATGTGTCGGTTTCTGACGGAATAGGGATCGGAGCTGATATTCGACCGGAATTTTTAGATCAATGTGAGCGCTGGATCATAGGATAAGGTATCTGTAGGATAAATAAAAACAAGCTACCCCATGTCGGTCAGTTTGTTTACCTTTGTGGGTAGAAAAGAAAATTAAAGAATATGAGTACACAAAAAGGTCCTATTTCTCAGTTTTTGGAGAAAAACTACCTGCATTTCAATGCCGCTGCTCTCGTGGATGCGGCTAAAGGCTATGAAGCTCACCTATTAGATGGTGGTAAGATGTTAATTTCTTTGGGCGGTGCGATGAGTACAGCGGAGTTAGGTATCTCTTTAGCGGAGATGATTCGCCAAGATAAAGTGCAATTTATTTCCTGTACGGGTGCTAACTTAGAAGAAGATGTGATGAATTTAGTGGCTCACTCTCATTATAAACGTGTGCCTAATTATCGTGATTTAACGCCTGAGCAAGAAAGAGAATTGCTTGATCAACACTATAATCGAGTGACTGACACATGTATTCCAGAAGAAGAAGCTTTTCGTCGTTTACAGAAGCATTTAGAAGATGTATGGCATGCTGCAGAAGAAAAGGAAGAGCGTTATTTTCCACATGAGTTTTTGTATCAAGTGGTTAATTCTGGGATATTGGAGCAGTACTATGAAATTGATCCAAAGAATTCTTGGATTGTGGCGGCAGCAGAGAAAAACTTGCCAATTGTGTGTCCAGGATGGGAGGATTCTACTACAGGAAATATTTTCGCTGCAAATGTTATTAAAGGACATTTGAAAGCGAGTACTGTTAAATCAGGTATCGAGTACATGATTTATCTTTCGGAATGGTATCGTGCTAATTCAGGAGGTAAAGGTGTTGGATTCTTCCAGATTGCGGGTGGAATTTCTGGCGATTTCCCAATTTGTGTTGTGCCGATGATGTACCAGGATTTGGAATGGGAAGATGTACCTTTTTGGGCTTATTTTTGCCAGATCTCAGATTCAACAACTTCTTATGGATCTTACTCTGGTGCTGTTCCCAATGAGAAGATTACATGGGGTAAATTAGATATTGATACACCTAAGTTTGTTGTGGAATCGGATGCTACTATTGTGGCTCCTCTAATTTTTTCCTATATCTTAGGACATTAACTCTTGATTTTGCAGGCTTTATTTCTTGAGATGAAGCCTGCAAAATATAAAATTTGTCGAATGAATCTTCTTACAAATAATCCGGCGGCTTTACAGTCTCTCATGTCGGAGACAATTTTTGTATGTGGGGAGGTGGATGCCACTGCTTCCACTCCAGTAATGGTTTCGGTTGGAGGGAGCGATGAAGAGCAAGGTAGCAGAGAAGAATTTATCTACCAAGGTGATAAATCGACAGGTGTGCTATTTATACTGCGTTATCCAGCGTATCCTTATTTTTCACCGCAAGCTGAGGAGGCTTTTACCAAAACGATAGGAGCATTGGGTTTAACTCTAAGTAACGTGGCTGTGGTTAATTTGGCGAATGAGCACAATCCCAATGACTTCAAGCGTATAATGTCCTTCTTTCAACCAACCAAAATTACTCTTTTGGGCGTAGAGCCCGTATCTTTAAAGCTTCCCATAATTGCGCATAATGCTTATATGAAAGGTAAAATTGCGACAGTTTTTAATACTTTTAGTTTTGAGGAAATGTTTGCGGATGTGGAAAAGAAAAAACTTTTTTGGGGTGAGTTTAAAACGTTTATTAGCTCTTTGTAATGGATAAAGGGTTTGTATTCGTATTAATATAATTTATCTCGTTTAATACAACACTATATGGAATTAATTTTTGCTACGAATAATGCTAATAAACTGGAGGAGGTGCAGGCTATCGTTGGGGAGCGATTTATAATCAAATCGTTGGCTGATATTGGCTGTACTGATGATATACCCGAAACTGGGGTTACGTTTGAGGAGAATGCTCAACAGAAAACTGATTTTTTGGTAAACAAATACGGTTTGTATTGCTTTGGCGATGATTCTGGCTTAGAGATTGATGCATTAGGTAAAGAACCTGGTGTTTTTTCTGCTCGTTATTCTGGTACGCGCGATATGGAGAAGAACATTGACTTGGTACTGGAAAAATTGGGGGATAACGCAAATCGTGTCGCGAATTTTCGGACTGTTATATCTTTATATTTGAATGAGCAACAGCATTTTTTTGAGGGTACTATTGAAGGAAGAATTATCACCGAACGCCGTGGTAGTGGAGGGTTTGGTTATGATCCTATATTTATTCCCAATGGATATAGTCAAACTTTTGCGGAGATGACTCCTGCTGAGAAAAATCAAATTAGTCACCGAGCAATCGCTGTACAAAAATTAACAGATTTTTTAAGGGAACGATACAGTTAACACGTTATAAAGAAATAAAAGAAACGTCCCTCAAAATAAAATTTGAGGGACGTTTCTTTTATTTAACGAGCGGAGGTTTTGCCCCTGTGCCTCCTTTTTTAGGTGGATGGGCACCAGGAGAAGGAGGAGTTTTTTCTTCTTTATCCCTTGGCGATAAATCAGACGAATTACTATCGTCCTCTTTTTTGTTATTTGTTTCAGCGGGTTTATCTTTTTCTATTTCACGTTTGCGGTTTATCATATCTTCTTTTGACTTTGGACGGTCTTGAGGTCGCCAGATAAATCCAGGTAAAACTTCATTTTCCTGTGTTACAAGTTTGAAAGGATATACCTTCTGATCCACTTTTCGCATGGTAATGTAATCGATGATCTTTTTGTTTTCCATTTTGATCTTAATCCTCGCACCGCGATCGTGGAACATTTCTGTGATAGTGTTGGTTTTATCGTTTGTTGAGAATACGAGGTTTTCGGCATTTCCATCTACGAATAATCGGTCCATAGCGTTGTTGGCAAAAAATGCAGTAATTTTCCGTCCTTTTAATTGGTTGTATTTGAGAGAGTCTAGAACTGCGTTTACCATAAAAGCATTACCGACTAATAGTGCATTGTCCATTTGTTGATTGACAATTTGCATATATATAGTGTCTGAAGAAATCTGAGATTCCTCAGCCCAAATCATTGGACGTCCCATAAATCGAAACATGGAATCAGCCATACCATAATAAACGGAGTCGGCGACGGCTTGAAGGTCTGATTTGAACATCCGTACATTGTAGTAGGCTTTCACGATCCGGGTTCTTGCTGTATCCAGATAAGCTTGATTCGTACTGTCTTTTATGATGATGTTTGAGCTGTCTGGACGCTGTGCTACATTCAATGCTTTGTTAATTAAGCTATCTGCTTCGGCTTCACGAGGGACGATGGCCTTCTGGCGCATCAAAGAGTCTTGGCGCATCGTTCGAGCGATATCGGTCTCTATCGGCGGTTTTGTAGGTGTTCCGGGTTTCGTCTTTGGGGCATTGGGCTTCAATTGTTCCAATTTTTTTTCGAGAGGTTGTTCTACCTTTTTGATGGGAACTTCGATCTTAAGACTATCTGAAACAAGGCTATCTATAGGGATAGACAAAGAGTCGGATAGCATCATGTCGTGTTCTCCTTCTTCTTCTATGCCAATAGTATCGTCATCACCATAATCGACGTCTTGTTCTTCCTCGAAGGCGCCTCCATCTCGATCTAATTTAAAATCCAGGGCTTTGTAATCTTTCAGCAAAATCATTCGAGAATACAACGTATCAGCTGTCATATAAACTGAATCTACCTTGTTTTTTTCAGGCTTTGGAAGTGCTTGCGTGGAGTCGGCTGCACCAAGAGGTGGGCTATCTTTCAACGGATCGTTAGATTTAGATGTTATGCTTTCGATTTCCTCTATTCGATCTGTTTCTTTGTCCTTTTTACGCTTGGTCTTTTTGGTATCGGACTGTAAAGAATCCGTAGCTAGGCTGTCGACTTTTGTGTTTTCTGTAGAATCGTTTTTGATTAAGGTTATGATGAGCGGTTTTTCTGTCATCGTGATAGATTCATCCGCTTGGTTATAAAGGCCATATCCTCCATAGGCATAGAATTTATCTAAAGTATCTACAAATACCACATTTCTATAAGCTTTTCCCAATCCGCTTTCCCGTTCGTAGTGTAGACTATCTCCTTTTAGAAAACGTGTACCTTCTGTATATAGGTTATTCTTAGAGAAATTGGCAATACCATTTGCTGTATTATAATTCCCTTTTTCTGTATAAAGATTTTCGCCCTTATTTCCCTTAATGTTTGTCGGTCCGAAAAAATAAGTCATTCGTTGCGCAGAATTGTAACGCATGGTATCCGTATATATTTTCACATCGGGTGTTCTCACGACGACTTTATTACGGAAGTAAGCATCTTGGGTTGTCTCAAAATAGTATGCATTTTTTGACGTGATCGTGTCGCCTTTGGAGATTATTCGTCCTCCCCCTGTGTATGTTCCAACTTTATCTCGCATCTTATATACTAGAAAATTTGTCGTTAAAACAGAGGTGGCATCTACCATTCGAACATTGTTGGTTAACGTTGCAATTTGTGGAGTTGCATCATAATGTAATTTGTCTGCATAAATGAGTGTGCCTGAAGGTTGTGTGATTACCACATTACCAAACGCCTCAAAAAATTGACGACCGATTGCATCTTCATAGATGATGCCGCTATCCGCTTTAAGGGTGTTTCCTTTATGTGAGTAGACAGGTTGTATACTACTGAAACCCTTTTGGTCAATAATCGTACTGTACAGTGAGGATACTAGCCTAAGTTCATCTTGTGCAAACAAAGATGTTAGGCAGAAAAGGCTTATTATGAGGGTAAAAAAATGCTTCACGAGGGCAAAAATAGCTAATTAAATAGCAAAAATTTGTTAAAGCAGAAATTTTCCTGACAAATACTTTTGCCTTGAAATAATGTCTTAACTTTGAATCATGGAGTTGATCTACCGATTTGAGAATTATCTAAAAGAAACCCTTGCTATAGACTCAAAATCAAAAATTTTGTTGGCTGTTAGTGGAGGGAAAGATTCCATGTTAATGAGCTCGCTTTTTCTTCAATTAGGGTATGACTGTGTGATAGCACATTGTAATTTTATGTTGCGAGGTGAAGCATCTGAATTAGATGAGGAACTGGTTCTTGGATTTGCAAAGAAGCATGGTGTTCCATGCTTCGTAAAGAGATTTGATACAACGGTATATGCCGAGAATTGTGGAATCTCTATACAAATGGCGGCAAGAGACTTACGTTATGCTTGGTTCGAGGAGTTACGTATAAGGGAAGATGCGGATTGGATTGCCATTGGGCAACATCGTGATGATCATATAGAGACGATGTTACTAAACCTTACGCGAGGAACAGGACTACAGGGATTGCAGGGGATTTTGCCGAAGCGTGGTCATGTCATCCGTCCACTTCTTTTTCTGGCGGCTAACGAGATTGCAGAAGTTGCTTCCAATAAAAATATTATTTACAGAGATGATCAATCCAATTTTTCTACCAAATATGCGCGCAACAAAATTCGGTTGGAAATTATTCCCAAGTTTCGGGAGTTGGCACCGAACTTTGATGAAATTGCCACCGAAAATATCTCGCATTTTCAAGAAACCTATCAACTGCTGCAATCGTTTATAGAGCCTATCCGGTCAACTATTTTTTTTGAAGAGAATGGATTGATTCGAATCGATAGATTGTTGCTCAACAAGCATATTGATCATACGGCCCTTCTATTTGAGCTTTTTAAGCCGTATGGTTTCTCAAAGCAGGTGTTGGAAGATTTACAGAAGAGCTGGGGAGGAGAATCTGGTAGACTTTTTCAGTCTTTAAATTTCGAGCTGTTATTAGATCGAAACAATCTTTGGTTAAGGCCTTTAGATGTTCATCACGAAGACTCGTTTTGGACTTTGGTAGAAAATTCAGATACATTCGAATTTGGGAATAAGCATTTTGAGCAACGTATAGATACCGATGTAGGTCTGAAGATAATGAATGGAAGTGCACAGATTGATTATGATAAACTTATTTTTCCACTTGTGTTACGTTTCTGGAAGGAGGGAGATTATTTTTTTCCATTGGGTATGTCTGGTCGGAAAAAGTTGAGTGATTTTTTTATACAGAATAAGGTGAATCTTTATGAGAAGAAGAATGTTCCCATTTTGATCAATGGAAATGGTGATATCATTTGGGTTGTCAACTATCGTTTAGATAATCGTTATCGTATCACTGAAAGTACAAAAAAAGTGTTTACTTTAGTTTGTAAATAAATACTATGGAAGGACAATATTTATTTGAAGAAAAACAATATTTGGGAAGAGATGCTACATGGATAAGTGTGCGCATGATTTTAGTCTTGTTCTGCTTTATTGCGTATTGTCTTAATTTAGAAAATCTTCCCTCTAGACAGTTATTTTTTATTGTAGGAGTTGGTGTTATCGTTGTATCGTTAATCATGATCTATATGGTGCACTATAAAACTGTAGTTGGTCGTAAGTTTTTGATTTTGAGTGGTCTTTGGTCTTCTAAGCTGGTGAAGATTGATCTTTACAATATTGCAAAAGTCGAGGTGAAGTCTTATAGCTCATTTGTTTTTAATAATCCAGTATATAACTTGCATAAAAATGGAAAAATTCGTTTTTATTCTGGGGGAAAGCAAGCTGTCTGGCTTACGGATAAGGATGGATTAATATATATTATAGGTTCACATAAGCCGCAAGAGTTCGCTCGGGCAGTTTTGGAAGCGAAGAAGAAGTCTTCCTGATAGTCTATTGTTAATTTCTGTTAAGGTATCGATGCTGACATTTAGTTGACGAAAGGGTACATGGAATTTTAGTAAATTTGATAAAAAGGTTAAAAAAATGGAATTGCTTTTAAAATTTATTGTCATATTTTTTGTTGTTTTTTATGGGATGAAGTATCTTTTTAGATTACTAATGCCCTTTGCTTTACGTAAGCTTACAGAAAGAGTTATGCAAAAAGCACAGCAGTCCACTGCTGGAAATGGACATGCAGAATATCGATATACAACAAATAACCCCTTCGATCAGTTTAAGCAGACGAATTCAACGAAAAGAGATGGTGAGATCAAGGTTGATTATATGCCGCAGGAAGATGCTAAATCCCGTAAAGGAACACAGACTGCTGGTGAGTTTATCGATTTCGAAGAGATAAAGTAACAGGTGTAAGCAGTTTTAAAAAGTAAGGGCAAAAATATTTTTGCCCTTACTTTTTATACGCATTTTTTGTTTTGTGTCTATATAGTTATTTTTGGCTTTTTAATCTTGATTCTCTCCGAATGTGGCTAAAACAACTTTCAGTTTTAAATTTTAAGAATTATACGGATGCTTCGATTGAGTTTTCATCGCAGGTAAATGCTTTTGCAGGAGCTAACGGTGCGGGGAAAACGAATTTACTCGATGCTATTCATTATCTGGCTTTGTGCAAGTCCTATTTTAATCCTATTGATTCGCAGCATATAAAAAAGGGAACGGATTGGTTTATGGTACAAGGTGAGTTTGAGCGTGAAGATCTACCTGACACCGTTTCTTGCAGCTTGAAGAGAAACCAGAAGAAGCAATTTAAAAAAAATAAAAAAGATTACACACGTTTGGCAGATCATATCGGTCAATTTCCATTGGTTATGATTTCGCCCAATGATACCGCAATTGTCACAGAAGGAAGTGAGGAACGTCGAAAATTTGTAGATAATGTAATATCACAAACCGATAATCAGTATCTCGATATTTTGATCCAATATAATAAGGTTCTTTTGCAACGAAATACGCTATTGAAGCAAATCCGTGAAAAGGGGATTTTTGATGTAGGTTTACTTGAGGTGTTGGATATGCAATTAAGTGACGTCGGTGAGCGTATTTTCCAACGCAGAAGTCAATTTATGCTCGAATTTCTTCCAGAGTTTGAACGGTATTACGCTTTCCTCACTGAGGAGGCTGAACAGGTGTCACTTACGTACGAGTCAGCCTTGATGTCGCATAGATTTGAATATCTTTTGAAAGAATCTTTTGAAAGGGATCGTATTTTGGAGAGGACCACACAGGGCATTCATAAGGATGATATGCTCTTTACGATTCATGAGGGTATGCCACTCAAGAAATTTGGTTCTCAAGGGCAGCAAAAGTCTTTTCTAATTGCTTTAAAACTGGCGCAGTATAGTTTTTTAAGAAGTAAGAAAAAATACAAACCTCTTCTCTTATTGGATGATATTTTTGATAAACTCGACGAGCGTCGTACAAAAAAATTGATGCAACTTGTGTCCGAGGATGAATTTGGTCAGATTTTCTTAACAGACACTGATGGGGAAAGAATAAAACATATTTTTGATGAAATAGCAAAGCCAATTCGTATTTTTGAAGTGCAAGGAGGTTCTGTTGAAATATAAGAAGAAGTTTGATGAAATCCCGACGAAAGATGATGTCGGAATAAAGGAAGCTGTTGAGAAATGGATTGAAGTATATCGCTTACGCTCTAAATTCGACGAATCCTCTATTGTATCAGCTTGGCCTCAAATTATTGGGATTGCAATCGCAAATAGGACGCAGAAAATTTATATCCACGATAAGAAACTCTTCGTTCGTGTGGAATCTGCCGTGATAAAAAATGAATTAGCTATTATGCGTAGGCAGATTATTGGACGGGTAAATGAATATGTAGGGCATGTTGTCGTTGAGGAATTTATTATCCTTTAAAGCTGTTTTGTGAAGAATCTATTAGATATAGTCGTTTAAATCTCCTTTTCCCTCTCTAACAATTTCAAATTCGCCAGATGTTACGTCTACTATCGTAGAAGGAATGTTCCCGCCATATCCACCGTCGATAACGAGGTCAACTACATCTCTATATTTTTCATAAATAAGTTCGGGATCGGTAGAATATTCTATAATGTCGTCTTCGTCATGTATGGACGAGGTCACAATTGGATTTCCTAATTCCTTGACGATTTCTCGTACAATATTATTATCGGGGATCCGAATACCTACGGTTTTTTTCTTCGAGCTTAACAGCTTAGGAACTTGGCCGCTTGCATTAAAAATAAAAGTGAATGGACCTGGTAATGCCTTTTTTAAAACTCTAAATAATGCAGTGTCAAAAGGCTTGGTATAATTTGATATGGAAGTCAAGTCGTAGCAAATGAAAGAAAGATTTGATTTCTCGACTTTTAAACCTCTTATTTGACATACACGTTCGATAGCCTTATGATTGGTTATGTCACATCCTATACCATAAACTGTATCTGTGGGGTATATAATAACGCCGCCCTTTCTTACTATTTCCACAGCTTGTTGTATGTGTTTAGGATTTGGATTATCGTCGTATATTTTAAGTAGCATATGCTTGTCTTATGAAATGGTGATCGCTATTGATTTTACAATTACATATTGATGAGTAGAATATTTTCCTTGTTTTAAACTAGAACCGCCAAACGTTAAAAATGTTCGGCGGTTCTAGTTTATATCTTAGAATTCAGCATTCTTCGGCGTTCGTGGAAATGGGATTACGTCGCGAATATTGGTCATACCTGTTACAAATAATACTAATCGTTCGAAGCCTACACCAAATCCGGCGTGCGGTGCCGATCCGAATCTTCGTGTATCTAAAAACCAATCCATCTCTTTTTCAGGAATACCTACTTCCGCCATACGCGTTAACAGTTTCTCAAGATCTTCTTCACGCTGTGAACCTCCGACCATTTCTCCTATTCCTGGAAACAAAATATCCATTGCGCGAACTGTTTGACGGCCGTTAGCATCGGGAGCATTTTGCTTCATATAAAAGGATTTTATTTCTCGGGGATAGTCTGTCAGTATTACAGGCTTTTTAAAATGTTTTTCTACGAGATAACGTTCGTGTTCCGATTGTAGATCTGCTCCCCATTCTTCAATAAGATACTTGAATTGCTTTTTCTGGTTGGGCTTACTACGTTTTAAGATTTCAATAGCTTCAGTGTAAGTCACTCGCTCGAACTTATTATCCAAAACAAAGTTAAGTTTTTCAATGAGATCGAACTCAGAACGTTCATTTTGAGGTTTCGATTTTTCTTCTTCTAATAAACGGTTTTTTAGAAATTCAATTTCATCGGGACAATTTTTGAGCGCATATTCGATGACATATTTAAGTAGATCTTCGGCAAGATCCATATTGTCTTCAAGCTCATAGAAAGCCATTTCGGGTTCAATCATCCAAAATTCGGCTAAATGGCGTGTCGTATTGGAGTTTTCAGCTCTGAACGTGGGACCGAAAGTATAGATATTTCCAAACGCCATAGCCGCTAGCTCACCTTCGAGCTGGCCCGATACCGTTAAGTTCGTGGATTTTCCAAAAAAATCCTCTTTATAGTCTATCTCTCCAGATTCTGTACGTGGAGGATTGTTTAAGTCAAGTGTAGTGACGCGAAACATTTCACCAGCACCCTCTGCATCAGATCCCGTGATAATAGGGGTGTGCATATAGACAAAATCACGCTCCCTGAAAAATTGATGTACGGCAAACGATAGTGCGTTACGTACTTTAAAAATAGCATTAAATGTACCCGTCCGAAATCGTAAATGTGCAATTTCACGGAGGAATTCTAGACTATGTTTTTTCGGTTGTAGTGGGAATTTTTCAGGATCTGAATCACCTAAGATAGAGAGTTCTTCTACCTTAATCTCCACACGTTGTCCTTTTCCCAATGATTCGATTAAGGAGCCTTTAATACGCAATGAAGCACCTGTGGTAATACGCTTTAATAGCGTCTCATCTGTATTTTCGAAATCAACGACAGCTTGTATATTATGCATTGAAGAACCATCATTGATAGCGATAAATTGATTATTACGAAATGTTCTAACCCAGCCCTTAACAATAACTTCTTTACCAAAATCTTCCGATTGTAATAGCTCTTTTATACGTGTGTGTTCCATTCTTTTTAGTGTAATAAGCGTCTTTTTCTTTTTAGAATACAAAAATAGTTTATTATTTCCTAAATATGCTATGTATCGCGAAAAAGGTATGTTTTAGACGGGCTGCACACTGTTTTCGTTATTGGCATCAGGTGGATAGAGGTGAGGTATGAAAAAAGCCTTCAAGAAATTTCTCAAAGGCTTTAATATGCTGTATAAAGAAAAGGAGATTATTCGCCTTTCAATACTTTAGTAACTAATTCTGCAGCTTCTTTCAAAAGGATCGCTGAGTAAACTTGTAATCCTGAATCATCAATTAATTTTTTCGCTTCAGCGGCGTTTGTACCTTGAAGGCGAACAATAATTGGCACGGGAATATCACCGATTTCATTGTAGGCATCAATTACACCTTGAGCAACGCGATCACAACGAACGATACCACCGAAAATATTGATTAAGATTGCTTTAACGTTCGGGTCTTTTAAGATGATGTTAAAACCAGCTTTTACAGTTTCTGCATTAGCAGTACCACCGACGTCTAAAAAGTTTGCAGGCTCACCACCAGCTATTTTAATGATATCCATAGTAGCCATCGCTAAACCAGCTCCATTCACCATACAACCTACGTTACCATCTAATTTCACATAGTTCAAGTTTGACGCTCCGGCCTCTACCTCTGTAGGATCTTCTTCTAAGACGTCACGTAAAGCTGCATAATCCGCATGACGGTACAAGGCGTTTTCGTCAAAGTTTACTTTTGCGTCAACAGCTAAGATTTTATCATCGGATGTTTTCAATACAGGGTTAATCTCAAATAAAGAGGCATCGATTGAATCGTATGCTTTATATAGCGCTGCGATGAACTTCACCATGTCTTTGTGAGCTGCACCAGAAAGGCCTAAATTGAACGCTATTTTACGAGCTTGGAAACCTTGTAAGCCAGCTTTAGGATCAACCTCTTCTTTAAAGATTAAATGAGGAGTTTTCTCTGCCACTTCTTCGATGTCCATACCACCTTCAGTAGAATACATGATGATGTTACGTCCTTTTGCACGATCTAACAAAACAGAAACATAAAATTCCTTGATTTCGCTTTCGCCAGGATAGTATACATCTTGTGCAATCAAGACTTTGTGTACTTTTTTTCCTTCAGGTCCTGTTTGTGGTGTAACCAATTGCATACCGATGATGTCGTTGGCACGTTGTGAAACTTCATCGTGGTTTTTCGCCAATTTGACGCCACCACCTTTACCACGACCACCAGCGTGAATTTGTGCTTTCACAACAACCCAGTCCGAATTAAAATCTTCTTTTAATTTCTGTGCAGCTTGTACGGCTTGCTCTGGAGTTTCTGCAAGAATTCCTTCCTGAACCCTTACACCAAAACCTTTAAGTATTTCTTTAGCTTGATATTCGTGAATGTTCATCTTAAAAAATTTGTCGTAAAAATATGATTTTTAAATGGAAGGGGCAAGTAATTCTTTGGTAAAAAAGTAGATAATAGTAGCAGTTTAGAAGGATGGAATTGGCAAGTTAAATTGTGAGGCATTTTCATTACCTTCGCAATATGATATTGCAGGCAAGTCAAATCTATAAGTCGTTCGGGCAGCTGCCAATTTTACGGGGTGTTGATCTTTCCGTCGAACGGGGGGAGATTGTATCTATTGTGGGCGCTTCTGGTGCAGGGAAGAGTACGTTGTTACACATTATAGGTACTCTTGATCGACCGGATAGAGGAAGTCTTGTTATTAATGGAGTGAGCATTGGTGACTTGAGTGAAAATAAAATGAGTTTATTCCGAAATGAACATATAGGTTTTGTTTTCCAATTTCATCACTTACTGCCCGAGTTTACGGCATTGGAGAATGTTTGTATTCCTGCATTTATCAACGGTACGAGTAGAAAACAAGTGGAAATAAGGGCTATGGAGCTGTTAGAGCGGCTTGGGGTTGCTCATCGGGCGCAGCATAAACCCAATCAAATGTCAGGGGGGGAACAACAAAGGATCTCAGTTGCTAGGGCTTTGATTAATAGTCCTTCCTTATTGCTTGCAGATGAACCTTCTGGAAATTTGGATTCGGAAAATGCGGCATCTTTACATAAGTTATTTTTCGATCTACGCGATTCTTTGAACCAAACATTTATTATTGTTACACACAACGAAGAGCTCGCCGGGATTTCGGATAGAACCATTCACATGCGGGATGGACAAATAAGTTGATGGCCATAGATATGGAAAAAATATTAATTACTTTTGGTACTCAGCCATTTGCCCAGCGGATAGGTAAAATCCTGGCTTCTCGTTTTATATGCCACTACGCTACTTCAGAACCCTTTCCGGATCTACTTTTAAAGCAAAATTATACGAAGATTCCTACGGGGGCCAATCCTACCTTTGCACATGAAATGTTAAAACTTTGTCTCGATAACGATTATCGGTGGCTTCTTCCTTTGGGAAAATCAGAACTCCAACCGTTATTGGAATCTCGTGTCTTACTCGAAGAATATGGAATCGCATTACTTCTGCCGGAAACGTTGGACAATTGCCTCGTTTTACAAAATCCAGTAAAAGAAATGGATGTTCGTGTTGTTTTTGAAGGTAACGATATCTTGGATGGTACGAAGAAAGCTGGACATTATTTTTCTGGCGTTGCCGTTTTTTCCAATGAGGGGGATGAACCAGCACTTTGTCTCATATAATTCTGTTATATTATAAACTAACGTTTCATGGATAACTCGAAGTCGGTATATGTATTTGAAATAGATGATGTGCTTTATCCTAAGCGGGATTATTTATTGCAAGTCTATTATTTATTCTCAAACTTTGTGGAATACAGTGAGGCTAGGCCACTTGCGGCGTCTATATTGGACTATATGAAGTTGGTTTTTGAAGATATGGGAGAAGACGCTGTGTTGGAGAAGACATTAGATCATTTTGGGCTTGACAGCGTATATGGGGAGAATTATGAACGATTAAAAGCGAATGCGAATCTTCCTCTAAAGTTATTTTTGAAGCCCAATATGAAAAAATATTTGCTTGCGTTATTTGATGGAGGGAAAAATGTGGGGATTTTAACATCTGGGAATCCCGTAGAACAGCTAAATAAGTTAAAGCATATGGATTGGGAAGAGCTAACTTCCCATTTAACTTCTTTAAAGGTTTTCTTTATAGAGGAGCTTAAATTTAGAAATATCGATCCAATTGATTATATTGTAGAGGAATATGGGGTTTCTAAGGACGATATTTCGGTCATACGCGACGAATTAAGTTGAGAACTATCTTTATAAAACAATATTTACGATTTCTTCGCGTAAGATTTTCTTTTTCGATTTCCATCTTAGAAACACCAGTGCACCTTTTTGAAAAACTAAAGTAACACTGATGGTGTTGATCTTTTTCTGATAGATGACATATGAAGAGAAAACCTGCAACAATAAAGGAAATTGCAAAAAAGCTTAAGATTTCCCCGTCGACAGTTTCTCGTGCACTTAAAGATCATCCAAGTATTGGTTTGGTGACAACAATGCGCGTGAAAAAAGTAGCGGAAGAACTTCATTACGAGCCAAATCAAGCTGCCATTTTTTTTAAACAACAACGAACATTTACAATTGGTGTTGTTCTGTCTAATATCTCTGAACCTTTTTTTTCGACGGCGTTAAGTGAAATTGAAAACGTAGCTTCAAAGCAAGGCTATACTGTTCTTATCGGGCAGTCGCTTGATGATCCTGATAGGGAATTAAAAATTATACAGACGTTTAAAAGACATCGTGTAGATGGTATTTTAATGTCTCTTGGGAAAAATACACAAGATCTTCATTTTTTGGATATGTTAAAGGAGTCGGAAATTCCAATTGTGTTCTTTGATTGTGTGCCCAATGTACAACATGTCAATAAAGTGTATAGTAATCTTTCTTCTGGAATGAAAGAGGCTATTCAAGCATTCGCCTCTATTGGACATCAAAATATAGCGCTGATCAACGGTCCTAAAAATCTTCTGGCCTCACATGAAAGAGAGGTTGCTTATAAGCTGTCTCTAGAAGCTGAAAGGATCCCTTTGAATGAAAAATATATGGTTCATACCAATCTAACAGAATCTGGAAATATCGAGGCTATGGAAAAGCTTTTGGCATTACCTACACGTCCCTCAGCAATCGTCTCCTTCAATGATTTCGTAACCTTGGATCTTATGAAATATATAAGACAAAGAGGGCTTGTCCAAAAAAGAGATGTTTTTTTTATTAGCTATGCAAATTACCCCCTCTGGAAATATATGGAGAATCCGCCTATGGGAAGTATTGAGCAGTATCCGGATTTACAAGGTAAATGTGCTGCTGAAATATTATTCAAAAATATAGCTACGGAAGCAGATATTGCCGCGGAGGAAATAAGTTTTGATTCGAAATTAATCCTTAGATAGCCTCACAACAGAAGTAGAGGAATGAAAAAAGAGAGGCGTAAATCTAATTTACGCTTCTCTTTTTTATTTATGATACATTTTATAAATGTATAACTTCTCCATAAGCATCAGCCGCTGCTTCCATTATCGCCTCACTCATCGTCGGGTGAGGATGAATAGCTTTAATCATTTCGTGGCCTGTTGTCTCTAATTTTCTAGCTACTACAATTTCTGCAATCATTTCCGTAACGTTTGCACCGATCATATGTGCACCTAGTAGTTCTCCATATTTAGCGTCGAAAACGAGTTTTACGAAACCATCTTTTGCTCCTGCAGCAGAAGCCTTACCAGATGCAGAAAAAGGGAACTTACCAACTTTTACTTCGTATCCAGCATCTTTAGCCGCTTTTTCTGTGTAGCCTACTGAGGCAATCTCAGGGGAACAGTAGGTACAACCTGGGATGTTGTTATAGTCAATTGCTTCTACATGTAAACCTTTTATTTTTTCAACACAGGTGATACCTTCAGCAGATGCAACATGTGCTAAAGCTTGTCCTTTTACGATATCGCCAATAGCATAAACACCTTCAACATTGGTTTTGTAAAAATCGTCTACTAGTACACGTCCCTTATCTGTTTTTATACCCGTTTCTTCTAGGCCTAGGTTTTCAATATTTGGCGCAATACCTACTGCAGAAAGTACAACTTCAGCCTCAATGGTTTCCACGCCTTTAGCAGTTTTTATTGAAACTTTGCTCAAATCTCCAGAAGTATCTACAGATTGAACTTCTGATTTTGTAAGAATATTGATACCCGCCTTTTTCAGAGATTTCTCCAATTGTTTTGATACCTCTTCGTCTTCTACAGGGACAATTCTGTCCATAAATTCAACGATGGTAACCTGAGTGCCAATTGCATTATAGAAATAGGCAAATTCAACACCAATAGCTCCGGAGCCTACTACGACTAGTGATTTTGGTTGTTTAGGAAGGTTCATCGCTTGACGGTAACCAATGATTTTTTTGCCGTCTTGTGGAAGATTAGGTAATTCTCTTGAACGAGCCCCTGTTGCTAAGATGGTATGCTTAGCTGTATATTCTTTTGTTGACCCGTCTGCAGATTTAACTTCAATTTTACCACCTTTTTTTACTTTGGCAGTTCCCATAATCACATCGATCTTATTCTTTTTCATTAAGAATTGGATCCCTTTGCTCATTCCATCTGCAACTCCACGGCTTCTTTTTACAATAGCAGAGAAATCGGCTTCTCCACCTTGAACTTTAATTCCATATTCTTCGGCATGATTCAAATACTCAAATACCTGAGCACTTTTCAACAAGGCTTTGGTCGGGATACACCCCCAATTTAAGCAGATTCCACCTAATGCTTCGCGCTCGATGATCGCTGTTTTGAAGCCTAATTGGGATGCACGGATAGCAGCTACATATCCTCCAGGACCACTACCGATTACTACGATGTCGTAATTCATATGTGTGTTATTTTTTAACGTCATATATAATATCACATGGGGTTCTTTTCAGCCTCACGGAATATTATTTAAAAATATTAGTAGTTAAGACTTTGTTCTTATTCAGAACTCTCAAAAATACATAATTTTTCGGGTATCAAGTAATCGTTTTTTAGGTTTATTGATGACAAGAGTTGATGACAGATAGTTGCTATGTCAAGAAAGGGTAAATAGATTATTAAAATACACGAGTTCATGTTTTTGCATGTATGTTTGCGGAAACATTTTCTATTCTAATTATGTTACGAATTTTCCAACAAATCGCTCTTTGGGAAGCAGTGTCTACTATTATTCTATTTTTTATCGCTATGCCGTTAAAATATTTGGCTGGTATTAAAGAGGCTGTATCAGTAGCAGGCTCTATACATGGCTTTTTGGTTGTACTTTTTGTGGCTCTTTTATTGTTATGCTGGAATACATACAAATGGCCATTAAGTCGCGTGTTAACGTATTTGGTGCTATCACTGATTCCTGTCGTTTCTTTTTGGGTAGAACGGGATTTAAAAAAGCAAATAGCTTCTAAAAGATAGAAGCTATTTAGTCGTTTTTTCTATGCCGCTATAAGCATAGGTAATTTCTGATTTGTTATGTGGGCTAGGATTACCCTCCGGGTCTAAGTTGACAAAGACCAATTTATCTATGGATAAAATCACTTTTCGAGTTATTTTATTACGAACGACACAGCGCATGGTCAGAGAGGTTCGTCCGAAACTTACAGCTTCAATCCCCATTTCAATAATATCGCCTTGTTTTGCTGAGCTTACAAAGTTAATCTCTGAAATATATTTGGTGACTACATGCGGGTTTCCGAGCTGTACAATCGCATAAATGACAGCCTCTTCATCAATCCAACGAAGCAAGGTTCCTCCGAAAAGAGACCCATTAGGATTTAAATCTTCGGGTTTAACCCATTTTCGTGTATAGAAGTTCATCTTCTTTTTTATTTCCTGTTAAAAGTGCTGCTCTAGGCATTATGCGATAGGGCAGCACTTTCTTATGCTTTTTTAGGCGTGAATAGCTCTATTGGCTGTTGCCGCCAAAGCAGCTTCTTTGAGAGCCTCAGTGAATGTTGGATGTGCATGACATATTCTTCCAATATCTTCTGCCGATGCTCGGTACTCCATTGCTACTACAGCTTCAGCAATCATATCAGCAGCTCTTGGGCCAATGATATGAACACCCAATACCTCGTCGGTTTCAGCGTTAGCTAGTACTTTAACAAAACCATCTGTATCTCCTGATGCTTTTGCACGTCCAGATGCTTTAAATGAAAAAGACCCCGATTTGTATTTAACACCAGCTTCTTTTAACTGCTCTTCAGTTTTTCCTACCGAAGCTACCTCAGGCCACGTATACACAACACCAGGGATAAGATTGTAATCGATATGTGGTTTTTGAGCAACCAGACGCTCAGCGACATAAATACCTTCGTCTTCAGCTTTATGGGCAAGCATAGCTCCTCTTACAACATCACCGATAGCATATACACCTTCTACTGCGGTTTCAAGATGTTCGTTGACAGGAATCTTATTACCTCTTTCCTCTGCCTTGATACCAATATTTTCTAGTCCAAGTCCTTCGGTATATGCCGTTCTTCCAACAGCTACAATACAATAGTCTCCTTCAATTTGGATATTCTGTCCTTTGGCATCTTCTGCTGTAACTGTGACTGTTTTACCTTTCGTAGTCGCACCAGTAACCTTATGTCCAAGGAAAAACTCCATGCCAAGGTTCTTTTTTAGGACACGTTGTAATTCTTTCCCTAGACCTCCATCCATTGTGCCAATAATTGATTTAGCAAATTCAACGACAGAAACTTTAGCTCCTAGACGTGCATATACAGAACCTAGTTCAAGTCCAATTACTCCGCCACCTATGACAATAAGATGTTTTGGAACTTCTTGCAGATTTAAAGCCTCTGTAGAAGTTATAATGCGTTTTTTGTCGACCGGTAAAAAAGGAAGCGAAGTAGGTTTTGAGCCTGTTGCTATAATTACGTTCTTCGTTTTTAACTCTTCTGAACTTCCGTCTTTCTTTGTTACTTTGATTGTGTTTTTGTCTATAAAAGAGCCTACGCCTTCAAAGGAATCTATTTTATTCTTTTTGAACAAAAATGTAATGCCTGCCGTATTTTGGGCAATGACCTCATTTTTGCGTTCAATCATTTTTTTGACATCAATCTTTAGATTGCTTAGGCTAATGCCATGTGCGTCGAAGTTATGTGCCGCATTGTGAAAATGCTCTGATGTATCTAATAAAGCTTTGGAAGGAATACAGCCAACATTTAGACATGTACCTCCAAAAGTACTGTATTTTTCTACTACAGCTGTCTTTAGTCCAAGCTGAGCACAGCGGATAGCAGCTACATATCCACCAGGACCACTTCCTATAACGATTACGTCGTATTGCATAAAAATTATTAAATAGTTTTCGGCCTCAAAGTTAATTAATTAAATAAACTTAATCGTATTTAAGTTGTAAAAAACAAGTGTAATGAAAAGCGGAGGGCGAAGAGAAATAAGCCATTTTCATGCACGAGAACACTCGGATAAAAATGCTGTTTTGGAGATCTTTAATTTGCTCCTTTGGTAGGAGAGAATTCTAAGTAATCTTTTTGTCCATCTGAAAAAATAAAAAGCACTTATTCTACGTGAAGTGCTTTTTATTTTTTTGTATTCAAAAGTTTATTCTGCTACAATTTTTCCTTGCATGACACCATAGTGACCCGGGAAGCTACAGATAAATGTGTACACTCCTTTTTCAAGGGTGAAAGATATCTTATCTTCCTCACCAGGGCCTAACAATTTCGTGTGTGCAGCGATTGACGAAAGTGATGTTTTAGGGATGTAGTCTGAATCGGCAGCTCCTGTTGCCTCACCTGCGAAAGTTGCGATATCAACACCAGGCTTCAAAACAATAAGGTTATGTCCCATTGACTCTTTCGGAAGTGTTCCTACATTTTTTAGGGTCAACTCAACAGGTTCACCAGCTTTAACACGTAATAACTCTTTGTCAAATTTCATTTGATCATTAGACTCTACTGAAATTGTATTTGACAATTCTACATTTTCGATTCCAGGAACGGTCTCCGTTGCTGTTGGTTCAGATGTAGCGGTTTCTTCAGTGCTTGCAGAAGTGCTCTTATTTTCTGATCCCCCACAGGCAGCTAGTGATAAAGCGATAACAATCGCAGGAAAAACAAATAATCTTTTCATTTTACAAATTAAATATGTGTGCTTTCAACAAATTTAACAATATTTTTTAGAATCAAGATATCGCAGTTTTTTTACTAATAAGCTTACTTATCTTTTGATGAAGATCAACAGGATCAAAAGGTTTTCCGATTACACTGTCAGCTCCAGCCTCATAGGCTGCTGCCTGTTCATGCTCTAATACTGAGGCTGATATGGTGATAATAGGGATGTAAGCTTTCTTTGGATTGGCATGTTTTTTTATCTCCTTGATTGCTTCAAATCCAGACATGATGGGCATATGCGTATCCATCATAATTAAGTCATAATCTTGCTGATTAACATTCTCAACCGCTTGTCGACCATTTTTTACGATGTCTACATGGCATCCCCATGATTCTAACATGTGGGCCAGCATGAAACTGTTGAGATCATTGTCTTCTGCAATAAGTATCGTTAAGTTGTCAAATTTTTCTAAAGTTGAAAATACCTTTTTGTCGATTTTTTCCTCAGGAGGCAATTCTTCCGTTTGTTCAAAGGTTGCCTGAAAACTGAATGCAGAACCATCGCCATACGTGCTTTTTGCTTCCACTTTGCCGTTTAGTAAATCTGCGAGACGTTTTACAATGGCAAGGCCTAAACCTGTTCCGCCAAATTTCTTTGTTATCCCGTCATCACCCTGTTCAAAGGCCAAGAAGATTTTTTCTATAGCTTCTGGTTTAATGCCTATACCTGTATCAATCACTGTGAACTGCGCAGTCACCGCATGAAGAGTTTTTTCCAGTACAGCTACTTTTAATGTTATATTACCACTTTCAGTAAATTTAAGACTGTTTGATATAAAATTGTTGATGATTTGCTGTATCCTCAACGGATCACTTTTGATATATTCTGGGAGTAATGGGTCAATATCTACATCGAAATCTAATTGCTTATCGAGCGCCTTGACCTTAAAGATATTTTTGATATCCGCCAGTTTCTTTCTGATAGAGAAGCTTTCTATTTCAATTTTCATCATGCCTGAATCAATTTTGGAAATATCCAGAATGTCATTAATGATTAGCAATAAGGAATTTGAAGCAGTGTCGAGTCTATTTATCCAATCCTTTTGTTCGTCATTGAGCTCGGAGCTGCGTAACATGTGGATAATTCCTACGATGCCATTGATCGGAGTTCGTATTTCGTGACTCATATTTGCGAGAAAACTCTCTTTTGATTTTCTAGCCTCTTCTGCCTCTTCTTTTGCAAGAATGAGTTGCTTTCTGGATTCCTCCAAAGCGATATTTTTTTGCTTTATTTCTTCCTGTATATGAATTTGTTTGATGAAAGAAATCACCTTTGCTACTGTGATTTCAGGATTTAAAGGCTTGTAAAGATAATCCACCGCGCCACTTTTCAATCCCTGCAATAAATACTTATCTTCTTTTGATATTGCAGTCACCATGATTGCCATAATATGGTTCGTCTTGGGATTAGATTTTAAAAGAGAGACAAATTCAAATCCATTAATACCTGGCATTTGGACGTCGACTAGGGCAATGGCAATATCATTTTTCCAACAGATTTTTAAAGCTTCATTTGGATCTGTTGAACTGATAATATTGATGTGTTGAATATCTGCTAACAGGGCTGATAGGCTGATGATATTTTCTTCCTTGTCATCTAAAATCAGGAGATTTACACTTTTCATAGACTTTCTATTTTAAATTCCTGAAGTAGGAAATAATCTGTTGATCACTAAATATATCCGTATAATGACTAGAACGTATTGCATGTTCAGGCATTGTTGTTATTAAGGCATCCTCGGGCGATTGAACATAAGTTTTGCCGCCCATTTCTTGGATGCGTCTAAAGCCATCGGTTCCATCTTTGTTTGCTCCAGAAAGAAGAAAAGCGATGCATTTTTTACAGTATACTTCTGCTGAAGTCTCAAATAAGACATCAATGGAAGGTCTAGAAAACTGAACGGGTTCTGAAACATCCAAAGAAAACGTACTATCTGGTTCTATAAGTAAATGATAGCCAGGAATCGCAAAATAGATCATATTGCTACAGATTTGCATTTTGTCTTTTGCCGGTACAATAGCTCTTTTTAATTTGAGAGACAAGGTTTCTTCTATTTTTGTTGTAAACTTTGGGTTTCGATGGATGACGACCACGATGGCAGGAGAAAATTGGAGAGGCAAGGATTCTATGATATCTACGATTAAATTGTAGGATCCAGCGCTTCCACCTATGACGACCAACTCCTTTGCCTTTTCCATTATTTAATTTTTTGGTATATGTTAAACTCCTTGTTTACGACTTTAAAGTTAACCATGATATCTCGGCTTAGTAGTGTTTCTTTTGGCCCTAAACACAGAAAACCAAATTCTGATAGGGAATCGTAAAACAATTGTAATACACGATTCTGAAGTTCCATGTCGAAGTATATCAAGACATTCCTACAAGAAATAAATTGAAATTCATTAAACACCGAGTCAGAGACTAAATTATGTTGAGAGAATAGTATGTTTCTCCGTATATCGCTATTGAAAATCGCGGCTTCGTACATTGCTGTGTAGTAGTCAGAAAGGCTTCCAGTTCCTTCTGTTCCATTGTAGTTTTCGCTGTACTGCTTTATTTTTTTAATAGGATATATACCTTTTTTTGCAGTTTCTAAAACATGTATGTTGATGTCGGTACCATATATAAAGCTTCGGGGATATAGATCGGTTTCCTGAAGCAAAATAGCTAGGGAATATACTTCCTCGCCTGTTGAACAGCCAGCACTCCAGAATTTTAGAGCAGGATACGTTTCCAAATAGGGGAGAACTTCATGTCTAAGCGTAGCATAATATTTAGGGTCTCGAAACATTTCTGTCACGTTGACTGTAATTTCATTCATTAAGTACATTTGAAAGTTACCCATATTTGTGACGGCATTTTTCAAATCTACAAAGTCCATACGCTCCAAATCCATTACTCGTTGTATTCTACGTTTCAAAGATGATTTACTGTAGCCTGATAAATCAAAATCGGATACGTTTCTTAACAAAGTAACGACTTCTTGAAGTTCTTGAAAACTGATATGAGATATACTTAACTTAGCCATACGCGCATCAATGAGACTAGTTTGTCAATATCTATCGGTTTACTAATGTAGTCACTTGCACCAATCTGGATGGATTTCTCTCGATCGCCTTTCATCGCTTTTGCCGTAACGGCAATAATCGGTAAGTTAGCGTTCTCCTTTTGTTGACGGATTTTTTCAATAGCTTCGTATCCATCCATTTCAGGCATCATGATATCCATAAGCACAATATCTATTTTTCCCGGATTTTTTATTACGATATCAACTGCTTCGATGCCATTATTGGCAATTTCGATTTCCATATTGTATTCCTGAAGTGTTGTCGTTAAGGCAAACACATTCCTCATGTCGTCATCCGCAATAAGCACCCTTTTCCCTTGTAAGCTGTCTGATAGCTGACTGACTTGGTCTAATTTTCCCATGTTTTTTAGGGGTGAATAGTCCTCCGAGCTGATTTTGTTAAGGAACAATTTAACTTCATCAATAAGTCTGTTGTTGCTTTTCCCAGATTTGAGAACCATTGCTTTGGTGTGTTTTCTGATATGTGTGATCTGCTCTTGAGAAAGATCGTATGCCGTATTTATAATCATTGGAGTATCCACATAATTAGGCATTGCTTTAATTTCATCTAAGAGATCTAGACCATTCGCGTCTGGGAGTTTGATATCTAAAATGACGCAGTCTATGTTTTCTTCCTCATCTAATTTGTTTAATGCGGTTTTTGCTGAAAAAGCTTGTATAACGTTAATATTTTGTTCTGCAAAAGCTGATTTGATGATTTCACTCTGAAATTCTTGATCTTCAACAAGTAAAACTTTCTTAATTCCCTTGTTAATATTCAGGTGGATATTATCAAATACTTTCTTCAAGGAATCTTCAGATACGGGCTTGGGTAAAAAGCCAATAGCACCACGCTCTATAAATTCTCGCTGGTTGAAATTCGCAGCAGACATCATGTGTATAGGAATGTGTCTTGTTTCGGGATTCGCTTTTAACGTTTTTAAAACCTCCCATCCATCTGATACAGGAAGCATAACGTCTAATATGATAGCATGAGGATTAAATTGCTTTGCTTTTTGAATTCCGTCCGCTCCGTCGTGTGCTATCATCACATGAAAGCCATAAATTTGTGCGAAATCTTTCAAAATATCAGCAAAATTAATATCGTCTTCTATTATTAGAAGGTTCTTTGATGTTGCGGTAGCAGTAATGTCAGCTGAAACCGTTTCTTGCGAAAGGGACAAATTTTCTAGCTCTAATTTTGTGTCGTTTGGCGTAATAACTGGGACTTGTATATTTTTCGCTGTTAATTTTTGATCTTCGAAAGGAGCTTTATAAGGAATGATGAGCGTAAATGTGCTGCCAATTCCCATTTTACTATCTAGGCTTATGCGACCGCCTAACAACGAGGCGATTTCTCGGCTTATCGATAAGCCAAGTCCTGTACCACCGTATTTTCTACTAGTCGACCCATCTTCTTGTCTGAAAGCCTCGAAAATGAGTTGCTGTTTTTCTTCGGAGATTCCCTTTCCATCATCTTTAACTGTAATACGTATATTATCTTTATCTGCTTGGAAAGATAGTTCAACTGTGCCGTTTTTCTCCGTGAATTTAAATGCATTAGATAGGAAGTTTTTTAATACTTGCTCTAGTCGATATTCATCACTGATAAATTCCTTAGGTGTGTTGGAATCAATTTTTATGGCATAATTTATTCCTTTTTCTTGAGCTGTAGCTTGAAAAAGGTTTTCTAGGTTGTTTATAAAATCTTTTGTGCGAATGGATTCATAATTGAGTTCAACCTTTCCTGATTCAATTTTAGCTAAATCTAAAAGTTCGTTGATCAACTGTAATAAATCACTGCCGGCACTATGGATCACCGATGCATATTTAACTTGTTCTGCATTCAGATTTTTGATCTTATTGTCTTGTAGTAACTTGGCTAAAATCAATATACTGTTCAACGGAGTACGTAACTCATGACTCATATTGGCCATAAACTCCGATTTATATTTACTTGCTAACTCGACCTCCTGAATTTTTTCTTCTACGACCTTTTGTGTTTCATTAAGCTCAACGTTGCGGATTTCCAATTGTTTTGCCTTTTCCTCTAATTCAACATTTGTCTGTTGCAATTCTTCTTGTTGGACACGCAATTCTTCTTCAGAAGCTTCAAGTAAATTTGTTTTGTAGATTAATTCCTCGTTCGTGATACGCAGCTCTTCCTGTTGTGCTTCCAGCTCTTCGGTTTGTTGCTGCGTTTCTTCCAAAAGATTCTCAACAAGTGTATGGCTCTGTCCAAATTTAATAGCGGTAGCAATGATACGTGAAACTCGTTCCAGGTACTTTAATGTACTGGATAATGTTTCGTCTGTATATCTTCCACCAATTTCTAGTATCCCAATAGCATGCTGTTCATAGACGAGAGGTGTTAGTATGATTGTGTTGATCTGATTCGATTGTGCAAGAGTCGAGGAACTAAGTACACTCTCTACATCTGTGTGTATTATTTTTGTTTTTTTTGTTTCGGTTACATGTCCCAAGAGACCTTCTCCTTCTGCGAAGCTTTTTAAAAGTTTGTGTGTTTTGTCAACGCCTATTTGTTGTTTCAAAATGTATTCGTAGGAGTCCATCCGCCGGATGTAAATAGCCCCTGCTAAAAAATCTATCGATTTCAATATTGATTCGAATGAGGTTTTAGCAATTATATTTTCATTATCTATTCCGCTAATGGCTTCGTTAAGTCTACTTGATTCGGTCAGAACCCAGTTTGATTCTTCAATATTTTTCTGCGCTTTCTGGATCTCTTTATTAAGTTCATGTGTTTCTTTGGAACGGCGACTGAGTTCTTTTACAATTTTTAGCACACGGTTAAAAATGAAAAAGATGAATAATAGCGGAAGCCCGATTAGAAAATAAGCGGTTTGTTTTGAGGAGGAAATAGAGTCATGAAAATCTTGGGACATCTTTTGACGCTCCTTAAGCAGCAAATTCCTTATGGACAAAATCATTTTGTTGACCTCCGCTTGGTCCTGCAATGAAATTTCTTTAAAGTCGGCTATTTCTTGGTTTGCCTCTTCTTGTAACATTTTTAGATTTAGCGCTTCTCCTGCATATCCTTCAAGTTGTCGAACCTCAGAACCAATAGTTGAGTTGGGCTGAAATCCTTCTTTTAAGTTGATAAAAGATCGCGTTAAATCTTTTCGCAAAGATGTTATTTCTTGTAAATCAAGATTGTTTTTTTTGAGTTGAAAACGTGTTTTCGCTTGTATAGCGTTAAATAACTCTTGGTCTATCTCGTTCAGCGAATTGGTTTTTTGTTGAATATGATCATTAGCGACTTTCACGCGATCCACTTTAGTACCGATGGTACTAAAGAAGTAAACTGCGGTTCCAATAATAATCAAGTAGGCTAGGAATATCCCTATAAATAATTCCCATTTTAGAATTGCTTCTTTTTTTAGTTTCATAGAGCCGACAGATATTATATATAAGGAATTATGAATGTATTAACTCCTTATTTCGTATGCACATTTGTGTATGTTGAATGTTAATCACGGTGCTAAATATCGCAAATTTCTACTGATTTTGACTCCGTATACGACAAAATCAGAAACTTTCGCAATATTCTTATTTTAAGCTCCATAATTATGTAGTCAATTAATCGATAAACTGTTTTTCTCAGGTAGAGTATACGTACCTGCAAATTTAATTATTAATTGTGGAATAATGTAGTATTGTATGAAATCGGTAAAAACGTATTGCCTCAAAGGCTTAATAAAGGCATTTGTCGCTGTTAGGTGGTTGTCCAAGCGAATAAAAGGTCTTAATTTGCTGAAAATTTAACAGAAAATAATATCTTTAGGGTTCACTTAAAACATGAAGATTATGGATCCAGGAATTAGTTTAGTTTTGATCATTGTAGGTGCCGTTGTAGCATTCTTTTTATTGTTGTATTTATTGCCTGTTAATTTGTGGTTCACAGCGCAACTTTCCAACGTAAAAATAAGCCTTTTAAACTTGGTGCTGATGCGTTTGCGTAAAGTTCCGCCTTCATTGGTTACCAATGCGATGATTACTTCTACTAAAGCAGGGTTGCGTATTACATCTAATGAGATAGAAACCCATTACCTTGCAGGTGGAAACGTGAATAAGGTGATCAAGGCTTTAATTTCGGCTGATAAGGCAAATATCCCGTTGGATTTTAAATTGGCAACAGCCATTGATTTAGCCGGGCGAGACGTTTTTGATGCGGTTCAACTTTCTGTAAACCCTCAGGTTATAAACACGCCTCCTGTAGCAGCAGTTGCCAAGGACGGTATTCAGCTTATTGCAAAAGCTAGAGTTACTGTACGAGCAAATATTAATCAGTTGGTAGGGGGCGCTGGAGAAGAGACTATTTTAGCTCGAGTTGGAGAAGGTATTGTAACGACTATTGGTTCTTCTACAAATCACAAAGAAGTATTGGAAAACCCAGATAGAATATCAAAAACCGTTTTATCTAAAGGTTTGGATTCGGGAACAGCTTTTGAAATTTTGTCGATTGATATTGCAGACATTGATATTGGAGAAAATGTCGGTGCTAAATTGCAAACCGATCAAGCAGAGGCAGATTTGAAAGTTGCAAATGCAAGGGCAGAAGAACGCCGTGCTATGGCTGTTGCTACTGAACAGGAAATGAAGGCGAAGGCACAGGAAGCAAAGGCAAAAGTGATAGAGGCGGAATCGCAGGTCCCTTTGGCTATGGCGGAAGCATTTCGAAATGGTAATCTGGGCATTATGGATTATTATAAGATGCAGAATATTCAAGCTGATACGGATATGCGAACTTCCATATCTAAACCAAATACAGGAGATAAAGGAAAACACTAGTTGTTGCCATTAAATAAAAAAAGTCGATAGGAGAATCC
This sequence comes from Sphingobacterium sp. LRF_L2, assembly GCF_965644235.1. NCBI lineage: Bacteria > Pseudomonadati > Bacteroidota > Sphingobacteriia > Sphingobacteriales > Sphingobacteriaceae > Sphingobacterium > Sphingobacterium sp. LRF_L2. Next base: position 87,972 of record NZ_CBFFRI010000007.1, on the reverse strand, counting down.
TATCGACTTTTTTTATTTAATGTATTTTAGGGAATTAAGTTGCTGCAAAAACAAAACCCTGACGATGGGCGTCAGGGTCTGCTACTAACCAATTATAAACCTAAATTATGAAAAGACAATTTAATAATGTAATCGTTGATTTTTCATTGATTACACTGCAAATGTACAGCTAAAAACATTATTTGTCAATGGTTTTGGTGCTGTTGATTGTTATTGCAACCAATTTCTGACATATTTTTGATTTTATGTCTCTTTGCAATAATAATATGTCTTTAACGGATTAGTGAGGTATTCGTTTTTTTTGAATTTATAGGTTTTTAAGTACTTTTGATCACTATGATTTTACAAGATTTTGCAAAAATAAAAGTGTTGTTTTTGGATGTTGACGGTGTACTGACAGATGGGACTGTTCTCGTTACAGAGAATGGAGAACAATTAAGGAAGTTTTCTATAAAAGATGGTTATGCAATTCAGTTTGCAATAAAAGCAGGGCTTAAGATCATCGTGATCACAGGAGGGAAATCTGAGGGGGTTTTGCATAGGCTGAAAGGATTGGGTGTTGAAGAGGTTTATATAGGTGTGTCGGATAAATTGACGCTCATGTTGGAGATCGTTCAACGTTTTCAGTTGGAGAAGAATGAAATTGCTTTTATGGGAGACGATATTCCTGATTTTGATTGTATGAATAATGTGGGGTTATCTTTGTGTCCGTATGATGCTGTAGATGATATAAAAAATATAGCTGGCTACGTCTCTCCAAAAAGAGGAGGGGAAGGATGTGTTCGGGATGTTATCGAGAAGATATTGCGTTTGACAGGACGTTGGTCGGTATTAACCGAAATAAGAAGTATATAATGATGTTAATAGATCGATTAAAGGATGTTCGGGTGGTATTAGGCTCACAATCACCACGACGAAAGGAATTGCTGGCTAAGCTTGAAATAGATTTTCAAGTTATTGTAAAAGAAACCGATGAACAATTTGATAAGCAATTAAGTCCTTCTGAAATCGTTAGGAGTATTGCCTTGAATAAGTTGTATGTTTTCGAGAAATCGGAATTTCAGGATGCTTTGGTGATTACAGCAGACACCGTCGTTGTTCATGAAGGACGTATTTTGGGTAAACCAAAGGATAGAAGTGAAGCTATTGAAACTTTGCGATCCTTACAGGGACAAGAACACTTGGTCTTAACAGCTGTTGCTATCTCTTACGAAGATTGTGTTTACGATTTTGTTGAGGAGACGATTGTGAAATTCTTTGAACTATCGGAGGAAGAGATTTGCCATTACGTAGACCAGTATATGCCTTTAGACAAAGCGGGATCTTATGGTATTCAAGAATGGATTGGATTAATGGGAATAAAAGCTATACATGGATCCTATGAGAATGTTGTTGGATTGCCTGTTGCAAGGCTGTACCAGAAACTTAAAGAGATTTTTTGATTGCGTGTTCTTGAATAAAAAGCCCCGTTCCTATCTGAGATAACGGGGCTTTTTAGTTATTTTATACCGTATCGTACACCGGTGTAAAATAGCCTTCCTGTTATTGGTCCCCATACAAGATTTGTATCAAAGTATTGTCCAAATGGATCATCAAATGCTAAGATGGGATTTTTTTGATAAAAATTGGTAAGGTTTTCGCCACCAATGTATATGGTGAAATTATTGTTTTTTCCAAAGCTTTTGCTAATCTGTGCATTCATTGTTGTGTAAGCTTGTGCATAGTTTCCTAGTTGGTAAGCTTCAGGATTTTCGGATGTAGAGGGTAAACGCTTTTTTCCGACAACATTAAGGGTGTAATCAAAGTTCCAGGTCTCTAGTAAATTATATGTCAGATTAATAAAGCCTCGATGTTTTGCTGTTAAGGGTTTTTGTAGTCGTCCCGATTTGTAATCTGTTTCAACATTCAAAAGACGATAGGCAATCTTTGATTCAAAATGTTCAAGAGGCATAAATCTAAATTCGGCTTGTAAACTGTTAGAAAAAGACTTTCCTTCCAGATTGTAGAAGGACACCTCGCGAGGGTTTTCCCAGTCGACCACCACTTGGTTCGTGAAGTTATTATGAAATACTTCTAGTGATACACCTGATGTTCTGCCAAACAATTGGAAGTCTTGATCTACAGTAACACCAGTATTCCATGAAACTTCAGGTTTTAAACCATATACCGTTCCATCGGAATGGGCGAGATTGGTGTAGGGAATCGAGCGACTTGAAGCGAATATTCCTAGATTTTCGGCAAAAATATTTGCTGTGCGCTGTCCTCGGCCCGAGCTAAGCCTAATCGTGGTAGTTTGGGTCGGAGCATATTTAACAGCTAGACGTGGTGTCGTGAACCATCCAAATATGTTATTGTAATCTTGACGTAAGCCTAATACAGCATCAAACTTCTCGTTGGGAGCGAAAGTGTATTCGAAAAATGCCCCGCTTACTGCTTCTGTTCGGTCAAATGTATTTGTTTTGACCGTTTCATAAAATTTGTCGTAGGAAAGAGAGAATCCTGCTCTGTATTTATGTTTTACACTACCGATAACATCTTGATAGAGTAAATTTGCATAACCACTGTTTTGTTCATTGTTATATGTCGTCAATCCAAAGTAGCTATCTTGGCGATAATGCGAGCCTGAGAGCTGCAATCCAATACTGCGTAGCTTATGATTTGGAAAAACATAGCCTATCTTTGCAAAACCTTCAATTCGATTAATATCAAATCCTAAGCCATATCGGTTAGTCGTTAACTTGTCGGAATATTTCTCGAAATCTATTTCTCCTCCGGTACGGTCATCGCTTAGATACTTAACTCCAAATTGTGCAATCAGTCCTTTGCCGTTCTCGTAATGCCAACGATTTATTCCTGAAAAAACATTACCGACAGGCATATCTCTATAACCATTATTACTGAAGTTCATACCTTTATTGTACATAAAGTTATCATGGAGTAATAACCCGACAGACCATTTATCATTTATTTTCTGGGCAAGGTTCAAGTTTACATCTGTTCTTCCCATATTGTTGGCGTAGGCATTAAAATACAGACGATCACTGTTATGAGGCTTCTTCAATTCTACATTGATTTGTCCCGACATGCTTTCAAATCCATTCGCTACAGAGCCCATACCTTTACTAATCTGTATTGATTCTATCCATGGGCCTGCCATACTGTTCAGTCCTAGGGGAGACGCAAATCCTCTCGGTCCAGGAAGATTCTCTACAGTCAACTGGGTGTAAACGCCACTTAAACCTAGTAATTGAATTTGTTTAGCACCAGTAACGGCGTCACTATTCACCACATCTACCGATGAATTGGTTACAAAGCTTTCACTTAGATCACAACAAGCTGCTTTAAATAGTTCCTTTGCTGTAATAACTTCTACACGGTTAGGACTTAAAGAGGATATATAGGTAGAACGTTGTTTCCGGGATACAACGACTTCGGCAAGTACATTATCTTTTGCATGGATAACGAGAACCTCATGCGGATTTTGTATGGTAATGGTGTCTGCTTTCATTCCTACGAAACTAACGACAAGATCGTTATACCCTTCCTCATGTTTAATATCAAAAACACCATTTTCATTGGTTTGTACCCCTTCTTTTCCTTTGTTTAGCCAAAATACGTTTACACCAGGTATAGGTGTCAATTCTCCTTTTCCAGTTTCTTGAACCACTACGCCGCGGACCTTGTGATCTTGGCTAGGTGTGTTAGATATAGTATCACCTTTATTTGTTAATCTTTCGTATAAACAGCATTCGTGAAGTTGTGCATAAATCTCATCTTTAGCGGCGATTTCATCGGTGTCGTGACCTACATCAGCAATGGCTTGCTTAATATCGGTTGATGAGGTTTTAGTCGGATTAAAAGTAACTGTTGCATTTCCGCTACTAGGATCCCAAGAAGCCTCTGAAACACCTTTTATTTTTGCAGCTTTCTCGATTCGCTGTTTACAAAGCCCACAATTTCCTCCAACTTCAAATGTGATGGTGTTGTTTGTTTGTCCGAAAGAAAATAAGCAAAATAGAATTAAAAATAGGGTCAATAAACCCGTGTAAATAGATTTCATTTTTTAGAATTTGATGACATGGAATTAAATTAAACAGTGCTAAGCTGTTGATAGATCCCTATCTAGCGCTTAGAAAATATTTAGTTAAAAGACCATTTTCAAATTCTTAGGTTACAATGTTTAAGGTAAGGTGGAGAATTCGTGGAAACTAATAACGTATTATTTCCAGAGTCGGGAGTATCCAGAGATTTTGTCTCTCTTTGGAAGCCAATAATCCAAAAAAGAGTAATGGTAGCAGGGGATAGTGAGAAGAAAGAATAGACCGTAGGTGCATTTTCATTATCCTGGTCTCCTTTTTTCAAATCTAATTTGATGTCATGACAACAATCGCTTTGCTCGGTAGTACAACAACTCTGCTCCTTCGTATCTTGTTTAGTTGTTTTTTCACTATTCTCTTTGCAAAATGGACAAGTTTGAGGAACTGTCTCATTATTGTCTTGTATAATTAGATTAGAGCTGCTCCGACAGAGATGCATATAAACTGTTGTTCCTGTACAGGTCAAACTGTAGAAAAACAACATCATATATGCCAATAGTGCTCTCATTCTCTACAAAGGTAATAAAAATTAAATGAGGTTCAATGCAAAGAGTCTGATGGGAATGTTTTTTATAAGAATAACAGGGGCTGTTAATTGAGCTACACAGCCCCCTGTTATTACTGTTTAATTTCCTTTATGAAGCTTTCTATCTTCCCTTCATAATTCTCTTCCGCTAACAGTTTAACGAAAGCACTTCCAATGATTGCACCTTTCGCGTGATCCGTTGCTTTCTCAAATGTTCTTGCGTCTGAAATACCAAATCCGACAACCAGTGGGTGTTCTAATTTCATGTTCGCTAAACGTTCAAAATATGCGGTTGTTTGATCCCCCACATTTAAGTTTTTTCCAGTTGTTGCATTGGATGACAACAGGTAGATAAAGCTTGTAGAAAGTTTGTCGATTTTACGTATACGCTGTTCGGAAGTTTGTGGTGTAACTAAGAAAACATTGCTGATATTATATTTTTTGAAAATGGCTTCATAGAGTTCTTCGTATTCATACATCGGGAGATCGGGGATAATCACACCATTTACACCGACCTCCTGACACGATTTGCAGAAATTCTCAACCCCATATTGTAATACCGGATTGCAGTATCCCATTAAAAATACTGGAATAGAAACATTTTTTCTTAATTCTTTCAGTTGTTCAAAAAGAAGATGGAGAGTCATGCCATTCTGTAAGGCGATTTCAGAGCTGCGTTGGATTACAGGTCCATCAGCGACGGGGTCTGAATACGGGAAGCCTATTTCTAGAAAATCGGCACCTGCCTTTTCCAGTTGTGTCGCGATAGAGATGGTGCTATCTAGCGAAGGGTAGCCTGCTGTGTAGTAGATGGATAATAATCTGTTTTTTTTAGCTGTAAATAATGTATTTGTTGTTTGCATCTCTTAAAATCCAAAATATTTCATATAGTTGTCTAGATCCTTGTCGCCTCTTCCTGAGAGACAGATGACTACATTCTCGTTTCTATTAAATTCCATTTTCTCCAGATATGCTAAAGCATGAGAGCTTTCTATAGCAGGGATGATACCTTCTAACTGCGTTAGCAGAAGGCCAGCTTTCATTGCTTCATCGTCTGTTATACTAACATATTGACCACGTCCACTTTTGTACAACCAAGCATGTTGAGGGCCTATGCCAGGATAGTCTAATCCTGCAGAAATAGAATAAGGTTCCACGACCTGTCCGTCTTCGGTTTGCATTAATATAGAGCGGCTACCATGTAATACGCCTTCTTTGCCCAAAGCTGTTGTTGCCGCAGATTCCCCACTGTTGACGCCGTGACCAGCGGCTTCGATGGCAATTAATTTTACACTATTGTCATCTAAGAAGTGATAAAACATTCCAGCGGCGTTGGATCCACCACCGACACAAGCTAATACATAATCGGGAAGACTACTTCCTGTTTTTTCTACCAACTGCTTCTTTGTTTCTTCAGATATGATCGATTGAAATTTTGCAACTAAATCAGGGTAGGGATGAGGACCCACAACAGATCCAATGATGTAATGGGTGTCGATAGGATTGTTAATCCAATCACGTAGTGCTTCATTCGTTGCATCTTTGAGTGTTTTACTACCAGACTGTGCAGCGATAACCGTAGCACCCATCATTTTCATGCGGGCTACATTTGGGGCTTGGCGTTGTATGTCAACTTCGCCCATATAGACGACACATTCTAGACCTTTCAATGCACAAACTGTTGCGGTGGCAACACCATGCTGGCCCGCACCCGTTTCTGCGATGATTCGTTTTTTTCCAAGACGCTCTGCTAGTAAGATTTGACCGATAGTATTGTTTATTTTATGGGCACCGGTATGATTGAGATCTTCGCGTTTCAGAAAAATATTGGCTCCGTATCTTTCCGAAAGTCTCTTTGCAAAATAAAGTGGAGAAGGACGACCAACATAATTTTTTAATAAATCATGAAATTCTTGCTGAAAACTTTCTTCATGCATTATTTCCAAATATTTCTGTTGAAGTTCTTCTACATTTGGGTAAAGCATTTCAGGGACATAAGCACCTCCAAAAGGGCCATAGTATCCTTTATCGTTAACTTGATATTTACTCATCTTTTATAATTTTCAAAGCTTTTTTTAATTTTTCGATGTCTTTATTGGCAGGTGACAGTTCAAATTTGGAATTTAAATCCAAACCTCTTAAACGAGTGTCGGAAATTGCTAATGCCTCTGTTATGTTTTCTAAGCCTAGTCCTCCACTTAAAAAGTATGGTGTGTCAAAAGGGTAAGATTTTAATACTGTCCAATCGAATGTTCTTCCTGTTCCTCCATGTTTTGGGCTTTTTGTGTCGAAAAGAAAATAATCCACATGTTTAATATAGGGTTCTAATTGTTGCCAATCAAAGTTTTCTTGTATACCAAAAGCTTTCAATACAAGTATGCCCTTATCCTTAAAATATTGGCAAATTGAAGGCGTTTCGCTACCGTGAAGTTGTATACCATCTAAGCCATCTTCTAACTTTTGAGTTATGAAATCGATAGGCGAGTTTACGAAAACTCCTATTTTTTTTATTTCGCTGCCGACACTGGAAAGTAGCGGAACTTTTTGGATATAACGCTCCGATCGCTCATAAAATATGAATCCCATGTAATCAATGTTTAACATGCGGAGATCCTCTATGTTCTTTTCATCGCGCATGCCGCAAACTTTTACTTGTAAAGTCATCTTATTTTTGAATAAGAGTTTTGAAACTACTGAAAGCCTTCTTTGTTAATAAAGATTCTTCGGCTTCGTAGAAACAATCTCCAAATGTTTTCTCTGGATGTATTGTTTTAATAGCAAATGCAGCATTGGTAAGAACTACGTTATTTTGTATATCACTTCCACTGCCTTGTATAATGTTTAAGAATATTTTAGATGCTTCTTCTACCGAGCTGCCTCCTGCCAGATCAATGGCTGATATTTTCTTAAATCCAAGGCCCTCGGTTGTGTAATATTGTTCTCCATCGTTGTCAATGATCTTAAAATCTCCTGTTAGTGATATTTCGTCATAACCATCTAGGGCATGCACGATGCTATATTGTTTTGTCGTGCTTTGATACAGGTAGTTATACAATCGCGCCAACTCAAGGCTGAATACACCAACAGCTTGGTATTTTGGATTTGCAGGATTTGTAAGGGGGCCAAGCATATTGAAGAAGGTTTTTACGCCTAGTGCTCGGCGAATTGGAGCTACGGTCTTCATCGCGGGGTGGAAAAGAGGGGCGTGCAAGAAACAAATATTTGCTTCATCCAATTGTTTTTGCAACGATTCTTTATTATTTGTGAAGGTATAGCCAAGATATTCCATAACATTTGATGAACCACAGCTGGAAGAAACACCTACATTTCCATGTTTTGCAACATGATATCCCGCTCCAGCGACAACAAATGAAGCTAAAGTAGAGATGTTAAAGGTATTTTTTCCATCGCCTCCTGTACCACATAAATCTATTAAATCATATTCGGGGAAATCAAGTTTAATACAAAGGTCGTACATCGCATTTCTAAAGCCGCTTAACTCGTCTACGCGAATACTCCGCATACCGTACGTCGTCATAAACGCAGCGATTTGATGTGTGTCATACTTTCCTGTAGCTATATTTGTAAGGATATCGTATGCTTCTTGTTTGGTAAAGGTTTTGTACTCAAATAAATGAGCTAATATTTCTTTCATTGTTGTCGGATAATAAAATAAAAAAGGCTCGCCATTTAGGCAAGCCACTATTCTTTTGATGTAAAAATTCAAGCGATAGGTTTTTGCCACAACATTATTTGTTGTGCCACCACCATGCTTTATTTACATTCGTTGATATCATTATAAATCGTTATAAACAAATATCAAATAATTATTATGTAGTTGCAAATTTTTTTGCTTAAAAAATTAATAGGTAACAAAGTGCGCCATTTGATTCCCTTTCGCGACGAGAGTAAAAGATGCGATTTTATGCATAGCAATATAGACGGCGAATATTTGTCTTTTTTTATAATATAAAAAGTACATTTTTGATGTGGGCTTACCTTCAGGATCTATATCTCGCGTTAAATTTCTGGAAAGGCTTGAGAAAGGTATGCATTCAATATCCGTTAATTTTTTGCTTTGTAGATTCAGCCTGATTTCGTCTATACTTGCTTCTAGATAATCGTATGCCTCATCTGTATTTGTATTTTCAATCAAGACATGTTGACTAAGAATGACATCGGGACGTGTTGAAGTGTTTGCGATATCCTTCAGAAAGGACTGTATTACTGCAATATCTTTATCTTGATCTGTTTCGAAGGAGGACTGTGCGTGACCTATCGAGCAAAAAAAATACAGTATAATAGATAAGGAAATTATTCTCATGAGTATGTAGTCATTTTAATTAAGAGACTATATAAGAATAATAGAGGTTTAATTTAATATATAAAAATAAAAAACGCCCATGGTAGGCGTTTTTTATTTTGTCTTAATACTCATCTTCATTAAAAAAGAAATCATCCTTAGTCGGATAATCTGGCCAAATTTCTTCGATGTTTTCATAAGGCTCTCCATCATCCTCTAGGGCTTGTAAATTTTCAATTACCTCAACTGGAGCCCCTGAACGAATAGCGTAATCTATTAACTCATCTTTAGTTGCTGGCCATGGCGCATCTTCCAAATGTGATGCAAGTTCTAGTGTCCAATACATATCTAATAATTTAAGTTGCCATTTTGGGCAAAAATAACATTATTATTCACTAAATCAAGTCAAAAGAATGTTATCAAATTTTTTTGTATATAATTATTTGTATATCAGTTATTTAAAATTAACTGGGTGATTTGTTTTATTTCTATGCTCTATAAGCAGATAAAAGTAGATCAGTTTTCTGAAGGAAAGGATATAGGTTATTTTAATCTATTTTTTCGAAATCGGAACCTTTTTCATTTAATGCATCAAGTCTTGGATACACGGATTTAATGCTAGGATTTTTGTAGTCATCCTCTATAAGTCCATCACGCATGCGAACAATACGATGGGCATGTTGAGCAATATCTTCTTCGTGTGTGACCAGTATTATCGTATTTCCTTTGCGGTGTATTTCTTCCATTAACCCCATAATTTCGATGGATGTTTTCGTATCTAGATTACCTGTTGGTTCATCAGCTAGAATAATAGAAGGATCGTTGATCAATGCTCTAGCAACGGCAACACGTTGACGCTGTCCTCCGGATAGCTCATTCGGCTTGTGGTCTACACGGTTTCCTAAGCCAACATTTTCTAACGCAGTTAAAGCTTTTTCTTGTCGAGTTTTTTTTTGTATACCGGCATAAATCAAAGGAAGAGCTACATTTTCAAGTGCTGTGCTTTTAGGAAGAAGATTAAAAGTCTGAAAGACGAATCCAATCTCTTTATTTCGAACTTCCGCAAGTTCATTTTCACTCATATCTGACACATTGATGCCATTTAGTATATATTGACCTTTGCTTGGTGTATCTAAGCAGCCGAGGATATTCATAAGTGTAGATTTTCCTGATCCAGAAGGCCCCATGAGTGCTACAAATTCACCTTTATGAATGTTTAGTGTTACAGATTTTAGTGCGTAGATTTTTTCACTTCCTATTATGTATTCACGGCCAATATCTTCAATTTGAATTAAAAAATTTTCCTCCATGCCTTTCTGGTTAGAACAGTTTTAAGTTACGATTTATTCTGGATATCCCAAATAGCCTTCATCTTGCTGTACACCTCGACTCCGAGTTGATCCAGGTTTTCTTTATCGTAGGAATCGGTGTAGATAGGTGATAATATTTTTACATGGATTGTTCCTGGACGAGAACCATACTTCTTTCCATCGTCCCATAATATTCTCCATGCGTCTTGTATAACCACCGGTAGTATGGGGATGTTATTTTCTACCGCCATCTTGAAAGCACCGGATTTGAAAGAATGCAAGATAGGAGGATAAGAGTCGTCAATTTTTCCTTCTGGAAATATAACCAATGATTTGCCGTCATTCAAGATACCTATCGCTTTTTTATAGGCCTTGAACGAAGATATTTTACTATCTCTTTTTACAGGGATATCAATCGTTTTAAAAAAAATTCGGGTGACTGGATTATTGAGTAATTCTATTTTACCCATAAAGGAAAAGGGAGATCGACAAAGGTAGGTCAGAACCGTGATGTCCAAGAAAGAGGTATGATTCGGACAGATGACATAGTTCTTTGACCAGTCTATATCAGATTCTGTATCGACTTCAACCTTCATACCTAGTGTATACATGCCCGCTAAACTAATCCAACGCCGTATTGTTACTATTTTATTGTATTGCTTTTCGTAATCTTTGGCCAGAAAATATAGGAAAGGATAAGCTAAAGAAAAGAAAAAGAGAATAGCAACAAAGTAAGTATATAGATGGATTTTTCTCAATAATTTAAGCATATCCAAACATAGGTAAAATTGGTTTTAAATCCAATATACAGGAGATTTCTCCTGCGTTTGTTTCTGTTCGATCTTCGATCGCTGAATGCCATAAAAAGATGTTCCTCGATGAATATTTTCGAGGAACATCCTTTCTTTTTTTATTTACTTAACTCTGCATAATATTTGAAAAAAGAGGGGATAGTTTCTATTCCTTTTAGATAGTTTTCTATGCCATATTTTTCATTTGGGGAATGTAAATTATCACTATCTAGTCCGAAACCTAATAAAACAGTCTTTACGCCCAATTCTTTTTCAAATAGCGCTACGATAGGGATGGATCCGCCGCCCCGAGTTGGAATAGGTTTTTTATCGAAGGCCTCTTCTAAAGCTTTTTCCGCAGCTTTGTAAGCGACGCTATCTGTAGGGGTGACAACTGGTTCACCTCCGTGATGTGGTCTTACTTCTACTTTGACGAATTTTGGCGCTATTTTTTCAAAATGATCTTTAAAAAGTTGTGTTATACGTTGTGAGTTTTGGTTGGGAACCAATCGCATGGATATTTTAGCGAAAGCTTTAGATGGGAGTACCGTTTTTGCTCCTTCTCCGATATAGCCTCCCCATATACCATTGACCTCCAACGTTGGTCTAATTCCGGTGCGCTCTATCGTTGAATAACCTTTTTCTCCCCATATTTCATCTACACCTAAATCATGCTTATATTCTTCTACATCAAAAGGAGCTTTATTCAACTCTTCACGCTCTTCTGCGGTAAGTTCAACAACATCGTCGTAGAAACCTGGTATTGCAATATGATTATTTTCATCATGTAGGGATGCGATTAGTTTTGATAGGACCGTGGCAGGGTTAGCAACTGCTCCGCCGTATACGCCAGAGTGAAGATCCCTATTTGGCCCAGTCACTTCAACCTCAACATAAGATAAACCTCTTAAGCCAGTTTCCAGTGAAGGCTGTTCCATACTGATCATCGAAGTGTCTGAAATGACAATAACATCATTTTGTAAACGCTCCTTATTATCTTTTACAAAGGTGCCCAAGTTGGCTGAACCAACTTCTTCTTCGCCTTCAATCATAAATTTGATGTTACATGCCAATGCATTGTTTTGCATCATGCATTCGAAAGCTTTGACATGCATGTAAAATTGACCTTTGTCATCTGCTGCGCCGCGCGCGTAGATTTTTCCATCTCGTACTGTTGGCTCGAATGGTGGCGTGTGCCAAAGTTCTAATGGATCTGCTGGTTGAACATCGTAGTGACCATACACTAATACTGTGGGAAGTGAAGCGTCAACTATTTTTTCACCATATACAATCGGATTTCCAGCCGTTTGGCAAATTTCTACTTGATCGGCTCCTGCTTCTTTAAGTTTTTCGGCGACGAATTCCGCAGTTTTTACGACGTCTTCTTTGTATTTAGGATCCGCACTAATAGACGGAAAACGTAATAAAGCGAATAATTCTTCTAAAAATCTCTCCTGATTGGATTGAACATATTCTTTTATCGTTTGCATAGCTTAATGTTTTTGCAAAGCTACCAATTATAATTTTATTCCTTAACCACAATGGTGTGTCAAGAGGTGTGGATGCCGGACTTGTTAAAAAAATGTTAATAATTTCAATTGGTTTTGAAAAGATGTGTCATTATGATAGTTTCGTAGTATAACTAAATTATTAACGGATTTATATTATGAAACTGCCGTTCCTCCTATTTCTCTCCATGTTGCTGAGTACGTATGTGTATAGTCAAAAAGCTGTTACAGGTATCGTAGTGGACGAAAGTGATGGTGTTACTAAGCTGGTGAATGCGACTGTGATGTTGCTGCAAGCTAAAGATTCTGTATTGGTGGCACATACCCGAGCGGATCAAGATGGGAAGTTTTCGCTGCGTAAACCCGATAGTTCGGCTTACCTCTTGATCGTTACTTATCCCAAATTTGGGGATTACTTTAAAGAAATAAATAGTGAAGATGATATTTCATTGGGACAAATAGGATTAAATAGCGTGAGTCTCTTGATTGAAGAAGTGATGGTTACGGGGAAAATTCCTATTGTCATTAAAGGCGATACCACCGAATACGACGCTTCTAGCTTTGCCGTGGAAAAAAATGCCAAAGTAGAAGATTTGCTCAAGGCATTGCCTGGTATTTCGGTGGATGCAGATGGTAAAATAACCGCGCAGGGTAAAACGGTGGAAAAGGTATTGGTAGATGGGGAAGAGTTTTTTGGCAATGACCCAACGCTCGTCACGCGGAATGTGCGCTCGGATATGGTGGATAAGGTGCAATTGTATGAAAAGAAATCGGAAGAGGCAGAGCGCACGGGGGTGGATGATGGACAACGTTTACAAACGATTAATCTGAAATTGAAAGAAGATGCTAAAAAGGGGCTGTTTGGCAAAGTGGAAGCTGGGGGAGGCGCAGATCAAAATAACGGCTATTATACAGGGACAATGGCTCTGAACAAATTCAACGGTACGCAAAAGATTGGGTTATTTGGCTTAACCTCTAATGATGGTACGATATCGTTAAATTGGGAAGATCAGGATAAGTTTGGCTTTTCAAGTTTTAGCACCGAGGTGTCGGATGATGGATCGGTTTCGTTTTCCTGGACGGGTGATAATATGGATTATTGGAATGGGAGAGGACTTCCGAGGGCATTGAGTACAGGGGTTTCTTTTGCTGATGCTTGGAAAGAAGGCAAGCACAAGCTTAACACCAGTTACAAATTTGGTATCGTGGAAAACAATGAGGTCAGTTCACGTATTTCACAGGAGAATTTAGTTGATGCGGTACAAAATTCGAATGAAAGCGATTTGAATACTACACGAAATCAAAAGCACAGGTTTAATGCACGGTATGATTTAAAAGTAGACTCCTTGACGACCCTAACCATGAGTATAGGTGCCGCCAAGGGAAATTCGGAGGTAAGCAAATCGCATACGGCGATTACTATGGATGGAGATAATGAACGTATTAATGATAATACATCTTTACAAGAGAGCGTGTCGGCAACACAATCGCTGGATTACAGTACTTACTTAACTAGAAAATTAAAGAAAGAAGGGCGATCGTTGTCTTTGCGGATCAACGGAAGTTACAATGAATCTGACGGAGATGGTTTCTTAAAATCGGAAGCTAATTTCTTTATACTGGATAGTGTTTCTGTCATCGATCAACGTAAGGAAATGCGATCGAGCAGCAATAATTTTAGATCGACATTGGCGTATACAGAGCCGATAACGAAGCGCATAAATGCGAGTTTGCAGTATGAATTTATCCGAGGAGTGTCAACGTCTATCAATAACTCGTTTGACTTCTCCAATACGGAAAATGCTTATACGCTGTTGGATGAAGAATTTAGTAACCATTTTAATTTTAATACCACGCGAAATGCAGCTAATCTAGCCTTTAGTTACCGATCTGATATCATTGAAGCCAACTTGACGAATAATGTGCGTAACGATCAAATGTATCAGATTAACAACTACGAGGGCATGGATCTAGAAAGGAGCTTTTTAACCTATAACCCGAGTTTGCAGTTCCGCTACAAGATAACGAAAGCGAAAAGTGTAAGCTTCCGTTTTTCGAGAAACAATAATTTGCCTTCGCTAACGCAGATACAACCTTTGCGCCAAAATACGGACCAGCTGAACATTGTGGTTGGAAATGAAAACCTACGTCCGTCGCAGAGCAACAGCTATAATCTGCGCTATAATACGTATAATATGTTGAAAGATTCGTACGGTTATCTGTCGTTAAATTGGTCGCAACGATTTAACAACATCCAACAGAATATTCAGATAGATAACGGTCGACGTACACTTTCTTATGCAAATTTGGACCAAGTGGCCAACACGCTTAGTTTATGGAGCAGCTTTTCACGCAGTGTCGTGAAAAAGTCTAAAATTAATGGTTCACTATCTTTTGATGGTACTTATAATAATTACTTCAATTACATTAATGGGGCCTTGAGCGAAAACGATAACTACGATTTCTCAGTATCATTAGGTTTTAATAAAAGGACGAAGAAGGGTTTTGATTTTAATGTGGAGTTGGCTCCAGGTTATAACTCCTTACGCAATTCACTACAGCCCAACTTGAATAGCAACGGATTTGTATTTAATAACTTTACCGAGCTATCTTATTATATGCCACTAAAATTAAAGCTATATACCACAATGAATTATACCTATCAAGCACCAACGGAAATTTTTGATGAAAAAATTGAACGTCTGTTGGTACGACCGGGACTGAGCAAAAAGTTTCTGAAAGATGAGTCACTCCTGATAGACTTCTTTATTAATGACATTTTAAACCAAAATATAGGCTTTAGCAGACAGCAATATGCTAGTACACTGGTTCAAGATACGTATAACACGATATCTCGCTATTTTATGCTTAAAGTTAGCTGGGATTTCACATCGATGAAAGGAGGACAATAAGGATGAAAAAGCAAACATGGATTATCGTATTGCTAACACTTGTAACGAAGGTGTTGGTTGCGCAATATGCGCATTTTCCTACTGGAGGAGTGATCCACTTTGAAAAGACGGTGCACGTCAAGAATTTTATGAAGCGGCAGATGGCACTCGCCAAGAATGATAATTTTGATCGGAGCTACGTGGAGCAATTAATGAGCAAAGCGCCAAATACCTATGTGTTTAAAAGTACACTATCTTTTCAGGGAGATGAATCTCGCGCTGAACCAGTCAAAGAAGAATTGACGAATATGATGCGTAATCTAATATGGTATGGGTTTGATTATTCCACGACATATTACAAGCATCTAAAAAATAATAGCTTTAAATCCTTGTTGGAATATGGCGGCTCGAATATTTTAACGCAAGACTCCTTGCTGGACATTAAATGGAAGATCACAAATGAGTATCGCGATATTGCGGGATATTCCTGTCGTCGTGCCAATGGCATTTTACTGGATTCGATTTTTGTTGTTGCCTTTTATACAGACGAGATTCCGTTGTCGTCTGGCCCTGCGGTTTTTCATGGGCTTCCTGGCATGATATTAGGTGCAGCCGTTCCAGAGCAACATTACAGCATATACGCTACAAAAGTGGAACTGTATCAACCTGTGATTACTGCCGAACTTGGGAAAAAGCGTGATAAGCCGATGTCTCGAATGGAACTGTATAATTTTATGCGGGATAGGATGGGTATAGGTGACTGGAGCACTGAGGAAGAATTTAACTTTTTGATGATTAATCTGCTATTATAACAGCACATCAGTTCTGTATAAATAAAAAATGGTCACTTGATTACAGTGACCATTTTTTATTTGACAAGAAAAAAAAATTATTTCTCTTCGTTTTTCTTAGATGTTACTTCGTTACGAATTTCTTGTGCTAAAGTTTTGATTTCTTGCAAACCTTTACGTACACGAGTACCAGCTGCTGAGTTTCCGTTGTTGAAGAACTTATCTGCATCAGCTTCGATAGATGCTACTAAGCTTTTTAATTTGTTGTAATTTTCCATTTTTAATTATATAATTTTAGTTTCTATTAATTCCTGTTCTAAGATATCATAAATATACAAAAACAACGAACCAATGTCCAATTTTTGTATTTAAATTCAAAAATAAATTTGTGTTTTAGCTCTTATTCCGCAATTTTTAGTTCATTTATGATATTTTGGGCGCCAGCAAATTTATCGATGATAAAAAGCACGTAGCGAATATCTACTGAAATGGTCCGTTGAAGTGTTGGATCAAAAATCACGTCACCAGCCATAGCTTCAATATTCCCGTCGAATGCCAATCCAATAAGTTCACCTTTTGCATTTAATACAGGAGACCCTGAATTTCCTCCTGTAATGTCTTGATCACTTAGGAAATTGACCGGCATATATCCTTTTTTATCTGCATAACGACCATAGTCCTTCGCTTCATACAAGTCCATTAGGCGTTTCGGAAGATCAAATTCTTCATCATTTGGTTTGTATTTCGCGATCGTTCCTTTCAATGTCGTATAGTTGTTGATTTCTGCGTCATTTCTAGGATCGTTAGGCAATGCTCTTACAGTACCATAGGTTAAGCGTAAAGTGGAATTAGCATCAGGGTAATATTTACCTTTCGGATTCGACGCTAGAATTCCAGCAATATATTTTCTATATGCTGCTTGAAAATTGTCATTAAGGTTGTCTATTTCGGGAGATTTTTCTCTGTATTTATCCATTAAAGCTTTGGAAATAAGGTATAATGGATCGGTATCGATAGCTTCATCCGAGGGACTCTTTAGAAAACTATCCAACTTGTCTACAGATCCAAAAACGCTGTTTTGAAAAGCTGATTGGATATCTTTTTGGAAATTACCACCATTTTTGGATGCTAATTCTTGTATATAAGGAGCTATTTGGCCAGCTTTCTTTGCGTAGAGGTTGAGCTCATCTGATAATACATCAATTTCTAAAGGGATGTATATTTTTTCGAATGTTTCAGCGACACTTGCTTCGAAATTAGGTAGCATTTGTGCGCGTTTGGCTTCGTTTGCTGCAGCATATTGTTTTAAAGCGCTACCTAAGCTATACGGAAGAGCTGCGAAGGTAGACGAACGAAGCATTCCTATGAGGTAATTGTCATGTTTCGCTTTTTCATTTGTTGTTGCATAATAGCTATTGATGGTCGACAAAACATCAGCATACTGACTTTTGTTTGCCTTTTTATTAGCCCATTTTTGAAACTTAGCTTCTTGAATACGTTTTGTTGCAGCCGTGTTATGTTTTGTCAAGGCATCAATCATCCCTTGGCGATTTTTCCAGTAATTAGCAACTCCAGAATAAGTTGATGCATAATTTAATTTAACAGCTTGATCCTTATCCATATGTCTCTTCATTGCATCCATACCAGTTTTGGAGGCCTCGACCCAAGCAGGATAAGCGAAATTCACATTTTGATCTATTCCCGCTGCTGGCATCCAACGATTTGTACGTCCCGGATAGCCTAAAATCATGGAGAAATCACCCTCGTTAACACCTTTAAGACTAATTGGAAGGAAATATTTAGGTTTTAAAGGAACATTTTCTTCCGAATACGGAGCTGGGTTTCCATCTTTATCGCCATAGACGCGGAAAATAGAAAAGTCCCCTGTATGTCTTGGCCATTCCCAATTATCCGTATCGCCGCCAAATTTGCCTATGCTATTAGGGGGAGTACCTACAAGACGCACGTCAGTATAATCTTGATAAACGAAGTAGTAATATTCGTTACCATTGTAGAAAGATTTTACAGATACCACATATTTTCCTCCTTCGCTATTTTCCTGTTCAATCTTTGCTATTTCTTGATTAATGATTTTTTCGCGATCTTTTTCGTTCATTTTATCATTCACCAAGCTCAAAATACGTTTCGATACATCATCCATTCTTACGAAGAAACGTACAGACATTGACTTTGGTTTAAGTTCTTCAGCGTACGATTTTGCCCAAAAACCATTAGTCAGATAGTCATGTTCAGGAGTCGATAATTCTGCGATAGCTCCGTATCCACAGTGATGGTTTGTAAAAACAAGACCTTGTCCAGATACGATTTCGGCAGTACATCCGCCGTTGAACTGTACAATTGCATCCTTAAGAGAGGAGTTATTGATGCTGTAAATCTCTTCAGCGCTGAGCTTTAAGCCTTTTTTCTGCATGTCCGCTTCATTCAGGCGTTTTAAATGCATGAGAAACCACATTCCCTCGTCGGCAAATGTGGCCATACTTACTGCGGTAAGTAGTATGAAAATCCAAATTTTTTTCATGTTTAACCAATTTATAAAGCACAAAGTTGATTTAATTCCTTTTCAATTCAAAATTAAACGGAAATTTATTCCACATGCAGGATGAATGTCATATATTCTGATTGATCAAACGAAGTCTGCGGATTTGCTTATCTTTGCCGAATGGCGTCATTTGAAGATTTCAAACTCAACAAGCAACTGCTTAATGCGATAGAGGAAGCAGGATATACAATTCCAACGGAGATTCAGCAGAAAGCAATAACTCCTATTTTGTCGGGGCAAGATGTGATGGGGATAGCACAAACGGGTACAGGTAAGACTGCCGCTTTTGTACTTCCTATATTGATGAAGCTAAAGTATGCTCAAGGAAGTGATCCTCGCGCATTGATATTATCTCCTACGCGAGAATTGGCAATGCAAATAGAAGAAAATATAAGAAGCTTTTCTACTTACTTGGATCTACGGACAGTCGTGTTGTATGGAGGTTTGGGACCAAAAGTTCAAAAAGAACAATTGGCAGCAGGATGTGATATCATTGTGGCGACACCGGGGCGTTTTTTAGATCTATACCTTGAAGGAGAAATCCTTACAAAGGGCCTAAAATTTCTTGTGATGGATGAAGCAGACAAGATGATGGATATGGGGTTTATAAGTAAGATTCATAGGATCTTGGAAATTGTTCCCCGAAAAAGACAGAATCTGCTGTTTTCAGCAACAATGAGCGAGCTGGTGCGTAAGATATCCGGTGATTTCTTAGCCTTTCCAACGGTGATTGAGGTTACAGAACAGGCAACACCGGCAAAGACTGTGAGTCAAAGATTATACGAAGTCCCAAACTTAAAGACGAAGTTAAATTTGCTCCAACATTTATTGCAAGACGATGAAGCTTTTCATCGTATTATTGTCTTCTGCAAAACAAAGACAGTTGCTGATAACGTATTCCATTACCTGGAAAGAAAATATGGACAAGATCATGTACGTGTCATCCATGCGAATAAAGGACAGAATACACGGATTAATTCTATTAACGCATTTAAAGAGGGAAGTATCCGTATTCTCGTAGCAACAGATGTGGCCGCAAGGGGGTTGGATGTTTCCAATGTAAGTCATGTTTTTAATTTCGACGTTCCTATTGTTATAGAGGATTATGTACATCGAATAGGTCGAACGGGAAGAGCATATAATCAGGGGGATGCTATAACATTTTGCAATCCCGCAGAAAAATATTACGTCGAGAAGATAGAGAAATTAATTAGACAGCAAATACCTGTTGAAGACGTTCCGTTAGAAGTATTCGTGGAGAAGACTGGTTTTGAGGAAAGGCAAGCCATAGCACGAGAAATCGATAACCAAAAAAAGAAAGAAGATCCAGATTTTAAAGGTGCATTCCACGAAAAGAAATATGCACTCAAGAATAATGGAAGATCTAAGTCAGCAAGCAAAGCTAAATCTACTAAAAAGCCAACAAAAGGACGATCCAGATGAAGTTGACCCCCTTGAATATCGTTATAGCTTGTTTTTTGACATGGACTATTTCCGAATGGGGAAATGATCAGTTAATTTTTTCTTGGTGGAAAGTTCTACTTTTCTTGGTTGTTGTTTCCGCGGTTGATTTGTTGTTTAGAAGTTTGGTTCGCAATCTGAAGAAATTGTGGTTGAATGAAATTGCGTTTATCTTGATCGCAGGTATATTGATGATTGTACTTAAAAATATTTGGCGTTGATTGCCTGATAGATTAAAATTGAAATTATTGTCGGTATTGCCGGCAGTCAAAAAATAGAAGATGAAAAAAGCAGAAATAAAATTAAATGTCACATTAGACGAAAATAATGTTCCAGACACGATTGATTGGTCTTCTACGGATGGAGAGACATCGGACGAAATGCCTGCTAAGGCAATGTTTTTAGCATTATGGGATGCACAATATAAAAACTCGTTACGTATAGACCTTTGGACAAAAGAGATGCCTTATGATGAAATGAAGCGCTTCTTTTATGAAACTTTACAAACTTTAGGTGATTCTTTTTTAAGAGCATCTGGGGGAGATCCTATGGCGGACAAAGTAATTGGTGATTTGCGTGATTATTGTGCACATTTTGCCGAAAAAATGGAAGTTTTGGAACAGGAAGGATAACGTATTAGAATTTTAATCTTTACTCGTAGACATGAACTATTTCCTTGTAAAATCAGAACCTTTTAAATACAGTTGGGATCAATTCAATAAGGATGGGCAAACCTTTTGGGATGGGGTGCGAAACTATCAAGCCCGCAATAACCTAAAGTCAATGCAAAAAGGTGATCTTGTTCTATTTTACCACAGTAATGAAGGGAAAGAGGTTGTTGGTATTGCCAAAGTGGTTAACGAATCGTATCAAGATCCAACGACAGATGACGAACGTTGGGTTGTAGTTGATTTGGCTCCAGTGGAAACTTTTCATCATCCCGTTACATTAGAAACAATAAAGGCAGATGAATATTTGCAGAATATTGCACTCGTTAAGCAAGGTAGACTTTCTGTGATGCCTCTTAAGGTAGAAGAATTCGATCGTATTGTTGCCTTAGGTGCCGCAATATAAAGAACAGGAGCGACAGTAACATTAAGCTACTGTCGCTTGTTTAGCCTTTCATTGTTGCATTCACGATGTTTTTGAGCTCGATAGCGTTTTCTGGAGAGAGTTTTCCGCCTAATATTAGACGTAATTCTCTTCTTTGCTGGGCTTTTTCGAACAGCTCTTTTTCGATGTCTGATTCCGGAACCAAAGCTGGAACAACTCTAGGTTTGTTGTCTTTGTTAATCGCTACGAAAGTGTAATAAGCCTCGTTTGATTTTTCTTTAGTCCCCTCTGGTAGATTTTGGGCAAATATCTCCATTCGCACTTCCATAGAAGTCGAAAAGGCGCGAGTAACCTGCGCTTCTATGGTGACCACTTCCCCAAGTTTTATCGATCTTTTAAAGGAAACATTATCTACTGAAACAGTAACGACGGGGCTGTTTGAATGTTTTTGAGCAGCCATAGCTGCGCAAATATCCATCCAATACAACAAGCGTCCTCCCATCAAGTTGCCAAAGGTATTTGTATCGTTGGGAAGAACGAGTTCATTCATCTCTGTATACGATTCTTTTGCTTTCTTAGATTCCATTTATCTTTTATAAAATTTTAGTTGTTTGTCAATTTCTTGCAAAGAGTCAAGAAATGAGGTCGGCCGATAGCCAAGTTCATGCGCCGCTTTATCCAAAATAAAGCCAGTTTTGCGAGGCCTATTGGTTGCTTGATTAATTTCCGCCGCAGAAATTGGGGTGATAAGCGATGTGTCAAGATTCCAGAAACTAGCGACTCCCTGAGCGATTTCCAAAATAGACATCATTTCACTTCCCGAGATATGATAAATACCTTCAGCTTCTTTTTCCAATGCAGTTTGACAGGCTTTAACGAGATCGTCAACAAATGTAGGCATACGCCACTGATCCTGCACCACCCGGATAGTAGTACCTATTTCCAATTGTTTTTTTGCCCATAGGACTAAGTTAGAACGCTCTCTATCTCCATTTACACCATACACCAAGATGGTTCGTAAAATGCTGGCGCGGCAGTTCGTTTTTTTTAATGTTTCTTCTGCCGCTATTTTAGTTGAGCCATATGCATTTAGAGACTTTGTCCTGTCTGATTCTGTATAAGGACCATTCTCTCCATCAAATACAAAATCAGTAGAAAGAAATAATAGATATTTGTCGTATTTCTTGCAGTATTCCCCAAGTTCAAGAACACTGTCTATGTTGATTTTTTTACAAGCTGCGGGATTATTTTCGCATGCTTCGACACTGCTGATAGCTGCGGTATGAATAATAAAATCTGGTTTAACTTCTTCTAAAAGTTGTTTTAAAGAGTCCGGTTGTTCAAAATTACTCGAGATGTAAATGTAACCTTCTTTGAGGTGATTTCGATTGTCACGATTAGATGTTGCATAGACTATATATTGATCTGTAGGAACAATCTTTTCAACTAACTTCTGGCCCAAGAATCCATTGGCCCCAGTGATTAATAACTTGGGTTTTAGTTGGTCCATTGAAAATCCATTTTAGGTTGTTTCATTGAATGATCAATAATTTGACGTTCAAGTTCTAAAATAGCTCGTAACGATGGATAATCTATTTTATCCGCGTCATCTGAAGGTTTATGATAATCTGGGTGTCCTCCGGTATGGAAGAATAAAACAGGGATATTCTTTTTATAGAAAGAAGTTTGATCGGATCCTCCACTGCCGTCTCTACTGGTATAGAATTTAATTTCACTCTGTATTCCTTCAAAAATTTCTGGAAATTTGGAACTTGTTCCATAGCCTATAATGGCAAGGCCATTTTCTGGATTGTACCGACCAATCATATCCATATTTAACATCCACTGTATGTTTTCTAGAGGGATTGTGGGGTGTTCTGTAAAGTATTTTGATCCAATCAACCCAAGTTCTTCCGCTCCGAATGCGATGAAAAGCAGGTTATATTTCTCTATTTCCTTATTACTACTATAGTGTCTTGCTAACTCTAATAGACCGGAGACACCCGAAGCATTATCATCAGCCCCATTATGAATTTTTCCCACACCTAGGGAATCTCTTGAACTACCTTGATGTCCTTCTCCTAAGTGATCATAGTGGGCACCTACAACAATCGTGTAAGGAGCCTTGTTGTCTAGAAATCCAATAATATTTTCTGCGGTTCGGATACTGTCTTTCACTACGACTTTCCGGACACGGGCTTCAAAGGACTGTCTGTAACCTACTTCTCCTAGTGGAGACAAACCATATTTTTTAAACTCTTTTTCTATATAATTTGCGGCCTTTTTTACTTCGGCAGAACCTGTTCCTCGTCCTTTCATTTGATCCGAGGCTAGAAAATAAATGTGTTTTTTCAGGTTTTGCTGCTTGATTTGAGCAAATGATAACGGAACGGTAGCGCATAGAACCAGAAGTGTGCAAGCTATTTTATAAGATATTGATAAGTACTTCATTGGTCAAACTTAGTTAAATTTAGTTTTATATGCAATCTCACAGGAAGAGATGTCGTGCGTACCGACTATTGTTGCCACAAAGCGAACCTTACAAAAAATTAAAAGCCCCATTTGGGGCTTCATTAATCTTCTAAAATTTCACTATTTGCGCTTTCTTTCTCTTTATGTTCCTCCTTAAAGTAACGTCGTTGAAAGATTAAAATAAGAAAAACGCCTACAGAAATTGCGGAGTCTGCAATATTAAAAACAGGTCGGAAAAATAAGAAATGCTCTCCACCCCATATTGGAAACCAATCTGGGAAATTTCCTTCAAGTAAAGGAAAGTATAGCATATCTACGACCTTTCCATGAAATAGAGAAGCATAGCCTCCCGTACTTGGGAATAATACCGCTTTTTCGTAGAATGTACTTTCACTGAATAGGAGTCCATAGAACGTCGAGTCAATGATATTTCCTAGCGCGCCAGCAAAAATAAGCGCTACATTTAAAATAAAACCTCGATGATATTTGTTCTTCACCATATAGTAAAGGCCGTAGCCAATTCCCGCAACGGCAATAATACGAAAGAGTGTCAGAAATAATTTGCCAAATTCGCCGCCAAACTCCATTCCGTAGGCCATTCCATTATTTTCGATGAAATGAATAAGGAATTTATTGCCTAAGACATTGAAGTCCTGACCAATCGTCATGTTAAGCTTTACCCAAAATTTAGACAATTGGTCTACTAATAAAATAATGGAGATAAGCAGTAGAGGTCTTGTGTAGCCTTTCATATACAAGAAAGATGAAACAGCCCCAAAGAATTTTTGAGGCGATCTCATCTTTTTAAATCTTTAAATTAATATTGTTTGTTTTTTGCTTCGATGCTGAGCGTTGTATGTGGCACTGCCTTCAAACGCTCTTTCTGAATAAGTTTGCCTGTTTCGCGACAAATGCCATACGTTTTGTTTTCAATACGTACCAATGCGGCATCAAGATTATCAATAAATTTCTTCTGACGGGCAGCTAATTGATTGATCTGTTCTTTTTCTAGTGTGGCAGAACCGTCTTCTAGAGTCTTGTACGTTCCCGCTGTGTCATCCGTTCCATTAGCATTGCTATTGCTGAGTGTAGATGTTAACGATGTTAATTCTTCTTTCGCAATGCGAATTTTTTCAAGAATAATATCTTTGAACTCTTGCAGTTCAGCATCGCTGTAGCGTGTTTTTTCGTTCGTCGTTCCCATAATTAAATTTTATCAATAATTACCTTTAATTCTATACCATCGATCTCGATAGTATCTCCGGACTCAACCGATGCTTCTTTAAAGTCTAAAGAGTTCGCTAGAATTTCAGTGCAAATATAAGACAAATTATCGTTTACAGCTTCTTGTATTTCAGTATTTTGTGTTAAGATAACATGAATACGATCTGTTACTTCGAATCCCTTTTCTTTACGTAAATTCTGGATTCTATTCACCAATTCCCTAGAAAGTCCCTCTTTCTTAAGTTCCGCTGTAATGTTGATGTCTAATGCTACGGTTAATTTTCCTAGGTTTGCTACTTGCCATCCAGCAACATCCTCTGCAATAATCTCTACATCTTCCGGTTTGATACTATGTGATGTTCCTGCTAATTCTAAAATTCCCGCTGATTCTAATTGATTTATTTGAGAATCACTTAAACTTTGGATCGCAGTGGCTACCACTTTCATATCCTTACCAACTTTCGCGCCAAGAACTTTAAAGTTTGGTTTTATTTTCTTTTTAATTATTCCTGTCGTATCTGTTATAAAAGAAATTTCTTTGATATTCGTTTCCGATAGGATCAATTCTTGCACTTTTTCAACTTTGCTTTGAAAAGCCCCGTCTAACACAGGCACGAGAATTTTGTTCAAAGGTTGGCGAACGTTAATACCGGTTTTCTTCCGTAATGATAATGTTAACGAAGAGATGTCCTGTGCTAAAGCCATACGCTCTTCCAACTCTTTATCTACTAAATTTTCTTGATATGTTGGGAAATCAGCAAGATGCACAGATTCGTGACTTTCTTTGTTTGATCCCGTATTTAAATCCAAGTACAGTTGATCGGCGAAGAATGGAGATATCGGTGCGATTAATTTCGAAATGGTATCTAGACAAGTATAAAGTGTTTGGTAGGCAGAGATTTTATCTTCACTGTATTCTCCTTTCCAAAAACGACGTCTACATAATCTTACATACCAGTTGCTTAGATGTTCATCTACAAAATTTTGAATAGCACGAGCAGCCTTTGTTGGTTCATAGTCCGCATAATATTCATCAACCTCTTTTGTCAAGCTGTTTAGCAAAGAGATGATCCATCTGTCTATTTCTGGACGGTTTATTAGTGGGATATCACTTTCTGCATAGGTGAAGTTATCAATATTTGCATACAAAGCGAAGAATGCGTAGGTATTATAAAGCGTGCCGAAAAATTTGCGACGCACTTCATCCAAGCCTTCTTCATTAAATTTTAGATTATCCCAAGGTGCTGCGTTGCTGATCATGTACCAACGTGTAGCATCTGCACTATATTGCTCAATGGTTGCAAAAGGATCGACACCGTTGCCTAATCTTTTTGACATTTTGTTTCCATTTTTGTCGAGAACCAAACCGTTGGAAACCACGTTTTTAAACGCTACGGAGCCGCGAATCATGGTAGATATCGCATGTAGCGTGAAAAACCACCCGCGAGTTTGATCCACCCCTTCGGCGATGAAGTCTGCAGGGAATGCTTGTTCGTAGCCCTCTTTAAACGGGTTTTCTAGACCTTGAGCAAGTTTCTCATGATCTAATCCCCATTGAGCATAAGGCATAGCTCCTGAATCAAACCACACATCAATCAGATCCGGTTCACGAAACATTTTCTGCCCGTTCTCGGATACCAATACGATGTGATCCACATAGGGGCGGTGAAGATCCAACTCTTCTGTCCCGAATTTATCTAAATAAGCTTGATTAACCGCTTTTTCTTCAGCAGTTAGCACAGTAGATCGGATTGCTTTCTCTAAAAGATCTTGTAGTTCAGGTAATGAACCTACACATAACTCTTCGTTTTCGTCAGCTGATCGCCAAATAGGAAGGGGAGTACCCCAGTATCTCGAGCGGGAAAGGTTCCAGTCCACTAAATTTTCAAGCCAATTGCCAAATCGACCGGAGCCTGTAGCTTCAGGCTTCCAATTTATGGTTTTGTTTAATGTGACTAATTGCTCTTTAACAGCTGTAGTCTTGATAAACCAGCTATCTAAAGGATAGTAAAGTACGGGTTTGTCCGTCCGCCAACAATGTGGGTAGGTGTGTTCGTATTTCTTTACATCGAATGCTTTGTTCTCTTCCTTTAGTTTTATGGCAATAAGCACATCCGTAGGACGAAAATCTTTATCACTTCG
Source organism: Sphingobacterium sp. LRF_L2 (assembly GCF_965644235.1). Classification (NCBI taxonomy): domain Bacteria; kingdom Pseudomonadati; phylum Bacteroidota; class Sphingobacteriia; order Sphingobacteriales; family Sphingobacteriaceae; genus Sphingobacterium; species Sphingobacterium sp. LRF_L2. Next base: position 60,843 of record NZ_CBFFRI010000007.1, on the reverse strand, counting down.
TTCTTCGGCTGTGTAATATTCTTCTTTCACAAAACGACCGGCAAAATCAGTGATTTCCTTCACAAAACGACCTGTACGGTCTACTGTTGGTACATCTTTTCCGTTTTCATCGCGGACAAGTATTGCCGGAACTCCGTGTTCCCTTGCCACACGAAAGTCATCCGCACCATAAGTTGGGGCAGCATGTACGATACCTGTACCATCTTCTGTTGTTACGAAATCGCCCGGAATCACACGGAAAGCCTTGTCCAATAATTCTTCAGAAGTAATGTAAGGAAGAAGCTGATGGTAACGTAAGCCCACAAGTTGCTCACCTTTAATTTCTGTAGCGATTTCCCAAGGAATAACTTTGGCACCTACTTGAAAATCTTGAAATGATGCATTTTCACCTTCAGCTTTAAAATGCTTGGTTACAAGATTTTTAGCGAGGATAACAGAAACTGGTGATCCAGTGTATTGATTGAATGTTTTAACTTTTACATAATCAATGTTTTTTCCAACAACAAGTGCTGTGTTACTAGGCAGAGTCCAAGGAGTTGTCGTCCACGCAATAAATGCGACATCTTCCTCTTCAGAATCTATTAGTTCGCCCAATAATGGATGAACTTGTGTTTTATCCAGTCGAAACTCCGCAATGATGGTGGTATCTTTTACATCTTTATATGTCCCGGGTTGGTTGAGTTCATGTGAACTTAATCCTGTTCCCGCAGCAGGAGAGTAAGGTTGGATTGTGTAACCTTTATAGAGTAGTCCTTTGTTGTACAACTCTTTTAAAAGGTACCATAATGTTTCTATATATTCACTTTGATAAGTGATATAAGGATTATTGAGGTCTACCCAATATCCCATTTTCAAAGTTAAGTCATTCCAAACATCTGTGTATTTCATGACTTCTTTGCGACAGGCGTCATTGTACGCTTCAACGGATATCTTTTTGCCGATGTCTTCTTTCGTGATGCCTAAGGTTTTCTCCACAGCAAGCTCTATTGGTAAACCGTGTGTGTCCCAGCCACCTTTTCTTTTTACTTGAAAACCTTTAAGCGTCTTGTATCGACAAAAAATGTCTTTTATGGAACGAGCCATAACGTGGTGAATCCCCGGCATTCCGTTCGCAGAAGGAGGGCCTTCATAGAAGGTGTATGGTTTACTAGCTGGGCGATTCGAAATACTTTTTTCAAAGATATTATTCGATTCCCAACGTTTCAATATTTCTTTCCCTATTGCAGGCAGATTTAACTGCTTATATTCCTTATACATCCGACTTTTCCTGTGTTTTATTAAAGGTCGCTAATTTAATGATTTTATATTTAAGAATAAATAGGCTATAGCTGTTTGCAGCTAGGAATAGATGAAATTGAAAAAAGGAGATTTAAATAGAAGGAGGGAGGGGATAGGATAAACAAGCTAACAAAAACGATATCTTGTTAGCCTGTTTTTTTACTATTTATGCCGAGAAAGAGCTTCCGCAGCCGCATGTGCTAGTCGCGTTGGGGTTGTTGAAGGTAAAACCTCGTGCATCTAGCCCATTTTTAAAATCAATTTCCATCCCAGCGAGGTACAGTCCATGAGCTTTATTCATAAAGATGCGTATACCCTCTATACTATATTCGCTGTCCCCGTCTTTCTTTTGATCAAAGCCTAAAATATAGCTCATGCCCGAACAGCCCCCGCCTTCGACGCCCACACGTAAACCAAAATCTGGACTAATTTCTTGTTGATCTATCAATTTTTTTAATTCATTTATTGCACCTTGGGTTAATGATACCGGTGCTGAAATCGTTGCACTTTCCATACGTATTACGCTTAAATTAAAACCTTTAAGAATCAACAAATTTACATATTTTTGATCACACTTTTTAGGTGTGTCTATTTTTGACAATAATAAAACAATCATTATTTAAGATAACGAATGAATAAAGAACTTATTGAGTTGTTTACACAGGTTTTTGTTGTTGCGTCTGGCGTCTTTTTGGGGATTGCTGTAGCTTTTAGGATGTTTTGGTCCAAGGTTGAACTTACTCTTTATAAGGCAAGGTCTTTTCAGGGGCGTTCTCAAAATAAGGCGCTGCAACAATTGGAATTCGCGGCTTACGAACGATTGTTGTTGCTCGTTCATCGTATGGATCCGCAGCAGGCTATCGGACGAAATCATGAAGATGAGGTTGCCCCGGTTTCTTTTGTGGCGAAGCTTATTGCCGATTTAGAAAATGAATACCAACATAATTTAGCGCAGCAGCTATACGTTTCTGAAGTTGCTTGGAAGATGGTTACTGATTTGAAAAACGATACATTACTACTTTTCAAGAATACCTTGAAAACACTTCCGGAAAATGGGACCTCTGCTCAATATGTAGCTATTGTATTGAATCATGTGAAAGGTATAGAGGTAAGCCCATATCAATCTGTCCAAATGCTTCTGAAGCGAGAAATGAAAGGATAAAAAAGAATAAAGTCGTAAGTACGTCTTTTCGTTGGATTTATGCTATATTTGCGACAAATTTAGAAGTTTAATAAAATTTACTCCTTAAGAATAAAATAATGGAAAGAGATCAGGTGGTTTTTAACCTCATAGCAGATGAGCTAAAACGTCAGGAAGAAGGTATTGAGTTAATTGCGTCCGAAAACTTTGTGAGCAAACAGGTCATGGAGGCTGCGGGGTCTGTATTAACAAATAAATATGCTGAAGGCTTACCGGGCAAGCGTTATTATGGCGGTTGTGAAGTCGTAGACCAGATTGAAGACATCGCGATTGATCGTGCAAAGAAATTGTTCGGCGCAGAGTGGGTGAATGTTCAGCCACATTCTGGCGCACAGGCAAATGCTGCTGTTTTCCTAGCTATTCTAAAACCAGGTGATAAAATTCTTGGTTTTGATCTTTCTCATGGAGGTCACTTGACTCATGGTTCTCCTGCGAATTTCTCAGGTAAATTGTATGAGCCATTATTTTACGGTGTTAAGGAGGATACAGGCTTAATCGATTATGAGAAGCTTGAAGAAATCGCTTTGCAAGAAAAACCTAAAGTAATCATATGTGGTGCTTCTGCTTATTCCCGTGATTGGGATTATGCACGTATCCGTAAAGTTGCAGATGAAATCGGTGCGCTTGTTGTTGCTGATATTTCGCATCCAGCTGGTTTAATTGCGAGAGGCTTATTAAGTGATCCTCTTCCTCATTGTCATATTGTTACCACAACGACACATAAGACCCTTCGCGGACCACGTGGAGGTATGGTTATGGTTGGCAAGGATTTCGAAAATCCATGGGGACTTACGAATCCTAAAGGAGAGATTCGTACAATGACTCAATTGTTGGATTTAGCGGTGTTCCCGGGTACGCAAGGCGGTCCATTAGAGCATACGATTGCTGCAAAAGCAATTGCTTATAGTGAGGCATTGTCAGATGAATATCTTGCCTATGTGCAACAAGTTAAAAAGAATGCGGCTGTTTTAGCGCAGTTCTTTGTCGATAGAGATTATAACATTATTTCTGGTGGAACGGACAATCATTTGATGTTAGTCGATCTTCGTAATAAAGATATTTCTGGAAAAGAAGCTGAGGCTGTATTGGGTAAAGCTGGAATTACAACCAACAAAAATATGGTTCCTTTTGATACACGTTCTCCGTTTGTTACGTCTGGTGTTCGTTTTGGTACAGCAGCTATTACAACACGTGGAATCAAAGAGAATGAAATTGTTCAAATTGGTGAATTAATTGATGAGGCATTGTCAAAACGGGCTGATGAAGTAGCGTTGAACAGCATTCACGAGAAGGTTAAATCATTAATGGCGCAATTTCCATTATACAAATAACTGAAAAACAGAATTAAAAGAGCCTGGTAGTCATACCAGGCTCTTTTTTTTGGCTCTTTTTTTGTTGTATGTTTATTTTGTAACAGGAATGTGATTAAATGTAAAGAAATGTTAAAAATCAACTGCTTAATTTGAAACTTCGTTATTTTTCAGTTGATTTGGAATATAAATTAAAAAAAGGAGCGCCTATATAAAACACTTTACTCTTAAAATTAATTCAAACTAAATCTGGGAGATTTATTATGAAAGTGTTAAAAGATAAAAGTGATCTTGAACTGATTCAAGCTTATGTTGCGGGGGATGAGGCCGGTATAGAGGTTTTATTAAATCGATATAAATCCAAGATATATACATCGATTTATCTTCAGGTTAAAGATGAATATCTAGCTGAGGATATTTTCCAAGAAACATTCATTAAAGTAATTAAGACGTTGAAATCTGGTCGATACAACGATGAAGGTAAGTTTTTGCCTTGGGTGGTTCGTATTGCTCAGAATATGGTCATTGATCATTTTAGAAAGGAAAAACGGAGTCCTACGGTTGTGAGTAGCGAAGGTTACGATATTTTTGGTGTATTGGAATTTGCCGATGAAAGTGTTGAGTCAAAACTCATGGCTAATCAACGCGACCTCGACTTGCGAAAAATTATTCAGCGTTTGCCTGATGATCAAAAAGAGGTGTTAATTATGCGACACTTTTGTGATATGAGCTTTAAGGATATTGCTGATATTACAGGCGTTAGCATTAATACTGCGTTAGGCAGGATGCGCTATGCGCTTAATAATCTGCGAAAGATGATTGAAGAACATAACATGATGTTGAACCTCGGGTAGCGTTTGCCGTTACTGTACCTGTCAAATTTCTAAGGTCTAGAAATTAACTATCATTGTGTGATTGGGGTGAATTGTCGTTGCTTTAAACACTTCATACGCTCGAGTGCAATGATTTTTAGTTTCCGTTGCCGTTTCGATGTAGTACTTGCCCGACCATTTGTCATTGAGTTTCCTGCATAGGAGAAGAAATGACAGTTTTGATTGGTGGTGCTTCACCTTATTGCTGTCAAAATGGTATTTTTTTAGTATATTCACCAATATGTGATGCAATGGAATATTATTTGCGTATGATTTGCATATCAATGAAAAGAAAAAATATATAATATGTATTGGATAATATTTATAGGAATAGCGTTAGTCAGTTGGATCGTTCAGACAAGATTCAAGAATAAGTTTAAGAAATATTCGGAGTATCCTTTGAGCTCTGGTTTATCTGGGGCGGAAATTGCACAAAAGATGCTTCAAGAAAATGGTATTCATGATGTACAGGTCTTGGTTGCTAATGAAGGCCAGCTTTCGGATCATTATAATCCTGCAAACAAAACGGTTAATTTGAGTCAAGAAGTGTATTATGGACGTAGTGTGGCTGCTGCTGCTGTGGCTGCCCATGAATGTGGACATGCTGTACAACATGCAACGGCTTACTCTTGGTTACAGTTTCGATCAGCAATGGTGCCGATGGTGAGTATTGCCTCGCGTTTAACTTCTTGGGTATTGTTTGCGGGTGTGTTGTTGTTAGCTTTTACACATAATCCTTTGGTGCTTGCTATAGGTGTTGGGGCTTTATTCTTAACGACCGTTTTCGCTTTTGTGACCCTTCCGGTGGAATTTGATGCCTCAAACCGAGCACTTGCATGGTTAAATACCTCAAATGTAACACACAGCCGTGATGAACACGATGGTGCTAAGGATGCCTTGAAATGGGCTGCAATGACTTACGTTGTAGCGGCGCTATCGGCTTTGGTAACATTATTATATTACGCCTCTCTTCTTCTAAGTCGTAGGGACTAGATTGGGGTATAATTCATTTATTAATATTATAATGCGATACGAAAGTGTCGCATTTTTTTATGCACATAAAAATATGGTAGCTTCGACACTATTTTGTAACTTTGGCACTTAGCAATATTTAAGACGAGAAATAAACATGTTTCAGAATTTACAGGATAAACTGGATAGGGCCTTTAAAGTATTAAAGGGACAAGGAAGTATTACTGAAATAAACGTCGCAGAGACGATGAAAGAAATTCGCAAGGCGTTGTTGGACGCCGATGTGAATTATAAAACAGCAAAAACATTTACAGATGAGGTTCGTCAGAAAGCTCTTGGTGAAAACGTATTAACGAGTATTTCGCCAGGACAGTTGTTGACGAAGATTATGAATGACGAACTTACTGGCCTTATGGGAGGTACAGTGACGGATTTGGATCTTTCTAAAAATCCAACTGTTATTCTTATCGCCGGCTTGAATGGAGCGGGTAAAACGACGTTTTCTGGAAAGCTAGCAAATTATCTTCGAGATAAAAAAGGTAAGAAGCCATTGTTGGTGGCCGGAGATGTTTATCGCCCAGCGGCCGTTGACCAGTTACAGGTTTTAGGTGAACAGGTGAATGTACCGGTTTATGTCAACCGTGAATCTAATGATCCAATTGGTATTGCCAAAGAGGGGGTAGAGGAAGCGAAGCGTAACGGATATAATGTCGTTATTATTGATACGGCAGGTCGTTTTGCAATCGATGAGGCACTAATGACCGAAATTACGGCTGTTAAAGATGCGACACAGCCACACGAGATTTTATTTGTTGTGGATTCCATGACCGGTCAAGATGCTGTCAATACGGCGAAAGCTTTTAATGATCGATTGGATTTTACAGGGGTCGTTCTTACTAAATTGGATGGTGATACGAGAGGTGGAGCTGCGCTTTCCATCAAGTCGGTTGTGAATAAACCAATCAAGTTTATTGGTACAGGCGAGAAGATGGAAGCTTTAGATGTATTCTATCCTGATCGTATGGCTTCCCGTATTTTAGGTATGGGAGATGTTGTGTCGTTGGTAGAGCGTGCGCAGCAACAGTTTGATGAGAAACAAGCTGCAGAATTACAGAAGAAAATCCGAAAAAATAAGTTTGATTTTAATGATTTCAAATCTCAAATTCAACAGATCAAAAAGATGGGGAATATGAAAGATTTGATGGGGATGATACCGGGTGTGGGGAAGGCATTAAAAGATGTTGAGGTAGATGATAACGCTTTTAAGCCTATTGAAGCTATTATTGATTCCATGACGCCTTTTGAACGTGAGAATCCGGATGCTATTGATGTAAAAAGAAGAATCCGTATAGCAAAAGGTTCTGGTACAGACGTTAACGAAGTCAATAAATTGTTGAAACAATTTGCTGATATGCGTAAAGTGATGAAACAGATGTCTAATCCGAATATTGCATCAAAGATGATGAGGAATATGCCAAAAATGCCTGGTAAGCCCTTTTAGAGAAATTGAGTAATCTAAAAATAAAAAGGAAAGCAAGATTGGCTTTCCTTTTTATTTTTAGGAATCTTTCATTAAATTTATGTTTTATATTTAGTAATTTTGCCTCATGGACGACCCCGCGCAGTTATCGGAATACGGAAAAATACTACTCATTGGAATAGTAGGTGTTTTGCTTGTATCTATGACTATTCTCCTAGCGAAGGTATTATCGCCTAAGAAACCCAATCCTGAAAAATTAAGTACCTATGAATGTGGTGAAGAAGCCATCGGAACATCATGGGTTCAGCTCAATTCTAGGTTTTATGTTATCGCATTAGTTTTCCTTCTTTTTGATGTCGAGCTGATATTTGTTTTTCCGTGGTCAACGGTGTTTGGTCAACGGGAATTTGTATTGGCAGATAGTCGTTGGGGCTGGTTCACATTGGTGGAGATGGGAATTTTTATAGGTATTCTGATCCTTGGGTTAATATACGTTTGGAAGAGAGGCGATATCTCTTGGATAAAGCCTATACACACAAAGCCGCAGGTTTCAGTTGGTATTCCAGATACGGCTTATGCAATTTTAAATGATAAGACTTACTCCGTCCGAGATTATAGAAAATCCGTTGAACCGGAGGTCGAAAGTCAAAAAGGAGAGGAGACACCTGTAGTTGCAAAGGCGACTGTAGGTTTTCGGCCTAAATTTAAGAAATCAAATGATTGATCTATGAGTACACCTCAAAATCAGAGTGGTGGAGTTATTATTGCCAAGATGGATGATTTGTTAAACTGGGCGAGGTTATCATCGATGTGGCCTGTTAGTTTTGGTATAGCCTGTTGTGCCATTGAAATGATGGGAGCTATGGCCTCAACTTATGATCTTGATCGCTTAGGAGTCTTCCCGCGTCCTTCACCTCGCCAGTCAGATGTAATGATTATAGCTGGTACGGTTACATTCAAGATGGCTGATCGAATCAAGAAACTTTACGAGCAAATGCCTGAACCGAAATATGTAATTTCCATGGGGTCTTGTTCAAATTGTGGAGGTCCATATTGGCAACATGGTTACCATGTTGTGAAAGGTGTGGATAAGGTTATTCCAGTTGATGTATATGTGCAAGGTTGTCCACCAAGGCCTGAGGCTTTAATTGGCGCCTTTTTAGAACTTCAAAAGAAGATAGAAACTGAAAACATTTTACAGGATCAGTATTTTCCTGAAAACGTTTAATATATTTTAAAACATTATGGCAAAAGATTTTTATGGTGAGATGCAATTGGGAATTCTTGGCGGAGGACAATTAGGACGTATGCTCATCCAAGAAGCGATCAATTACAACGTAAATGTGCATGTGTTAGATCCTGACAAGAATGCGCCTTGCCGTAAGCTATGTAATAGGTTTGAGTGTGGAGCTCTTCATGATTTTGATACGGTGTACAATTTCGGAAAAGACCTCGATATGATTACCATTGAGATTGAAAAGGTGAACGTAGATGCTTTAGAGAAGTTGGAAGAAGAAGGTGTATTGGTGTATCCTCAATCTCGTGTGATCCGATTAATTCAAGATAAAGGTCTTCAAAAACAATTTTTCAAACAAAACGATATTCCCACTGCTGCCTTTCAATTGATTTCTTCTAAAGATAATCTTGCTGATACGGTAATCGCATTACCCTATATTCAGAAATTACGAAGAGATGGATATGATGGGAAAGGAGTGAAAAAGATTAATAGTGTTGAAGATTTAGATACTGCTTTCCAAGAACCTTCATTAGTAGAAGAATTGGTAGACTTTGAGAAGGAAATCGCAGTGATTGTTGCTAGAAATGATAGAGGTGATATCTCTTCATTTCCTTTAGTGGAAATGGAGTTTAACCCTGAGGCTAATCTGGTGGAATTCCTTATTTCCCCGTCGACTTTATCGAAAGATATACAGGTGAAAGCAGAAGAGATTGCCAAAAAGATTGCGAGTGACTTACAAATAGTTGGTTTACTTGCGGTTGAAATGTTTTTAACGAAAGATGGTCGCATTCTAGTAAACGAATTAGCTCCTAGACCACACAATAGCGGTCATCAAACTATTGAGGGGAATATTACTTCTCAGTTTGCGCAGCACCTTAGAGCAATATTTAATTTGCCTTTAGGCTCTACAGCAGCTAGAACAACAGCTGTTATGATAAATCTGTTGGGGGAGCCAAAGTATGAGGGACTTGCGAAGTACGACGGTGTAGAAGAGGTATTGGGGGTTGAGGGGGTATTTGTCCATTTATACGGAAAAAAATATACGAAACCATTTCGAAAAATGGGACATGTATGTATCGTAAATGATGACCGTGAATTGGCGATTAAAAATGCCCGTTGGGTACAAAATACGTTGAAAGTAAAAGCATAGACATTATAATTAGGATGAGTATAAGTAAAACACCTTTAGTAGGTATTATTATGGGGAGTAAGTCTGATCTTCCCGTCATGCAAGATGCGATAGATTTGTTAAAGAAGCTAGATGTTTCTTTTGAAGTATCTATTGTCTCTGCACATCGAACTCCAGAACGGATGTTCAACTATGCGAAATCTGCTGCAGAGCGTGGTCTAAAGGTTATTATCGCTGGTGCCGGTGGTGCAGCACATTTACCAGGTATGGTTGCTTCAATCACACATCTTCCTGTTATTGGCGTTCCTGTTAAGTCTTCAAACTCGATCGATGGATGGGACTCGGTACTTTCTATCTTACAGATGCCTAATGGAATACCTGTTGCTACGGTGGCTTTAAATGCAGCAAAAAATGCTGGTATTTTGGCGGCTCAGATCTTGGCTGTTAACTCCGAAGAACTATCTCGACGGGTAATAGCTTTCAAAGAAGAATTAAGAGAAGTTGTAGAACGGAATGCTGAGGAAGTCGAACAGACTGACTTTTAAAAAATAACAGTAATGGCCGTCAGAGACGGCCATTACTGTTATTTAGCAAGAAATTTTTCTACATAATCGTAGCTTTTCTTAATACTTTCAAACTTGTTGGGCATATGGATGTCGTCTTGCTCCACAAATGCATATTTTAGACCAGCCTTATCTGCGTAATTCGAAATGTTTACATAATTAATAGCGCCGGTCCCTACCTCCGTGTATTTTATCTCTTTAAAGATTTCCATAAAATCCAACTTGTCAAATTTTTCGCCTACTACTGGGGTCGTAAAATTCTTATCCATATCTTTTACATGCCACATTGGGAATCTTCCAGGATATTTTTCGAAATAAGATTGGGCACTTAATCCTGCTTTTTCTATCCAAAAAATATCTAATTCGAAATCTACTAGATCCGGCTGTGTAAAAGCAATAAGTATGTCTAAACCTCTAGTGCCATTTGCGAAATTCCGGAATTCCCAAAAGTGATTGTGATAACCAATTTTGATTCCCGCTTTTTTTGCCATTTCGCCGGCTTTGTTAAGCTGTTCGGCAGCATATTGGTAGTCTTCCACCTTGAGATTATTTAGGTCGTCCATAGGCGTTACGGGAGCTACGACATAGCTCTGACCTAATTCATGTGCGATCTCAATATATTTCTCTATATTTTCTTTATCTTGATGGTTTCTGCTGAGGTATTTGGACATATCATAATGTCCGCTGTGGGATTTGAGATCGTTATCTTGCAAGACCTTTTTTAACTCGGCAATAGGCAAGTTCCAATACTTTCCTGCAGCGGCGTCTACACCAAAAGTCTCCACATGTTTATAGCCAATCTTGGCTACAGTTTCCAGTGTTTTAACAGGATCTACGCTAATGAGATCTCGAATAGAGTAAAGTTGGATTCCTATATTATGGAATGGACCAGTTCCTGTTTTTTTTCCATCACAGGAAAATAAATAGGGGCTCAAAAAAGCAGCAGACAAACCCATGCCGGCCTGCTTTATAAATTTCCTTCTATTATTTTGCATAGTCACTTTGTGTTTAAATTGGTGATTTTTTAATGAAAGTTACTTAAAATATATAAACGAAAAAAGGATTCTTGATTAGGGAATCCTTTTTTAACATTTTAAATAAAGGTCGATTAAACCGTCATGATATCTTTTTCTTTCAACTCTGTCAACTGATCTACTTTAACGATAAATGAATCAGTCAATTTCTGAACTTCGCCTTCTCCTGTTTTGATCTCATCTTCCGATACGCCGTCACCTTTCAATTTTTTGATAGATTCATTGGCGTCTTTGCGGATGTTACGAATGGCGATACGACCTTTCTCTGCTTCTTCTTTAACCTTCTTTACCAAATCACGGCGTCTTTCTTCCGTTAGCGGTGGCACTGCTAAACGAATAACAGAACCATCGTTTTGTGGATTCAATCCAATATTAGAGTCGATAATTGCTTTTTCAATTGCACCAATAAGGTTTTTCTCCCAAGGTTGGATAACAATTGTTCTGGCATCTGTCGTATTGATATTGCTCACCTGAGAAAGGGCAGTCATGCTACCGTAATAGTCAACAGAAATGCCGTCTAACATTGACGGAGAAGCCTTGCCAGCTCTTATTTTAGTTAACTCAGATTCTGTATGAGCCACAGCTTTCTTCATGCTCTCTTTACAGTCATCTAATTCTAAGGAAATTAGTTCGTTCATATCTCTAGTATTTCTTTTGCAATAGCTTGTTTAACTAACAATTGTACCGATATGCTCTCCGTCTGCTAATTTTCTCAAATTTCCAGCTTTGTTCATATCAAAGACAATGATAGGTAATTTATTTTCTTGACATAACGTAAATGCGGTCATGTCCATTACATTTAATCCTTTTTCGTATACTTCTTGGAAAGAAATCGTATCGTATCGTTGTGCAGTAGGATCTTTTTCTGGATCTGCAGTATAAATACCATCAACACGTGTACCTTTAATAACAGCATCTGCATTTATTTCTATGGCACGTAAAGATGCCGCAGTATCCGTTGTAAAGTAGGGGTTACCTGTTCCTGCACCAAATATTACAATTCTACCTTTCTCTAAATGGCGTACAGCTCTTCTGCGAATAAAAGGTTCACAGATCTGTTCCATTTTGATAGCAGTCAATAAACGGGTCTTTAGTCCAACTTTTTCTAGCGCGTCTTGCAATGCCATGCTGTTAATTACAGTTGCAAGCATACCCATATAATCCGCTTGAACGCGATCCATACCAGCTTTCTCCGCACTTAACCCCCGGTAAATATTGCCTCCGCCAATAACGATTGCAATCTCTAATCCAAGGCTGTGGATTTCTTTAATGTCATTTGCGTACTGCATAACACGGTTAATGTCTATGCCGTAACTTTGTTCGCCCATTAAGGCTTCGCCGCTAAGTTTAAGTAAGATACGTTTATATTTCATGATTGTTTTTTGGGAGCATTTTCCAAAAGCCAAAGATAAAAATTTTTTCTCACCGATTTGTGATTATATTAGGCTTTTTTCGATGCCAATAGCACTTCTTCGTAATATTTTTCATAAAGAGGGAGAATTTTAGCGAGATCAAATTCTTGCGCCCGAAGAAATGCAGCCTCTTTAAAAGTACTTAAGCGATCACAATCTTCTAAAATATGTATGGCATTTTTTGCCATGTCGTCCACATCACCTACTTCACTCAGATAGCCACTCAGACCATGTACGTTTAATTCGGGGAGTCCACCTGTACTTGTTGATATAACGGGAACATGACAAGCCATTGCTTCTAGAGCTGCTAGTCCGAAACTTTCAGAAGAGGAGGGCATTAAAAAGAGGTCAGACACCGACAAGATTTCTTCAATGGCATCTTGTTTCCCGAGAAAACGTACATCTTGACTGACTCCCAGTTGGCGGGCTAACTCTTCTGCATTTCTCCGTTCTGGACCATCTCCTACCATGAGCAATTTACTTGGTATAACTTGGTTTACTTTTTCGAAAATCCGAACTACGTCAAGGGTGTTTTTCACCTTTCTAAAATTGGACGTATGGGTAATCACTCTTTCGTTCCCTGGAGCAATAGCGCGTTTAAAGTGCTCTTTGCTTTTATTGTGGAAGCGCGAAAAGTCTATAAAGTTAGGAATGACACGGATATCCCTGTTTATATCAAAATATTCTAAGGTCTGTTCCTTTAAATTTTCTGATACTGTCGTAACTCCATCAGACTGATTAATAGAAAAAGTAACGACAGGACTGAAGCTCTTGTCTTTTCCCACTAAAGTGATATCCGTTCCATGTAATGTGGTGACGACGGGAATATGTATCCCATATGAAGCAAGAATCTGTTTCGCTAAGAAGGCGACGGATGCATGCGGAATAGCATAATGCACATGTAGTAAATCCAACTTTTCAAATTTGACTACATCGACGAGTTTGCTCGCGAGTGCAGATTCGTAGGGAGAGAAGTCAAATAGCGGATATTGTGCCATTGAGACCTCGTGGTAGTAAAGATTTTCAGAAAAGAAGTCTAAACGTGCAGGCTGTGAATAGGTGATAAAGTGTATTTCATGACCGTTGGAAGCTAAAGCCTTGCCTAACTCTGTTGCGACAACACCGCTACCTCCAAACGTAGGGTAACATACGATACCGATTTTCATATGAATATTATTATTTATGAGTGTTAGATTTCATTGGAATAAATGAGCTCGTTTCACTCGGTTTGTTTTTTAATGGCCATATGGAATATTATTCGTGTTATTTTGTTTTCATTGGCACTCATGCTACTTCGTGGTCATGCGTGTTTGTATTTGTCTAACATGAATATTTCATATGTGTTATTTTTAATTGTTATATGTAATAAGCATACTTCTAGTAACATGATCGTATCTTAGTTGAAGATAATGTTTTTATCTTTCGTCATACGAATCAAGTTCTATGTATACTCGTTTCGTCTGTTCGTGCTTACTCTTAAACGAGCTTTTTTCCGTAGGAATAAGCACGCTGTGATTTTAGTTTTAACGGCGTAAAGATAAGGATGGTTTTATAATTGTTTTGCAATAATTTTGTTTAGCAAATAGTAACCAAAAAAGAAATGGAACTGAATAAAGAGTTATTAATGAGGGAATTGTTTTTTAGCACAGCTCGGTCAGGTGGGGCAGGTGGGCAGCATGTGAATAAGGTGGAGTCTAAAGTCTCTTTGTTTTGGAATATTCATGCCTCCCAATGTCTTCGTGCAGATCAGCGACAAAGACTACAGGACAAACTCAGCAATAAAATCAGTAAAGACGGTATTTTACAATTGGATGCTTCGGACACCCGTAGTCAGTTCAAGAATAAAGAAATTGTTATCGAAAGATTTTTAACGTTATTGGCAAAGGCACTCCAACAAGAAAAGAAACGCATAGCTACAAAAATTCCTAAATCTCAGGTTTTAGACCGACTGGATCGCAAGAAAAAACAAGGACAGAAGAAGTCGCTTCGTCGTAGAATAGATTTTGATTAAATATGGGGAGATCCCTTTTTTTCTAATTGCTAAAGCAGCGTATTGATAACAGTATGCTTCTGCTTTTTCAATTGTTCAATTTCTTGTTGCAAGCTTTCTATCCTTTGTAATAAGTTCGCAGCGATTTCAATACCTTGTATGTTCAGTTCGAGATCATAATACCATGAGACAAATTGCTCTATAGGTCTTAGTTGTTCTTCATCAACAAATTCAATTTCTTTCTCGACAAATATTTTGATCATTCCATGATTTGAAAGTTCGCGGACGAATTGTATTTCTATTTGATGAGAGGCGCAAAGATCGCGCACTTTTATCCATGTATTTGCCATATTCTATTTCCTTAAATCTGCTAGTTGTTTAAATAGAACCTTTTCTTGTTCCGATAAGTCCGTTGGGAGTTTCACGTGAATATGGACGAATAAATCGCCAAATTCGCCTTCCTTTTTATAGATTGGGAAGCCTTTCCCTTTAAGCCGAACCTTTGTTCCACTTTGTGTCTCAGGCTTAACTTTTATTTTTATTTTCCCAGCCAATGTTTCGACAATCATTTCTCCACCCAGGATAGCCTTATATAGATCAATCTCTTCGGTTTTAAACAGATCATTGCCTTCGCGTTGATATAAAGGATCAGGTTTTACATCAAATTGGATAAAGAGATCTCCAGAAGGACCTCCATTGACACCTTCTCCGCCTTGCCCTTTTAGTTTAATCTTTTGTCCGCTTTCTACCCCTGCAGGAACCGTGATTCGTATGTTCCTACCATTGATGTTGAATGTCTGTTGGTGCGTTGTGTATGCCTGTTTTAATGTGAGTTCAAGAACAGAATTGAAGTCATTTCCCCTAAATTTTGTTTGTCTTCCACCTCCATGTCGATTCCCAAACATCTGTTCGAAAAAATCTGAAAACTCGCCCGCATCGTAATCACCTGTGTAGCCGCCAAAGTCAAACCCTTCGAAGCTATTTCCCGATCTTCTCCGTTGATCCCCTTGCTGACGTTGCGCCTGTTCATAGGCCTCCCCATGCTTCCAGTTTTCGCCATATTGGTCGTATTTTTTTCTCTTTTCAGGGTCAGTGAGTACTTCGTTTGCCTCATTTATTTCCTGGAATTTTTGCTTCGCCGCATCGTCATTGGGATTCATATCCGGATGATATTTTCTAGCAAGTTTCCGGTATGCTTTCTTTATATCATCTTGGGAAGCCGTTTTTTCAACCCCTAATACATTATAGTAATCTACAAAAGCCATACTGATACATTGTGTATAAAGGCTTAACAAATATGGCTGGATATTGTTCGGTTTTCAGAGGTCGCCTTTTTGAAAATAAAAAACGCTGAGTTTGTGGGGGAGGGCGAAAAAAAAGCCTTCTTTGATTAAGAAGGCTTTTTTCGATAAATATTATTCTTTGTGGCTATCTACGGCAAGTCGTTTATCCCGATTTGCAATTTCCCATGCGACATGAAAAACAAGTTTCTCCCGCTTAACCATCATCGGAAAATCAATTTTATCCACCGTATCGTCAGGTGTGTGATAATGTGGGTGTAAGCCAGAGAAATAAAACGTAACTGGAATATTATGCTTTGCGAAGTTATACTGGTCGGATCGGTAGTATATACGCATCGGATCCTTTGGATTATCATACATATAATCCAGTTCCATTTTTGTGTAAAGACTATTGGCTTTTTTATTGATCTCGTAGAGTTCTGTGCTCAATTTGTCAGAACCGATAACATGTAAATAGTCGTGATTTCCATTCAGGTGCTTATCATCGATACGGCCAATCATATCCATATTTAAACAAGTCACCGTTTGTTTTAGCGGGAATATTGGGTTTTCTGAATAAAACTGGGATCCTAAAAGACCCTTTTCTTCTGCTGCGAAACCGATAAAAAGAATACTTCGTCTAGGACCTTTACCATCTTTTTTTGCTTGAGAAAAGACACGTGCTAGTTCCAACACACCGACTGTTCCCGAACCATTATCATCTGCTCCAGGAAAAATTGTGCCATCAGGCAAAATGCCATCATGATCGTAGTGTCCAGATATGACGACAATTTCATCTTTTTTGTCTGTCCCCTCTAAGAAACCTAATACATTGGGATCGTTGAATGATTCTTTCGTCACCCCCATTTCGATATCAATGGCAATCGGTATACGGAATGACGAATTTTTCACTTTTTGCTCCGCAATGCTCGTCTTCTTTCTCGAAAGAATCTCATTCGCAACATCTTCCGTAATGGTAACAACAGGAACGGTTTGTTTTTGTTCGGGCTCGGTATTTCCTTTTTCCAACATAAATCTTCCCGCATTAGGGCGATTACCAAACCTTGCAATCATTTCCGGTGCAGTGGCATTTGTCGCTAAAATCATTTTTGGATTTCGTTTGACAAGTTCCTGTATACGTTTGAATCTACTGGTTGACCAATCCGACATTTTCTTTGATCCGGTAATGATAGAATGCCCGTTCGCGTCTAAGGGTTCCCCCTCGTTAATGACGAGCACGATTTTATTCGTAATATCAATGCCTTCTAGATCATTATGTTTAGGGGCCTGGATACCGTATCCGACGAAAAGAATATCAGATGACGTAAATATTGCGTTGGTATTATCGCCTTGGATAAAGAAATCTTTCCCATTCTGGAAGCTTTTTTCTCCAATAAAAAACCGATGTACTTGGTAAGAAGAACGTACAAGCTGCAATGGCTGAAAATAACTACCGGCCACTGGCGCTTCTAATCCATAAGATTGAAATTGTTCAGCGATATAGTTTGCTGCTTTTTTTCCACCTTCTTGTCCTGTTCCGCGTCCTTCGAAAGCAGGCGATGCTAACAAGGATAGATGGGCTTTTGCCGATTTTTCAGAAAGTTGGGCAGCATACGTTTCTTGTGTAGCATCTTGTGCAACTGCGCAGCTGTAAAGTAACGATACAAAGACAAATGATCGGAGTAATTTATTTACCATTTTTAGCCGATTAGCTACAAGCAATTTTACCTACACGTGTTGCATGTCTACCACCTTCGAAATCTGTGGTGAGGAAGGTTTTGACAATTTTTTTTGCCAACTCTATATCAATAAAACGAGCCGGGATGCATACAATGTTGGCATTGTTGTGTTGACGGGCTAAAGCCGATATTTCGTTTTGCCAAGCAATTGCTGCACGGATTCCTTGGTGTTTGTTGGCCGTAATCGCTACACCATTGGCACTACCACAAACCAATACACCAAGCTCGTTTTTTCCTTCTTCTACGCTAGAAGAGACCGGATGCGCAAAATCTGGGTAATCAACCGATGCTTCTGTTGTTGGACCAAAATCTTCTACTTCAAACCCTTCTGCTTTTAAAAATGCTATGATTTCTGTTTTGTAGGCAAATCCTGCATGATCACTTCCTATGGCTATCTTTTTAGACATGATATATTTGATTAGTTTTTATAAAATGCTTTCTCGGCTTCCTGTTTTCTTTTCTTTACGTTGGCCGACACCATGATACTTAATTCATAAAGTAAGAACATTGGTGCACTGACCGTAAGTAGCGTAATAACGTCCGCTGTTGGCGTGATAATCGCGGCAATAATCAAAATGATGACAGTCGCGTAACGGCGGCTTGCACGCATAAATTCCGGTGTCATAAGTCCAATTTTCGATAAGATGAAAACGAGAATAGGAAGTAAGAATACAACGCCGCAGCCCAACGTTAGTGTTGCTATTGTCGATAGATAAGAATCTATCGTAATTTGATTGGTGATTTCCTGACTCAACGATACATTAGCGAGGAAGTTTACCGATAGCGGAACAACGATATAATAGCCAAACAGTGCACCTATGATAAACAAAATAGAGGCATAGAATACAAATCCTTGCGCTGATTTTCTTTCGACGTCTGTTAAAGCAGGTTTAATAAAGAGCCAAACTTCAAATAGGAGGTAAGGAAAGCCTAATGCAAGTGCCATTAGGAGGCAAGAGTTGATCTGTAGCATAAATTGCCCTGCCAACTCCGTATTGATGATATTGAACGGAATCTGTTCGACACAGAAGCCATCTAAACTAAGTAGATCGCCCACTTTACACATCATGCGGTAAGTCCAAAAGTCTAAATTTTTGGGACCCATGATGACTTCGTTGAATACGAAATCATAAAAGGTAAAAGCAAGAATAGCAAAAACAGCAATGGCAATAACAGATCGGATAATATGCCATCGGAGTACTTCTAGATGATCAAAAAAGGACATCTCTGCCTCTAAATTTTTTCCTTTATCTTTAATAGCCTTTATGAGTTCGTTTGATTTTGACATTTCAATAATATATTACCGATAAAAACAAAAATACCATTCTTCTAGTTAAGAATGGTATTTTATGCTTATGTAAAAGAAATTTTATTAAATCTCATCTTCAGGGTATTCCGTTAAATCGAATGTCTCCATGAATTTGGTGGTAAAATTTCCCGCTCTAAAATTCGGATCGCGCATTAACCGCAAATGCAAAGGTATTGTTGTTTTAATACCTTCGATAACAAACTCACTAAGAGCACGCTCCATCGTGTTGATTGCCTCTTCGCGTGTTTGAGCCACACAAATCAATTTGGCAATCATGGAATCGTAGTTTGGTGGAATGCTGTAACCTGCGTATACGTGTGTGTCCACGCGTACACCGTGTCCGCCTGGTGAGTGAAAATTAGTGATTTTTCCGGGTGATGGACGGAAGTTGTTAAATGGATCTTCAGCGTTGATACGACATTCAATAGCATGCCTGGTTGGCTCATAGCTCTTTCCAGAAATTGGAATACCTGCAGCAACTTTTATCTGCTCTTTTATGAGATCGAAGTTAATAACCTCTTCCGTTACAGGGTGTTCAACTTGGATACGGGTGTTCATCTCCATAAAGTAGAAGTTGCGATGTTTGTCCACTAAGAATTCAATGGTACCAGCTCCTTCATAGTTTACGGCTTGCGCTCCCTTTATGGCCGCTTCACCCATTTTAGCACGTAGTTCAGGCGTGATAAAAGGAGATGGAGCTTCCTCCACCAATTTTTGGTGGCGACGTTGAATAGAACAATCCCGCTCAGATAAGTGACAAACTTTTCCATATTGATCTCCGATAACCTGAATTTCGATATGGCGGGGTTCTTCTACGAATTTCTCCAAGTATATACCGTCGTTACCAAAAGCTGCTGCAGCCTCTTGACGTGCTGAATCCCAGTTTGGTTCAAACTCTTCATCCTTCCAAATAATACGCATACCTCGTCCACCGCCACCAGCTGTAGCTTTGATGATAACAGGGTAGCCAATTTCATTGGCTAAGCGAATACCGGTTTTTACATCAGGAATAAGTCCGTCAGAACCAGGTACCGTAGGAACACCTGCTTTTTTCATGGTGTCTTTGGCAGAAGCCTTATCACCCATTTTTTCGATCTGTTCGGATGTAGCACCTATAAACTTAATGCCATATTCTGCACAGATAGCAGAAAATTTAGCATTTTCAGAAAGGAAGCCATAGCCCGGATGGATTGCATCTGCGTTTGTTAACTCAGCTGCTGCTATAATATTAGGTATGCTTAAATAGGAGTCTCTACTGGCAGGAGGACCAATACAAACCGCTTCATCTGCAAAGCGAACATGTAAACTATCCCTGTCTGCTGTAGAATATACAGCGACACTTTTAATACCCATTTCGCGACAAGTGCGAATGATACGAAGGGCTATTTCTCCTCTATTTGCTATTAATATTTTTTTAAACATAGATAAATAATGTTGTTACTGTAGTGTGCGAATATTCGCGAAAAATCATGTTCTGTATAAGAAGAACACAATTAGCTAGGATCAACCAAGAATAATGGTTGGTCGAATTCTACAGGTTGAGCATCATTTACAAGGATTTTTACGATTTTACCAGAAACTTCCGATTCGATTTCGTTAAAAAGTTTCATAGCTTCTACGATACACAACACCTTTCCTGAAGTAATTTCATCACCGACATTCACAAATGTTGGTTTATCTGGTCCCGAAGAGCGGTAAAATGTGCCAATCATAGGAGACTTAATCGTAATCAGGTTGGATGTTTCCTGAACAGGAGCAGCAGGGGTTGTAACTGTTGCAACAGAAGCCGCTGGAGCAATCGCCTGAGCAGGCACTGCTACTGGACTAGGTACTGTAGCAGTTACGTATGTAGGCTCTTGATTTGTTTTTATGGTAATTTTAAAGTCCTTTTCTTCGATAGCGACTTCATTCACGCCTGATTTTGAAACAAATTTAATCAGGTCTTGAATTTGTTTAATATCCATACTCATTTTCTAGTAGGTTTTATGTTAAAATTTCGTCCGATGAATTTTTAAATTTAAGCAAACTTAAAGAAAGTTATTTTTTTAAGCGCAAATATTATGATTTTGTGTATGCCCATTTTAGGAAAATAGATCCCCATGTAAAGCCTCCACCAAATGCTGCAAGAATAAGATTATCTCCTTTTTTGAGTTTATCTTCCCATTCCCAAAGACACAGTGGTATTGTTCCACTTGTCGTGTTTCCATATTTATGGATGTTAACCATTACCTTTTCTTCTGGTAATCCAGCGCGTTCAGCAGTAGCGTCGATGATACGCTTATTGGCTTGATGAGGAACGAGCCAAGCAACGTCGTCGGCCGTTAACTTATTTCTTTCCATTACTTCAGCGGCTACATCTGCCATATTTGTAACAGCAAATTTGAATACGGTACGTCCTTCTTGGTAAGCGTAATGTAACCCCGCATCTACAGTTTGATGCGTTGCAGGATTGAGAGATCCTCCACCTTTGATATTAAGAAAAGGCCCGCCCGCTCCATCTGTTTTTAAAACAGCATCAAGTAGTCCGTTTCCTTCATCGTTGGGTTCTAAAAGAACACAGCCACAGCCATCACCAAAAAGTATACAGGTGTTTCTGTCTTCGTAATTTACGACAGACGACATCTTATCCGCACCGACAACCAATACCTTTTTATGTCTTCCAGATTCGATAAACTGTGCTGCCGTGGTCAATCCAAAAAGAAAGCCCGAACATGCAGCCTGTAAATCATATCCCCAAGCCTTCTTTGCACCGATTTTTTCGGCAAGAATATTCGCCGTCGCAGGAAACAGCATATCAGGTGTACTCGTACAAAAAATGATAAGTTCGATATCATTAGCAGTAATTCCCCTTTTTTTCAATAATCCCTCAACTGCGGGGACTGCTAAGTCTGACGTTGCTTTACCTTCTCCTTTTAGTATTCTTCTTTCTTTAATTCCGGTACGGGAAACAATCCATTCGTCATTTGTATCGACCATGGTTTCCAACTCTTGGTTGGTTAGGATATAGTCAGGCACATAACCGTGTACTGCGGTAATGGCAGCATGTATTTTTGACATATTAAAATTAATTGAAAGCAGACTTGATTTTATCGATAAATTTCGATTCGATCATGTCTTTTGAAAGTAAAACCATGTTTTTGATAGCTTCGGGCGTAGAGATACCATGTCCTATGATAACCGGCGCATTTACGCCTAGTATAGGGCTGCCTCCATAACGCTCATAGTTAAATCTATCAAAAAAATCATCCTTCATTCCCTTTTTTAGTGTTACCACATAGAAAGATTCTGCTAGTTTTAGCACGACGTTACCCGTGAAACCATCGCATACGTATACGTCAGCAAGGTCGGTGAACAAATCCCGTCCTTCTGTGTTGCCAATAAAATTGATTTTAGAATTTTCTTTTAAGAGGGGGTAGGTTGCTATTGTTAAATTGTTCCCTTTTTCTTCTTCTTCTCCAATGTTCAATAAACCAACTTTAGGATTTTCCACACCGTAGACATGTTCTGCATAGAGGCTGCCTAGTATAGCAAACTGATTGAGCATTTCGGGTTTACAATCTGCATTGGCACCAACATCCAATAATATACCATAACCACTTTTTATCTTGGGTACGTTTGTGGCTATTGCAGGACGTAAAACACCTGGGATTGTTTTGACACTGAACATTGCGCCAACCAACATTGCACCTGTGTTTCCAGCGGAGGCAAAAGAATCCAATTCACCATTTTTAAGAAGCTCAAATCCCTTTGCTATGCTAGAATTCGGCTTTTGGCTGATGGCTTTCGTTGGATGTTCATGCATACTGATGACATCAGGAGCATGGATATAATCAAAATTATCAGGATCCGCTCCAGCCTGCTTCAATCGATTGATGGTATCATACTCATCTCCGATAAGAACAAGACGTTGATTACCCTGTAATATTTTTTGAGCTTCGATAGCTCCAGTTATCGTAGAGTTAGGGGCATAATCTCCACCTAAAACGTCTAAACCAATCTTCATTCGTTATTATTTTTTAAATCAATAATACGCAAAAACATCCCAAATTAAAGTATAAAAATTGAATTTTACACCTATTTGGGATGTTTAATTTCTTTGAATGATGTCGTTAGACAGCAGCGGTGTTTTCAATAATCAATTTTCCGTTGTAATATAGATTACCATCTACTGTGTATGCACGGTGAGGTGTATGAACTGAACCAGTTTCACTACATACCGTTAACGTAGGTCTTTCAGCCTTATAATGTGTTCTTCTTTTGTCTCTTCTGGATTTCGAAGTTTTACGCTTTGGATGTGCCATCTCGTATTTCTGTTTTAGTTATTTTTAATATTCTTTAATATATCCCAACGCGGGTCTATTTTTTCTTCTGTATTTTCTTCTTCTGTTGTTTCGGTTTCGTTACTTAGCTTTGCCAACATCTCTGGATCGCAGCTAATCCCAATACCTTGTTCCGAACATTTGCTATAATAAGGAACACGAACATTTATGTATTCATAGAGAAGTTCGGCAATATCCAATTCGTAATCCGTTTTAGATAATGTAAGCACTTCCTCCGTGTTGTCTGCCCAATCGTCTTCGCTGAATTTAACAAGCACGCGCTCCTCAAACTCTACAGGCGAATCAAACTCCGTTAAGCAAACATCACAAGTCAATTGAATCATCCCTGTGATATGGAAATTGACAACCAACATGTTCTCCTGTTTTTGTAGAGAGACCAAGGCTTGTAATGTTCCTTTTTTAACAAGGCTATGTTCGTAACAGTCAAAGAACTTATCTTCAATCTCAAATTCAAATTCGTGTTTCCCTCTCGATAGACCTGAGAACGGTATCCTATATTGTTTTAGATATTTTGAAATCTGCATTTGAGCCTGCAAAGTTAATTATTATTTCAGTAAAAAGGAAACTTTCTTTAAAATTATTGTTCTTCGTCTCCGTAATAGTATTTCCCAAGTTCGATTTTTTCGCGGCCGTTGGCCATTCGCCATTTGTTGGTATCGCGTAGAGAATAAGCACAGCCGCAGTATTCCTGCATATAGAACTTCTCTTTTTTGCTGATTTCCAGCATACGCGCTGATCCTCCTTTTTTACGCCAGTTGAATGTCCAATATTCCATTTCCGGATGTCTAGAAGCTGCGCGAAGACCGCAATCATTTATTTGCTCCATATTTTTCCAACGGGAGATTCCCAACGAACTAGAAATCACATCAAATCCGTTTGCTGCAGCATATTCAGCTGTTTTTTCAAAACGCATGTCAAAACACATGGTGCAACGAATACCACGTTCAGGTTCTTGCTCCATACCTTTTGCCAGATTAAACCAATGATCGACATCGTAATCTGCATCGATAAAAGGAATACCATGTTTTTCCGCAAAACGAATATTTTCTTCTTTTCGAAGATCGTATTCTTTTCTTGGATGGATATTTGGATTGTAGAAATAAATGGTGAAATCAATGTCTGAGGCAATTAAAGCTTCCATAACCTCACCTGCACAGGGTGCGCAGCACGAGTGCAAAAGTAATTTTTTTCCTTCCTTGGGTAAGCTTAATTTCTCCCTTTTGAGCTCTTTGTTGTCCATGATAACAGGTAATTATCCTGCAATTTTACGGAAAAGTGTAAGATTTTACAAAACTTAACAGCTTGCTTGTCGCTTTAGAGACACTCGAAGCGTTTATTTTTATACTTTTGTAACATAGCAAAGCAAGATTATGTCTAGGAAGTTTCTCATATATAAGGTTTTTATTTTTTTTGCAGCAATAGTCGGATTTTATGCCTGTGAGCGAAATGATGAAGAACCGGAGTCCACTACGCGAAAATTTACCAGGTTATACGTTTCTTTTGAAAATTATCAAACAACGACAACGGCTTCGGACACGAATGTCCGTATTATTTATCCTGCCGACTCTTCGGTGTTTAAATTCTCCTTAAGGCACCTGTCTGAGGCAAAAGGCGGAGGGCCATTGTGCTATAATCCAACGTTGAGTACGCTGTTTCAGGCGAGTGCTAATCCATCGGGACAAAATGATACGTTAATTAGGGTGATGAGCGTTGGATCAAAAACAGGAAACTTAACAAATATTGGCCGTATTGGGAATCAGGTATTGACTTCTGTGAAAGGAATGGCTTACCATCAGTTATCGCGAACGATGTTTGTTGTCAATGGTACCGGAGCTTCTGCCGGTATTTATGTGTTTGAACGTCCCGACGGACAAACCAAACACGCAAATGCCCGAAAAAAGTTGAAAACGACTGGTCTGCAAATGTGGGGGGCTGCTTATGGCGATAACCGTTTGTTTGTGTCGAGCATAAGTGGAACAAAGGGAATTTTAGTTTTTGACGATATCACAACGGTTGCTGTCAGCACGACAGATTCTTCTGCAACGATAGCACCTGCAAAGACGTTGGAGATTGCTGATGCAACAAATCTTCGGGGACTATTCTATGACTCGGTTAAAAACATACTAGCCGTTACGGACTATGTTAGTACGACGACAGAAGGAAGTGGACGCATCCTTATTTTCGAGAATTTTTCAGATCTTGTAGAACAGTCCACTACGAGCATTACACCCACACGCATCATAACAGGAGTTTCTACGGGCTTGATTCAGCCCTTAGATGTAGTGATCGATACACGTGAAGATGGTGTTTATCTTTATGTCGCAGATAAAAGTGCGAAAAAGATTTCCCGTTTCTTGATCACCGATGAAGGCGATGTAGCTCCTGATAAGGTCTTGGAAACGAGCCAAACCCCAGTAGCATTGGCTCTGGATGAACGAAGTTCTACGTAGGATCGATCAGATCCAGTAATAACTGCACTTCTTGGCGTTTCTCAAGGTTGTCTACATGGTTGTAAGCCGCAATAAGATTGCGGAGTACACGTTTGATGATGGCTAGATTATTGCAGGGTTTCATGTATTCGTCGCTAGCAGGTAAATTTAGCTGCTGTAAGAAAGATACCAGATCCTCCTCGCGCATAATCTGTCCCCGGTTGAATACATTGATATAAAACAATACTTCCTCTGGATTTTCCTCCTTCATATACGCTAATACGAAGTGTTTTGGGAGATTTATTCCGTAGATGGGAATATCTAGACGTTGGGCTACCAAGCTATACACGCAAGCGAGCGATATCGGATTTCCTTTTTTTGTTTCTAGTACCTTATTGATAAAAGAATTCTGTGGCGCATGGTAATCGGAGGTATTGCCGGATAGTCCAAATTCGCGAAAAAGGACATTGTTTAACAGTTTCACCTTTTCCAAAGGGCTCATATCATACATCAGGTGATACCATGCACTTCTTTTCAGTTCCGCTAACTTTGTATAGATCTCCTGCTCTGCCAGATTCGGATATTGGTATCGGTTGATGGTTAATAAACCTTCCAATAAATCATCTTGGTTGCTTATTTTCCACAGCTGCAGGTCGTTTTTTACTTCATTGAATTGTATCTTATGAATAATCTGTTCTACACGCCCTTGAAGCAATACATCGAAAGATTCTTCCCAAGACTGTTCCAATAAGGGAATAACCTCTGGGCCACAAGTAATCAACTTATCTTCTAAAGTGTTATAGATTTCCGTATCAGGATCATCCAACAGGGAAATCAAAGCTTTTAATTCCTGTTCATTCATCTTAAACGAATTTACGATTTTATTATCGTATTGCAAAGATAATGCTAGAATTGTTAGTAACGTGTGCGGAGGGGTATAAGGTGTTTAAAGAGCAAAGTCGTTCTCAGTCATCAAAAATATTTCCATTAGTTTCGCTAGGGTGTAGCAGGCAGATTGATTCGTTATTGAAAGTAGCTGTGAGAAAGTTTCCGGCCAAACTCTTCTGCGGTGAGAGGGACTAAAACCCGGACTTGACTCGGACTCAACTCGGATTTAATACGGTTGTAACGGCTTTAGGGTAGGGTACAGTCTGCTGTATCCTAGAAGAAAAGCAGACTGTAAATATACCACTATTTGTTGTTCGCTATCGGACGAATATTGTTCGATAGTGAACAGTTTGTATTTGATTGTTTTTGTTAAAATTCTGTTGTTTAGCGTTTTGTGTTTTTGGCTTGGCGATTGGATATTTCTCGCGAAAGAATACAAGTACGTTTCTACTATTTCGATTTGTAATAGGGATATTGGTAAAAACAGATTATATTGGGTATTGGTATCGGGAAAATAAGAAATTTGTTCGTTAAAGACAGGCGCAGATAAAGTAAACATGACAATGATAAAACTAGAAAATATCTTTAAATGGTATAATGTAGGAGGCACACGGTCTTTTATATTGAAAGATATCAATCTGACGATTGAAGAGGGAGACTTTGTTTCAATTATGGGGCCTTCGGGCTCAGGAAAATCTACATTGTTAAATGTTATCGGCCTGTTGGACGAGCCAAATGAAGGAAAGTATTTCTTCTTGGATGAAGATGTTTTAGCGATGAAAGCGAAAAAGAGGACTGCGCTCTTTCAATCGTATATGGGCTATGTTTTCCAATCGTACCACCTTATCGACGAGTTGACTGTCTATGAAAACATTGAGACACCCTTGATTTATAAAGATCTCTCGGGCAAAGAAAGGAAGGCTATCGTTGCTGATATGCTCGACCGATTTGGCATTGTGGGTAAGAAAGACTTATTTCCGGCACAACTTTCAGGGGGACAGCAACAGATTGTGGGTATTGCTAGAGCCCTGGCCGCGAGTCCAAAGCTATTGCTCGCAGATGAGCCCACAGGAAATCTCAACTCAAAACAAGGAGAAGAGATTATGGAGCTGTTTAAAGAGCTGAATGAAGATGGTGTCACGATTATCCAAGTTACCCATTCCGAAAAGAATGCAGAATATGGAAAGCGTATCATCAATTTGTTAGATGGACAGCTTAAGCTAGACTAACCCACAAGTATATATACTACAGGTCAAGGCCTGTTGATCTTGATAAGTATCCATCGAAAACGGATTGCGTGAACGGTGGATGCTTATTCAATGATAACGTTGATTCCAGCCATATTTGCCTTATATTTAATCTTTTCCACTAAACCATAATAGCTCCAGTTTCGAAGGAGAAATTCATCTTCTTTCGCCACTTCCTCTTTGCTTGTTTGGTTGACCAATAGAAGTGTGCCCGCCTGTTGTTTGATGCATATATCGATCAAATGTCGGCTATAGAGATGCAATCGGTCGTTTACATAATTTTTCTCTTTATTGGTGAACTGTTCGACACTCTTCATCTTTTTTTTGCGTCCTTTTCCACCTTTGTTAAAAGCGGCGGCTTTCTGTATTCGGTGTCGAGCTGCTTGAATTGCCATTCTTCTGTATAGAAACTCCTCTTTATTACCGATCTGAAAATGATTTTTGTCTATGCTTACCGTAATAGGATGTTCGACGGACAAGGAAGCCTCAGCAATAACATGTTCTTTGAGTTCATGATGTTTTTTTGGCAGTTCGAGAGCGAGTAGCAGGAATATTTTTCCTTTCACTATCTTCAGGGCGCTGGTACAGATTTTTACTTGCCCTACGAGTGCCCGTTGTAGCAGTACACGCTTGTCCGATCGATCTTTGCCGAGATAAGTTCGGAAAGGAACCTTAAAAAGTGATATTAGAAATTCCCTGCCTTTTTCATCGTTACTTAGTTTAAGGCTATTTCCGCTGAAGGGTATCGGCAGATCTTTTTTGAAGTTACGTAAGGATTTTTCGCCTTTCCAGTAAGCCAATCGATCTGAATTAAAAGCTTTGATCAGCGAGGTGTTTACGGTAGAAAGAATATTAGTCGGAATCTCGCCTTTAAAATACATGGATAAGATTTTGTATGTGGTATTCATGCGAGAGGTATTTAATATCCCTTCGGGATCGGCTGTCGCATTGGCCAATTTGGCTTTAACACCCTCTTCCAGGTAAATAAGATCCTTGAGATTTTCTTGTACATATTGGTGGGTGAGCACCATATTCGACCCTCGGAAAACAAGATCCTGCCAAGTGAATAAGGTCTTAAAATATGCAGCCCGTTTATCTTTATCGTCGCAATCGATATAAAGTTGAATTTTGCGTGTCAGTACGATGGTATCTTTTGCCATGGGAAAAGTTCTTTATGCCGTTTTCTTGGATTGTTTAATTCTTGTGTGCGCTTCCACGAACAGTTTCTTAACTGTTGTCGCGTTTAAGTTGAGCGCTTCCGATATCTGATCGAAGGAAAGCTGTAGTTCATAACGCATGTGAAAGATCTCGGTTTGTTGATCGCTAAACTCGCCTTGCATAATCATTTTTGAGGGTTTATTTAACGCGGACATCTTTTCTGCGCTGCCGAATATTGTTCGTAGTTGTCCAATCGCTTTTTCTACCTGTGTGCTGACTTCGTAGTCGGATATGCCACCGAGGTAGTAGGCTATACGTTCATAATTGAAACTATATTTAAGGCAAAGCTGTATAAAAAGCTGCTGCTCACTTTTGAGATGAGGGAGGAGGGTATTGATTTTTGTCAGCTTCTCCTGTTTCTCCTCCTCCAATTGATCAAGGTAGACCATATTGGACTGTTCTTCTTCCTCAAGTTCGTAGCCGAGCATAAATTCCTGATAGTCTTCTATACTATCGAGACGAAGTAGGCTGCGGTGAAATCTATTCCGTGTCTTGCTGTAAAATACTTTGACTGCGCCTTTAAGCTGTGTTTTAAGAAAGTTAAACAGTGCCTCTTCAGAATTGATATTTTCACGAAAAAGCCATAGTCGTAGAAAGGCCTCTTGAACAATACTTTCTGCAGCACAAGCATCTTGTGTTGCCTTTTCTGCACGGAAAAGAAAATAATTGTAAAACTTTCTGTAGAAGAAGTCGAGTCCTTTTTCGTTGCCTTCCCTGAGTCGTATTAATTGTTTGTTTATATCTGGTAGCTGTTTCTTCATAATTTGTTGTTCGTTAAAAGTCGTTAATAGGATAGGCCATACCGATGCCATGTCTCTCGAATATGTTCGAAAGAGCCCGGATTTTCGGATTGTTGTGCCCCGCTTGATGACTAAGATATAGTGCTGTTTGGAAGATTCGGAGGGAAGATATATACTAACGGAAATGTAAGGTGCGTCAAAGGAC
The DNA here is from genome assembly GCF_965644235.1 of Sphingobacterium sp. LRF_L2. NCBI lineage: Bacteria > Pseudomonadati > Bacteroidota > Sphingobacteriia > Sphingobacteriales > Sphingobacteriaceae > Sphingobacterium > Sphingobacterium sp. LRF_L2. Next base: position 30,970 of record NZ_CBFFRI010000007.1, on the reverse strand, counting down.
GGGAGGTTTACAGAGGCAACAGTATGAGCTATAGGAACTTTTGATTTAAGCTGCTATAGGTCTGCGGTCGTTATTAAATAAAAGGTACTTGGCGAGTGTTATGCCCTCACCCTACGGCGCCACAAGGAGCCTCTTTGTTGTTAGCATCGTTGACGCTCAGTTCTGATTCTTATTTTAGCCTGTTGGCTGTGTATATCTTTATTGGACGTATTCTTTTCAAAATGTTACCTATTACACCGTCGACGCGGAGACCAAGACTGATGGGAAGTTGTGTATACCTTTCAAAGTGTGATCTATAACAACGCTCAATGGGAAATAAATACCAGTGGTATGTTGTGTATACCTTTCAAAGTATGATCTATAACACCCTTAAAAAAAACCGACCCCGTTGTGAATACCTTTCAAAATGTGATCTATTACACCTCGCGGTTAATAAATGAAAAAGAATAGTTGTGTATACCTTTTAAAATGTGATCTATAACAACTTATCGAGGAACTAATAAAATCGCTCTACTGTTGTGTATACCTTTCAAAGTGTGATCTATAATACCTATTGTCTACAAATTATACAGAGGATGATTAGTTGTGAATACCTTTCAAAAAAGTGATCTATAACAACGAACGATACGAGGTTTCATATTGGTTTTAGTTGTGTATACCTTTCAAAATGTGAGCTATAACAACGCTACTCAGGCGCGCAGATATGTGTATACCTTTTCGAAAAGTGATCTATAACAACCATTCACGGAAATGAATAAAAACCGACCCGTTGTGTATACCTTTCAAAGTGTGAGCTATAACAATTAAAATTGATTGATAATCCATCGGAATGCGTTGTGTATACCTTTCAAAGTATGATCTATAACACCTGAGATTTTTGTACAGTTGTTTTTTCTTCAGTTGTGTACACCTTTCAAAGTGTGTTCTATAGCAATAAGAGAAGGCAATTTTGTAGCCTTTCTACTGTTGTGAATACCTTTCAAGAAGTGATCTATAAAAACTGACATTCTTGAAAAGCAGTTTACACGGAGTTGTGAATACCTTTAGAAATGTGACCTATAGGAAGCATCTCTTGATTTCGGTTTTCACCGTTAGCATTTCTTTAAAGAAAAGTATTTAGTGAGTGGCTTATACCCTCACCCTACGGCGCCACAAGGAGCCTCTTTGTTGTATTTACCAGTGTTACCCGTGATTGATCTTCCCATCAGGAGATTGGACTCTTTTATGTTCCGTAATCCCGCTGAATTTTCAAACAGCAATATGTCAAAGAGCAGTTTATCTCTACAGGGGCTTGTTGCATACATTGCAAACAATTCCCAGATCGCGATAAAAGCGATGTTTGCATCAAAATAAAAATTGTATTGTCCTATTCTGCTATATTGGTTTTCGAATGAGCATGTTCAGTTTCAAAAGTAATAGGACAGGATTGAAAAGAGTATACCTGTTTAGCTAAACGGGCGACTTGATAATGTTTTTGTATTTAAGTTTACGCATAATGGATAAAGTGGTTAATTTTCTACACAAGTATACGTAATAATTTTGTTTGCGCAAAATGTTTGTAAAATAATTATTTAATGTTTGCGCAAATATTAGCGGTATTTGTTTTGTGTACAAAGCGAATACAGATATCCTTATTGAAATTGGCGTTCGTCTTCGACAGCGTCGTGAAGCCCTCTCTTATGCGAAGAATGATGTAGCCATAATGACAGGATTAACTATTAATACGATTTCTGCTTTAGAAAAGGGGAAAGGGGCTAGTCTTTACAATTTTATATTAATCTGTAGGGCCTTAGCGATACAGCCCAAAGAGATTTTAGGTTTCGATATTGATTTATCTCCATTGTATAGTCTTCCCCCAGATGCTAAGCGTAAAATAGAGGCTACCCAAAAGTTAGATAATCTTGTCTATAACAGCGACTTTTTCAATACGCCTAGGCGAGTAGCTGAGGTCATCCGGGAATTGCATTCGGACAAAGCGGATAGTAATAAATTTTCTGTATATCTAACCGGTTATTGTAAAGAGGGGCAACTTGAGTATATTAGAGAGGGCAACATCAAAAAATATAAGAAAAAGACGGAATAGTACGTTGACTATTCCGTGTGCATATTCGTCATTAAAGAATGCCTGTTCTTTATTCGTCTCTCAAATGTTTTATGGGGTTATGTTTTGTAGATCGAATGATGAGTATACCTATAAAACAAAATATAAGTAAGGCAAGTGCAAGCATTGGTAAAATAAATAGTGTGCTATCTAGCTTGGTCCGCAGCACGTAATTTGCCAGCCAATGTTTCATGAACATATAGCTTATTGGAATACCAACAGCAAGCGCAATAGAAAATGTGACATAAAACTCTTTACTGAAAAGGAAAATGATTTGATGTAGTGATGCTCCTAAAACTTTTCTGATGCCTATTTCCTTTAAACGGAGATTGATCGATAGGCTCGTCAGTCCAATAATTCCTAATCCCACGATGATAATAGAGATACCGGTTGCTAATTTGGCTGCTCGTTGCAATTGAAATTCTGTATTGTACATGCTTTCGAGCGTTTGATCCATAAATTTATAGTCAAAAGGAGCTTCGGGCATCAGTTGTTTCCATTTTTTTTCAATAGGTGCCAATGCTGCGGTAATCGGGCCAGCCTTTAAACGGATGGACAGGAATCGGTATTGATTTGTAGCTCTCAGCGGAAACCAAACTACAGCAGGCGAGGAGCTGTGCATGGAGTTTGCATAGAAATCAGCAGTTACACCTGCAATTATTCCGCTAAAACTATCTTCAAATAAAGTGATCCGCTGACCAATGGCCTCTTCTGCCGTTGCATATCCTAAAGCGAACGCTGCTTTAAGATTGATCACTAGTTTGGACGTAATGCTTTCATCAGCTTGGGCTGCAAAAAATTCTCCGGCTAATAGGGGGATCTGATAAGTAGATGCGAAGTGTTGATCTGATGTGATGAGGAGCGCATCGATATCTTGTTCTGCCCCTACCTTTTTTATCTTTTGTATACCATTGCCGAAAGCGTTCGGGACGCCATAAGAAAGGCTGATATCTTGGACTTGAGGAAGCTGTTTTAACTCTTGTTGAACCACTTCCATCTGATGTAGGCCTTTCTCGGACCAGTCCCGCGGCACCTGTACCGTGAGCAGATAGTCCTTGTTGTAGCCCAAATTACCGTTGATAAAGGTATCTACCTGTCTCGAAATCACAATGGATGAAATCAAAACAATAAGCGCAACAGTGAACTGCACGAAGAGAAGTACTTGTCGAACAATATGCTTTCCTCCAAAATCCGGAAATTGATTTTTTACCGCACTCGTAATGGGATTCTTGGATAGCCTGATTGCAGGGTATAATCCCGCCAGTAAGCCTAAACAAAGGGTGCCGAGGGCGAAACAAATAAAGAATACAGTCGGCAGATCGGTTAAAGAAGGCAAGGTTTTCATCATGATAGATGAGAACAATGGAGCGAGTAAGGGATAGTTGAATAAGGCAATGCAGGCCGCTATGAATACGATTATGTTATATTCGATAAGCAATTGAAAGATAAGTCGAATTTTACTGCTCCCCATGATCTTACGTACACCAATCTCCTTTAATCGTGTAAAGCTTTGACTTATGCTGAAATTGATGAAGTTAACGGTGGCCATTACGATTAAAAAAGCGGCTGTACAACTTAGTATGAGTATAAGTTGACGGATGGCACCCTTGTTGTCATCCAAATAGTAAGATGGTAAAGGATTTAATTTAGGAACAAGGTTCTCAGCAATCTGTTTATCTGCATGTTCGTGCAGAAGCTTTTCTATGGGGAGATTCAATTGATCTGGAGTTACCCCTTCTTGGAGCTCAAGAAATCCTACGATCCAGATGTTCGACCAATTGTCTATGCTTCTATCGAAGTATTTTTCGCTGCTGATAGGAAGAAATATGGAGGTCTGTAAGGCAGGCATGAGCTCCATAACAGAGTTTTGTATGGTTGATTTAAGTACGGCTGTGACCTCGAAATCCTGTTTTTCGCCGGCAAAATTCCGAATGCTCAATCGACGTCCTACGACATCCGTTTCTCCAAAATATTTGATTGCAGCCTCTTCTTTTAAGACCACTGATGTTGGTGAGTTGAGTGCAGTATGGGGATCTCCTGCTAATAATTCAAATCCATACATTGTCAAAATTGATGGGTCGCCTACGGAAACCTTTTCTTCATAGACAGTTGCTCCATTGGAGATGATGCAGGTCAACCCGTCTAAACGGTAATAGTCTGCTACCAAATCAGGGTATTGTTCTTTTAGCGCCTTCGGTAAGGCTCCTACCGTAGTAAGATCTAGACCTATTCCGGGTTGTTTGTAGGAACTTTGTAATACAAATTGCCTGTCTTTATTTCGAAGATGGCTGTTTACTTGATAAGCTTGCCAAATATAGGCTGCAATGAGCAGTACAAAGGTCATGCTTGCCACTAAACCAATGATATTCGTGATGCTCTGTGCCTTTTTTCTGTAGATTGTACGGAAAGCAATTTTGATGTGATTATTGATCATGTCGTGGTGCTGTATGGTTATTATTTACTTTTTTATTCATCTCTCAGGCTGTTTACCGGATTCACATAGGCCGCTTTCACGACTTGATAGGCAATAGACAGGCTTGTTATCAACAGACATGCCAGGCCAGCAAAGGAAAACATCCACCATTTTAGGTCTATCCGAAAGGCAAAGTTGTTGAGCCAATGTTCAAGTATATATAAACTGATGGGAACGGAAATGACAAAGGCTAATGCAATCCATTTTAGAAAGTCCTGTGCTAGTAGTATAGCGATATCTCTTATGCTGGATCCAAGAACTTTACGGATGCCAATTTCTTTACTCCGTTTTATAATGTTTATTGATAACAGACCTAAAATTCCAAGAATACTGATGAGAATGGCAACTACTGCAGCTATCCAGATCAATTTTTCGAGGAGTATTTCTTTTTGATACAGTTCAACGATTTGATCATCATAGAAGTTATATTCGAAAAGCTGATCAGGATACCATGTTTTCCAGGAGGATTCCATTGTTGCTAAAAAGCCTTGAAGATCGTGTCCCGTGTATTTTATAGCCAGTTTTTTTATGCGTTCTGCATTATATCCGACTACTGTTGGAGAAATTGGCTCATAGAGGGAGTTCGTGTTAAAATCTTGTACGACCCCTACAATTGTTCCTACGAAAGCATCATTGAGTCCGCCTGCATGTAAGCGTTTTCCTACTGCTTCATCTACGTCAGTTAGTCCTAGGTTTTTAACCATTTTTTCATTGATCAAAAATTCGGGATTTACTTGATCTTCCTTAAAGTTTCTCCCTGTCAAGAGTTTGATTCCAAATGTCGTTAGGTAGGAACTATCGGCTATAGCATAGCGTGCAGGCCATGTTTCCCATTCCTCTCTGTTATCGAATTGAAATGTGCCGCCCCATACCTTATCGTTGGCCGGAGGATTTTCACATCGGCTGAAAGATTCGACGTCTGTATGCCCACGTAAGAAATTAAGTAATTTTTCTTGATTTTTTACGGTTTCCTTTCGTAGGGGGAGGATCAGGATCTTATTCCGGCTAAATCCTACATCAGTGTTTTTTAGGTGGTAAGCTTGTTGTACAATAACGATGGTGGCAGATATCAATAGTAATGCTATGGTATTTTGGAAGACAATTAGGGATTTCATTCCCCAATTCTTGGTTTTTTGTTTTTTTTCTATCCAGTTAATTCTGCTTTGTATGTTATTGATAGAAAAGGCCGGGTAAAGACTGGTCAGTAAAACAACGAATAACCAGATACCGATACCAGTAAACAGAAGATTAGTTATTGATAGTATATAAATGGGTTCTGTGGCGAGAAGATATGTGTTACTCCACTGTAAGAAGAAATAGAGTAGGACAAAGGCAAATAGCAATGCGAGAAAGGAGACCAATATAGACTCGGTGAGGTATTGGGCGAAAAGTTGTTGCTTAGAGCTGCCTAATATTTTTCGGATACCCATTTCTTTATGACGATGAAATTGCTGGGCAGACATAATATTGCAGTAATTGACGACAGCCATCAATAGGATTGCCGTTGCTATGACTGCTAGTATGAGTAAAAGAGATTGTTGCATACCTTTTCCGTAATCTGTATCGAAATGAAATAATTTTAAAGGAAGTAGTTTATACGTATAATACTTTAATACATCTTTATGCCAGTGTTTCGCTACTAAATTCCGAATTTCTTGTTCCACTATCTTTTGATCTTGTGGGTTTCGCAATGTTACAATTATATTATTTGCGCTATTGGTATATCCCCACATATGGAAGAAACCTTCATTTTTTGAAATGTCCCGTACCGCAGCTAAAGAAGAGAGCGAGATGTATATATCGGATCGGAAATCGGAATTTTGACGATCATCTATTATACCTACGACAGTGAGGTTTATTCTCCCTTCTGCAAGGATCGTTTGTCCCATAGCCTCTTTATCAGGGAAATACTTTTGTGCCCAAGAGCGGGTTATTGCTACAGTATTAGGTTTGTTGAGATCATCCGGTACTCCCGATATCCAAGGTTGGTCAAATATGCTAAAATAGGCAGAAGAGGTGTAGGCTGCTTTTCCGTCAGTTTTAAATACACTGCTTCCTACTTTTAATTGGATGTCTTCTTTATCGATGTATAGCGCTGCGCGTTCAATTTGAGGGAGCTCGCTATTGATGGCATCGAACATCGCATATGATCCGCCCTTACTGTGCTCTACTTTGTCTAAATGCAAGTCCTCGACCAATATGAAGGTACGATCGGCTGCGGAGTGAAAGGTATCGAAACTTTGTTGATAGCTTATAAAAGTAAAAATGAATAGGAAACAGGCTATTGCCAAACCTACACCAAAAATGTGTAGCATGGAATAAAACTTATATTTTAAAAGTTGGCGAAATGCCGATTTAAAAAATAGCTGTAACATATTGTTGAAAAGGTTTGTTTATTCGTCTCTTAAGCTATCTACTGGGTTACTTGTTGCGGCTTTTAAAGTTTGCCAGGTAATCGTGGCGAGTGCAATGGCTATTGTTATTATTCCTGCAGCGGCAAACATCCACCATTCCATATCGATACGATAGGCATAGCTTTTAAGCCAGTTGTTCATCATCCACCAGGCCAAGGGCGATGCAATAATGAAAGCTAAGAGTGTTAGTTTTAAAAAATCTTTCGATAACAATATAACGATATTGGACACGGATGATCCAAGTACCTTGCGAATACCGATCTCTTTTATACGTTTATTTATCATAAGTAAAGCGAGGGCAAACAGTCCTAGACAAGAGATAGCAATGGCAACTACGGCTCCGCTGACTATAATTTGTGCAAAACGTTGCTCATCACGGTACATGTTTTGGGTATTCTCGTCGAGATAGGAAGCCGCGATGTTCGCTTTAGGATTTAACTGTTTCCAGATTCGTTCCACGTTCTCCATACTTTGGTTAAGGTTATCGGTTTTCACCCGTACAAAAATATAAGATACAGTGAAGATATTGGGGTTTATTGATAAGGTGAGTGGTTCTACTTTTCGACGGAGATCCTGAAAATTGAAATCGTCAATAATACCGATTACCCGCGGATTTCCATCCATTTCGAGGGTCTTTCCCAATATTTTATCTATTCCGCCTAGCTGAGCGGCCATTCGGGTGTTGATAAGGACGGTCGCGGTATCGTTGGAATAGCTGCGGTCGAAATCACGACCATTTCGTAGTTTTATCCCCAGTGTTTTTAGGTAGTCGTAATCTACGCGCATAAAATTGGTGTAGATTTGTTTGCCCTCATGATCGAAGCCAAAACGGCTTGTTGACATACTGCCGTCACGTCCACGACCCAAGTTAATATCCGAAGCACTTACCCCCTCAACCCAGGGTTGGGATGCGAGTGCTACACGCATTTGCTGTAGTGCTTTTTCATGATCAACGCCTTCTCCAATTGGAATACTGATCACTTCCTCCTTGTTAAATCCTAAGGGACGATCTGCGATATAGCGAAGCTGGAAGCTGATGATAATGGTGGCCAAAATCAGGACCGTGGCAATGCAAAATTGGATGACTGTTAAGCTGTTTCTTAATTTGCTACTCTTTATATTCGAGGTTCCTTTTAGCGTCTGTATAATATTTGAACGTGCAATACGCCATGCGGGATAGCCGCCGGTGACGATCGTAAGAGCCAAGAATAGCAATAGGAAGATGCTCATATTTTGTGTGCTAAACAAATTACCTATGGATAGTTGATAATTCATGAGGGCGTTATATTGTCCTAATAATCCCCAGGCTATGATTAGTCCGATAAACAAAGCGAGAATACAAAGCAGCAGCGATTCTGTCCAGAGTTGTATAATGAGCTGTAATGTCGAGCCTCCCAATGTTTTACGTGTGCCAATTTCTCTATTCCTTGCGAAGGAATTTGCCAATGATAAATTGACGAAGTTAGAACAAGCTGTAAATAGAATTAGGGCTGCAATTGCCAGCAATATCCAAGGAAACTGTGGTGAGCCGCTATGCCCGACATCCAGGTCATTGCGGTGGTAGTTTTTTAAAGGGAGCAGGTGTAATGAAATGTATACGCCATTTTTATCGATTTTTCCTCCGTCCCGTTTCAACATATTGCTTTCGTCCTTGTAGTATAGATCTATAAAGGACTTTGCTTTTTTAGTAAACGTATCATCGTTGATTTTCCCAGAAGCGAGCTTGACAAAGACGCTGTGATCTTTGTGTCCCCAATCGTTTATTGTACCTTGATAATTTGGTTTGTGTTCAAAGCGTAAAAGGGTGTTAAATGTAAGACTTGAATTTGAGGGCACTTTGGCTGCAACAGCGGTAATGGTCTTTGCGTCCCATTTACCGTTCTGGTATACCTCAAGTTGTTTGCCAACAACATCGCTGCGGCCAAATAAGTTCTGTGCGGTGTTTTCATCGATGACCATATTATCCAAGCCATTTAAAGCTTGGGTATTGCCTTGCACTAATGGGAAACTGAAGATGGATAGAAAATCGTTATCTACGTATTTGTTTTCTGATTCGATTTGTTTTTCGCCGTACCGTAAAATAATGCTTGTGTTCAGATAGCGACTAACATATTGTATTTCGGGGAAAGTAGATTTCAGAAGAGGCGCTAGAGGTGTGGGAAGGGTAGAACTCCTATCGATACCTTGTTCAGGCTGGCTCTCCGTATATAGTAAACCGATTTGCTCTTTGTTGGTGTGGAAGTTATCATAAGAAAGTTCGTACATAGCCGTGAGATACAGTAATGTGGCTGCAGCAATAGCAACGGCAAGACCGAGAATATGTATAACACTAAGTGTTCTTGTTTTTCCCAACGAACGCCATGCTACTTTGATATTGTTTTTTATCATCTTTTCCTACTTTTATGTTATTCCTAATGTTTTGTATGCTCACTATTCATTTCTTAAGCTATGAACGGGATTTGTATTGGCAGCTTTGAATGCTTGGAAGCTTACTGTTAGGATAGCTATTCCCACTGCGCAGGCACCTGCTAAAGTAAACATCCACCATTCAGGCCGTATATGATAAGCAAAATTCTCAAGCCATTTGCCCATGGCCCACCAGGCAATAGGAATAGAAATGACTATTGCAATAATGACCAATTTTAAAAAGTCAAAGGAAAGAAGGCTTATCAATTCAAAAACAGAAGCACCTAATACTTTACGGATGCCGATTTCTTTAATACGTTGCTGTGCAGTATAGGTAGCTAATCCCAATAGACCAAGACAAGCTATAAATAATGCAAAGCTAGAAAATGCGGAGAATAAGGTTCTAAAGCGAAAGTCTGCTTCGTATTGTTTGTTAAAATTCTGGTCTAAAAAACTGTATAAAAATGGTCTGTGAGGAGCAATCTTGCTCCATGTGGAGCTTAACCTTTCTAGTGTTTGGACCATATTAGCCTGTTTTACTTCAATTGTGAGGTATCGACTACTTCCAGGTTCTAATCTTAATGCTAATGGTTCAACTTTACTATGTAAAGAAAGGTAGTTAAAATCTTTGACAACACCGATAATCTGTCCCTCTTGTCCCCATTGAGAGAAGCGTTTTCCGATAATATCTTTGGGGTCTGCGTAGCCCCATACACGAGCTGCAGCTTCATTGATGACCATAGCATGTGCTGTATCTGTCGGAAAATCTCGGGAATAAGCACGTCCGGCAGCTAGGGCAATATGAAAGCTCGGTATAAAGTCGATATCAACTTCAAATAGTGAGGGATTTATTCCCATCATTTTTCCTTCTGCAGATTCAATCTCGGTATAGGCATTTGGAAAGAATGTTCCTGGAACAGTTCGGGAGGCGGATACGGACAGTACGTCTTTATCATCAGCGAATGTTTTTTTTACCGCTTCCAGCGAATTTCGGATCTTTTCATCAAAGTTGAAGTCGATGACAAGCCTTTGTGTGGTTTGAAATCCCAGGTCTTGGTGCTGCAGATGCGTTAATTGAGAGAACACGATGAGTGTGCCGGCAATGAGGGCTATGGAAAGACTGAACTGAAAGATGACTAACGTTTTTCGCAGTAAGTTACTTCCGGTTGTCCCGCTTCGAATTCTCTTTCCGTGGAGTACTTTGACCGGTTTGAAGCGGGCTAAAATTAATGCAGGATAACTGGCTGCAAGAATACCGGTGATCAGCACGATTCCTGAAAACACGAATACAGTATTTAATTGTATTAGACTTAGCCATGTCAACTGTTTCCCGGTGAATGTTTCCATGAAGGGTAGAACGATTAAGACTATGACGATAGCTAATACCGCAGATAGGGCAACCAACATTAGCGATTCGGACATAAACTGAATAATGAGGTTGCTCCGACTAGCGCCGACCACTTTCCTGACGCCAACCTCTTTCGCTCGTTCCATCGATCTTGAAGTTGCCAGATTCATGAAATTTACACAGGCGATAGCGAGTATAAAAACTGCAATGATCGAGAATATGTATAGATTTTGCATGTTACCCGTTACACCAGGTTGTCGACTGGCATCAGAATGTAAGTAGGCTTGGGATAGTGGCTCAAGATCAAATGTATATTTGTCTTCTGCAAATGCCTGTGTACGTTTTAGAAAATCTGGTATCTTTTTTCGAAACTGGTTGAGATCGAATTTTTCACCTACCAGGATGTAAGTGTAGAAATCAACATATCCCCATGCCTCGAATAATTCGGGAATGTTCTTTTTAAATGTACTCATGGAAAGGAGCGCGTCGAACGTAAAATGTGAGTTGCTCGGAATATCCTCAATGATGGCCTTGACGGTATAGATTCCTTCATTTGCTCTTCCTGCTGCCAATCCTCCATCTAGTGTTTTTCCAATAGCGTTTTCATTTCCGAAATATTTTTGTGCCGTACTTTTTGTTAAAACAGCCGAATACGGTGCTGTTAAAGCTGTTGTGGGGTCTCCAGCCAGGACTTTCCAGCTGAAGACTTGAAAAGCGGTAGAATCCATGAAGAAAACACGCTCTTCCTGAAATGCTTTTTCTTTATATTTAAATAAGATGGATGCCTGCCCAGAGAACTGGGTTATTTTCTCTATTTCGGGAAAATCTGCTTTAAGTGTTGTGCCTATGGGGGCATTTCCCCAGATCTCTTTACGCGCTAACGTATTCGTTTCTTTTGATGTATGCACAACGCGGTAAATCCGATCCTTATTGGTATGGTATTGATCAAAGGAAAGCTCATCCTGAATATATAATACAATCAATAGACAACAGGCAAGCCCCATCGCTAGACCGAGGATATTGATAGTCGAGTACCCCTTGTTTTTTAAGAGGTTTCTCCAAGCAATTGTTAGATAGTTCTTTACCATATGGTTGTACTTTATTCGTGAGATCGTTTCTTTATTATTGTTAATCTACCGCGATTATACAGTAGACAATTCCTAAGCCTTGTTTTTATCTGTTTGTTTTTTAGTTGTTTATGTTTTTTTAATTTTTCTGTATTGTTCGATTTCGAACAGTAATTGTACATCAGCGAACAGCTTCGTGACCATCAAAGAGATTATGCTGTTATGGCTTCCTCATTTTGTAGCTTGTTCCTTATTCGTTACGTAAACTGTCTACCGGATTTGTTTTTGCAGCTCGTAAGGCTTGGTATCCTACAGTTAGCAGCGCTATGGCTAATGAAAATAAGCCAGACATAAGGAATGACCACCAAGGAATCTCAATTTTATAGTTAAAATCATCTAACCAGGTCGATAATAACCACCAAGCGATAGGTGTTGCGATAAGTAGCGCGATAAGTATTAAACTTAAAAAGTCAACGGACAGCATGTGGATTATTTTATAAATACTTGCTCCTAAGACTTTACGTACGCCAATTTCTTTTCTACGTTGTTCTGCTGTAAATGCCATCAAGCCAAAGAGCCCCAAACATGCTATGCCAATGGTAAGGAACGAAAATGTGGTAATGATTTTATTTGTTTTGTATTCTGTGGTATAAAAACCAGTGATATAATCGTCTAAAAATTGGTAATCAAAAGCTGCATCGGGTAGCTGTTGCTCAAATATGCTCCGTAGCTGTGTGACATACGTGGTTATGTTTTCAGCATGGTGGCGGATAAGGAAATAACGATAGCCCTCGTTTGGATTATTCATCCGGTAGTAGGTATATCCTCCCACTGCATCTTTGAGACTTTCGAAATTAAAGTTTCGAACCACACCCGTAATGATGGTATTTGTTGACATTTCTGTCTGTACGTGCTGTCCGACCGCTTCCTCGGGGTTTTTATAGCCAAGATAACCTGCGATAACCTCATTGATTAGCATATAGCAGCTTGTATCATTCTTTGCGATTAATTCTGGTATATCTGACCCTGCAAGGAGGTGTAAACCTAGTGTGGGAACAACAGGGCCATAGCTGCTTGACGATCTTATCGGAAGGCCTTCCTTTGCCCCTCCTGGTCGATATATTGTTTTTCCACTTTCTCCAAATCCAGGATAGCTCTGTACGGTAGCTAGAGCATCTGTATTCGCTAGGTTGCTTATGGATGCTTTAATATTGTTAAATTTTTCGGGAGAATTTATGGATCGAATTGGAACAATCACAATACCATTTGGCTCATAGCCTAGATCTTTTTGAGCCACATGCTGCATTTGTAAGGAGACAACGATGACTCCAATAATTAGGATGCTAGAGCAGGTGAATTGAAAGACTACAAGTCCCTTCCGTAAATAATTTGCCTGATTACTATTGATAATGAGTTTTTTCATGAGTGTCAAACTCGGAATCTTCGACATCATTACGGCAGGATAACTTCCTCCAACAAGCGTCACTAGAAGCCAAATGCCAAAACATAGCAGGCTATTTTCTAGAGAAAGAAGTTGCGAAATGTTTAATTGATCAGAAATTAATTGGTTGAAAGCAGGCAAAGCGACCAACGCTATACCTAGTCCTACTACAATGGCAAAGAATGTAATGATTGCAGTCTCTATATAAAAGCGAACTTTTATTTGGCTGCGTTGCGCCCCTAAAACTTTATTTATTCCTACTTCTTTCGCATTTTTCTGGGAACGAGCAGTCGCTAGGTTCATGTAGTTGATACAAGCGATGATCACGATAAGAATAGAAAGTAGGAAGACGGTGCGTACGGTGGTTATACTGCCTTTCTGTTTGGTTATACTGTCGCGGAAGTCGGCCGAATACAAATGTATTTTCGATAAGGGCTGCAAAAAGAAACGTATGTAATATTGGTGATCCTTTGGGACGTATTTGTCGATCAGTGCCGTTGCTTTTTTGCCGACGTTAGCCACGTCAGCATCGGGTCTAAGTAGACAAAATGTTTGGTAGCTCGCATTAGACCAGTATACATTTTTGCCCATCCAAGAGTCCATGATATTCAAGAATAAGTCGGCTTCAAAGGTACTGTTTTTAGGGAAATCTTGGACGACTGCTGATACCGTAACTGTGTCCCGTTGGTTGATGATTAATTTTTGATTTAAGGCTGGTTGGTCTCCAAAAATTTTTTGCTTTTTCTGTTCAGAGATAACAATGCTTTTGGGATTTAGGAAGGCGGTTCTGCTGTTCCCTTCACTAAATTTCAAGTTGAAAAGATCAAAAAGAGAAGAATCCACTAAATGAATATTTTGCTCGATATAGTTATGCTCGTTTGCCCTTATGGAACCAAATCCTGTAAAATCAAGTTTAACGATACGTGCCATGGAGGTAATCTCTGGTATGTCAGCAAGCAAAGCTGGACCTACAGCATTCGGCAGCTCGGTCCATTTTTCAAAATTATACTCACTGTTTGCCTGCATGATAACCCTGTATAGGTTTTCTTGCTTGTCGAATTGTTTATTGAAGCTTAGCTCTTGACGACCGTAGGTAACGAGTAATATAGCTACACATAGACTAATGGCGAGTCCAAATATGTTCAGCAAACTGAAGAATCGATTTTTAAGAATGTTTCTCCATGCAATTTTTATATAGTTCTTGATCATCGTTTAAAATTTAACAGGGTAATTAACCTATATCTTGGGCCTCGCTATGTTATCGTTTTTATTCGTTTCGTAAACTATCAATAGCCTTGCTATTAGCGGTTTTTAGGGCTTGATAGCTAACAGTAAATAATGCGATAAGTATAGAAACTGCAGCGGCAACTAAGAAAAACCACCATTGTATATGGATCCGGTAAGCAAAATCAGTCAACCAATTATGCATTGACCACCATGCGACAGGAAATGCAATAACATTCGCTACGATCACCAGACGTAGGAAATCTTTTGTCAACAGTTTGAGGATGCTACCGACGCTTGCGCCAAGTACCTTACGGATACCGATTTCTTTAATCCGTTGTTCCGTCATGAATGCTGCTAATCCGAATAAACCTAAACAGGCTATAAAAATAGCTAAGATTGAAAACGCAGTAAATAAGTTGCCGGTCTGTTTGACGTCTACATACATCTTTGCATAACTTTCGTCGAGAAAGCTGTATCGTATCGTTTGGTTTGGTGCAAATTTATCCCAAACCTGCTGCAAAGCTTGGATGTTTGTTTCCATGTCTTTGCCGGTAAGTTTTACGGCCAACATCGTAGGGCTATTGTTCAGGGCTAGGCATAAGCCTCCGATATTATCTTTTAAAGACTCAAAATTGAAATCTTGAACAACTCCTATCACGGTGTAAACCGTTCCATTGGTGATACGTGCTCCAATAGGATCCTTTAGTCCGAGATTTCGGGCAAGCGTTTCATTGATGATTACTGCAGAAGAATCCGAAACGATATCTTTCGAAAAATTTCGTCCAGCAACGAGTTGCATACCGAATGTCGTTAAGTAGTTTTCGTCTATGCCCCAAAACTGACCATTTTGACTCGCCTCTTGGGTTTTGCCTTCGTTCCAAAAGCCATTTCCGTTACGTTTTACACCCGAGGCCTGAACGGGTAAATAGTCGCTTATTGAAACCGATTTTACTTGAGGGAGTTTCCCGAGTTCTTCTTTTAACGCTTTTAATTGGCTGCCTAATGTTGCTGTTCCCTGTAGTACAATAATCTGATCTTTATCAAATCCTATTTTTTTGTTCAAAATGAAATTCATCTGGTAGTTTACGATAAATGTGCAGATGATAAGAATCACGGATGTTACAAACTGAAAAACCACCATACCATTCCGCAGGGTAGGATTCTTGGAGCCTTGTCGAATTTCACCTTTAAATACCGATACTGGTTTAAAACTCGATAGATAGAAGGCAGGATAAATACCGGCAAGGATTCCTACAAATAGGGCTGCAAGAAAAATAGTAAAGAAGAATACCCCGTTTAACCACGGAAAATCAAGAGTTTTTCCTGATACCAGATTAAATAGAGGAAGGGTAATCCACGCAAGGAGCACGCCTATAAGGAAGGAGAGGAGGCTGTATAATACAGACTCACATAAAAATTGAACGATAAGATCACGGCGTTGAGATCCGATGACTTTGCGAAGTCCGACTTCCTTGGCTCTGTTGGCTGATTTTGCAGTAGATAGGTTGATGAAATTGATGCAGGCAATAAGTAGTATGAAAACTGCAATAGCACCGAACAGCCAAATGAATTTGATATCTCCTTGCTCAAACTGTTTATAATCCATTATACCTGTTGAGTAGAGGTGAATATCTTTAATGGGTTGTAAAGTCAGCTCTACCGTTCCCCAAGTATCGGCAGATTTGCCGTTATTTAGTTCTCTAAGTTTTGGTATCCAATAATTTTTTTGGATATGTGCTGTCAGTTTTTTCTCAAATTGTGGGATATCGGTACCTTGGCGCAATTTGATGTAAATAGGGTAATTTGTCGCTCCCCAGTTGTCTTGCTCGCCAGGATAGAAAACGAAATCTTTTAACGTCAGCAAGAAATTAAAACAGTTTAGATGTGAGTTGCTTGGAAAATCTTCTATAACGGCGCGTATGGTGTAAGGAGATTCTTTATTGCCATTCAGGTAGATTACTTTTCCAACTGGATTTTTGCCGGGAAATAGCTTATCAGCTTTGCTCTTTGTCATGACCAATGACCGCGGGGCAAGCAGTGCCTGCTGCCGGTTGCCAAATAGTACAGGTAACTCTAACATGTCCAGAACTTCTTGATCCATATAGGTAAAGCCATCTTCATAGACACTTTCATTGTTGTCTTCGGTAGACACCTGATTACTACCAGCACCGTAAAATAATGCATTGGGTAAAATTCTGCCTACATATTCAACTTCGGGAAGGTCCGTTTTTATGACTTTACTCAACGGCGCTTGGAAAGACGTTCCTCTTTTGATGACCCCTTGATCATTGAAAACACCTACTATGCGGAAAATCCGATCAACATCTTTATAGTTGTTGTCATAGTTTTTTTCATGAAGAATGTAAATTGCTATTAATATACAAGCCGTAATACTGAATGCAAAACCTCCAATTTTGATCAATGTATACATTTTGTGTTTGATCAAATTTCGCCAGGCGATTTTGATGTAGTTCTTTATCATGGTGTGTGATTTTATGTCGTTATTTACTCGTCTCTTAAACTATCAACTGGATTCGCTCGTGCGGCTTTTATGGATTGGTAGCTCATCGTAAAAAACGCAATGAAGAGGGTGACTACAGCCGGAATCATAAACATCCACCAGGATAGGTCTATTTTATAGGCAAAATCATCCAGCCATTTATGCATTGCCCACCATGCAATGGGGGTGGCAATCAAAATTGAAATGAGTATAAGTTTGATATAATCCTTTGATAATAGTCCGACAATCCCGAGTACGGTGCTTCCCAACACTTTGCGAATGCCGATTTCTTTTGTGCGTTGTATTGTGGTGATGGTAACCAGGCCAATCAGTCCCAAACAGCTGATCAGAATTGTCGTCGATGTAAATAGGTTAATGATCTTCGAAAACTTGAGGTCACTGCTATAGAGTTCTTTAATTTGCTGATCATAGAAGTCGTATTTGAATGGAGCTTGAGGATAGTACTTCTTCCATTCTTTTTCAATGTGCTTTAACGTTTCTGGCCAAGTCGCTGAATTATTGTTGAGTTTGACGCTGAGCCTGTTCAATTCCCATTTTTTAATTGCGCTCACCATCATGACCGGTTGGATGGCTACATGGTGATTTTTTGTGTGGAAATTGTCGGTTACTCCCACAATCTGCCGCTGTTTGTCCGAATACGTCACAAAAATCCCGAGGGCCTGTTCGGCAGATTTAAAACCCAATTTTTGAATGCTGGCTAAGTTTAAAACGATGCCTGTGCTTGTGTCGGCCAGCTGTAATGGTCGGCCAGCTAGCATTTTGAAATTATAGAGCTTAAAGTTATCCTGATCGACAAATTTCACTTGTACATCCACTTTTACCTGTCCCGTATCACTTTTTATAAATAAGGTATTTCCCCAATGGTCCATGCTCATGGGGAGGTGGCCTAAAGAAGCCTGCTCGACTCCAGCAACATGGGTAATCGCTTGCTTGAACACGAAGGGGTCAACATTGCTGTCCTGATAGCTTTTGCTGGGAAAGCGTAAGGTGATGATTGCATCCTTGTCGAAACCGGGATTGCTTTGTAGCGCATGTTTCAATTGTAGACCAATGATACAAGTTGAGATAACAAACAGTTGAGCAATCAGAAATTGAAAAATGATGAGTATTTTCCGAAAAGAAAGGCTACCAAATTTGATGCTTTGTGTGTTCGATATTTTAATGACTTCAACAATCTTGACTTTGTTTGTTAATAGAATGGGGTAACCTGCTGAAATGAAGGTGATTGTAATTGTCAATACGGTTAAAAATAAAGCCACTCCCCAGGAATCGGGATAGTGCGTAAGCTGATCCGGAATATAAGAGGCTAAAATAGTTTGAATAAGAACCAGTAAAGGCCAGGATAAAAGTACAGAAAAGGCTGTAATGCAAAACGTTTCTAGCAAAAAGGACTTTGTAATTCTTTTTTGACTTTCGCCTAATGTTTTTCTGATGGCAATTTCCTTAGCCCGTTGTGGGATTTGTGCTGTAGTCAGGTTGATGTAATTGACGCAGGCCAGTAGGAGAAGAAATATACCGATACCAATCAGACCATACATTATTTTTTTATCCACATTATTTTGGGCGTAAGGCGTAAAATGTAAGTCTTTTAAAGATATAGTATTGATATGCATCTTAAATCCGAACTTGTCAAATTCAGCATGCGTCATTTCGTAGGCCTTTTTGTCGACTGTTTTGATGAAGTTGGGAAGGGAATTCGGGGATTTTACCTTAACAAAAAGTTCCCAGTTGGAGTTTGAGTTGTTCCAATTTGTGCTTGTCCATTCCTTTTCCGGAACCCGAATAAATTCTTTGCCGATAAAGCTGCTTGGATGAGCCAGATCTTTTACAACAGCGCTGACATTGTACAAAGTGCTGTCATAGGACAATGTCTGTCCGATGATTTGGTTTATGGGCATACTTGGAAAATACAGTTTCGCCCGCGATTCCGTCAGTATAACTTCATGGTTGTTTTTTAATACATTTCTTTGGTCACCGGCCAACCAAACGTAAGATGTCATTTTGAAGTAGTCGCCTGTTGTGCCGATTATTTCAGTTTGATCTTCGAATTCTACTTTTTGTGTACCCCCGTTATTACTGACGCGTTCGAAATATTGTTTAAAGACGGGGACCGTAAGTTCAATATTTGCGAAGTTTTCTTTGATGTATGCCGGTAAGGGAGCGGGGACACCATCAAAATGATCCAATTTATCTTTTTCTTCGTAAGAAGTATGAACCTTATAAATCTGTTCCCTTTCCGGATGATGTTGGTCAAAACTAAATTCATAATTGACGATACGGAAAATAAGCCAACAGGCACTAATTCCAATGGCAAGTCCAAATACATTTAAACACGCAAAGAGGCGGTTTCGCCATAGTTGTCTGAAAATTAATTTAATATTGCTCATTGTCGTTTGGTTTATGAGATTAATAGTTGGTTACTGTGTGGATTTATTAGGTCGCACTTGTTTCCATAATGACCTGTCCGTCTAACATGCGAATGATTCGATCGGCGAATTTGGCGTCATGTTCGCTATGGGTCACCATGACTATTGTTGTTCCCGCTTCATTTAATTCCGTTAGGAGCTGCATAACCTCATTTCCATTGTTGGAGTCGAGGTTTCCTGTAGGTTCATCCGCAAGAATTAATTTGGGGTTATTTACGACGGCGCGTGCTACCGCTACACGCTGTTGTTGTCCGCCCGATAGCTGTTGCGGAAAGTGGTTGCGGCGATGCATAATTTGTACTTTTTCCAATACTTCTTCAACGCGACGCTTGCGTTCTGCAGCAGGGACATTCGTGTAAACTAAAGGAAGCTCTACGTTTTCAAAGACGGTGAGCTCGTCGATCAGGTTAAAGCTCTGGAATACAAATCCAATGTTATGCTTGCGTAGGTCTGAACGACCGCGTTCTTTGAATTTGGCAACTTCAATATCATTGAACAGGTAGCTGCCTTCATCAAGATCATCTAATAGTCCAATGATATTGAGCAAAGTCGATTTGCCACAGCCTGAAGGACCCATAACGGCAACAAACTCGCTTTCTTTGACATGGATATTCAAGTTGTTTAATGCTACTGTCTCGACTTCTTCTGTCCGGTAGTATTTTTGGAGATTTGTTATTTTGATCATATATTTTGTGTTAAGGGGCACTATTTTTTTATATTCAATTCTTGGATCTTATCGTATGTTTCGTAGCTCGAGACAATCACTTTATCGCCGGGATGTAAACCGCTAATTACTTCATAGTATTCTGGATTCTGTCGTCCTAATTGTATGTCGACACGGTATGCCGTTGTACCATTTTTATCTAATTTAAATACCCAGTTGCCTCCCGTTTGCTGGTAAAAACCGCCCTTTGCGAGTAATATTGCTCTTGTTTCATCGCTCAGAGCGAGACGTATCTGTAAAGTTTGTCCTCTACGAATTCCCTTTGGCGCGTCACCTACGAACTCCATATCTACTTGAAAACGTCCGTTGGTTACCTGTGTATAGACTTTCTTAATCTTTAGTTCGTATGTTTTTCCACCAATGAGAAATTGGCCAACTTGTTCCGTGAAGATACGGTTAATATAGTGTTCATCGATTTCTGCTCTGACTTTAAAGCCTGTGAGTACGTCTATTTGGCCGAGGCGTTCGCCGGCATTTTTGTTTTGGCCGATCTCTGCGTCAAAGGATGTAAGTTGACCATCTACAGGGGAGCGAACGATGAGATCTCCCACCTTTTGCCGCATGAGCTCTAGCGCACTTTGTGTACGTTCATACGTTTTTTGATCTTGGGTTGCTTTTTGGTGATTGGATACCTCATCTTGTTTCAAGATCTGCTTTGTAAGCTCCACACGCTGTTTCTGATAATTGTATTCATTGACAGATTTTTGATATTCTTGAGAACCGATGGCTTTTTCGGTATATAGTTTTTTGTTTAACGTATATATACGCTCGGCTTCTTTGAGCGCTTGCTCAACTTCAGCCATCTGATTGCGATTGGATATAGTAACCTGTTGTGCGTTTGTCTGTGCAATTTGTGCTTGTGTTAGGAGATTCAACACTTGTGTTTCTTGATTCACAAGGCTAAGTTCCAGATCGGTATTGGACAGACGCATAATAGGATCGTTCTTTTTGAGTACCGCACCATCTTCTACATATTTTTCTTCAACACGGCCGCCAACAGAAGCATCCAAATAAATACTACTTATCGGTAATACGGTTCCATTGATTGGGATAAATTCCTGAAATGTTCCTTCTTTTACCTCGCTGATGCTTATCCTGTCTCCATCGACGTTTAATTTGCTATTTCCACTTGTAAAATAATAGCTAGCTCCAATTAATGCGACAATACCTATAACGCCTGTAAGCGTTAATATACGTTTTGTATTCCATTTCTTCTTTTCTAAAGGTCTGTCCATAATATGAAGTCGATTTTATTTATGGCTATGAAAGCTGTGCCAATAATGTAATTTACTGATTTTTAGAGTCTTGTTTTGTTTGTGCTATTGTTGGGTGTTCGATAGTGGACAGTTCTTGTTCGGTGGCGTACAACTGTGTGTAGATAATTCTATTTACCAAACTTTTAACCAACATCCTACTAACTTCGGATGTTGTTCCGCCTTTGACTTACTATTTACTTACTGCCGTTATACTGTCGCGTTACATATGTAAAGCAACAGTATAACGGCAGTATAACAAAAGTATAGCGATGACCGAAGAAAGGTAGAAGTTGGTCCGAAGAAAGGCAGAAGAATGATCAAATAAGGAAATTATTTTAACCGTAGATTTATAGAAATATGTGGGTTATTTTGATAGCAGGATCAAATTTTTCTACTGCTGGATTATTGAATGCTACATTGTTCATCTACGTACACCGACTGTTCGTTAATGGACATTTTTGAATGTAATGTTTTTGTATGTATTTGGTATACAGCTGTTTCTTTATTTGGCATGCCCTGTGTTTGCTGATTCTAAAATATATTGAGTATGTTATTTAGAATCCTTGCTTCGATTATATTGAGTTGTCTTTTTCATGCAGGGAGAGGGCAGGCTGTGAATAGCTTGTCTCTTTCAGCGTGTATAGAAATTGCGGTCAAAAATAACCCTAATTTGAGAAAATCGGAGATTAGTTTATCACGTAATGAAATCCTTTATAAGCAATCGCAATATAACCGTCTGCCTTCAGTCAGTGGTGGATTGAGTCATTATTACAACCAAGGTCGAAGTGTAAATAGTACGACTAATCAATTTGTAGAATCCAGTTATTTCTCTGGAAATCAATCGTTGTCGCTGAGTGTTCCTGTTTTCAATGGATTACGCATTTTGCATGATACCCGTATGAAGGCAAGTGCACGTGAAGCAGGAAAGTTTGAGTTTGAAACTGCTGTTAATGAACTCAAATTAGATGTTATTGAGGCATATGTGTTGGTGCTTACCGCGCAAGATATGCTTAAACAGGCAGAAGGACAACTTGCTGTAACAGTGGAGACCCTTCATCGATCAGAGATACTGAATAGGGAAGGGGATATAAATCCAGGCGATTATTATGATTTGAAAGGACAAGCAAGTTCGGAGCAGAATACATTAATGGGGACCAAACAGACGCTAAACGATTGTAAGGCTCGCTTAGCATCTCTATTGAATATGTCTCTTGATGTTTTGCCAGATCTTGTTCCTTTGGCTTTGCCTTTGGGAGAAGGGATCGTTTCGCGTGAGCTGCTCTACAAACAAGCTTTATCGGTGTTACCTCAATTTCGAGCGCTTGAAGCGCGTATAAACGAGGCTAAACAAGGTATTCAGGTTGCAAAGTCTTCTTATTACCCTTCGTTATCTTTTTCTGCAGGAATTGAGTCACGCTTTTCAAGCGTGGATCCAGCAGGCTATAATTATTGGAAGCAGTTTAAAAGCTATCCATCAAAGTGGGCGGGATTGACACTTAGCGTTCCTATTTTTAGTCAGATGAGTATCCGGACTAATGTGAAGCTAGCAAAATTGGATTTGAATGAAGCGGAATGGAACCAAAAAATTCAAGAAAATAATCTCCGTGAAGAGACGGCTAAGGCTGTTTTTAGTTTGATTACGCTGCAAAAAAATGTATCCAACTTGTTGGATCAAGAAGGAAGTTATACGGAAGCTTTTCGCATAGCACAGGTGCATTTTGAGGCGGGTAATAGTAACTCTGTATTGTTTCTTACGGCAAAGAACAAGTTAGATAACACGAAAAATCAACTGCTAATCAAACAATATGAATGGTTATTGCAGAAATATATTAATGACTATTATGCAGGCTCATTGGATTTATAGTTATCTTAGTAAACGATGAAAAAGGCTTCTGTATTAATAGTAGATGATGACCAGGATCTTTTGACCGCTGTGCGTATTCTTTTGAAACCTAAGGTTAAGCAGGTGATTGTGGAGAAGAATCCCGAGAATCTCTTAAATATCTTAGCAAAAGAAGTGGTGGATATTGTGCTTTTAGACATGAACTTTAAGAGTGCTATCAATACTGGAAATGAAGGGATATTTTGGCTTGGGAAGATTAAGACACAATATCCGCAGATCAAAGTTGTTATGATAACTGCTTATGGTGCTGTGGATTTGGCTGTGCGATCATTAAAACAGGGGGCTTCCGATTTCATTGTAAAGCCTTGGCAGAATGACCTTCTATTACAGACGTTGAGCACGGTCTTTGAGGAGGCGAAGCAAGATACCGGGGGCAAAAAAGTCAATGTTAAGCCGTCCGAAGAATCGGAATTGGTGGGGCGATCAGCCATCATGGAAGATTTACAGTATAAGATGGACAAGGTGGCTCCTACTGAAGCTAATATTCTGATTTTGGGTGAAAATGGTACAGGAAAAGATTTGATCGCGCAAGCTTTGCATCGTCGTTCATTGCGGTCTAAAGCGCCTTATGTGAAGGTTGATGTCGGGGCATTGACAGATACTCTTTTTGAAAGCGAATTATTCGGATACAAAAAAGGTGCTTTTACCGATGCTCGAGAAGATCGTCAAGGGAGATTTGAAGCGGCACATGGTGGAACTTTATTTCTTGATGAAATAGGAAATATTACCCTTCAGCAACAGGCTAAGTTATTGACGGTATTGCAAAATAGGTTGGTAACACCTCTGGGGTCGTATCAAGGTATTCCTATCGATATACGCCTTTTAAGCGCTACAAATGTACCCTTGAAATCTTTAGCGGATGAAAGCCGCTTTAGGAAAGATTTGATATACAGAATAAATACGGTAGAGATTCAAGTTCCGCCATTGCGCGAGAGGGGGGATGATATTGTATTATTGGCTAATCATTTTTTGAAATTTTATAACCAGAAATATCATAAGCATATTGAAGGGATAGATGGAGATGCATTGCGAAAGCTGAAATCCTACCATTTTCCTGGTAACGTGCGTGAGCTACAATACAGTTTGGAGCGAGCGGTAATAATGGCTGAAGAACAAAGTATCCGAGAAGTTGATATTTTGTTTTCACCTATAGAACAAGATGCGGTTTTAGCGTCCGCAGTTGGAAATCAAACGATTTCTAACCCGAGTTTAGAAGAAATGGAGCGTAAGGCGATTCAATCAGCTATTGAACGCTATGGAGGAAACATTAGTAAGGCGGCACGAGAATTAGGTCTTACCAGGGCTGCACTGTACCGTCGTATGGAGAAATACAACATTTAAATGGGGAGATCTGGTTTCTTTTACTTTTTAAAGGTGTTGGTTATGTTGGGAGGAGCGACAGCGATAGCCTTTTTGTTGTTTTTGAAAGTTTATGTCTACGCTGCAGGTCTTTTTCTGCTGTTTTTTTTTGTGAGTTACCAATGGTTTCGTGCAGAGCAAAAATTGGTCAATCATGTATTGGATTTTTCGGAGGCCGTGCGTTATCGGGACTTTACGCGACGTTTTGCTGTAAACCGTGTAAAAAGTGTCGAAGGAAAGCTTTTTACAGCCTTTAATCAAATCAATCAGGTATATAAACAAATTAGTATAGATAAGGAGATTCAACATCAATATCTGAACAAGGTTATCAATATGTTGGATTCTGCCATTATTTTTTATCAGTCTGATACGGGAAAAGTCATTTGGATTAACGATGCGTTCAAGCAGCTTTTTAAGACACCACATTTGGGAAATATCGCGGGGTTAACAAAACGGCATCAAGACCTGTATGAGAAAACGATCCATATGAAGACGGGAAGGCAGCAGGTGGATACGGCTAATTCTGCTGTCGGCAAGATCAAGCTTTTGATGCATAGTTCCGAATTTGATACACAGGATGGAAATTTCAGAATAGTAGTCTATCAGGATATTAATGAAGCTATCGATGAAACTGAAACTAAAGCGTGGCATAAGCTGCTAAGGGTTTTGACACATGAAATTATGAACTCGATAGCGCCTATTAGTTCCCTCGCTGAGACATTGCACGATCGACTTGAACAGGGACATCGGGAAGAAGATATTGAAGATCTGAAAGTTGGTATTTATACCATAAAACGCCGAAGTGAGGGGTTGCTTCAATTTGCAAAGAGTTACCGACTGATTAATAAAGTGGATCAGCCTAATTTTGACGAGATTCAATTGAAAGTTCTTTTTGAGAATATTTATCAGTTGTTAGAACCCACACTGCTACAAAAAAATATAGATTTAGATATTATATTAAAGGATACGAGGCTTGTTTTGCGGGCCGACGTTAATTTAGTTGAACAGGTGCTGATCAATCTTCTCCTAAATGCTATAGAAGCGGTCAAACAAGTGGACAGTCCATATATTAGTTTGGCAGGAATAAATAGAGATGGTTATACGATTATCAAAATACAAGATAATGGCTGTGGAATGCCTGCAGATATACAGGAGCAGATCTTTACGCCTTTCTTTACAACAAAAAAATCGGGCACAGGGGTGGGACTTACATTGAGTAAACAGATTATGCTCTTACATAAAGGCAATCTATTTGTGGAGAGTGAGGAGGGGAAAGGTAGTTCCTTTATACTTCAATTTCAGCCTTAAAGCAAGATCAAAATATTATTTTTGCAGCATGTTATGTTATAATTGGGCTTTAATTAAACATTTTTTTATTTCTAATAGCAGGCATGGTACACATTCTCCTTTTGTTTACGGACTTACAGAAAATGTGATCTATACCCATGATTACAAAGCTGCCCCTGTGGAGTTTCCATTTGATTTTTCGGCGTGCTATAAATTTTTGTTGAGGGATTTACTTTCGTTTTTAAACATAAGGTCTATAGCGTATTTTCCATTTTCTGAAAATAACGAAGCCTTATGGGCTGACCTAGGAACTGTGTCGGAGGAAGAAATTATCGAAGCAGTCCGTGCCGGCAAGATTGTCGTTATCCATGAGCCGACAAAAAGCAAAAAAAAATGGGATAGATTGATCCATAATCCTGCAGTGGTCGTTTCCATTAACTTATTTCATTTTGGCGTCCTGATGCAAAGAAAAGGCCAGCAAAAAGAAAACTTTGTATTGCGTTATCCTTATTGGATAACGCGTGAAAAAGAGACCTCATAGGGGGATAGACCAATCTAAAAGGCTTCGCTAATACTTAAGTAAAATCCAGATTGTCTAGATTCTCCAGGTCTTTTTTCGCCATAGGCATAATCAAAACGAATTGTACTATTATGTTCTAAGCTGAAAAAATAACGGATACCACCACCAAAACTCGGTACGAAACGAATATTGTGCTGCTCAGAGAACGTGCTTCCTGATCCAGCGAACCCGACGATACCAAAGCGAGGCATAAATCTGTAACGAAGTTCTGCTTGGGCGGTGGCATAATTACGGTCTTTATAACGACCTAAATAATAGCCGCGCATCGTCATATCACCTCCGAGGTCCCGGTAAGCATAAAAAGGAATGTTTTTTCCAAATGTGCCTCGGTATAGGATCTGACCGGCAATCGTTAGTGTCTTGGATAAAGGATGAAAGGCTCTTATATCAGCTTCTAATTGACTTCCTTGATAGTTGTCCTTTCCGAAAAAATTGGGCGCATAAGCATATTTCAGTCGGGAATATATGCCGACGGTTGTATACGTTGTATTGTTGCGGTTGTCGTATAATGTGGATATTCCCAAGGAAACATAACGGCCTCCGGTTTTGCCTAAGACCTCTGGGCTGTCAAAAATGCCGCCAGACTCACGATCGTTAAATTTGAAATATTCAAAACTACTATTTACGCCAACATAGAGGTTCGAAGCTATGTTTTTTTCTACATCTATCTTTGCACGGATAAGCTTTTGTTCGATAAAGTCTTCATCTGCTGCCCAGGTATCTGCGCCTAATCCATAAAAATTGAAAGGCCAATCACGGTAACGTAACTCCGATAAAATATGATATTTATTCTTTTTAGTCCAGATGTCCGTTAATAGTTTGATATTCTTTTGTTGTTTTGTCGTCAGTGTTCCAATCAACGTGACGTTCGATGTTCTGCTTGCTAGGTCAGCTTTGTCTAGATAGAAGTTATAAGTACCTGCAATTCCATATTCAAGTCCTGATTCTTGTGCATATCCAACAGCAGGGAGAAGGATAAGACTCGCCGAACGGGTGGAATCTTTTTCGGATGATAAAAATTTATTGATTACTCTTTTTACTAGATTGCCTTCTTGTGCATGGGTGGAAATTGTAAAAATTAAATTAAAAATGAGCGCGAAATAAAGTGTTTTCTTAATCGTAAAATCGAAATTCATGAATATGTAAGTATATGCTGCCTTTTAAAGGCGGTGCAAGATGTAAATTATTTCATTGCATATCAAGTATATGGTAAAAAACAGCGTTTTTTTTTCGTAAATAGTTTTGAAGTTTCGAAGGAGTCGCTATCTTTGCATCATCAAAATCAAACACGGTTGTGATGTTTGAGGAAGATTGGAAAAGTTCTTTAACACGATAAAAAAAAGTTTTTTAAAAAACTTGCAAATGTCAAAACAAAATTAGATTTTTGCACTCGCTATCTGAAAGGATAGACGTTCTTAGAAAGAGAGTTTTTTAAAATATAATTCGCCTCTTTAGCTCAGCTGGTAGAGCAACTGACTTGTAATCAGTAGGTCATTGGTTCGATTCCGATAAGAGGCTCTAAAATGCAAAGAAATTTGCAGGTTTGGAGGGGTTCCAGAGCGGTCAAATGGGACGGACTGTAAATCCGTTGCTTCGGCTTCGAAGGTTCGAATCCTTCTCCCTCCACACTTTTTTTAACCGTTCGAATTTTTACTCGGAATTCGAACAATAAGCGGAAGTAGCTCAATTGGTAGAGCGATAGCCTTCCAAGCTATAGGTTGCGGGTTCGAGACCCGTCTTCCGCTCATTTTTTTTAATATTTGATTTAAGTCTCTGTCTTTTTGGTGAAAATATCTAAAATAAGGTGGGGGCATTTATCTGTAGATAAGCTTTTAGGAAAGCCGAAGTAGCTCAGGGGTAGAGCACTTCCTTGGTAAGGAAGAGGTCGTGGGTTCAAATCCCATCTTTGGCTCGTATAACAAAAAAGTTTTTTACTTTTGTAAAGGATTAATTAAGAAATATTTTATAATTACTAATTCGCATAAACATGGCAAAAGAGAAATTTGACCGTAGTAAACCACACTTAAACATTGGTACTATTGGTCACGTTGACCACGGTAAAACTACTACTACAGCCGCTATCACTAAAGTATTAGCTGATAAAGGTTTGTCAGAAGCTCGTTCATTTGATTCAATTGACTCTGCTCCTGAAGAAAAAGAGCGTGGTATCACAATTAACACTGCACACGTTGAGTATTCAACAGCTAACCGTCACTATGCGCACGTTGACTGTCCAGGTCACGCCGATTACGTGAAAAACATGGTTACTGGTGCTGCTCAGATGGATGGTGCTATCATCGTTGTTGCTGCTACTGACGGTCCTATGCCTCAAACTCGTGAGCACATCTTATTGGCTCGCCAGGTAGGTGTACCTGCTCTAGTTGTTTTTATGAATAAAACTGACTTAGTAGACGATGCGGAATTATTAGACTTAGTAGAAATGGAAGTTCGTGAATTATTATCATTCTACGAATTCCCAGGTGATGATATTCCAGTAGTTAAAGGTTCAGCTTTAGGTGCGTTAAATGGCGAGCCTGAGTGGGTTGACAAAATCATGGAATTAATGGATGCTGTAGATAACTACATTCCAATTCCTCCACGTTTGACAGAATTACCTTTCTTGATGCCTATCGAGGACGTATTCTCAATCACAGGTCGTGGTACAGTTGCTACAGGTCGTATCGAAAGAGGTGTAATCAACTCTGGTGATCCAGTTGAGATCTTAGGTATGGGTGCTGAGAACTTGAAATCTACAGTTACAGGTGTTGAGATGTTCCGTAAGATTTTAGATTACGGTGAGGCTGGTGATAACGTAGGTTTGTTGTTACGTGGTATTGAGAAAACTGATATCCGTCGTGGTATGGTTATCTGTAAACCAGGTACAGTAACTCCTCACACAGATTTCAAAGCTGAGGTTTACGTATTGTCAAAAGCTGAAGGTGGTCGTCACACTCCATTCTTCAACAAATACCGTCCTCAGTTCTATTTCCGTACAACAGACGTAACAGGTGAAATTTCTTTACCAGAAGGTACTGAGATGGTTATGCCTGGTGATAACATCACTATCACTGTGAAGTTGATCAACGCTATCGCTATGGAAAAAGGTCTACGTTTCGCTATCCGTGAAGGTGGTAGAACAGTAGGTGCTGGTCAGGTAACTGAAATCTTAGCGTAATCTTTGGATTATACTACAATATAAAACAAGCTAATTAGCTGAGGCTAATTAGCTTGTTTTTTTCTCTAGCTTTTATAGTTAGAAAAGTAAAAAAAAGATAAATAATATTTGCTCTAATAGTGCTTAAACACTATATTTGCATCAGTAAAATAAATTCTACACGGGCATAGTTTAAAGGTAGAACGAAGGTCTCCAAAACCTTTGGTCTGGGTTCGAGTCCTGGTGCCCGTGCTAAAATAATTTAGGTAAACTAAAAATGGCTAAAGTACTTGATTTTTTTAAAGACTCTTATGTCGAAGTTACGGAGAAAGTAACTTGGCCAACTTGGTCTCAGTTACAGAGTTCGGCTGTGGTAGTACTTGTAGCATCTATCCTTATTGCGTTAGTTGTATTCGTTATGGATAAAGCGTCAAGCAATGTGTTAGAATTGTTGTACGGAATTACCTCCTAATTATCAATAAAATTTTATGGCAGATCAATCGTTGAAATGGTATGTAGTTCGTGCCGTTAGTGGAAAAGAGAAGAAGGTAAAGCAATACGTAGAAGCTGAAATCGGGCGATTAGGTATACAGCACTTGGTTCCACAGGTATTGATTCCTATGGAGAAATACTACCAAATGCGCGATGGTAAGAAGGTTGCTAAGGAGCGTAATTACTACCCAGGATATGTTTTGATTGAAGCGGCATTGGATGGGGAAATTGAACATGCTATCAAAAATTTAAATAGTGTTATTGGATTTTTGGGTGATAAAGCCGGGAATGCAATACCATTACGTCCGGCGGAGGTTAACCGTATCTTAGGTAAGGTGGACGAGATGGCCGAGCAGGGAGAAAGCATGAATGTTCCTTACTATGTTGGTGAAACAGTAAAAGTGAACGACGGTCCTTTCAATGGTTTTACCGGAGAAATCGAAGAAGTTCACGAAGACAAGAAGAAACTTACGGTGATGGTGAAGGTCTTTGGAAGAAAGACGCCACTAGAGCTGAATTATATGCAAGTAGAAAAAGAATAAAATTATTAGTAATTAATGATATAGGAAAGCTTTTCATGAAAATTGAAAAGCTTTTTTTGTATCTTACTAAAGATGAAACGGTCAAGGGGCATGTTTGATTGGATCAATCGGAATTGTTGGGGGCAATAAAAAGTATCATGTTTAAATGTTGTGGAGAGGAGAAAAAATAATGAGATATTTGCAGCTTGATATTTTGTTGAGATGCACGATTCTTTTAAAGCCCTCTTACCGCTGCTGATTCCAGAAGGA